>NZ_BAABED010000001.1:3693583-4309180 GCF_039539965.1 Arthrobacter methylotrophus | reverse complement strand
TCCAACATGTTAACTCAGATGCGAAAATGTGGTCCCAAATTTCTCACGTAAATCTTTAAAAAGGCCTCGCCGAAGTCAATTCCCTGCCGTAGCTTTAATGCGTGAAGGGAATGCGGTGACCAGCATCACACGGGTCGGGCTCGGAGCAGAGCCCGGCTGATCTCATGGAAGTGGGACGCCGATTTGGCGCTAGTTCCCCGGGCTCGCAGGGGTGGCAGCGATTGTCGGTGCAGTTTTGTTGGCACCAAGGTCTATTTCCAACCAAAGGGATGAACAATTCTGTCAAAGAAGAACAGTATTGGGGAATCCAAGCTTGGCATGTACGCGCCGCAATTCGGTACGGCCGGCACTCATCTGGATCAGCAAGCTCGTCCTGAATCAGGACCTAATAAGGAGAAATTTTCGTGACTCTTGATATTGAAAACGAAGCCGTTGTGGGTGTGTCGCATCCGTTGGATCCGTTGTCGCGGGTGGAGATTTCCCGTGCGGTTTCGATTTTGAAGGAGGGCCCGGCTGCGGGGGAGTCGTTCCGTTTTATCAGTGTTGAGTTGCGTGAGCCGTCCAAGGCGGATTTGCGTAATGGTGTGCAGGTGGCGCGTGAGGCGGACGCGGTTCTGGTGGACCGGGCTCAGGGGCGTGCGTTCGAGGCGGTCGTGAGTCTTGAGACGGGCACGGTGGATGCGTGGAGGCAGCTTGCTGCCGGTGTTCAGCCGCCGTTCATGGTGGATGAGTTCGCCGAGGGTGAGGAGAGTTGCCGGAAGAATCCCGAGGTTCAGGCTGCTTTGGCCAAGCGCGGGATCACGGATATGTCCTTGGTGTGTTTCGAGCCGTGGTCCGTGGGTTATTTCGGTGAGGATGATGAGGGCCGGCGTTTGATGCGTGCCCTGGTTTTTGTTCGGGACGAGGCGGACGATAGCCCGTACGCGCACCCGATCGAGAATTTCATTGTGATCGTGGACTTGAATTCCGGGGAGGTCGTCAAGCTTGAGGATGACCAGGCGATCCCGGTTCCGGCCGCTTCGGGTAATTACCTGCCCAAGTACGTCGGTCCGGCCCGTACGGACCTCAAACCCATTGAGATCACCCAGCCCGAGGGTGCGTCGTTCACGGTGACGGGTAATCATGTGCAGTGGGCTGATTGGTCTTTCCGGGTTGGTTTCACCCCGCGTGAGGGTCTGGTCCTGCACCAGCTCAAGTTCCGGGATCAGGGTGTTGAGCGTCCGGTGATCAACCGGGCTTCGTTGTCGGAAATGGTTGTTCCTTATGGTGATACGGCCCCGGTGCAGGCGAAGAAGAACGCGTTTGATTCCGGTGAGTACAACATCGGTAACATGGCCAACTCCCTGACGTTGGGTTGTGACTGCCTGGGTGAGATCAAGTACTTCGATGGTCATAGCGTGGACAGCCTCGGTAACCCGTGGACGATCGAGAACGCGATCTGCATGCATGAGGAAGACGATTCCATTTTGTGGAAGCACTTCGATTTCCGTGAGGGCACCACCGAGACCCGGCGCAGCCGGAAGCTGGTGATTTCCTTCATTGCTACGGTCGCGAACTATGAGTACGCGTTCTACTGGCACCTTTTCCTTGACGGGAGCATCGAGTTCCTGGTCAAGGCCACCGGTATTCTTTCCACTGCCGGGCAGAAGCCCGGTGAGAAGAGCCCGTACGGTCAGTCCCTGAACAACGATGGCCTGTACGCCCCGATCCACCAGCACATGTTCAACGTCCGGATGGACTTCGAGCTTGATGGTCTGAAGAACGCCGTTTACGAAGTGGACATGGAAATCCCCCGGGAGAACCCCACCCATACCGCGTTCATGGCCGTGGATCGTTTGCTGGAGACCGAGAAAGCCGCGATCCGTAAGACCGATTCGGGCAAGCACCGGTTCTGGAAGGTCGTCAACCACGAGAGCAGGAACATCGTGGATGAACCGGTCGCGTACCGGTTGATCCCCACCGATGGTATCCAGCTCGCGGCCGGGGACGAGTCCTACGTCTCCAAACGTGCCCAGTTCGCCCGGAACAACCTCTGGGTCACCGCTTACGACCGGACCGAGCGCTTCGCCGCCGGGGAGTTCCCGAACCAGTCCACCGGCGCCGATGACGGCCTGCACGTCTGGACCGAAAAGGACCGGAACATCGTGGACCAGGACCTCGTGGTCTGGTACACCTTCGGCATGCACCACGTCGTCCGTCTCGAAGACTGGCCCGTCATGCCCCGCCAGAACATCGGCTTCATGCTCGAACCCCACGGCTTCTTCAACCAAAACCCCACCCTGAACCTCCCCACCGAAACCCGGGGCACCAACGGCGGGCACTGCAGCACAGGAAACGAACAATAAAGGCAAGCAAGCAATAACCGTGGTCCCCGGTGCCGTCCGCATCCGCACCGGGGACCACACCCCTTTTTCCACCCCGATCTTCAGTCCCCGGTGCTGTCCACATCCGCACCGGGGACTGAACCCATACCCCACCCAAACCCAGCAGCGAGAGCGTGATCCGCGTGTTCAACATCCCCGCAATTACCTGGACCCTCACCGCCGCAGCCCCCATGTTCGCCGTGATGGCCGGCCACGCCGCTACCGGCCGTGCTCCGGCCGACGGAACGGTAAGCCAAACATCCATTTGATGCCAAGCCCCTCCCTGGACCATCTCAGGGGCCAAAACTCAAACAGACCAGCATTATTCGGAAAGGCAGTCCGATGCTAGAGACTTCAGCTTCTCGTCTTATGTGGATGGGCCGGGAAGCGTTGGCTGAGGCCATGATTCCGGTGATTGGCCGGTTGTACCGGGAAAACAATGTGGTGACGAGCATCCATGGGCGCAGCCTGGTCAACATGTCCACGATGAGCATCTTGAAGGCGCACCGTTTCGCGCGTCGGATCAGCAAGGAAGAGCTGCTGCTCGAGGAGACGGCGCCGTTGTTGAACATCCTGGCGGGGCTGGAGCTCGGGGCCGCGGCGATTGATATTGCGCGGTTGAACGAGAAGTTCAAGTTCGACGGCGGTGGCCTGGCTTTGGAGGAATTCCTCCGGGCCGAGCTGGCCGGGGTTCTCGGGCGTCGGGGCGCGGACGACCGGAGCAGTACGGATGTGGTGCTGTATGGTTTCGGGCGCATCGGCCGGCTCCTGGCCCGGCTCCTGATTGAGAAGGCCGGCGGCGGGCATGGCCTGCGCCTGCGCGCGATCGTGGTGCGCAAGGGCGCCGAGAACGATCTCGTCAAGCGCGCGAGCCTGCTGCGCCGGGATTCGGTGCATGGTTCCTTCGAAGGCACCATCCGCGTGGACGAGGCCGCCAACACGATCACGGCCAACGGGGTGCAGATCCAGGTTATCTACTCGGAGAACCCTTCCACTGTCGATTACACGGCCTACGGCATCAAGGATGCTTTGGTGGTGGATAACACGGGCCGGTGGCGCGATGCCGAGGGCCTGTCCCAGCACCTGCGCAGCAAGGGCGTGGCACGGGTGTTGCTCACGGCTCCGGGCAAGGGTGAGCTGAAAAACATCGTTCATGGCATCAACCATTCCTCGATTCTGGACTCGGACAGGATCGTCACCGCGGCGTCGTGCACCACGAACGCGATCACCCCGGTGCTGAAGGCACTCAACGACAAGTTCGGCGTCATCCACGGGCACGTGGAGACCGTGCACTCGTTCACGAACGATCAGAACCTGATCGATAACTTCCACAAGGGCGACCGGCGCGGGCGTTCGGCGGCCCTGAACATGGTCATCACCGAAACGGGTGCGGCCAAGGCCGTGGCCAAGGCCCTGCCCGAGCTGCAGGGCAAGCTGACCGGCAACGCGATCCGGGTACCGACCCCGGATGTGTCGATGGCCATTTTGAACCTGAGCCTGGAGACGGGGACCACGAAGGAGGAAGTGAACAACTACCTTCGCGAGATGTCATTGCACTCGGAGCTACGCAAGCAGATCGACTTCATCGATTCGCCCGAGGTTGTCTCCACGGACTTCGTGGGCTCCCGCCGTGCGGGCATCGTGGATGGCCTGGCCACCATCGCCAACGACAAGAACCTCGTGGTCTATGTCTGGTACGACAACGAATTCGGCTACTCCTGCCAGGTAGTGCGCGTCATGGAAGAAATGGCCGGCGTGAAGCGGCCGTCGTTCCCGGCGAGGGATGTCGTTGAGGAAGCCATGCCGGTGCTTGCCGCCCTGGGATCGGCCTAGCGTCCGCCCTCCACCACTCATGTCACCGGGCGGAACCCATGCCCGCAAACCTTCTTAGATTTGAGCCGAAACATGAAAATTGGAATCCTCACCAGCGGTGGCGACTGTCCCGGTCTAAACGCCGTTATCCGTGGCGCCGTGCTCAAGGGCATTGCCATCCATGGTCACGAATTCGTGGGCTTCCGGGACGGCTGGCGTGGTGTGGTTGAGGGCGACATCATCGAGATTCCCCGCACCATGGTCCGGGGCATCGCCAAACAAGGCGGAACCATCCTTGGCACCTCCCGCACCAACCCGTTCGAGAACGGCGGCGGCCCCGAGGTCATCACGGCCCACATGGACCGTCTTGGCATCGAGGCGATCATTGCCATCGGCGGTGAGGGAACCCTGGCCGCGGCCAAGCGCCTGACCGACGCAGGACTCAAGATCGTCGGCGTTCCCAAGACAGTGGACAACGACCTTGACGCCACGGACTACACCTTCGGTTTCGACACCGCCGTCCAAATCGCCACCGAGGCCCTGGACCGGCTACGCACCACCGGAGAATCGCACCACCGCTGCATGATCGTGGAGGTCATGGGCCGGCACGTGGGCTGGATCGCCCTGCACGCCGGGATGGCAGCCGGCGCGCACGCCATCCTGATCCCCGAGCAGAAAGTCAGCATCGAGCAGATAGCCCAGTGGGTCAAGGAAGCCCACACCCGTGGCCGCGCCCCACTGGTAGTGGTGGCCGAAGGGT
Organism: Arthrobacter methylotrophus; assembly: GCF_039539965.1. Classification (NCBI taxonomy): domain Bacteria; kingdom Bacillati; phylum Actinomycetota; class Actinomycetes; order Micrococcales; family Micrococcaceae; genus Arthrobacter; species Arthrobacter methylotrophus. The sequence continues at coordinate 4,304,245 of NZ_BAABED010000001.1, read as the reverse complement.
TCGTCCCGGACCACATGGAATCCCCGCACTCCGAACGCGGGCTAGACACCTTCGGCCGTCCCCGGCTCGGTGGCATCGCGGACCAACTCACCCCGGAAATCGAAGCCCTGACCGGCATCGAAACCCGTGCCACCATCCTGGGCCACATCCAGCGCGGCGGCGTGCCCTCAGCCTTCGACAGGGTCCTGGCCACCCGCCTGGGCATGGCCGCCATCGACTCCGTCGTCGAAGGCCGCTGGGGAACCATGGTGGCCCTCAAAGGCACGGAAATCGAACGAGTGGCTTTCGAGGACGCCCTGGACAAGCTAAAAGTCGTTCCGCAGAACCGCTACGACGAAGCCGCAGTCCTGTTCGGCTGAGCCCCCGGCCAGCCCAGATCAAGCGCCCAGCGGCCGCCTCTCCACCTGACACCCAAGGAATTTCATCACGATTACCCCGTAATCCGCGAACGCGTGCGGCAATTTCCCCGCCCTGGGTGTCCATCACCGGCCCGAACGGGAACCGTTGAAGAAATGCGGATCATCCTTCCGGACGACGGACGGGCTTCCATCGTGGCGAGCGACAAAAGAAATGGCTAGCTTCTGGGGGCACTAGCCGTCTTCAACAAATCCGGTCGGCAGGCAATGCACAGTCGCGACGTCAAGGCCTTGAATTGAATCGCCGAAACGGGAGTTATTAGGAGTCTGCCACGATAAACCATGTCCTTGATGTTCGATCTTTGCAGGCCTGTGTTGACACGACCACCTGGACAGTTGGTGCCCGCACAAATTTCAGTGGCCGGTCTGATACTGCTCGACGATGTCCCCTTGGACACGGCCACGGGCGTTGACCTTGAGGCCCTTTTCAAGTGCCCACTGCCGGATAGCCTTGGCGTCTCTGCTGCCCGCGGGCGGTTGGCGGAGGCCAGGCCGCCCGCGCGCGCCGGAGGATTTACGTGCGGCCTCGATAAACCGGCCGAGCGTCTGGCGAAGTTCACTGGCGTGCTCTCCGTTGAGGTCGATTTCATATTCGATGCCATCGATAGCGAACTCCACCGTTACAATGGCTTCCGACCCATCGAGGTCATCCTTGAGAACAATTACCGTCTTGCGCGCCATGTTGAAAACATTATCAATCAATCACCGATAGTGCTGTCGCGGTGTTTTACAGCGCCATTGGGATACGAGGAGTTATTCCGAGCGGTGAATTTGCTGTCTCACTGTCGAGTCGTGGACGACGTGGACGACGTGGCCGATAGTTTCGTACTTGAGCGGGTCGGCATTCCCGAGGTAGAAGGCCAGGCCCGCCCCGGCGATGGTGGCGGAAGTAGTTGAACGCGGGGGCCATGGTCACGGTCAGTAGCGAGAAGGTCCCGAGCAGCTGCCGGGAGCACGAGCGCGGAGGACGAGCAGACAATCCCCAGATCGCAGGCCCGGGCAATAGCGTCTGCAACGAGTCCGACAGTCTGGCCGAGGCCGGCGACGTTGAATCCAAGCGTGCTATTGGTTCAGACACCCTCTTGCTTCCGAGCTGCCCTGTCGAGGGCTTCCAACGCCCGCGCGTTGTCAGCCGCGTCCGTAAGGTCGTAGCGGAGCAGCGTTCCATCCACTCGAGGTGCAGGGCATTGGGAAGCGCAATGTAGACAGCGTCGATGTCCGGGGAAGCGAGCAGCGCGTCATAAGAGCCAAACGCCTGTGGGACACCGTGCTTGTCGGCGTACTCCCGGGCCCTTTCCTCGGTGCGGGACGCGATGCCTACGACCTCACCATTTTTCGTTTCCTGCAACGCAGGAATTGTCTTTCGGACAACTCGGGCGGTGCCCAGTACGCCCCAACGCAATTTCTCGCTCATTGAAGTCTCCGGCAGTGCACCTGAGGACCGGGCGTGCGTCCGTAGGCCGCCCTTGCTGTCTTGATGGCCGAAGGATGCGGTACCGCCGTCATCACGCCTGGGCGGGTCCTGCCTCGTTCAGGCAGCCATGGTCACCGACTGGTCGCCCTCTGCCAGCCGTGTCGGCAGCGGTGGGGTGCGACTGCACCCCACGCGGCTTCTTCCGGTGTCCGGTCGTGTTTCAGGCCTCCAGGAGAGGATAATCCCCGTCCATGGTGCTCAGGGTTTCCATCCAGCAGGTGGCTTTGATAGCGGCGTCCAGCCCTGCGAGGGCTTCGGCCGTGGCCTGCGCGGAGTCGTGGCGGGGGTTCAGTATGTCCCCGCTCATGACGATGCGGCCGTCCACAGCCAGCTGTGCGAGCTGTCCGCGCAGGGTCTTCAGTGCCTCGTAAACGTCGGTGGCGTCTCTGGTCTCCATGGTTGCCATTCTCTTAGGAGGTGCCCGCCTGTGCCGGTCGTCGCCTCGCCCATCACCGTCTTGAGGACGGAGAAGGTCCTTATCGCTCAGCTCAGTCACCCCGCCCGCCGGTGCCCGTGGGGAAGCCGGCAATTCCGGTTACATCTTGGATCTCAAGCGCATCGCCGAGTCGGTGAAAACAGTGCAGATTGTGGCTGATCTTACCGAGTTGCGAGCCGAAGTGAAGGTCGCCTCCACGGCCAGGCTGTTATATCTCGACGTGGCCATCCTGCACCCACAACAGCCGCGGAACCAGGCAGGTAACGGAAGTACAAACCGTGGAGCCCTGTAGGGGCGTTGACAGCAGCCACGCCTTACGTTTGGGCTTACGCAGAAGGAAAAACCAACACCATGAACGCCATTCCTGGGCCTAATTTCGGCCCAAACGTCCGCTTCAGTGATCCAAAGACAACACCGCAAGACGGACGAGGAGCTGGCTGACGGCCGGATTCATCCCTTCGACTCCGGGTTCTGAGGGTAGCCCGCGGAACGGAAGAAGGTGTTGCGTTCAGGTCCCTTAGGCGGCGGTCCGTGACAAACGGTCCGGGTTACCTCCCCGCTCCCGCTGCCTTCCTGATACACCGGGGGAGTGCCAAGACTACGAACCGTCTAGCCGAGGGAGTGTCTGAATAACGGTGGATCTGAGGTTGGCCGGCAGTGTGGAACAAGGAGGCAACGGCACTGATTTGCACTGATCGCCGTCTAACGGGACCTGGGGGCCAAAGAATGAGGACAACGTTGCTGTGTGACAGGAGCCGGCTGCGGTGTCCGGAGTGCTCTATGGATCCGTTCCGATTTTTAATCAGTACAGGAACGGTGCTAGTCGTGACGTCAGTTCGCGGGCCGCTTCCGCATGTTCACAGATAGCAGGGAACCGTTCCGAGGGGCCCGAGAGGCAGAGGGCTGCGCCGGCGGACCCGTCCGGCAGTCTTACTGGAAGTGCCAGGCTGGCGGTTCCCTGTGCTAATTCGTTGATTTCCGATGCCTCGCCTGTGAACCGTATTTCCGCGAGTTGCTCTTCCAGTTGCCCCCTGTCTGTGATCGTGTGCTGCGTCAGCTTCATCAATGGCTCTCCCTGGGGAGGGGAGGCCGAGTCGCCGAGTTCAGCGAGCATCAGTTTCCCTGCGGCGGAAGCGTGTGGATACCGGAGCATTTCGAATGCTGGTTGGAGCGGGTAATCCGGATCTTCATCTGCGATTCTGAGGGAACCGTTCCGGAACATGATGAGGTGCACTGCGAAGCGGTTTCCATGGCGGAATTCAGCTATGACGGCGCGGGCCGCCGTGGTAACGGTGGGCGGGGTCGCAGCCGTAATCAGGCCTGAAATTGCGTGTCCGAGTGCGAATCCGCGGAGGTCGGAGGTGCGGGCCAGGTATTCGTCCGCGACGAGCGCATTCAAAACCCGGTAGGCGGTCGCCGGGGGCATTTGCAGAGCATCAGTGATCTCTTTCGCGGTAGTCCCGGTGCCGAACCGTGCCACGATCTCCAAGATCCGGAGCGGGTTTGACGTTGTGCTGGGGCCGGAGTGTGTGGGTCTGTAGGTCATGGGGTGGGCTTGCCGTGAAACAGGTCTATTTCCCGGGTCTCGTCGTAGATGCCCACGGACGCCAGACGATCAGGTAATCGGAGGCGAAGGAACAGGGCGTAAAGGATGCTGGCGAGGAGGACACCGCCGTAGACGAAGGTCTGCAGGTTGCCTGTGTGAATTGATACCGTCGCAGACTGCCAGAGCACGGCCCCAAGGACCAGAAAGGTTGCCGTTCCCAGGATCCAGCTCGCGTAAGTGTCCTCCCCGATCCGGCGCAGGAAGAAGGGCATGGACACGCTGGCAAGGATATAGGCCCCAAGGTATCCATAGGCGCCCAGCGTGAAGAGGTTCACGAGGCCCTGCTCGGGACTGGCACCGGAGATGATGACCGCGATGGGAACGATGGCAACTACCGGCATGACGACCATGATTGCCATCGAGGGGGTTCGAAAGGCGGGATGGGTCCGGCCGACTATTCGCGGTGCAACGCCTTCTCTGCCCATACAGAAAAATATCCGGGCGAGGGCATTCACGGATGCGATCGTGCACGCAAACCACGACGCTGCGATTCCCAGGTCAAGGACCGCGGCGAAGGCAGGGGAAGTCTGTGAAAAAAGGGCTGACAACGGAGTTGAGCTGGCTGCGATGTTTAACGGTGCCCCGTTGAGGGCTATGTCCTCGGCGGTCGCGGCAAGAATAAAGAGCACGCCGGTCACGATGGGAGTCCATGTGATGGCCCGCGGGACGCTGACAAAGGGCCTGTATGCCTCCCCGCCTAGGGTGGTCGGGCATTCGAAGCCGACAAAGGCACTTACGGCTACGACGATTCCGATCGATAGCGAATCAAAATTTCCGTTCCAGGCAAGCACGCTCGCGACACTGACCTTCGGCGCGTTGACGGCGAAGTAGACAATCATGAGGACGGCGAGGACTCCAATTGAAATGGATTCGACCGAAAACGTCACCAGGGCGGATACCTGGATGCCGCGCACCATGAGCAGGCAGGCGGCGGCAGCGGCGGCAAGAATGACCAGGACCGCGATTAGCCGGGGATCCGGAATCGGGACTCCGAGGTTGATCAGCAGCTGGACGACATAGGTGCCAACAGCCAACAGACTGGCCATGGCAACGAGGCCGTAACCAAACATGGCCGACCAGCCAGCGGTGATTGCCGACCGTTGGCCAAGTCCCTTGGCTGTGTAGCTGTAGAGGCCGCTGACGGCAGCCATGCGCTTTGCCATCGGTCTCAGACAGAAGGAAACCAGGACCATGACCGCCATGGCCGCCCCGAATGTCAGCACAAGGTTCGGTCCGGTTGATCCAAAGACAAGACCCGGAAACACAAGAGCCGGAATGACGGCCATCGCACCCGCCGGCGCCACCCCGGCTACTGCCTGCGCGAAGACGGGCAAGAAGGAAAGCTTCCGGCGCCTCAGGCCCTCTACCGGGGAACGGGGAGTAATGAAGCGGTCACCGCTGGCAGACACTATTTACCAACTTTCCCTCCGACGGGCACGCTCGCCTTGCTTCTGAGGGGACGCAAGTAATCGGCCCGAGGTGCAGAACATTAGCATTCCCGGGCCGTCTGCGATAGCCACTACCATGTTTCCGAATGTTTCCAACATGTTAACTGCAATGGGAAAACGTGGTCCGGAATTTCTCAGTGAAATCTTTATGAATGACTCGCCTAAATGAATTCCCTGCCGTATTTTTGATACATGAAGTGAATGCTTGTGACCGGCATCACGCCAGGTCTCGGCTTGAAAAAGGCATCTGAAACGTCATCGGGCACCGAGAAACGCCGGCTACTTGGTTTGAAAGGAATTGATCAGCATGACACGAGAACAAGCCTTTGCCGGCTGCCCCTCGGACTCGTACGTGGAGTTCTACGGGGGCCAGTGGCTGGTCATCCCGTTTGCGCCTGTTGAGCAGCCATCCTTTTTTAGCTGCTTGCCTGGGCGTAGACAGGATACCCGTAGCTCGTAGCGGAGCCTGGCTGACCCTCTGGAAATAGAGGATGTCAGGGTTTGCAGACGATTCCTTTAGGACCCCCAATCGGGGTTTCTGAGGTAATCTTCAGCGCAATCTCATATGCACCAAGGTGCAATTTCGTATACCCAAAAACGCTGTCCCATATCCACCGATAAAGCAGTCTCCTATGCACCAAAGATGGACGGTTCTGACAATCCAAGAACCTTTTGTGTCTATTGGTCCCGCAACGGTGACACCGCTTACCAGACTAGGCACGAGGTCCGGGCGTGTGTGTGGGTCAACAACTCCGTGCCTACACTCTCGGCTTCTTCGAAGCCGGTTTCCGGAGTACTTGGGGATCCTCATCCTGAACAGGACCAATCAAGGAGATAATCATGACTATCAGCAGTGAAGCTCAAGCCGTTGTTGGGACGGCGCATCCGTTGGATCCGTTGTCGCGGGTGGAGATTTCCCGTGCGGTTTCGATTTTGAAGGAGGGCCCGGCTGCGGGGGAGTCGTTCCGTTTTATCAGTGTTGAGTTGCGTGAGCCGTCCAAGGCGGATTTGCGTAATGGTGTGCAGGTGGCGCGTGAGGCGGACGCGGTTCTGGTGGACCGGGCTCAGGGGCGTGCGTTCGAGGCGGTCGTGAGTCTTGAGACGGGCACGGTGGATGCGTGGAGGCAGCTTGCTGCCGGTGTTCAGCCGCCGTTCATGGTGGATGAGTTCGCCGAGGGTGAGGAGAGTTGCCGGAAGAATCCCGAGGTTCAGGCTGCTTTGGCCAAGCGCGGGATCACGGATATGTCCTTGGTGTGTTTCGAGCCGTGGTCCGTGGGTTATTTCGGTGAGGATGATGAGGGCCGGCGTTTGATGCGTGCCCTGGTTTTTGTTCGGGACGAGGCGGACGATAGCCCGTACGCGCACCCGATCGAGAATTTCATTGTGATCGTGGACTTGAATTCCGGGGAGGTCGTCAAGCTTGAGGATGACCAGGCGATCCCGGTTCCGGCCGCTTCGGGTAATTACCTGCCCAAGTACGTCGGTCCGGCCCGTACGGACCTCAAACCCATTGAGATCACCCAGCCCGAGGGTGCGTCGTTCACGGTGACGGGTAATCATGTGCAGTGGGCTGATTGGTCTTTCCGGGTTGGTTTCACCCCGCGTGAGGGTCTGGTCCTGCACCAGCTCAAGTTCCGGGATCAGGGTGTTGAGCGTCCGGTGATCAACCGGGCTTCGTTGTCGGAAATGGTTGTTCCTTATGGTGATACGGCCCCGGTGCAGGCGAAGAAGAACGCGTTTGATTCCGGTGAGTACAACATCGGTAACATGGCCAACTCCCTGACGTTGGGTTGTGACTGCCTGGGTGAGATCAAGTACTTCGATGGTCATAGCGTGGACAGCCTCGGTAACCCGTGGACGATCGAGAACGCGATCTGCATGCATGAGGAAGACGATTCCATTTTGTGGAAGCACTTCGATTTCCGTGAGGGCACCACCGAGACCCGGCGCAGCCGGAAGCTGGTGATTTCCTTCATTGCTACGGTCGCGAACTATGAGTACGCGTTCTACTGGCACCTTTTCCTTGACGGGAGCATCGAGTTCCTGGTCAAGGCCACCGGTATTCTTTCCACTGCCGGGCAGAAGCCTGGTGAGAAGAGCCCGTACGGTCAGTCCCTGAACAACGATGGCCTGTACGCCCCGATCCACCAGCACATGTTCAACGTCCGGATGGACTTCGAGCTTGATGGTCTGAAGAACGCCGTTTACGAAGTGGACATGGAAATCCCCCGGGAGAACCCCACCCATACCGCGTTCATGGCCGTGGATCGTTTGCTGGAGACCGAGAAAGCCGCGATCCGTAAGACCGATTCGGGCAAGCACCGGTTCTGGAAGGTCGTCAACCACGAGAGCAGGAACATCGTGGATGAACCGGTCGCGTACCGGTTGATCCCCACCGATGGTATCCAGCTCGCGGCCGGGGACGAGTCCTACGTCTCCAAACGTGCCCAGTTCGCCCGGAACAACCTCTGGGTCACCGCTTACGACCGGACCGAGCGCTTCGCCGCCGGGGAGTTCCCGAACCAGTCCACCGGCGCCGATGACGGCCTGCACGTCTGGACCGAAAAGGACCGGAACATCGTGGACCAGGACCTCGTGGTCTGGTACACCTTCGGCATGCACCACGTCGTCCGTCTCGAAGACTGGCCCGTCATGCCCCGCCAGAACATCGGCTTCATGCTCGAACCCCACGGCTTCTTCAACCAAAACCCCACCCTGAACCTCCCCACCGAAACCCGGGGCACCAACGGCGGGCACTGCAGCACAGGAAACGAACAATGAGCCGGCAGAGCTCCGTGGGGAACGCTCCTTCCCGGTCGGGTTCCCAGCCGGGTAAGTTGAAGGCCAACACCCTGGGGTTGTGGGATGTTGTTTTCATGGCTGTCGCGACGTCTGCACCGATTACGGTCATGAGCGGTAACGTTCCGATTTCGGTGGGTTATGGCGTCGGAACCGGGACTCCGGCAACGTACATCTGGGCGACGGTGATCTTGTCGGTTTTTGCGGTCGCGTATGTCACGATGGCCCGTTACGTGACGTCGACGGCGGCGTTTTACGGATTTATTTCCCGTGGGTTGGGGCGTGTGTTTGGTCTGGGGACCGGTTATATGGTCACTTTCAGCTACATCGTCTTTGAGGCCAGCATCATCGGTATTTTCGCTTACTTCGGTCAGTTGGCTTTCAAGGATCAACTGGGGCTGGATGTGAATTGGGTGGTCATTGCGCTGTCCGGTCTGATCCTGATCGGAGTGCTGACTTACTTTGAGATCAGCATGGCAGCGAAAATCCTGACGTTGCTGCTGGCTACCGAGATCGGGATTCTGGCCGTCATGGCCTTCGGTGTGCTCTTCCACGGCGGAGGCCCTGACGGGCTGATGCCTCAGACGCTGAACCCGGTAAATGTGTTCCTGCCAGGCGGCCTGTCGGTCGCCGCACCGGGACTGGCGATGTTCATCGCGTTCTGGTCCTGGACCGGGTTTGAATCGACGGTGATGTACGGGGAGGAATCCAAGAACCCGAAGAAGATCATCCCTATCGCCACGATGATCGCGGTCACCGGTGTCGGTGTCTTCTACACGTTTGTCTCCTGGATGTCTGTTGCCGGTAACGGTGGCGCGCAAGCCATTGCCTTGGCGCAAAGCGCCAATCCCCTGGACATGTTCTTCCACCCCACGGACGTCTTTGTCGGCCACGGGTGGGTTCTGGCCATGGAATGGCTGATGATGACCGGATCCTTCGCTTGCGCCATGGCTTTCCATAACGCCGCGGCACGGTACATGTATTCGCTGGGACGGGAAGGAGTGCTGCCCGGCGTCTTTGGCAAGACCCATGCGAAGCACGGGTCCCCGCACGTCGCGTCGTTTGTCCAGACAGGCATTGCAATCACGTGGATCCTTGGGTTCTTCTTCTTGAATCAGGACCCCTACGCGGATCTGTTTACCATTCTGGCTGTCCTCGGGACCTTCTCGCTCCTGATTGTGCAGACCCTCACCATGGCCGCCGTGTTCAACTACTTCCGACACCATCACCCGGAAGAAAAGATGTGGCGCACCAAGATCGCTCCGATACTTGGTGGAGCGGGAATGGTGTGTGTTGTCATCATGATGATCACGAACCTGGATACCGCTGCCGGGCCTGCGGCCTCGACCTTGCTCTTCAAGCTCATCCCTTACATCACCGTCGGGCTCTTCGTCGTGGGTGCAGGCCAGGCCCTTTACCTGCGGAAAACCAACCCGGTCAAGTACGAAACCATCGGCCACGTTGCCCTCGCTGACGACCACGGCCTGGTCCTGGATGAAGAAGACGTCACGCATCTTAGCCCGGTCGAGCTCGGTGTCGCCAAGGCCCTGCAGGAGACCCGCGGGAAGCTCACCCTGAGCGATGAACTCGAACTCGAACGCGAACTCGAACGGGAGGACGACCTGCGCTAGAGAAACAGCCGGTTCCCGGTGCGGCCCGCAACCGCACCGGGAACCGAACCCCTAAGGACGCCATCGAGTCGCTGCGCGCAAACGGCCAACTCGCCTTTAACCCCAACAAACACCGCACCCGCCCCAATTAGCCAGAAAGACCCACACATGCGCGTTCACATCGCAACCCACTCGAGACTAGGGGTTTGACCATGGCATCTCATAAAGCTGAGACGGGGCTTCGGATCGCGGACGGGGTGTTGGTCCTTGTTTTGGCGCTTATCACGCTGTTTATGGCATGGCTTCCCGGAACGGACATATTGTTCGGGATCGTCCTGAGCGTTATGGCCGCTCTTGCCCTGCTATTTGGTGTAGTCGTTCTGGTCGGCAAGACGAAGGCCGGCCCGGTGACACGAACTCGACGACGATGGAAGTATGTTTGCCTGCTCGTCTACATCGTCCTCATGGTCATCATGATCATCGTGACTATTTCTGTGACATCTGGCCACCCCTCTGGGAACGGGCAGTGGGGCCTGTTTCCCGCCCTATTGGCGTTGTTTCTGGTCCAGTTGTACGAGCCTGTGGGAACCGGACGGTCCACGGCTTCCAGCCTGAACGACGGCAATGCCCGGGCCTACCGAAGAATTGGCCTCCTTGCTTTGCTTGGGGGAATCGTGCTCGGAGGCATGGGCGTTTTGGCTGCGGTGGCTGGTAATCCAACTCTTCCCGCCCAGCTGTTCCCGCCTGCGGTCTTTTGCCTGGTCTTCGCCGTCGGGATCTGGATGATGCTGAGATCGCGGAGGCAACAGGGGTCTCACCAGTAATGTCCGGCGCTGCAGGGGCCGTTGTTTTCACTTCGAAGAAGAACTGCATGACCCCGGAGTTCTGGCCTTGCGCGTCTTGGGCCTGTGCCTGCAACTGGTACACTCCGTCGTCCAGTTTCGACGGGCTTGGTCAGGACGGGTACTCTCCGGACCCCGGCTGGGAGATGGGGCCCGTGCCGAAGATGTACTGGCCCTGGCTGTTGAAGACGGACATCCAGATGTTGATGTTCTGCCCCGCTGCACCGTCCGGGTCACCGACAGCCAGGGTATAGATCGGGTGGTCCATCCGGGTCACGTAAGTGGACGCTACTCCGGTGTGCCCACCTCCCAGACGGGCTCTTGGTGCTTCGTGGGGAAATGGATATCAGGGCAGGTCTCAGGCCGTCCTCCGGACAGCACTTCTCAAGAGAAGAACCGATTCATCATTGCCTGGGTTCCGGTAGCCGTGGGCTGTGCGTTCGACATTTTTCCTGGCGCTCTTTTGCCTCTACCTGCCCGTGGTCGCACCGGTGACAATGAGAACTTCAACCTCTTTCCACCACCGGCACCCGTGCCACGGCGCCGGACGGGCGAAGGGCCAATCTCCGGTGCCCTTGTGGTCCCGGCCGTCGACGATTCCCAGGACCTGGCCGGTGTCCAGATCCACGATCGTGGTTATCCACGGATCATCGCTAAGGTTCCATGCCTTCGACTCCGGGTCCTGGAGGTAGCGCACGGAACGGAACCGGCGTTGCGTCCCGGTCCCCTTAGACGGCGATCAGTGTCAATTGGTCGTGGTTGCTGCGTGGTTCCGTGCTGCCGGTCAGTGTTATGCGGTTTTCTTGGTGCTGTTTTGAAGTGTCTAGGCTGCGTATGGTTTCGCCGAAGACGTCGTCGGGGTGGAGGCGGCGTAGTTCTTCGGCGAGGCAGTCCCGCAGGCTGCGGTGTGGGAGGGAGATCCGTTGGGCGGGCTGGCCTGGTTGGGTGAGTTCGGCGATGGTCAGGCCTGGGCGGTGCAGCCGGATGTCGCCGGAGGCCAGGGACAGGCGGACGCCTCTGATCCCGTGGTTGGTGGGGTCCGCGACGATCGTGACGGGGGCGTCCAGGGCCCGGTGGAGCCAGGCGGCCAGCAGCATGGTGCTGGGTGAATCGGAGGCGCCCTCGACCTCGATCGCCGTGACGGACCATGCATCTACTTGGTCCAGGGCGGCGGCGAGTTGGATGCGCCAGTTGCTCAGGCGTGTCCAGGCGAGGTCGGTGTCTCCTGCCCGGTAGGTTTCCCGGATCCGGGCCAGTGCTGCTGCGGGGTCGGGTTCGTTGGCGGAGTCGGTGATCCGGCGGTGCGCGATGCGTCCGATGGAGGTCTCGCAGGCGTTCTCGGGGGCGCCGTTCGGCCACCAGGCCACGATGGGTGCGTCGGGCAGGAGCAGGGCCGCGACGAGGGATTCGCTTTCCTTGGCGAGTTCCCCGTAGCCGCGCAGCACGATGACTTCCGAGGCCCCGGCGTCCCCGCCGACCCGGATCTGGGCGTCGAGGCGGGTCGGTGCCTGGGCGCCGGCGTCCGCGAGGACGATGATGCGGCAGGGGTGTTCGCGGCTGGCGTCGTTGGCTGCCTCGATGGCTTCTTCTTCCAGCCCGGATGTGGTCACGACCACCAGGGTCAGGACGCGTCCGAGGGCGATCACGCCTCCTTGCTCGCGCAGGGAGGTGATCTTCTTGGAGATCTTGGAGGTGGTGGTGTCCGGCAGGTCTACGATCATGGCCTTCTCCAGGTTCGTCCGTCGCGGGCAAGCAGCTCATCGGCCGAGGCCGGGCCCCAGCTGCCGGGAGCGTAGGGTTCGGGCTGTTCGTCCAGGGATGCCCAGTAGTCCTCGAACGGGTCAAGGATCTTCCAGGACTCCTCGACTTCGGCGTGCCGCGGGAACAGCGGGGGTTCGCCCAGGAGCACGTCCAGGATGAGCCGTTCGTACGCTTCGGGGCTGGACTCGGTGAAGGAGTGCCCGTAGCCGAAGTCCATGGTCACGTCGCGGACTTCCATCTGCGTGCCCGGGACCTTGGACCCGAACCGGATCGTGGCGCCCTCGTCGGGCTGGACCCGGATCACCACGGCGTTCTGACCGAAGTCATCCTCCCCGTGCCCGCGGAAGAGCAGGTTCGGTGCGCGTTTGAACACCACGGCGATCTCCGTGACCCGGCGCCCGAGGCGTTTACCGGCACGCAGGTAAAACGGTGCCCCGGCCCAGCGCCGGGTATGGATATCCAGGCGGATCGCGGCGAAGGTTTCGGTCTTCGAATCGGCCGGGATGCCGTCCTCGTCCAAATACCCCTGGACCAGTTCCCCGCCTTGCCAGCCGCCGGTGAACTGGCCCCGGGCCGAGTGGGTGGACAGGTCCTCGGGCAGCCTGACCGCGGCCAGGACCTTTTCCTTCTCGGCCCGCAGGTCATCGGCGTTGAAGGAAATCGGCTCTTCCATGGCCGTCAACGCGAGCAACTGCAAAAGGTGGTTCTGGATCACGTCCCGTGCCGCCCCGACGCCGTCGTAATAGCCTGCACGGCCCCCCGTGCCGATGTCCTCGGCCATCGTGATCTGGACATGGTCCACGTAGTTCGCGTTCCAGAGCGGTTCGAAGAGCTGGTTCGCGAAACGCAGTGCCAGGATGTTCTGGACCGTTTCCTTGCCCAGGTAATGATCGATGCGGAACACCGCGTCCGGCGGGAACACGGACTCCACAATGTCGTTCAGCTGCCGGGCGGATTCCAGGTCATGACCGAAGGGCTTCTCGATCACCACCCGCCGCCACTGCCCGTCCCCGGCCTGGGCCAGACCGTGGCGGGAAAGCTGCCGGCAGACCTGCTCGAAGGCCTTGGGCGGAATCGAGAAATAGAACGCATGATTCCCCCGCGTCCCGCGGGTCTCATCCAGCTCATCCAGAGTCTCGGCAAGCCGCCTAAAAGCGTCGTCGTCGTCGAACTCCCCCTGCACGAAACGGATACCCTCGGCAAGCTGGCCCCACACCACCTCATCAAACGGCGTCCGGGAATACGCTTTGACGGCTTCCTTTAGCCCAGCCGCAAAATCCTCATTCTCCCGGTTCTGCCGGGCGAATCCGACCAGCGTGAAGCTTGGCGGCAACAGCCCCCGGTTGGCGAGGTCGTACACGGCGGGCAGGAGTTTCTTACGGGCAAGATCACCGGTGACTCCGAAGAGCACCAGCGATGACGGCCCGGCGATGCGGTTCAGGCGGCGGTCCCTCGGGTCCCGGAGGGGGTTATGCCCGGACCTGACACCCGCATCAAGGTAAGTAACAGACATTGTTGCCTTCTAGCTTTTACGAGCGGTGCGGCCATCGACCGACGGTCACGAGAGGATCTGCTCGCGGGTCTCACCAAAGGGAACCGTGTCGCTGAGCGCGAGCGTATATCGATGAGGATCATGGCGGGTGACCAGGATGCCTCGAATTTTTTGGGGTAGCGCTACTTGCCGGAGCATGGCTTCTGCATCGTCGAGCAACTCCTCAAGCCGAGCAGGCTCGGTAACGAGGACTTCCAAATGCTCCGCGGTCTGACCACGCATGCTACAGCTTCCTTCCCAGGGACCAGGGTCCCCCCAAATGTGCCACCCCTCATATGCGGGTGTGGTGTGTCTTAGATCGAATACAGCGTGATGGGATCATCACGAACAAAAAGACGGCGGGAGCCGGTGCCGTTCTCGATGACCCAGAGCAGGTGGCCGTCCTCGGCACGGTCATCGACGAAGGCTATGTACAGGAACGAACCATCGGACCAGACCTCGACACAATTCCCGCGCTGCAGGGAAGCCCATTCCTGGACAGGCTGCTGCTTGGGTACCCTGCGCCTTCCTCCGGCTGTCTTAAGTGTCTGAATCATGCCTGGCCCTTACGCCCAGAGGTGGTGGCGTCCCGCAGCCCTGAGGCCGCGGGACGCCACCGTAACTCGGATGCCTAGACGATCGCGGCGCGCAGTGCCTTGGCTGCCAGGGCCGGGTCGGCTGCACCGTAGATCGCGCCGCCGGCGACGGCGACATCAGCGCCGGCCTGCTGCACGGCGGCGATGGTGGACAGGTTCACGCCACCGGCCACGGAGAACGGAACACGCGCTTCGGCTCCGGCGCTGAGCAGACCGTTCAGGTCGTAACCGGGCTGAGCCTGCTCGTCCAGGCCCGCGTGCATCTCGACGAACTTCGCACCCAGCGCACGGACTTCCTTCGCCCGGGTAACCTTGTCGGCCACACCGATAAGGTCAACCACGATGCCCTTGTTGTGGGCCTTGGCTGCCTTGACCGCACCGGCGATGGTGGAGTCATCAGCGCTACCCAGCACGGTAACCAGGTCCGCGCCGGCCTTGAAAGCGATATCGGCTTCAAGTTCTCCCGCGTCCATGGTCTTCATGTCAGCGAAAACGATCTTGTCCGGGTGGGCTTCCTTCACAGCAGTGACGACAGCAAGCCCGGCAGCCTTGATCAACGGGGTACCCAACTCGATGATGTCCACGTACTCGGCGACCTTGCCGGCCAGTTCGAGAGCGTCTTCGGTCGTGAGGAGGTCCACGGCAACTTGGAGTTTCATGATGATTTTATCTTTCTGTAGGGAACTGCAGAGATGGTGATGGAAAAAACGGGGGCCCCGCTAAACCGGGACCAGTAACCCGGGGGTGGTTATTCGAGGTTGGCGTGCCTGAGCCACAGCTGTTCAGCCGGTTCGTCGGCGTTTTCCCACAGCGACTGGAACAAAGCCTCGGTAGCCAGGAACAACACCTGCTCGAACAGGGAACCGGAGTACTGGCGCGAAACACTCGAACCATGATCGGTCTTCTGCGCGGCAGGAATGATCACCAACGCGTCGGCCAGCCCGGCCAGCGGCGATTCCCGATTAGTGGTGAACGCGGCAATACGCGCCCCGGCCTTCGCCGCGGTCTCCGCGGACTTGACCACACCCGAGGTCGTTCCCGACCCCGAAGCCACCAAGAGCAGGTCCCCGGACGCGATTGCCGGAGTAGTGGTATCCCCGGCAATATGGACCGTCAAACCCAAATGCATCAGCCTCATCCCGGCCATGCGCAACACCAGACCGCTCCGGCCCGCCCCGGCGACGAACACCCGGCCCGGCTGGCCCAGATGCCCCGCAAGACCGGCCAACTCCTGCACATCAATCTTGGCCGCCGTGTCCGCGATCTCATCCCTGACAAGCGCCAAATTACGCACAATATCACTCGTAGTGCTATACACCGCACGCGTCGCGTTAGCTGTCGGATTCACGATTTGGTCCCTTCGATTCGGCAATCGGCCATAAAGGCCGAATGGGTCCTTCTGATTGATATCCATGATCTCGAAGCAAACCTGCAGGGGTAACGCTATTTTCTGACGGTTCTAACTACCCTTAAGGATTGGGGTACGCGGAACAGCCTCCGGTAGACGGTCCGAGCGCGTGAAACGCGCAAGTTCCGGTTGCGCCGATGGTTCCTTAGCCAGAATCTCGCCGTCGGTTTACGACATTTGCCGATAGGGCCGGATGGGTCGTGTTGCTGGCCGCCGTCCCCTTATCGTGATTCACGCGAAGCCACGGACAGTTGAGTGGGAGCAACAGGAGGATGAATGGATAGGTCCAGTTTTCGATTTGTATTTGGGTGCCCGACGAAATAGCCAAAGAGGCCAAGTGACGTTGAAGAACAAAGGGGAGTACCCGGGACGCTGGCCTTCAAGATGAGGACCGACGGCGAGTAGCCCGTCAGCTATCGCCGGAGACAATTCGTGGACACGGCAATTGCCGTGATCGGCCGGGAATGTGTGGCTAGCGCGACGACTCGCATAATCGCCGACGTGGCTCATCTTCCCCACAGCCAGTCTCCGTGACATTCAACTGGCCACCTATGATCGCGGAGCTCAGACTCCAGGGGCGACGGGTCTATCGCCGCTACCGGGCTGGTGGTTCCGTGTTGATGGGCATATGGCGGGCCTAACCTAATGTGGAGAAGTTGTGATTGAGTGGAGCATGGCTGCACTCATAGAGGACTATGCGTTGCTATCGGATCTTCAGACCGGGCCTCTTATATCCCGGGACGGCAGTGTGGACTGGCTCTGTTTCCCGCGTTTCGATTCGCCGTCCGTGTTCAGTGGAATTGTGGGCACCGATGAGCACGGCCGCTGGCTGTTGGCTCCCAGCGAATCAGGTGCTGTGGTTGTCGATCGACACTATCTTGACTCGACCTTCGTGCTCCAAACCATCTGGGAGACCGGTGGCGGAAGCGTCCTGGTTACCGATTTCATGCCGCTGGGGGATAACGGTTCCTCCCTTATCCGCCGGGTTACCGGTTTGGCTGGCAGCGTTGAGATGCATCAGGAACTTCGGATCCGCCCGGGATATTCAACGGTCGTGCCTTGGGTGAGTCGTGTCCGGGACAATGCGCCGACGGCGGCTCCGGTCCTGTTGGCCATGGCCGGTCCGGATGCTCTGGCGCTAAGAGGACCTCATCTTCCACAAGCCCATGCGCACGGGCACGAGGGAAAATTCCTCATTTCAAAGGGCGAGAAGGTGGATTTTGAACTAACGTGGTTCCCCTCCCACCGCCCCCTGCCAGCAGCGGTTGACGTTGATGCTGCTCTTGAAGAAGCCACTGAGTACTGGAGCCGCTGGGGAAGCCACTGCCGGCAAGACGGCGCCTATGGGAGTGCGGTGAAACGTTCGTTGTTAGTACTGCGGGCCCTGACGCATTTTGAAACCGGCGGCATTGTCGCAGCTCCCACGACGTCCCTCCCGGAGGATTTCGGCGGATCACGGAACTGGGACTACCGGTATTGCTGGTTGCGCGATGCGGCCCTGACGCTGGAATCGATGCTGACCCACGGTTATGAAACGGAGGCGCTTCAGTGGCGCAACTGGCTCCTTCGGGCACTGGCCGGCAACCCCGAGCAAATTCAGATCATGTACGGGGTCGGGGGAGAACGGGAACTTCCTGAACGCGAGCTCAACCACCTCCCCGGATATGCGAACTCCAAGCCTGTTCGCATTGGAAATGCGGCCGCTTCACAGTTCCAGGCCGATGTTGTCGGCGAAGTGATGGTGGCATTGGAAAGACTGCGTATGGCCGGAGGTAAAGAAGACCATTTCTCCTGGGCCCTTCAGCGGGCCCTCTTGGGATTCGTCGAAAGACACTTCGATGACAAGGACTTCGGCCTTTGGGAAATGCGCGGCCAGGCACAGTACTTCACCCACTCACGAGTGATGATGTGGGCCGCCTTCAACAGCGGGATCCGGGCAGTGCGGATCCACGGACTATCCGGAGATATAACGAAGTGGGAGCATCTGCGTGGCCGGTTGCGCGAAGAGATAATGCGCGAGGGATTCGACCGGAGGATTAACTCCTTTACCCAGACCTACGGCGGAGGCCAAACCGACGCTGCGTTACTCGTCATTCCACAGGTCGGTTTTCTCCCCTACAACGATGAACACATGCTCGGCACAGTCGCACGGCTGGAAAAAGAACTCCTCACCGACGACGGTCTCTTGCTGCGCTATCGAACAGAGAGCGGCGTTGACGGCCTGGAACCGGGCGAACATCCTTTCCTCGCATGCTCTTTCTGGCTCGTGGAACAATATGCCCGCACAGGCCGTCAGGCCGAGGCAACAATGCTCATGGACAAACTCGTCGGGTTTGCCAACGAGCTCGGCCTGCTTAGCGAAGAATACGCAACGAACGAACGACGGATGGCCGGCAACTTTCCCCAAGCATTCTCACACCTGACCCTGGTCAGAGCCGCCGACGCCATCCACGGCGTCGACCGCCTCAGCCTGGCCGTCGAAGCAGCAGTTTAATACCTGGCCGGCCAGTGCAATGACCAGGCGCTGGATCAGGGGCGTGGTCTCCCGGACTCGTTCGAGCATGGCCCAGGCAGCAGTCGAATAGTCATCCGCAACATCCCTTCGCTATACGAACTCAATGGGTGTTCTCTCAGCCCGGCCAGCAGGGCGTCCTGTGTCCCGGGAACAAACCCTATTCCCAATCAGGGGACAGAACTGTGGAATCCGGAATGCCTCATCAAGTCCTCAGCCGACACCGGTCAAACGGTTCTTCCTGGAGCTCAGCGGCAACGGCGCCGGAATTGTGCTGCCCGACGCCGATCCCACCTGTTCTCTCCTCCGTGAAGATCACCAGTGCGTTTCCGCTGGCGAAAGGCATGACTGCCTCAGGGAGCAGTTCGGGTCAAGAACCCAGAACGTATTTGATTCGCCGCGCCGAGGGTAAGGAGCAGATGGCGGTGGGCGTTTTGCCGGTCCGTACGGCACTGGCCTCTGATCTGCTGGTTCGCCGGCCGGCTATTCGCGAGAGCGCCGCGCCCGAGATCCGGGCAATGAAACGAAGGAGCGGCCACCACAGCCCGGACTCGGTCGTCTTGCGCTGTGGGCTCATTCATTTAGCCCACGTAATTGGACGACCCAGGCGGCCCACCCAAAAAGGTAGTTTTGACCATCCTGAATTAGCGTATCCCCTACCCGCAAATGGCTGGACGATGGATGCACACCAACCGCAGTTCCCTGCAGAAAGAAGCAACATCATGAAACTCCAAGTTCCCTTGGATCTCGTCACCGTCGAAGACGACGCCCTCGAACTGGCCGGCGAGGCCTATGCCACGGCTGACGACCGGATCTGGGCGCACGAGACGGCCCGGAGCTACCTCACACCGCTCACCACGATCGTCTATTCGCATTTCGGCCTCCCGAAGAAGGTGGCGGCATGAACGAGGCAGAGCGGCGTCTCGCGCAAGCCGCGTACCTGCTCCGCAACATGCTCGCCGCAGGCGTGATCGACGTCCCTCAAGTATTGGGAATCCTCGAAGGCAGACCTCAGCTTCTACTCGTGGAGGAGGGCAAAGCGGCATGAGTGAACGGACATTGCATGGCTGAGCGCACGTGGGAAGGCGTTGCGGACTGAGCTCTGCCGGGACCGTATGCACAGCGACCGCTTGAAACCGCTTGAAGAAGGCACTCATCGCCGATCCCCGCAACCAGCGAGTCCACGATCTCCAGCGCAAGCAGAAGCACGGCAAGACCGAACTGCTCGCCTCCTCGGCAGGCTGAACCTGCCTCCGGTGATCGTGCCCCTGATCGAGGCCGCCGGGTTCTCCGCCGTCACCGGCGTCAAGGCGGCGCACCCGGACAAGATCGTCCTCGCCGACCTCAAGACCATGGATGCCAAGAACTAGAAGCCGACATCGCCTTCAAAGCCGGTGCCGACCTGGTCACCGTACACGGGTCCGCCGACGACTATGCCACCTTGCGGACTTTGGTTTCGGCGGGCAGGAGAGTCGGTTCGGGACCCATCAGGTTCTTGTGGAATTTGTCGGACATTAGAAGGTCTTGCCTACCGAGCCGAGATGCTTTGCGGCTTCCGCGATCTCCTGCACGGTGGAACCCGAGCCGCTGTGGAGCACCAGATCAAACGGCTTGTCCTTGCCGTTGCCCGGCTTGTAGAAGCCGTGGACGTTGCCGAAGGTCGACGCCGGCTTCCTCGCCACCGACCGTGCCTATTTCAGCCTCTTCTGCGATGCGGGGCTGTAGTTAGGGTGCCCTCTCCACTCACTGCGAGGATCGCGTCGATACGGTTCTGGGTGCGTAGAAAGTCGGGTGCCGTTGAGTTCCTACTCTCGGCCTGCCCAGAATCCATTCCGCTTTGGCGGAACCCGCACCGGGTCCCTGGGTGGAGCGCTGGTTTAGTTGGTGATTTCGCCGGTGGTTTCGTAGGTGGCGATCTGGCCGATGCGGCGTTCGTGGCGTTCGGCGTTGGTGAATGGTTCGGTCAGGAATGCTTTGATCAGTTCGGTGGCTTCGTGGACTGTGTGTTGGCGTCCGCCGACTGCGACGACGTTGGCGTTGTTGTGTTGGCGGGCGAGTTTGGCGGTGTCCAGGTTCCAGGCCAGGGCCGCGCGGACGCCTTTGACTTTGTTCGCGGCGATTTGCTCGCCGTTGCCTGAGCCGCCGAGTACTATGCCGAGGGCGTCCACGCCCGCGGCTTGGTCGGCCACGACGGCAGTAGCGGCGTTAATGCAGAAGGCCGGGTAGTCGTCTTCGGCGTCGTAGGCTGCGGGTCCGTGGTCCACCATTTCGTAGCCGTGGGCGGAGAGTGTGGTGATGAGGTGCGAGCTTAGTTCCATACCTGCGTGGTCGGTTGCGATGTGAACGCGCATGGGTTGTCCTTCAGGCTTTCCGGGGTTCGGGGGTGGTTGTTTTGGAGGCGAAGGCGAGTTGGCCCTTGGCCCGGAGTGCCTCGATGGCGTCGGCGGGTGAGGGTTTGCCGTAGACGGCTGATCCGGCCACGAAGACGTTGGCGCCGGCCTCGGCGGCGCGGGTGATGGTTTCCTCGGTGATGCCGCCATCAACTTGGATGGCGACGTTCACCCCGGAGCCCTCGACCGCGGCGCGGGCGCGGCGGATCTTGGGGAGCATGACGTCCAGGAATGCCTGGCCGCCGAAACCAGGTTCTACGGTCATGATCAGCAGCATGTCCAGTTCGGGGAGCATGTCCAGGTACGGTTCGACCGGGGTGGCCGGGCGCAGTGCCATGCCTGCCTTGGCTCCTCGTGCGCGTAGCTCACGGGCGAGTTTGATGGGGGCATCGGACGCCTCGACGTGGAACGTGACCGAGTGCAGGCCGGCGTCGGCGAACTGGGGCGCCCAACGGTCGACATTGGAAATCATCAAGTGGGCATCCAGCGGAACGGGACTGACTTTTTGCAGCCGCTCCACGACGGGCAGCCCGATCGTGAGGTTCGGCACGAAGTGGTTGTCCATGACATCCACGTGAACGGCATCGGCGTTGCCGATGCGGGCAAGCTCGGCTTCGAGGTTGACGAAGTCAGCCGAGAGGATGCTGGGGTTGATACAGCAATTCCGGGGTGAACTGGACATGGTGTCTGCCTTTCGGTAGCGGTCAGAGCTTGCAGATGAGGGCATGGAGACTCCGAAGAGTCTCCATGCCTCGGGGCGGGGCGGCGGGCGCAGCAGCGCCTGAACGACACCCGCCGGTCAGTCGGCCTTCCGGGCGGCGGCGAGGGCGCCTTCGACGTCGGCCAGGAGTTCCTTCCAGCTGGCCACGAACTTCTCCAGGCCCTCGGACTCCAGCTGGGCGACGACGTCGTTGTAGGAAATACCCAGGCCCTCCAGTGCGTTCAGGACGCTGTTTGCTTCCTCGTAGGTGCCCGTGATGGTGTCCCCGGTGACCACGCCGTGATCGAAGGTCGCATCGAGGGTCTTTTCCGGCATGGTGTTCACGACGTCGGCGGCGACCAGCCCGGTCACGTACAGGGTGTCGGGGTAGGCCGGGTCCTTCACACCCGTGGAGGCCCACAGCGGACGCTGCGGGAGCGCACCGGCTTCGGCCAGGACGGCCCAGCGTTCGGTGGAGAACAGCTCTTCGTAGACCTGGTACGCGAGCCGGGCGTTGGCCACGCCTGCCTTGCCCTTGAGGGCCTTGGCTTCCTCGGTGCCCAGGGCGTCCAGGCGCTTGTCGATCTCGGAATCCACGCGGGAGACGAAGAAGGACGCCACGGAGTGGATCCGGGAGAGATCGTACCCGTTTTCCTTCGCCAGCTTCAGGCCGGACTGGAAAGCGTTGATGACGGCCCGGTAGCGTTCCAGGGAGAAGATCAGGGTCACGTTGACGCTGATGCCCTCGGCCAGGACCGCGGTGATGGCCTGGAGGCCTTCCAGGGTTGCCGGGATCTTGATCAGGACATTGTCCTTCTCGACCTTCTTGTAAAGCTCCTTGGCCTCGGCGATGGTGCCTTCGGTGTCCCACGCCAGGCGGGGATCCACCTCGATGGAGACCCGGCCGTCCACGCCCTTGGTCGCGGCGGCGACCGGGGCGAACAGATCGCAGGCATCGGCAACATCGGTGGTGGTGATCTCGAAGATCGTCTCCTCGACGCCGGCGCCCTTCGCGGCGAGCCCGGCGATCACGGCGTCGTAGTCGCTGCCGGAAGTGATCGCGGCCTGGAAAATCGACGGGTTGGTGGTCACACCGACAACGTTCTTCTCGTCGATGAGCTTCTGCAGGCTACCGCTGGAAAGACGTTCCCGTGAAAGGTCATCCAACCAGATGGACACGCCGGCGGCGGAAAGCTGTGCGGTGGGTGTTGCATCGGTCATGGCTTCTGTTTCTTCCTTCGAAATTGATGGCAGCTTGCGATGGCGCCGCGGAATGCCTTTCGGGCACTCCGCGGCGCCGGACGCCGTGCAGTGGGGGGGTGTTAGTTGCCTGCCGCGGCGAGGGAGTCCTTCGCGGCGGCAGCGACTGCTTCTGCCGTGATGCCGAACTCCTGGAACAGGCGCTGGTAGTCCGCCGAGGCACCGAAGTGCTCCAGGCTGACGGAACGGCCGGCGTCACCGACGAATTCCTTCCAGCCCAGGGCAAGGCCTGCCTCGACCGAGACACGGGCCTTCACAGCGGCCGGGAGCACCGACTCACGGTACGCGGCGTCCTGCTTGTTGAACCACTCCACACACGGCATGGAGACAACACGGGCAGCGATACCCTCGCCCTGAAGCGCTTCGCGGGCCTTCACAGCGAGCTGGACCTCCGAACCCGTGGCGATCAGCAGCACCTGCGCCGGGACCGTGGCACCATCCCTGGATGCCTCGGCCAGGACGTACCCGCCCTTCGCGACCCCGGCCGGGGAGCCGAACGTGTCACCGTTCGCGGCTCCTTCGCCGCGGGCATAGGTGGGGATGTTCTGACGGGTCAACACGATACCGGCCGGGTTCTCGTGGTTCTCCAACATGGTCTTCCACGCTACACCCACCTCGTTCGCGTCACCGGGACGGACCACGTCCAGGCCCGGAATAGCGCGCAGGGTAGCGAGCTGTTCCACCGGCTGGTGGGTCGGGCCGTCCTCGCCCAGACCGATCGAATCATGGGACCACACATAGATCGACGGGACACCCATCAGGGCACCGAGACGGATCGCCGGCTTCTGGTAATCGGAGAAGATCAGGAACGTACCCGAGAACGCCCGCGTCCGGCCATGCAGGGAGATGCCGTTCACGATCGAGGCCGCAGCATGCTCGCGGATACCGAAGTGCAGCACCCGCCCGTACGGGTTGCCCTTCCACGCTCCCGTGGAACGGGAAGCCGGAATGAACGACGGCGAACCCTCGATCGTGGTGTTGTTGGACTCGGCAAGGTCCGCCGAACCGCCCCACAGCTCCGGAAGAACCGGACCGATCGCGTTCAGGACCTTCCCGGACGCGGCCCGGGTCGAGACATCCTTGCCCGCTTCGAACACCGGCAGCGCGGCATCGAGCCCGACCGGAAGCTTCTTAGCCTCGATCCGCTCCAGCAACGCAGCACCCTCGGGGTTCGCGGTCTGCCACGCACTGAAAGCCTCATCCCACTGCCCACGAACAGCCGCGCCGCGCTCAACAACCTTACGGGCGTGTGCCAGGACGTCCTGGTCAACCTCGAAGGACCTGGCCGGGTCAAAGCCCAGAACCTCCTTCAGGGCCGCGACTTCCTCGGCACCCAGGGCCGAACCGTGGATCTTGCCCGTGTTCTGCTTCTTCGGCGCCGGGTAACCGATAATGGTCCGCAGCGAAATGATCGAGGGCTTGGAAGTCTCCGCCTTCGCGGCCAGCAAAGCCGAGTACAGCTCCTGGACATCCTCGACGTATTCGCCGGTCCGGGTCCAGTCCACCCGCTGCGTGTGCCAGCCATACGCCTCGTAACGCTTGAGCACGTCCTCGGTGAACGCGATGTCGGTGTCGTCCTCGATGGAGATGTGGTTCTCGTCGTAAACCACCACAAGATTGCCCAGCTCCTGGTGCCCGGCCAGGGAAGAAGCCTCCGAAGTCACGCCTTCCTGGAGGTCGCCGTCGGAAGCAATGACCCAGATCGTGTGGTCGAACGGGCTCTCACCGGCAGGAGCATCGGCATCGAACAAACCCCGCATCCGGCGCTGGGAATACGCAAAGCCCACCGAGGACGCCAGACCCTGACCCAACGGACCCGTAGTGATCTCCACACCCGCGGTGTGCTTGTATTCCGGGTGCCCCGGAGTCAACGAACCCCACGTACGCAACGCCTTAAGATCATCCAGCTCCAGACCATAACCGGAAAGAAACAACTGAATATACAAAGTCAACGACGAGTGCCCCGGAGACAGAATGAACCGGTCACGACCCAGCCAAGCAGGATCACGCGGGTCATGACGCATCAACTTCTGGAAAAGAAGATACGCAGCCGGCGCCAAGCTCATCGCCGTGCCCGGATGACCATTACCGACCTTCTCCACCGCATCAGCAGCCAAAACCCGGGCGGTATCCACCGCAAGCCGGTCCTCGGACGTCCAGTCAAGGGTCCCTGCCTCAGGATCTAACAAGCCACGCACCGCATTTGCTGTCGGATTCACGATTAATCCCTTTCGATTGGCTCACCGGCCCGTAACGGCCGAACGGATGCTTCTATTGATACCCATAATCCCGAATCAAACGGGTAGGCGAAACACTGATTTCTGACGGTTATTACTACACTTTTGGACCGGCGGGACGCTTTCGCCCCGAGGCTGTCTGCGTGGATTTGCTTTTGGCAGCGGCACCATAAGACTCGCCAATACATGGGGGCTTCCAGCTGCTGAAATCCCGTATTTCAACGCCAATAATGGACATTCGATCAAACTAGCGTTGTCGGTTCGGCAGGCCGGTTGTGCCGGTTGGTCCAACGTGCTCACCCGCAGGTACCCGATCCATTGTTCAGTGGCGGATCTAGGCCGCAATGGAGCTCCTTGCCGAAACGCCACGTCCGCCGGAAGTAAAGAAACTCTCCGGCAGCAGCGGTGACTGGTGTGTCCGCACCGGAGATTACCGGATCATCGATGAGATCCGGGACGCCCAACTGATCGTCCTGGTGCTCGCCATGGGACCTCGGCGGGACATCTAGAAGCGCTAGACGCGGGGGACCCCCGGCGATCCATTCCGACACTTCGACTGATTCGGGTCGGCGGAGTCGGGGAGGACGTCCAGGATCTCCCCGTACCCCGGCAAGCCTCCCGAGTCTTCAAGCGGGCCGCGGCGGGCGCCGGCGATCGGCCGCGGGGGAGGATCGGTTTCGGTGAGGCGTACGCCGCGCACTTGAGGGGCACGCTACCGTGCGCACTCCGCCGAGGCTACCTGGCGTGAGGCCGCGTTGAAGTGGCTAAATTAGCCCTTCTGGCCCGCGAATTCCAGTCACATGCAAACAACCCTCATCTTTCGGTGAATAACAACACAAAAGTTTGACGAAAAGGTAAACCTAAGTAAGGCTTGCCTTTGTCTCCTTGTGGAGCGAACCCAGTGTCTCAACCCTGAAAGTAGGAAGCCGACGTGACGTCGCCCAGTGTCGAAGCCAGTGTCGAAGACCGGACTGAACCGGACAAGGATTTCGGCTCCAGCGTGGAGCTGGCCCTTGCGGCCACCAACCAGCTTTTCAATGCCCGAAATTCGCCGAGGTACGTCGCCCAGGTGCTGCAGGGGGTCAACGCGGTCGCCACCAAGGTGCAGCGGACTGCCCGGCCGTTCACCGGCGTCGGGCATGCCGAGATGGCGGCCCGGGTGGCCGCCGTCGACCTTGAACAACCGCTGCCGGACACTGCCGCCGCCTTGGAGGAGCTCGACGAGCTCTACCTCCAAGACGCCGTCTATTTCCACGACGCCCGCTATGCCGCGCATTTGAACTGTCCGGTGGTGATCCCGGCGCTGCTTGGCGAAGCCGTGCTATCGGCAGTGAACTCCTCCATGGACACGTGGGACCAAAGCGTTGGCGCCACGATGATCGAGCGCCGCCTGATCGACTGGACCGCGGAACGGCTTGGCTTCGGCAAGGACGCCGACGGTGTGTTCACCTCGGGCGGCAGCCAGTCCAATGTCCAGGCCCTCCTGATCGCCCGCAACCATGCAGTGGCCAAGCTGCGGGCCGAAATCGGCGAGTCGCGGTTGCCGGTGCTCCTCGAGCGCCTGCGGATCTTTACTTCCCTGGACAGTCATTTCAGCATCCGGAAGGCGGCGTCGATGCTGGGCCTGGGCTTCGATGCCGTCATCGCCGTGCCGACCAGTGCGGATCATCGCATGGATCCTTGCGCCTTGGCGGCCGCCTTGGCGGAAGCGCACGACGCCGGGCTGGTGCCTATGGCTGTCGTGGCCACCGCCGGGACTACGGACTTCGGGGCTGTGGACCCGCTCGCGGAACTCGCCGCTTTGGCTCATGCCTACGATTCCTGGCTGCACATCGATGCTGCATACGGCGGGGGCTTGCTCGTCTCCAACCGTTACCGGCACCTCCTCGAGGGCACTCGCTTGGCCGACTCCGTGACGGTGGATTACCACAAGACCTTTTTCCAGCCGGTGAGCTCCAGCGCCGTGCTACTCCGCGTTGGAGCCATGATGCGGCACGTCACCTATTACGCCGACTACTTGAATCCGGAGAGCGCCGCCTTGGCTGAAATCCCCAATCAGGTGGACAAGAGCATCCAGACCACGCGTCGCTTCGACGCCCTGAAGCTTTGGCTGACTCTGCGCATCATGGGTGCTGACGCCATCGGCGCGCTCTTCGACGAAGCGATCGACCTGGCAGAACGCGTCGGATTCCTGCTGGCTAACGATCCGGACTTCGAGCTTGCTGCGAAACCGTGTTTGAGCACCCTTGTTTTCCGCTACCGCCCCGTCGCCGGGGGAAGCGCCCTCGCCGAGGGCGCCAGCGACGTCCTCAACCCCGCCATTCGAGCCGCGATCTTCGACTCCGGAGAGGCCGTCGTCGCCGGAACCACGGTGGCTGGCCGCCACTATTTGAAGTTCACCCTGCTCAATGCCGAGGCGACCCTCGGTGATATTCGGGAAATCGTCGAGCTCATCCGGCGGACAGGCGCAGGCCTGCTCGCGGATCAGGCGGCCGAGCAGGCGCGGGCCGCGGCATGAGCGCCCCCGAAAGCGGACCCGAAAGCCACCCCGAACTCAGCGGCAAGATCTACGACGTCGCCGGCATCGGCGTCGGGCCCTTCAATCTGGGCCTTGCCGCGCTCAGTGCGCCGCTGGACGGGCTCGAGTGCGTATTCCTCGAGCGCAGGGAATCCTTCGACTGGCACCCGGGCATGATGCTGGAGCCCGCGCACCTGCAGGTCCCGTTCCTGGCCGACCTTGTGACAATGGCGGATCCCACGTCAAAGTACTCGTTCTTGAACTTCCTCAAACAGACCGGGCGACTGTACCGCTTCTACATCCGGGAGAACTTCTACCCGCTGCGGGCCGAGTTCAACCAGTACTGCCAGTGGGTGGCCGGGCAGCTGCCCTCGCTACGTTTTGGCACGGATGTGCTAAATGCGGCGTACGACGACGGCGTGTACCACCTTTCGCTCCAAGGACCCGCCGGCGCCGAGGTGCTTCGCGCCAGGCGGCTGGTCCTCGGCACGGGGACCTCGCCGAACATTCCCCAGGCGTGTGCCGGCATCGTTGACGGCGGCGGACTTGTCCTCCACAACGCCGACTACCTGTCGAGGAAGAGTCAACTCCAGTCCAAGCGCAGCATCACCATCGTTGGCAGCGGCCAGAGCGCGGCCGAAATCTACTTTGAGCTCCTCCAGGAGATCGACGTCCACGGTTACCAGCTGAACTGGGTCACCCGCTCGGGCAGGTTCTTCCCCCTGGAGTACACCAAGCTCACCCTCGAGATGACCTCGCCGGAGTATGTGGACTACTTCCATTCCCTGCCCGGCGAGCAGCGCGATTCGCTCATCAGCAGCCAGAAGAACCTGTACAAGGGCATCAACTCCGAGCTGATCGACGCCATTTACGATCTCCTCTACGCGAAGAGCCTTTCCGGAATGGTGGACACCCGGCTTCACACGCACTCAAGCCTGGTAGCCGCGGAATGGAACCCTGCCGCGGGTATGCACACGCTGCAGCTACACCATGGAGAGCAGGGGCGCGACTACTCCTTGGAGTCCGAGGCGGTAGTCCTTGCCACGGGATACTCCTACAAGGAGCCGGTGTTCCTCTCGGGAATCCAGGACCGCATCCGGCGCGACCCCAGGGGCCGCTTCGACGTCGCACGGAACTACGGCATCGGCGTCGAGCCCGGCGAAATTTTCGTCCAGAACGCGGAGCTTCACACCCACGGCTTCGTCACTCCCGACCTGGGCATGGCCGCGTACCGCAACTCCCGCATCCTGCGCGAAATTACCGGCCGCGAAGTTTATCCCGTGGAACGCAGCATCGCGTTCCAGCAGTTTGGAGCACCCGTTCCGGCGTCGGCACCTGCCAGAGTTCCCGCGGAGGCCAGCGCGTGACGTTTACTTTCCGTCCCGTCGATCCGGCCGCCGATGCAGTTCTCCTCCACAGCTGGGTGAGCGCGGCGCGTGCGCGCTTCTGGGGCATGGTGTCGGCAACAGTCCAGGACGTTGTGGAGGAGTACACGCGCATCGCCGGCAGCGGTCACCACCAAGCGTTCCTAGGCCTCGACGGCGGCGTCCCCGCGTTCCTGATGGAAAGGTACCGGCCCGAGGAGTCGCCTTTGGCCAGCGTCTACAACGTGCAGCCGGGCGACACCGGAATGCACCTCCTGGTGGCCGCGCCCGCCGGCCCTTCGATTCCCGGGTACACCACCTGCGTGATGCAATCCGTCATGGCGCACCTCTTCGAAGATCCCGGGACGGCACGCGTCGTGGTGGAACCGGATTCCCGAAACCACAAGATCCACCTCCTCAACCAACGCGTGGGCTTCCGCGCCAGCGGTCTGGTGACGCTTCCCGCCGTCGAGCAGGCACCGGGCTGCACCGAAACCCACCAGCCCGAAACAGGCCAGCCCGAAACCAGCCAGCCCGAAACCCGCAAGGAAGCGCTGCTGAGCTTTTGCACGCGCGCCGATTTCCTCGCGACCCTGACACCCATCCTCGCTGCCAATGCAGCGGAAACCGTAGGAGAACAGCGATGACCAGCATTCTTGACGAGACAATGCCCGCCGATCAGTCCACTGCCCACCTGAACCCGGAACGTTGGGCCATCGCCAATCGACATCTGGTCCGCAAAGCGCTCGCTGAGTTTTCGCACGAACGCATCCTGACCCCGGAGCTCCTGGAACCGGAGCTGATCCGTGAAGACGGCGTCGGCCTCTATAGCCTAGCCAGCGACGACGGCACCGTTGAGTACCGCTTTCGTGCGCGGATCCTGGAGCTCGATCATTGGTCGATTGTCGCGGAATCCATGGTGCGGATCGAGCTCGGAGCCGCGGAAGGCGCCCCCGGGCTGCCCCTGGATGCGTTGGCCTTCATCACGGAATTCCGTGACACCCTTGGCATCCGGGAGGAGATGCTGCCCGTCTACCTTGAGGAAATCAGCAGCACGCTGGCGAGCCACGCCTACAAACAGGGTGCCAGCCGCAGCTCAATGGACCTTGTTGCAGGGGTTTCCGGCGGCTCGGACCCCGCAGCCGACTTCCAAGCGATTGAACAGAGCATGAGCGAGGGGCATCCGTGCTTCGTTGCCAACAACGGCAGGCTCGGCTTCGGCATCTCGGACTACCACTCGTTCGCCCCGGAAACCGGCGCCGCCGTGCAACTCCAATGGATCGGGGTCCACCGGAGCAAAGCCGTGTTCACCTCAAGGGCGGGCTTGGATTACCGGACCCACTTCGAAACCGAGCTCGGTGCCGCCACGCTGGCCGGCTTTGACGCGGAGTTGCTGGCCAGGGGCGTGGAGCCGGAGGACTACTTCCTCATGCCGGTGCATCCCTGGCAGTGGGACAACAAGCTCAGCGTGACGTTCGCAGCAGAAATCGCCCAGCGCCACATCGTCCACCTGGGGACGGGGGAGGACGTTTACCAAGCGCAGCAATCCATCCGGACGTTCTTCAACACCACCGCGCCGGAGAAGTCGTACGTCAAGACCGCGATGTCGGTGCTGAACATGGGCTTCATGCGGGGTCTCTCGCCGGAATACATGAGAGCCACTCCGGCGATCAACGATTGGCTCCAGCAACTCATCGCCGATGACCAGGAGCTCCAGGACCGGGGCCTGGCCATCATCCGTGAGGCCGCAGCCATCGGGTACCACAACCCTTACTACGAGGCTGCTTCAGCGAAGGGTTCCCCGTACCGGAAGATGCTGTCGGCCCTGTGGAGGGAGAGTCCGCTTCCCTTGCTCAAGGAGGGTCAGCAGTTGGCGACCATGGCTTCCCTGCTGCACGTCGATGCCGACGGTGTGTCGATGGTCTCCGCCTTGATCCGGCGCTCGGGACTGGCGCCGGCCGAGTGGCTGCGCAGCTATTTCGAGGCCTATCTCGTGCCCGTGGTCCATTTCCTCTATGGATACGAACTCGCGCTCATGCCGCACGGCGAGAACGTCATCCTGGTGCTGGAAGACGGCGTACCGGTCCGGGCGATCATGAAGGACATCGGCGAGGAAATCGTGGTGATGGGGGAGCGGCTCCACCTTCCAGAGGAGGTCTCGCGCATCAAAGCCGAGATTCCTGCCGAAGAAATGGTACTGGCCGTCTTCACCGACGTTTTCGACTGCATCTTCCGTTTCCTCGCCGCGCTCCTTGTGGAGGACGGGACAATCAGCGAGGACGAATTTTGGGCGACGGCCGCCGCCGTCGTGCGTGAATACCAAGCGCGCCATCCGGAGCTGGCGGAGCAGTTCGCCATGCACGATCTCTTCGCGCCCGACTTCGAGCTTTCCTGCCTGAACCGCCTGCAGCTGCGCAACAACCAACACATGCTGGACCTCGCGGATCCGTCCGGTGGCCTCCAGATAGCAGGGCGGCTCGCCAACCCGAAGTTCGTGTAGGCCACTTCGGCCCAGACTCGGAGTCAACGGGACTAGTCTGGGCGCATGACAACTCGAGCCAATGAACTCACTGCCTTGGTCACCGGCGCTACTGCAGGGCTTGGGGCGGAATTCGCCCGCCAACTCGCCGAATCCGGCCACCACCTCGTCCTCGTCGCCCGCGACGAAGCGCGGCTGCGGGCAACCGCCGAGGTGCTTGAACGGGACTTCAGTATCTCGGCGGAGGTTCTGCCAGCCGACCTGACCTCCGACGTCGGGGTCGCGGCTGTGGCGGACCGCTTGCGGGACGCTTCGCGGCCGGTGGACGTGCTGGTCAACAACGCCGGAATCGGGCTGCTGAAGTCCTTCGAACAGAACGATGTGGAAGACGAAAAGCGGCACCTGCGCCTGCACGTCCAGACGCCCATGGAGCTGTGCCATGCGGCCTTGGGGGGCATGCTGGCGCGCCGGACCGGCCGGATTGTCAACGTCGCCAGTGTTGCGGCCTTCGCGAACCGGGGCAGCTATTCGGCCGCGAAGGCCTGGCAAGTGAGCTTCAGCCGTTGGGCGAACACGGCCTATGCCGGCAACGGTGTGAAAGTCACGGCCGTGTGCCCGGGTTTCACGCACACCGAATTCCATGACCGCATGGGCATGGACAAGTCGGTCGCTCCGCGCTTCTTGTGGCTGCAGGCCGAGCGCGTTGTCCGGGAAGGGTTGGAAGACAACGCAAAGGGTAAAGGCGTTTCCATCCCCACCAAGCGGTACAAGGCGATCACAGCCTTTATGCGTTTCCTGCCGGCGAAGCTTACCTCCGGTCCACCCCGCCTCCCCGCAAAGTAAGCTAGCTCCGCGAGGCAAACCGCGGAGCCTGGACCAGCACTACCACCGCAATCCCGATCACGGCTCCCACGAAAGTCTCCACTCCGCGTTCCAGGACCAGCACGCCCGGATCTGTGGGGACCGTCAGTTGGGTCATGAGCAAGATGACCGGGGTGAAGAACACCATGGCCCAACCGTAGTGCCGGGCCATGAACAGCTCCGTGGGAAACTGGAAAGCGATCACCAGCAGGGCGAGGATGATCGTCGTTTGTCCGGGGAAGTAATGCAGCGGCGATAGCGGGCCGGGGAAGAGTACGACGGCGACAATCGCCAAGCCAAGGAACGTCCCTACGATGCGGTGGATGCCGCGGTGTAGCCGGCTTGGCATATCGGCTCCGGCCAGTGGAACAGCGGCCGACGCCATGGCCCAGTGGGGGTGTCCGCTGCCGGTGAGCACTCCGCAGGCTCCGGCCGCGCCGACGGCGAGCACGTACCGGGCCGCGTGTATCCCGGCGGCCTGGCGGAGCTTCACGCTGAATGCCGGAATGTCCCGGATGGCGCCTCGTTCCCATATCCGGTGCCGGAACCAACCGGCAAAACCGACCACCATCGAGAATGTTGCTGATGCTGCGCAGATCAAGACGGCGGCAAAGAACGGGATATGCGCTGGAACGGAGGCGCATGCTCCTAGCGCCAGGATCCCGAAGAACGGACCGTTCGGCTTGAGCCGTACTTTGTCCGAGAACAATGAACCCGCGCCTGCCAAGATCGATTCGACCGCGACGAGGCCCCATGAATGAATATGGGAGACGGACAAGAAAGTGCCCACGGACACCGCGGCCAAGAGCACCGCGGCGGCCTGGGCCTGGTGCTTGAGCCGCAATTGGTGCGACTCGGCACGGCCGTACATGCCTGTCAGGGCGCCGAAGACTGCGTAGATGATGAGGTCCGGCCGCCCGAGCGCGAGAAGTACCAATGCTGGCACCGCGACGCTCAGTGCGACCCGGACTGCGGCGAGGTGATCGTTGCTTGCCGGTGGGACCGCATGAAGGGCGCGGGCATGGGCCATGATTGATCGCATCGGACACCACCAATCATTTCAGCCGATCACTCGGAAGCTATCAACACCCCACGATCCGTGCCATTAGCTGGGTCACAACGTTGCTTTGTGTTGCGGGACCCAACTAGCTCGCAGTTGTTGTCGTTATGAGGCCTCAAAACGACGACAATTGCGAGCCAGTTGGGCTGAGCGGGCGCAAAGGGAAACAGTGGCAGGATCTAAGGGTGACTGTTTCGTTCGCCTGCCACACCCACATCCAACGTGAACCCGCGGAGCTATTTGACCTAGCCCGCAACGTTGACGCGCACCTTGGTTCCATGGCCAGGTCCCGGGAACGCACAGTGGCCGGCGTCGTGTCCGGACTGCTCTCGGAAGGCGACGAGGTCACCTGGCAGGCTTGGCATTTCGCCCTGCCCTTGCGGATGAGCAGCCGGATCACCCAATTTCACTTCCCCGATTCCTTCACGGACGAGCAAGTGCGTGGTCCCTTCCGGTTCTTTCGGCACCTTCATGAGTTCATTCCCGACGACGGCGGCACGCTCATGATCGATCGTGTCGAGTTCGCGGCGCCTTTCGGAGTGGTGGGCCGGCTTGCGGAGAAAGCTGTTCTGGGAAGATACCTCCGGAACCTCATTGAACAGCGCAATCGATACCTCGCTGGCAGCGGTGCGGCCGCATGATCAGGGCAGCGCGCGCGGACGAGCTGGAACGGCTGCGCGGAATCGAACTCGCCGCGGGCGAAATCTTCCGCTCATTAGGAATGGATGCCATCGCTGAGGACGAGCCATTGACCGTCACTGAGCTGGCACTCTTCCAGACGCGCGGCGGCGCCTTGGTCTTCACCGATGCCTCGGATGTTCCCGTGGCCTATCTCCTGCTTGAGCGGCTGGATGGTAATGCGCACGTGGAGCAATTGAGTGTCCACCCTTCGCATGCGCGTCGAGGTCTCGGGAGTGAGCTGCTTGATAACGCCGAAAAGTGGGCGCAGGCGGAGGGGCTGGAGTGGCTGACCCTGACCACGTTCCGCGACGTGCCGTGGAACGCACCGTACTATCGCAGGCTGGGTTTCGAGGAGCTGGAGCCGGACATGCTCGACGACGGACTGCGCGGCATCCTCGAGTGCGAGACCTTGGTAGGCCTGAGCCGCTGGCCGAGGATCGCCATGCGCCGGCGGGTTGAGCCGCATTCGGCCGGCGCCGCGTCTGTCAGTCTGTATTGACAGACGCATGCTGTCAGTTCAAACTGACAGCATGAACGGTGATGAGCTGACTTCCCCCATCCCGGCGACGGACCCGGCAACCGGCCTCCGCGCCGTCGGAGCCCTGCATCGCCTGGCCGAAAGAGTGGAGGCTACCAACGTGGCCCTCGCCCGGCAGCAGGGCTGGTCCTGGGAGCAAATCGGCGATGCCCTAGGCGTCTCCCGGCAGTCGGTCCACGCCAAATACGGAAAGTGAGTCTCCCATGTTTGAACGATTTGCCGCTGAGGCCAGGACCGCTGTCCATGCCGGTGCCGAGGAAGCCAAGCGCCGCGGTGACCGGAGAATCGGTACGGATCATTTGCTACTGGGATTGCTCCATGACCCGGGAAGCTGCCGGGTCCTGGCCGTGGACCTTGAACCTGCCCGCGCTCAGCTCGATGCCCTCGACCAGGAGGCCTTGGAAGCCGTCGGCATCACGCTGGGGGACTTCGGGCCACTGAATGCGCCGAAGGGAAGCAGCAGGACCACCTTCACGTCGGCCGCCCGCTCAGTCATCCAGGACGCCCTGATTCTGACGACCAAGGAGAAGGCCCGCAGGATCACCACCCGGCATCTCCTGCTCGCCCTGCTGGAACGGCAGCAACCCGATCCGGCAGCCGTCCTGCTCAATAAGCTGGGCGTGGATACGGCGGCACTGAAGGCCCGGCTCCAGAACCCGGGTCCCGGCACTGAGTGAGACGGCCGAACGAACCTGATTACCTGCTTTGACGGCATCATTCCAAGTGCAGACGGGACCCTTGGAAGACATCGGCGGGCTCACAGATCCTCTGAAGATCGCAGCCAACGTGCTTTATCCCTGGCATCTGCCCGTAATTCTTTGGCTGATGGCGCACCACCGGACATTCGGTCAAAACACTCTCTCCTTGCCGGTGAACGGATGCGAAAGTCGCCTATCACGCGCTTGCCGGAAGCGAACCGCGTGTCTGCCCACGAGAGGGTGCACTAGCGGGCCCCGGGGATTCGATGACGATGTAAAATTTGCATTCTGTCTGCAATTTTCTCTTGGGGGTCCCCGCTTGGCTGTCCTGACTGTGCACCGTCGCGCTTTTTTCGCTCCTACTGTCCACTGGCGGAACCCTGTGGTGTACGCGTCGATCGTCCTGGTCTCGGCCCTGCTCTCGCTCGCGCGGCTCCCGGCCCCGGCTATCGGAACCCTGTGGGCAGAGGATGGCGGGATCTTCATCAACGACGTGCTCAAGGACGCCGGCCTCCGAGGCATCTTCGCCCCGTACCAGGGGTACCTCCACGTGGTGCCTCGTGGCGTCGCGTGGCTGGTCGTGAGGCTGCTCCCTGTGGATGCGTGGGCGATCGCCGTGACCGTGGCGGCGTGCTTGATCGTGGGCGGTGTCGCGGCGCTCGTGTTCCACTGCTCGTCCGTGCTGTCCAGGAATGTCTGGGTCCGGCTCGGGTTCGCAGCGGTGCCTGTCCTGGTTGCCGCCAGCCCGGAGGAGGCACTCGGAAACCTCGCGAACCTGCATTGGTACTTCCTGTACTTGGCGCCGTGGCTCCTTCTGAAACGGCCCCGGACATGGGTTGAAGGTGCCGTCCTAACAGTTGCGGCGCTGCTCGTCGGCCTGACGGAGATACAGGCTGCGGTGTTCGTTCCCCTGTTTGCATACCGACTCCGAGACGCGCGGCTTTGGGGTCCGCGGCTAGCCCTCCTCGCCGGTGTCGGGGCGCAGGTTTTCACAACGCTGGCGTACCCGCGCGAAAACCCGGCCGCGCCGCCGGTGAACTGGCTATCGGTCGTATACGGGTGGTTCGTCGACGGTCCGTCCGCCGTAATGTTCGGAACGGCGGGGCAAATATCCCGCGTGGTGGTCCGTTTCGGTTGGGTGCCCGTGGCGCTGGCGGCGGCTCTCTTCCTCGCGGCGTCCGCTGTCATCCTTGTGCGAGGCCGGATACGGGAGAAGGTGGCCGCAGGCGCGTTCCTTGGCGGGTCGCTCGTGATAGCGTGCGCGGCCGTGGCCCTGAACTTCCGCCCGTTCCTCGACTACGCCGCATTCGACGACGCCGGATGGAACGCCTTGCACCTCGGGCGTTACGCTGTCGCGCCGTCCATGTTCCTCCTCGCCCTCTTGCCGCTTCTAGGGGAAGTTCTGGGGGGCTCGGCGCGACCAGCTTTGCTCGGCATTCTGGCCGTGCTGATGGTCGTCTACTTCTTCCCCGTGGCCGTGGGTCGCGAGTTCGGACCAATCTGGACGGACCACCTCGAGCAGGCCCGCGCGGCATGCCGGACTCCTGGCGCCGAACCGGAGCAGATCGTCCCGATAGCCCCTACGGACTGGCCCATCAAGGGTGTCAAGGTGCCCTGTCGCATCCTCGGCTGACCCGTACATGTGTTCCGTGGGCTAACTAACGATGAGTTCAGCCTCGGTGCGTTCAACATTCCAGGGAAGACGCGGGGCGGCTGCCACAGTCCCACTACCGCCGACGGCTCATCAGCCCGCAACTAGTTCTACCTCGTAGCCGTCCGTGTTCACCAGATAGGCGGCGTAGTGGTCAGGACCCCCGGCATGGGGATATTTGCTCTCGAACATCTCGTACCAACCGGAGTCGGCGCCGAGCTGCTGGAGCCGGTCCACGTTTTCCCTGGTGCCTGCATGGAAGGCGAGGTGGTTGAGTCCGGGCTCCGTTCTGCGATGCGTGCTTCCGGTGATCGCCGCGGATTGTTCCACCACGATGTACATGGCCCCGAGTTTCCAGCTGCAACCGTGGGGCCACAGCTGGAACGGCTCGTAGCCGAGTTCCCCGAGCAGCCAGCCCCATTCCTCCGCCGCGCGCTCGAAATGTGGCACCCAAATCTCGACATGGTGCAGCGAACCCACTGGATCTTCAGCCATGCGGAGAGTCTACGTTTGCTTGAAGCCCGCCGGAACGGTCAAATGCCCGGCAACTCCACCACAAACGCCGCGCCACCTTCCGGAGCCGTGCGCACGCTAATGCGTCCACCCAGCCGCTGCACGATCCTCGCCGCAATGGACAGGCCCAGTCCGCTGCCCACGGGCCGCGCACCGCTGTATCTGGCAAAGAGCGCACCACGTTCAAACGCGACGGCGGCGTCCGCCTCCGTGAGTCCAGGGCCGCCGTCGCGCACTTCCACCGTGAGCCCGCTACCGGAAACGTTAGCGGC
Organism: Arthrobacter methylotrophus; assembly: GCF_039539965.1. NCBI lineage: Bacteria > Bacillati > Actinomycetota > Actinomycetes > Micrococcales > Micrococcaceae > Arthrobacter > Arthrobacter methylotrophus. Next base: position 4,266,584 of record NZ_BAABED010000001.1, on the reverse strand, counting down.
GAGCACCACGGGGGAGCCCTCGGGAGTCACGCGCAGCGCGTTTTCCAGCAGTCCGTCCACCACTTGGCGCAACCGCTGGCCATCACTGCGGACGCGCAATGCTCCGGACGGCAGTTCGAGCCGCGCCGCGATCCCGTTTTGGACGCACACTGCCTGCCAGGCCTGCCAGCTCTCGCGCAGGATCAAGGATGCGTCCACGGGCTGCAGTTCCACACGGAAATCGTCGGACTCGAGCCGTGCCAATTCCAGGAGATCCCGGACAAATCGGTCCAAACGGTTGGTTTCGGCCACCAGGGTCCGCCCGACCCCGCTCACTTCGGCTCCGCTGACTACGCCATCCGCGAGGGCCTCGGCGTAGCCCCGCAGCGCCGTGAGGGGTGTCCGGATTTCATGCGAAATAGAGAGCAGGAATTCGCGTTGGCGTCCCTCGCTGGTCCGGAGCGCGGCGTCGAGGGCGGCCAAGGCTTGGGAAACCTCCACCACTTCGGCCGGGCCGCCGGGCGCTACCGGCACTGCACGTTCGCCCGCCGCGAGCCGGTGCGCCGACTGTGCCGTACGCACCAACGGCCGGCTCAGCCATTGCGCCAACAGGCCGCCCGCCACGATCGAGAACACGAGGCACACTGCAAGGGCGATCAGCATGCGGCTCAACAGGGGAGCGGCGGCGGCCCGGATCTCGGACACGGGCTGCGCCAGCACCACGCCACCTCCCGCCGCCAAAGGCCGAGCCTCGAGGACCACCGTGTTCTGCGGACCGTCCACCGTTTTGGACACCGCCTTGCCGGCCAGCACATCCGCCACCGTCTTCGCATCCACAAGCCGGGCCCCGCCACCGGTCACGCGGCCATCGGGACCGATCGCAGCGAGCCTCGCGCCATGGGTGAGCAGATCGGCGCGAAGGTCCTGGAGGCTTCCGAGGTTTGACTGTTTGCTGAGGGAATCGGCCTCAACTGCGAGATACTTCTTGGCTTCGTCCACGGCTGTGGCGTTCACCAATTGCGCTGCCAGAAGGCCGGCAAGCACGACGGCGACAGTCGCGACGGCGGCGATCACCGCCGTCGTGCGCCCGGCCAGCGTACCGAACCAGCGCCTCACGCGCTGCCTCCGGAGGGCCCGACTGCCGAGTACCCGACGCCGCGGCTCGTCGCGATGGGGGAGTGCTCGCCGAGTTTGGCGCGGAGCTGCGCGACGTGCACATCCACGGTCCTTCCCGCCGCATAACTGGCCTGTCCCCAGACTGCCGAAAGCAGTTGCTCACGCGAAAAGACCCGGCCGGGCTGGGCCATCAGATAGGCGAGGAGGTCGAACTCGGTGGCGGTCAAGGTGAGTTCCACGGTGCCTGCGCGCGCGGTTCGGTTCAGCGGATCCAACTCCACGCTGCCCAGCACCAGCGGCTTGGGACGCGGCGTGCCTTCGGTCCGGCGCAGCACAGCCTTGACCCGGGCGACGAGTTCGGAGGGCGAAAACGGCTTGGTGAGATAGTCGTCGGCGCCCAGTTCCAAGCCAAGGACGCGGTCCACCTCCTCATCCCGGGCTGTCACGAACAGTACCGGCGTCCAGTCTTCCGCCTGCCGCAGTTGCCTGCAGAGTTCGATCCCGTCCAGGCCCGGCAGTCCGACGTCGAGAATCACCGCGACCGGTTTGAGCCGCCTGATCTGTGCCAGCGCGGAGATCCCATCCCGTTCCACATGGACGCCAAAACCGGCGCGGCCCAGATACAGGCGCTGGATATCGGCGATTGCCTGTTCGTCCTCGGCAATCAACACCAATCCGCGGCTGTCTTCCATGCCTCCATTCAACAGCAAGGACGGATTCCCCGGAGCGCGCTTGGCAGCTGGCGGGGCCGGTTTTACATTCCTCGAACATTGGCCGAACAATCAGTTCACGTGGCCGGACAAGAGTGTTGTGAAGAGCGCTGGTGGATGCGCCGCCGGCCAGGACGAAGGACACTGAACATGAAAAGCAGCACAGAACTCTCCACTACCCCCACCCAGAGGCGCAAAGGCAGCAAGGCCCGCGCCGCCGTCGTCGGCGTTCTTGCGGCCGGCCTCCTGCTGGGCGGAGGCGTGGTCGCCGCAAACGCCGCAACCTCGTCAAACGCACCAAACACGACGGCGGCCGTCGCCACCCAGCCGACCGCCACCGCCGCCGCGGCCAAGACCGCTTTGGCGCGGCATCCGTTGGCGACCGCCCTGCGGTTCTTCGTGAACGGTGACAGCAGCAAGCCCAACTACGGTCAGCGCGCCGCGAAGATCGCGACGTTCATCCTGGACAAGCGTCCGAAGCTGGCCGCGAAGCTTCCGGCGGCCCTTCAAGCTGATCTGAAGGCGCTGAAGGACGCGGCCGACGGAGATCGGCTCGCGAAAGCCAGCCACATCAAGGACACCGCACTGAACGGCGGCTACGGTCCGAAGATCCAAGCGCAGGCAAAGCGGATGCAGGAGCAGAAGGCGAACCGCAAGGCTTGAGCCGCTGGGGGCTTCAGCCCGCGGCCCGGGACTAGGCCGGGACGTGTTCCCGGCCCGGCTCCGCTGCTTCGGGAGTGCCGGGTAGCGGGTCCTCAAACGGCATTTCGTCCAGGTCGATCAGCGGGTTGGTGTCTTGGGTGGCCACCAGCTCGCGAGCTTCGGCCTGGGTGTCCACGCTGGGCATGGAACCCGGGAGCGGGCGCTGCGCGGATTCACGCAGGAAGTAGATGGCGATCGCGCCCACCACGGAGGTGCCCATGAGGTAGTACGCCGGCATCATGTCATCGCCGGAACCTTGGATCAGGGCGGCCACAATGAACGGAGTGGTACCGCCGAAGATCGCCACGGAGAAGTTGTAGGCGATGCCCATTCCGCCGTAACGGCTCGACGTCGGGAACAACGCCGGCAGTGCGGAGGCGAGGTTGGCCACGTAGAAGGTGACAGGGAAGGCGACCAAGGCCAAGCCGGCAAGGGTGGACCAAATGTCCCCGAGGCCGATCAGCAGGAATGCCGGAATGGCGAACACGATGGTGCTGACGGCACCGATCCACAGCACAGGGCGGCGGCCGATTCGGTCAGAGAGCTTACCGGTCAACGGGATGCAAACGGCCATGATCACCAGTACGGGGATGGTCAGCAGCGTGCCGTGAACGGGGTCGTAGCCCTTGGACTCGGTCAGGTAAGTGGGCATGTACGACGTCAGGGCATAGCCCACAGTGTTGGCGGCAGCCGCGAGGATCATGGCGAGGATGATTTGGCGCCAGTAAGCCTTGACGATGCCGATGGGGCCCTTTGCCACTGCGGCATCGCCGGCTGCGGCGTCCGCGGCGATTGCCTCCTGGGCATCCAAAGTGGCCTGGAACTGGGGAGATTCCTCGATCTTGCTACGGAAATAGACGGCAATGACGCCGAGCGGGCCCGCGATGAGGAACGGCAGGCGCCAGCCCCAGTCCTCCATGGCCGGCTGGCCGATGGTGAGCTGCAGGATGGACACAAGGGCCGCGCCGAGGGCAAAGCCGATGTACGAGCCCATATCCAGGAAGCTCGCGAAGAAACCGCGGCGCTTGTCCGGAGCGTATTCGCTCACGAACGTGGTGGCGCCGGCGTATTCGCCACCCGTGGAGAAGCCCTGGACCAGCTTCAGGACGACGAGCAGCACCGCTGCCCAAATGCCGATTTGTGCGTATCCGGGCAGGAGTCCGACGGCGAAAGTACTCGCCGCCATGAGCAGGAGTGTTGTGGCGAGCACCTTTTGGCGGCCCACCTTGTCACCCAGCCAACCGAAGACCACACCGCCGAGCGGTCGCGCCAGGAAAGTCGCGGCGAAGGTTCCGAGCAGGAAAAGGGTCTGCACGGACTTGTCGGCCTCGGGCAGGAAGACTGGACCCATCGTGGTGATGAGGTAGCCGAAAACCCCGACGTCGTACCACTCCATGGTGTTACCGACGATCGTGCCACCGAGGGCTTTTTTCAGCATCGGCTGGTCTACGACGTTGACGTCGGACACCTTGAGTCGACGGCGTGTTGGAAGTTTCAATTTTGAGGCACCGCGTGGTGCGGTTTTGCTCGTTGCAGCGGCGTTCCTAGCGCCTGCTGAGGAGTCGGTGATGCTTCGGTCTGTGGGCATTTGGGTTTCTCCTAGGGAGATCATTTGCTTGCGACATACAGCTGCTCCGCTCTGGGCAGGGTTTCAATTTTACGCGACATTCCCCGAAACTGAGAGTCGGACTCCGAATTCGGGGGCCGATTTGGCCCCTTTTCGACGCACATGCCTGACATTTACATGCCACCTACAGCCCTGGAATCACGGGGATTAGGCGTGTTCCGGAACCGCCCTCCCAAATTGTTTGGGCCGGGACCACGAAACGCACAGTTTGCTGATCATTTTCGGTGGGTTTCCTGTAGTTTTCCGAGCACCACCGTGGCATCGAATTCTTCGGAATGGACCACGTGGGCGGACAGGCCCGCGAGCTCGAACAGCGCCGCCGTCGTCGTCGCCTGCCGGACGCTCGTCTCGATCAGCAGCTGGCCCCCGCAAGCCAGCCATAACGGAGCCTCTTCCGCGATCCGGCGCTGCACGTCCAAGCCGTCCGCGCCGCCGTCGAGCGCTACAAGCGGTTCATGCAGCCGTGCCTCCGGCGGCATCATCCCGATCGAGTCCGTAGGCACATAAGGTGCGTTGGCCATCAGCACGTCCACCCGTCCCCGAAGGGTGCCCGGCAAGGCCGCGAAAAGATCGCCTTCATGCACTTGTCCGCCCACCGGGCCGACGTTGCGGCGGGCACAGCGGACGGCGGCGGGGTCGACGTCGGCGGCGTGCAGTTCGATGCCGCCCACAGCTGCCGCCAAGGCAGTGCCCACAGCACCCGAACCGCAGCACAGATCGACGACGACGGCGCCCGGCCAGGCGCAGCGGGCCGCCTCCTGGACGAGGTGCTCCGTGCGGTGACGAGGGACGAAAACGCCGGCGTCCACGGCAATGTGCCGGCCGGAGAACTCAGCCCAGCCAAGGAGATGTTCAAGGGGTAACCCTGCGACGCGTTGTTCGACCATCCGCTCGAGCTCTTCGGGAGCTTGCGCCGCAGCGATCAGGAGTTTGGCCTCGTCTTCGGCAAACACGCAACCGGCGGAACGGAGCCGGGAGGTCACGACGGAATGGGACGCGTGGAACGAGGGTGCTGACATAAAACCTGTTGGCTTCAAGACGTGGCGCAGGTCGCTGGAACTGCCATCCTAACCGAGCGCGGACGTGGAGGCCATGCTGTTGTTGGGCCCTGGGGGCCGGTTAACGTGGCGGTCCGCCGATTTCGAGATTGACCAAGGCCTTTAGGCGAATTGGAGGGATCGAATGGAGTTCCCGAAGAACATTCTGTCGATGACGGATGTGGCTGATTGCGGGTTGTCGGCGGCACCGAGTGTGAGCATTAGTGGTACGAAGTGGTCGGCCGTGGGGTGGGCGATGTCCGCGGCGGGCGCTTTGCGGCGGTAGTCGGTAAGGGCGTCGACGTCGCCGCGGGTGATGGTAGCGATGGCCCATTCGTCGAAGGCGGCTGTGTAGGGAGCCAGGCTGGGGTCGCGCATGATGGCGAAGCTGTGGGTCATGAATCCCGAGCCGATGACCAGGATGCCTTCACTACGGAGGGAGCGCAGGCGCTGACCGAGTTTGAGGAGTGCTTCGGGGTCGAGGCCGGGCATCGACAGCTGCACCACAGGGACGTCTGCTGCCGGGTACATCGCCATCAGGGGGATGAACGCGCCATGGTCCAGCCCGCGGTCCACGTAATGGTGGATCGGGGTGCCGGCGCCCAGCGTGCCTGCGAGCCGATGCGCGAGGTCTGTCGCGTCGGGGGTGTCGTATTTGAGGGTGTAATACCGTGGGTGGAAGCCGCCGAAGTCGTAGTACAGGGGGGTGCCGGCGGCGCTTCCGGATATGGCGATGGGGGCGTTCTCCCAGTGGGCTGAAACGACCACGATGGCGCGTGGCTTGGGCATGGACCGGCCCCACTGGTAGAGATCGTCCAGCCACTGCGGGTCATCGAGGGTGGGCGGTGCGCCGTGGCTGACGAAAAGCGAGGGCATCGGCCCGTCGGAGGGTTCCCACAGTTTCTGGTCGCGGGCTTGGGGAAGGACGCGGGCGAGCAGCTCGTCATAGGCGCCGGCGGGAACAGTCGGGTTAAAGGGACTCTGAGTCACGGGAAGGGTTTCCTTTCGAGCCGGGGACACAGGGGGTGGAGCAAAGGGACCTAGGCGCCGAACCGCCCGACGGCGACAAAGAGGGCCAGGACGCCAAGGGCGACGTTGACGATGACGGCCTGCTTCTCGCCACGCTTGAGGTGGGTGATGATGGCGCCGACCATCACGATGGCCAGGCCGGTGGCAGCAACCGGGACGAGGAAGGTGGCGATACCGCTGACGGCCGGAAGGATCAGGCCGAGGGCTGCGAGGACTTCGATTGAGCCGATGGCCTTCACTGCTCCGGAGCTGAAATCTTCGGTCCAGGCCAGACCGGACGTGGCGAGCTTTTCCTGCGGCTGGGCGATCTTCATCAGGCCCGCAGCCAGAAAGGCCAAGGCGAGGACGGAGGCGATGATCCAAAGGGTGATGTTCATGGTGGATTCCTCTTTGATGCGGGGGTGGGTGATGTTCGCGGCCGGAGAGTGCGTGGCTCCCGAAGTCACTTCAAGCTTGAACTAAACACTAATCATGAATTACTTCAATATGCAAGTGTTTTTTTGAAGAAGATACTTCACATCCAAAGTGATCCCTGTACTATTGCAGGCATGGAAAGGTCACGCATCGCGGAGGTTTCCGGTGACTCGGCCACTGCCCAGGCCGTGAGCGAGCCCCGATGGCTGAGCGAAGACGAACAGGCTGTTTGGATTGCGCTGGCCAGTATGGCCCTTCGGTTGCCGGGGGCGTTGGACGCACAGCTTCAGCGGGATGCCGGACTCAGCCACTTCGAGTACGCCGTGATGTCCGCGCTGTCGGAATCCCCGGAACGCACGCTGAGGATGAGCAAACTGGCTGTGATGGCCGAAGCCATGCTCCCGCGGCTGTCCCAAGTGGTGGCGAAGCTGGAAAAGCGCGGTTGGGTCCGCAGGGCCCAGGATCCGAGCGATGGCAGATACACCCTTGCCACCCTCACTGACGATGGTTGGAACAAGGTTGTCGCTAGCGCACCCGGCCATGTCGAAACCGTCCGCAGCCTCGTCTTCGACCCGCTGACCAAGGCCCAGCTGAAACAACTCCGCGAGATCAGCCGGCGCATCATGACCGCCATTGACCCGGACGACCGCTGCCTGCGCTAACACACACGCCGGTCTTGAATCGGCTGTCGCCGGCGCCATCCCACGCAGCGTTGTCGGTGACGTGTTGGAGCCGTCCCTGACGGCGTGGGCATGAGAAAACGCGCGGGGTTCACAAACATGGCCCGGAGTGTCTAGGGTGGGTGCATGGGAACACTGATTTTTGAATAGACCAGCGGGTCCTGGTTCGTCGCACATGCCGGGAACGGCACTGCAGACTCTTACCGGTGCCGCTGAGTTTGATACGACAAAAATCCATGCCTGTTGAGGCTTCGCCTCCGCGCCGTTCCTGTTGCTGCTGCTATTTGGACCCAGGGTCTCGCAGCGGACGTCGCAGTCCAGAAACCTCCTCCGGCAGAAAAGAGCTTAAGGAGCGCACTGTATGACAGCGAACACACCCGAAACCAACGTCGAGCCGGAACCTGCCACGCAGGAAACCGACGCCCCGGCTGCCGGTATCAAATCGAAACTGACTGACGCCCAAAAGGAAATGCTGGCCAGCAAGTCCCGTGGTGGTGCAGCGAACAGTTGGCAGAGCACCGGTAAAGGACACAAGCCCACGCAGGCCAGTGGCAAGCTGGCCAAGTCCGAGAAGAAGGTCCGCTGGTAGATCCTGGAGCCAAGCGGATCGCTCCCACCTAGTATGAAAATCCCTTCGTTTCACTGCAGAAAGGAAGAACAATGACTGCGAAGCATGTTGAGCAACAAATCAACTCCGAGGTTGCCAGCCATCTGGTCGAATCCATGGACACGGCGCCCTCGCCGGCTCCGGCAACAGTGTCCATGACCCTGGGCTCGACCCAAGGACCGGTCTGGCCAGATGCTAGCGCCAAGGCCAAGCACCCCAAGGATCGCGGCGCCAACCACGGCCGCGTGGGCCAGCAGGCGGCGGTCATCGCGGTCCACCGCACCAGCCGTCCTCAGCTGCCGCACTCTTCTTAGAGGTTACTCACCCCCCGCGCCAGCCCAACTGACTCGCACTTAACGTCGTTATGAGCCCTCTAAACGACGTTAAGTGCGAGTCAGTTGGGACGGGTTGCGCGCGCTGGGCTAGCCGCGCTCGACGTCGTCGGGGGACTTGTCCGGACGCCACCCGCGCCAGACCGGATGGCGCATTCTCTCGCTGCCTGTCCAGTCGCCGAAGGTCACTTCTCCCACGAGCTCCGGCGAAACCCAATGTGCGGTGGCCGCGTCTTCGGCCGGGATGTCGTGGAAGGGGGACTCCGGGCGATCGAGCCCCTGCAGGCGCTCCAGGATCTCGCGCAACTGCCAGTCCTTGAACCCGGTGCCTACCCGCCCCGCATAGCGCAACTTGTCGCCGTCGGGAATCCCCACAAGCAGCGCCCCGATGGTACCGAGCCTTGCCCCGGCGCCCGGGCGCCAGCCACCCACCACCACTTCCTGCATGCGCTCCAGCTTCAGCTTGATCCAGGACCTGCTACGCCGCCCCGGCTGGTACCGGCTATCCGCACGCTTGGCCATGACCCCCTCCAAGCCAAGCTCGGCGGCGCTGGCCAGGATGTCGTCGAGGTCATGCTTCAGGACCTCGGATATATGGATGGGGGAACCCTCAGCAGGCAGCCTGGCTTGGAACGCCGCCAGCCTGTCACGGCGCTCGCCGAGCGGCAGGGAGGTGAGGTCGGCACTGTCCCCTTTTGCGGCACTGCCGCGAGATCCGGCGTCGTACAGGAGATCGAAAAGCATCAACTGCACGGGGACCCCGGCCCGGGCGCGCTCGACGTCACCCGGCTTGAAGAGGTTCATCCGCTTCTGGAGCAACTCGAAGCTGGGCCGGCCGTTCTTGCCAAGTGCCACGATTTCACCGTCTGCCACGAAGTCGTGGTCCGGCCAGAAACGCGGATCCGACAGTTCGGGATACGTGGGTGTCATGTCGATTCCGGAGCGGCTCGTTAGCCTGATTTTGCCGCCCGAACCTGAAACGATGGTCCGGAATCCGTCCCACTTGAGCTCAAACAGCCAATCGCCTTCGGAGACGTCGGCTGCGGTCCCGGACGTCGCGAGAATGGGCGCGTAGCTGGGGGTCCCGTTCGACTGTGGCGCGCTCTCAGGCAACAGGACCGTTCGATGGCCCGGATTGTCCTTCATCAGATGGATCAGCCACTGCGATGGCGACTCTCCCGTGTGGATGAGTGCGAATCGACGGGTGCCGTGCAATCCGCCGCCGGGCTTGCCGGTGAGGGTGGCGATGACTTCCTTGCCGTCGCGCCATTTTTCGCACTCAAACTCGCCGCTGTCCCAAATGCTGACCGTTCCGGCGCCGTATTCGCCCTTGGGAATGATGCCCGCGAACTGCGCATACTCCATCGGGTGGTCTTCGGTCCGTACGGCCAGGTGGTTTTTGGCCGGAGTGTCCGGAACGCCCCGCGGCAAGGCCCAGGACGCCAGGACGCCATTGTGCTCCAAGCGGAAATCCAGGTGGAAACGGCGGGCGTGATGCTCCTGGATCACGAAGATCCCGCCCGGAGGGTGGGGCTCTGCGTCAGCCTGGACCGGACGCGATTCACGGTGTTCGACGGCGGGAAACGGCTCGGGCGTCTTCTGGGGGTCCCGCTTGTCCACGTAGCTGGCCAGCCGCGGGTTCACGACGGCGGTGCGCACGACGGCGGTGGCCGCGACGGCGGTGCCCCCGACGGCGGTGCTGGCGCGGGCAGAGCCGGGTGAGTCGCCGTCGTCGTTCTTGTTTCCGGACGTGGCAGAGCGCCTGGAATCGTTGCCTGCGGGCGCATGCCCCGATCGCGCGGCAGTCACTGCGGCGAAGGGGTCTTTCCCCTCTTTGACGCGCTTCATGACGGCAGTGAAGTCCAGGTGCTCAAGCTTGGGGGAAGCGAGTTCCCGCCAGGTTCTCGGTGCGGCGACCATCGGGTGGGCGCGTCCGCGAAGGGAATAGGGGACGATGGTGGTCTTGTTCCCGCTGTTCTGGCTCCAGTCCACCAAGACCTTGCCGTTGCGCAGGGTCTTCTTCATGTCGCTGACCACGAGGTCCGGATGGTCAGCCTCGAGCGAGCGTGCCAATTCGTGCGCGAACGCGGAGACCTGCTCCCATTTGCGGGTGCCATCCAGCCCCGCGTAGAGATGGATCCCTTTGCTGCCGCTCGTCACAGGGACGGGATCAAGGCCTATGTCCTGCAGGATGCTGCGCGCCAGCTTGGCGACTTCGACGCATTCCGGAAGACCGGTTCCGGGACCCGGATCAAGGTCCAGGACGAGGCGGTCCGGTGGCAGCATGGTTCCGTCGGCGTCCACTTGCCATTGCGGCACGTGAATTTCCAAGGCGGCGATCTGGGCTAGCCACGTCAGGGTGGCCAAGTTGTTGACTAGGGGGTAAACGTTGCTGTGGTCCCTGTGCTGAATGGTCACCCGGGGAACCCACGACGGCGTGGAGTCGTCCAGGTTCTTTTGGAAGAACATCTTCCCGGGCTCCTCCGTGGTCCCCACCCCGTGCACCCAGCGTTTGCGGGTGGCCGGTCGGTTGGCTGCGGCGGGGATGAGGAACGGGGCCACCGCGGCATAGTATTCGAGCACTTCTGCCTTGGTGGTGCCAGTCTCCGGGTACATGATTTTGCCTAGATTGGTGAGCGTCAGTTCATGACCTTCAACATTGACGCGTTCCTTTTGACTGGTTGCCACCTCTTCACCTCCGCCTTCTTGTGATGTTCACTTAGTGCATGAGGGCCATATGGAAGGGTTCTATCGCGTTTGGGCTGGTCAACGTACCCGTCAAGCTCTACAGTGCCACCGAGGACCACGACGTCAGTCTCCACCAAGTCCACAACAAGGACGGAGGCCGCATCCGCTACCAACGGAAGTGCGAAATCTGTGCCTCTGTTGTGGATTATGAGGATATCGACAAGGCCTACGAAGAGGAAGGCCGCACCGTGGTGCTGTCCGCGGCCGATTTGAAGTCGCTGCCCGCGGAGAACAGCCGCGAGATCGAAGTGGTGGAGTTCGTCCCTGCGGAGCAGTTGGACCCCATCATGTACGAGCGTCCCTACTACCTCGAACCGGACTCCAAGTCTCCCAAGGCCTACATGCTGCTTCTGCGCACCCTGCAGGACACCGAGCGCGTCGCCATTGTGCAGTACGCCCTCCGGCAGAAGACCAGGTTGGGCGCGCTGCGGGTACGTGGTGACGTGCTGATGCTGCAATCCCTGCTCTGGGACGACGAGGTCCGCGAGGCCAACTTCCCCTCGCTGGACACCGACGTCAAAATCTCGGACAAGGAGCTGGAGATGTCCTCGGCCCTCGTGGACTCCATGGCGCGTGACTTCGAGCCCGAGCAATACACCGACAACTACCAGGTTCAATTGCGCCAACTCATCGCCGCCAAACTCGAAAAGGGCGACTCCATCGACACCGAGGAGACGTTCGGCGTTTCTGCGAGCGAAGGCGAAGGTGGAGAAGTCATCGACCTCATGGAAGCGCTCAAACGCAGCCTCGACAAGAAGCGCGGCAAGGCGTCTACTGGTTCGTCCGTTGGTTCGGCCGCTGGTTCGGCCGCTGAGGAGTCCGACGACGCCGCTAGCGCCAAGGCGGCCAGCAAGCCCAGGGCGAGGGTCAAGAAAGCCTGACGCGCCGCCGTCGTGCGCCCCGCGAAGACTGGACATGCCCCGCGTGAGGAGGCAGGAGTGGACATGATGGGAATATGTCCGTTCCTTGGCACGAACACTGGACATGTCCCCCGGTCCCCCTGCGCGACACCACTGGACATGTCCCTCGTTGTCCCCGCGCGAAGACTGGACATGTCCCTCGTGCGAAGGCAGGAGTGGACATGAAGGGAATATGTCCGTTCCTTGGCCTGAGCGGAGGGCATGTCCAGTGGTGGTTCAGTGGTTCCTCAACGCCGAGATCAGCTCGGCCTTCTTCTTGCTTGAGTAGCCTGTGAGGCCCAGCTCCTTGGCGCGGGACTTCAGTTGGGCCACGGTCCAGTCCTCGTAGTCTCCCGAGGTGCCCCCGCGGCGGCCGATTTCCTTGCGGCCCTCTTTCGCAGCCGCATTGGAGATCCTGGCGGCCTTTTCCTTCGAGGCGCCGTCCTCCCGGAGAGTTTCGTAAAGTTCCGGATCTTTGAGGCTGGGGTTCTTCTTGTTTGGCATGAGTTCCTCCTGCGGTCCAGTCCCGGCTATGACGGAAGTTCCATCCGGAACCCGCAGCGGCACCGCAACACCTTCGTCGCCAGGTACACGTCGAGAAGATCCACCGCGGGGTCTTCGGTGGACATTGGTGCATACACGCTGTGGAATCCGGTTCCCGCGATCTTCATGGGTTCCCCGCAATGGATGTATTCACCGCCGAATTGAAGCACCCCTGATACCGTGCCGCGTTGGTTCAGGATCTCCGCCACGTCCCTGAAAGTCGAGGCATGGGCATAAAACGTATCGCATTCAACGCACGTGTAAGCGATATCCACGAGCTCTGCGGACGGCGGTTCCAGGGGCTCAATTGAATCTAGAATCACGTGCTCGTTGGTACCGCATTTGCCGCACCAGATTCGTTCCGCTCCTGGGCGCGGTGCGCCGCTGGGAACAACCGGGTCAGAGATAGTCGGCATTGACATCACTCCTTGAACCGAGAAGTGCGGCCCCCGCGCAGGGCGGGAGCCGCACTTCGAGCGGATTTAGTCCTTCTTGAAGGCGTCCTTTACTTTTTCCCCGGCCGCTTTCAGGTCGGCCTTGGTCTGATCCATCTTGCCTTCGGCTTCCAGCTTCCGGTCATCCGTCAGCTTTCCAGCCGTTTCCTTGGATTTGCCCGCAAGCTTTTCTCCGGCGTTCTGGATCTTGTCATCTGCACCCATGGACGTACTCCTTTTTGCTGGTAATGGATTGCTTCATTACGCCAAGCGGCGTGGGGACTGGCCGATGAGGGGCCAGCCGTCCTCGTCGGCTAAGTGCCGTTGCTTAGACGCCGTGCGACCTCCGGCCGGACATAAAGCTGAGAAGCCAGCCGATGGCCGCGACGATGAGGAGGACCACGCCGACCCAGAGGAGCCAGCTCACGGCTTGCGAGAAGCCGCCAACGAGCAGAAGGACGATTGCCACAACGCCTGCAATGATCAGAAGAGTGTTCACAGTCACACATTCCTTACTTGAGTGGGACCGCTGGCAAGCGCCCGGATCCCATGCGATGTATTCGGTTGTCGGTTCGCTTGCGAACCGTTGTTCCTCACCAGGCCCCCGGACCGCATGCGAGGTCCTGCTGGAGCGGATGCCGCCTCGTTTTCCGGAATTTTCATCCGGTACGGGCTGCCTCCGACTTCCTCCATGGTACTACTAAGGTCGCTTATCAAATCAAGTGCTAAGCACACTTAGCAAATTTTTTGGGTATCGTCGTAGGGTAGATGGAAGGTCTTGTGCTCGTTCCTGAAATGCATCAGACCCTATTGTCAGCAGTCGTCTTGGAGGGGAAACCGTGAAAGCATCGCAAACTCTTGCAGATAATCTTCAGCTTGTCCTGACGGATCTAATAGAACTCCAGCTCCAAGGAAAACAGGCCCACTGGAACATCGTGGGCGCCAATTTCCGGGACCTGCACCTCCAACTCGACGAACTCGTGGCAGCAGCTCGGGAGTTCGCCGACGAAACAGCCGAAAGGATGCGGGCGCTTCATGCCCTGCCCGATGGCCGGAGCAGCACGATCGCTGGCTCCACCAGGCTGGAACAGTTCCCGGCGGGACTAACCAAGACCAAGGACGCCGTGAAGCTGATCACCGACCGACTGGAGCGGACGGTCAAGACTATGCGCGATGTCCACGATGAGGTGGATGAGGAAGATCCCACGACGGCGGATCTGCTGCATGCGTTCATCGCCCGTTTGGAACAACTCGCCTGGATGATCAGTGCCGAGATCATGCCCGCCAGCGAACCCGTGGCCGATCCGCAGGAAGCCTAAGGGCCTAGAAACCTAGCGGCCCGCTATCTAGACAAAGTGTCAGGGCATGCCACGGCTCCGCCGCAGCAAACCCGGGATGCCCGGCATTTCCCGGACAAGGTCGGGCCGCGGATTTAGCTACCACCGCCCGGACGGATCCCTTATCGCGGGTGGGGATCGCAAGCGCCTTGATGCGCTGGCGATCCCTCCGGCGTGGGCGGATGTCTGGATATGTCCCTTTGAGAACGGGCATATCCAGGCAATGGGGGTGGACGACGCCGGCCGGAGCCAATACATCTACCACCCGGAGTGGCGGGCCCGTCAGGACACTGAAAAGTTCACCCGGGCTGCGCGGCTCGGCACTGTCCTGCCCAAGGCGCGCCGCTTGGCATCACGACACTTGAGAGAGTCACCCTCGGAAAAGACCAGGGCCCTGGCCGCGGCAGTGCGGCTCATGGATCTCGGGGCGTTGCGCGTTGGATCAGATGGCTACACGCGCCGCAACGGCTCGTATGGCCTCACCACGTTGAGGTGCAAGCACGTGCAGGTCACCGGAGACGTGGTGTCCTTGGATTTCCCGGGAAAGAGCGGCCAAGCATGGGAATCAAGTATCGAGGACGCTGCGCTGGCCCGATTCCTCGAACCCGTGGCCAGCAGGGCTGCAAAGGAGCCGCTGCTGGTCTTTCATGAACGTGGCAACCGGGTCTCCTTGAACGCCACGATGGTCAACGAATATCTTCGTCACATCACGGGCGGCAACTACACGGCCAAGGACTTCCGGACGTGGAAAGGCACAGTGGCTGCCGGCATGGCGTTGGCAGGCGAATCTGAAGTGCCTGCCCGCCGTCGAATCCTTGAAGCCATCAAGCAAACTGCCGAACTGCTTGGCAACACCCCAACGGTGGCGAGGGCCGCCTACATAGATCCGCGCCTCGTCGACGGGTTCCTGGCCGGCGATCTCGCTCATCTCAGGGCCACGGAGCGGGATATCGCGGCCTACTGGGCGTCTTTGCCCTGAACATTTGCCCTGAACATTTGCCCTGAAAAGCAAGGAGCATGCTCCCCGTAGGCTGCGAGGGATGGACATAGTAGGAATATGTCCATCCCTCGCAGCCAGGAGGGGGCATGCTCGGTGGGTTATTCGGCGTCGTGGTCTGTCTCGAGGATCTTCACGAGACGGTCCAGTGCTTCGTCGGCGCCGGCGCCCTCGGCACGGAGCACCACGACGTCGCCGAATGAAGCTCCCAGGCTCATGAGGGAGAGAATGCTGGCGGCGTCCATGGCGTCGTCGATGGGCTCGCCTTCGCGGGCGATGGTGACCTCGAGGTCAAGCTCGCCGGCGGCCTCGGCGAAGATGGCTGCCGGGCGGGCGTGCAGGCCGACGCGGCTGGCGATGGTGGCGGTACGTTCGGACATTGTTGCTCCTTCGATTGTGGGCTTGGGAAAAGTCTAGAGGCGCGCCGTCCCGTTGACGGTGGCGTCAGGCCGCGACGACGGCCGGAACGCGTTCTGCCTCGACGGGCTTCCGGACTGCCCAGCGCTTGAGGGCGAGCAGGACCAGCGCGGTAATCACGGCGCCGACCGCGATCGAGATGATGAACATCGCCAGGTTTCCGATGGCGAAGAAGACGAAGATGCCGCCGTGCGGGGCCTGAGAGGTCACGCCTGCAGCCATGCACAGTGCGCCGGTCACGGCACCACCGACCATGCTCGCGGGGATGACCCGGAACGGGTCGGCCGCCGCGAACGGAATGGCACCTTCGGAGATGAATGAGGCGCCCAGCAACCATGCAGCCTTGCCGTTTTCGCGCTCAGCCAGACTGAAGACCTTCTTGTTCAGGGTGGTGGCGAGAGCCATTGCCAGCGGCGGGACCATGCCTGCTGCCATGACGGCAGCCATGATCTGAAGCGGTGCCGGGTTGGCCAAGCTGCCAGCGCCCAGGCCGGCAACGGCGAAGGAGTACGCAACCTTGTTGACCGGGCCGCCCAGGTCGAAGCACATCATGAGCCCCAGGATGATGCCGAGAACGACGGCGGACGCGCCGGTCATGCCGGTGAGCCAGGTGTTGAGCTGGGTGGTCACCCATGCGATGGGGCCGCCGAGAACCAAGAACATGAGGCCCGAAGCGACGATTGAAGCCAAAAGCGGGATGATCACCACCGGCATGAGTCCACGCAACCAGCGCGGAACGCTAAACGTACCGATCCAGTGTGCCGTGAGACCGGCCAGCAGACCGCCCACCAGGCCGCCCAGGAAGCCTGCGCCCATGAATCCGGCAACAGCACCGGCCACGAAGCCGGGGGCAATGCCGGGCCGGTCCGCGATGCCGAAGGCAATGTATCCGGCCAGGGCAGGGACCAGGAAGCCAAGCGAGAGGCCACCGATCTTGAAGGCAACGGTACCCAGGTACAGGGCGAGGTTGCCGTCGGGAAGGTTGAGCAGCGTGTTGTGGGCCAAGATGTCATTGGCCTTTGTCCCTAGAGCAATGTCGTAACCGGCCAGCAGGAAGCCCAAGGCGATGAGGAGGCCGCCGCCAGCGACGAACGGGATCATGTAGCTGACGCCGGTCAGGAGGACCTTCTTGACCTTCGTGCCGAGGTGCTCGCTGGCAGCCTCTGACGCCTGTTCGGCGCTCTCTTCGGCGCCGAAGTGCGGAACCCGGTGGGCGTGCGGGTCGGAGGCGGCAGCGATGGCTTCCTGGACCATCTTGGCCGGCTCGTCGATGCCGCGCTTCACGGGTGCGTTGATGACGGGCTTGCCGGCGAAGCGCTCCTTGCCACGGACGTCGACGTCTACCGCGAAGATCACGGCATCAGCAGCCGCGATGACTGCCGGGTCCAGTGCGGTGAAGCCTCCCGAGCCCTGGGTTTCCACCTGCAGGTCGACCCCGGCTTCCTTGCCCGCAGCCACGAGTGAATCGGCCGCCATGTACGTGTGGGCAATGCCGGTGGGGCAAGCCGTGACGGCGACAATACGCTTCGGCCTGGCAGAAGCGGCACGGGCCGAAACCGGCGCGGCCTCGGCGGCGGGCGCTGCTGCCGATTCTGCGGCGTGCGCGGCCGGCTTGTCGGCCAGCGCGCCGTCAACCAAGTCAACGATGTCCTGCTCAGAGGCCGCTGCGCGCAGCCCTGCAGTGAAGTCCTTCTTGATGAGGGAACGGGCCAGCTTGGAGAGCAGTTTCAGGTGCTCCTGGTCCGCTCCTTCCGGGGCTGCAATGAAGAAGATGATGTCCGCGGGACCGTCCTTGGCGCCGAAGTCCACTTTGCGCGAAAGCCGGGCCATTGCCAGGGTCGGCTCGATCACGGCAGCGGAGCGGCAGTGCGGGATGGCAATCCCGCCGGGCACGCCCGTGGCAGTCTTCTGCTCGCGGGCGAAGGCGTCCGCGAAGAGCCCTTCAACCTCGGAGGCGCGACCGGCTGCGGCAACTTTGCCTGCCAGGAAGCGGATGACATCGGCGGGAGAATCGCCGAGGTTCTGGTCAAGGGTGACCAGTTGGGGGGTGATGAGCTGGGTCACTGTTAGTCCTTCTGAAGGGC
This sequence comes from Arthrobacter methylotrophus, assembly GCF_039539965.1. Lineage (NCBI taxonomy): Bacteria > Bacillati > Actinomycetota > Actinomycetes > Micrococcales > Micrococcaceae > Arthrobacter > Arthrobacter methylotrophus. The sequence goes on along the minus strand of NZ_BAABED010000001.1, from coordinate 4,248,892 downwards.
CGTGATGGTCACGGCGTCGGGAGTTGTTTGGGATACCGCCGGGACAGTGGAGCCCGGCAGCGAAGCAGCGGCGGCACCATGTGCCACAGCCTGACGAAGGCAGTCCTGCGCGGATCCGCCGTTGGTGGCGGCCAGCAGATAGCCAGCAAGGGACGAATCGCCGGCACCAACGGTGCTGACGGCTTGGATCGGCGGATGCGTGGCGAACCACGCGCCGTCGGCGGTTACCAGGACGGCGCCCTTGGAACCGAGTGTTGCAAGTACTGCACCCACACCGCTGCCGACGACGGCGGCGGCTGCCTGGGCGGCAAGGACCGGGTCCGCTTCCAGTTCGTCAGCCGTGTGGACGTCTGTTAAGCCGGCTGCGGCAGCCAGTTCGGCAAGTTCTTCCGCGTTCGGCTTCAGGAGATCGGGCTTGCCGCTGATGCCGTTGGAATCGCCACGGATGGCGGCAGCAAGCGGGGCGCCGGAGGAGTCGATCGCGATAAGTGGCGGTCTGCCGTTTGCTGGATTGTTGTTCTTGGAACGGAGCCGGCGGGCGATCGTGGCGTAGAAATCTGCTGGAACTCCTGGTGGGAGAGAACCGGCAAGAACCACCCAGCTCGCGCCACGGGAGCGGTCCAGCAGCAGCCCGATCAGGGCTTCCTGCTCGTCCAGGCTCAACTCCGGGCCGGGTTCGTTGATCTTGGTGGTGACGCCATCCGGTTCGGTGAGCGTCACATTGCTGCGCAACGGCTCACTGATGGGAAGCGCTGCGTAGGGGACGCCGTCGTCGAGCAGTCCCGCGAGGACGGGATCGGAATCCCCGCCCGGCAGGACGGCGACGGTGTCCAAGCCCGAGGCGACCAGTGCCCGGGAGACATTGACGCCCTTGCCGCCGGAGTGTTGGTGGACAGCGACGGCGCGTTGCACCTCGCCGCGGGCCAAGGGGGCCGGGAGCTCCACGGTGCGGTCCAGGCTCGGGTTGGCGGTCAGGGTGACGATCATGCGACCACCACGTCGACGCCGGCCTCGGCCAAAGCGGCGGAGAGCTCCTCAGAGGGTTCGTGGTCAGTAATCACGGTGTCCACATCTTTCAGGGCAGCGAACTGGACGAGGGTTTCCGCGTCCAGCTTGGAAGAGTCCACGAGGACGACGACGCGCCGTGCGGACGTGACGAAGGCGGCCTTGACGGCGGCTTCTTCGGGGTCAGGAGTGCTGAGCCCGAATGTGGCGTGGATACCGTTGGCGCCGACGAAGGCAACGTCCGGGCGGAGCCGGGAAGCGGCGTCGACCGTGGACTGCCCGACGGCGGCTTGGGTTAGCCCGCGGACGCGTCCGCCCAAGATCTGGAGGGCGATGTTCGGGTTGCCGGAGAGCCGCCCGGCGATGGGGATGGCGTGGGTAATGACCACTAGTTCTTCACGCGGGCCATTCCCGTTGGAGGACGCCGCGTGTTGGGCCGTGCGCTGGTCCAGCAGGCGGGCGAGCGCCTCGGTGGTGGAGCCGGCGTCGATCAGGATGCTGCCGGCCGCGTTCGCGGGGATGAGGGCAAGGGCTGCCTCGGCGATGCGGAGCTTTTCCGGTTGGCGCTGGACAGCACGTTCAACCACGCTTTCCTCGCGGGTGCTGAGGCGGTCCGAGGGGACCGCCCCGCCGTGCACGCGGCGGAGGCTGCCGGCGGATTCGAGGGCGGCGAGGTCACGGCGGACAGTCTCCGTGGTGATGCTGAACCGGTCCGCGAGGTCTGTGACATTGACCCGTCCAAGCTCGGCGACGAGCTCGGAAATCAGTTGTTGGCGCTCCTCAGCAAACACATACCCTCCATCGCGTACAAGCTGTCGGTGCATCAGTGACTGTGGTCACATGATGTGGAATTGCTTGACTCTATCTTTGTTCATGTTGGTCTGTCAACAGAAAACAACATAAACAAAGATTTGGGTGTGTGGGATGGGTTTGAGGGGTGTTTGGAGAGCGCGTTTGTGGCTGGGTGGGTCGGGGCGCGGCCGATTCTGCTGGATCATTGGACAGTGGCTTTGCGTCGGCCCCGGAATGACGGGGCACGCGGGCCTGGGGGCCGGAATGATCCAGCAGAATCTATCGTGGATGACCAGCGCGACGTTGCGCCGGCCGGGATGGCGACATTGGACCGGTCCGACGAAGGGCGGGTTAGCCCCGGAGGGGGTAGTCGAAGAAGGGGCTGGATGTCCTTCGCCGGACCGGAAGGTGCCCTACGGCCATTCGATTTCCCGCGGAGCGGGGTACTCGATGGGGAGGTTGTCCGGGTCGGGAGGATCGGGCAATCGGGACTGCCGCGTCGAATCCGCTTCCTTCCGATGCTTGTTGTTCTGTTCGCTTAGCTCATCGGGCTCTTGCCGACGGCCGTCTTCGGGGTGGTGTTTGTATGCACTTTCGAGCTTCATATTGCTTCCTTTGGGTAATGCTGCACGGCGTGGCTAGGCAGGTAATTCCAACTCGAACCCACAACTGCATCTCAGGGTCCTGGTGTGTAGGAACGCTTTCTGGGGAGAGCTGCGCGATCGCGGCCGGCCGGACGGCGGTATTTCGACGCTTCGCAGTGCGGTTTCCACCTCCCTGAGGGGCTCGCTGCAGTGGAAATAGTGGGTTCCGAACTCCAAGAGGCCATCCTGAATCCCCCGACGATTCAGGATGGCCCCCGCCTGCTGGACGGTAGCTGGATGGCTGTAGGAACGCCCGCAGGAGGTACATGTGTAGAACACGGCGAGTTGCTGCGAAGGACGCGGAGCCGTGGCCTGGATGGATTCGATGACCAGATGCTCGTCTGTGCCACAACCGCTACACCACAGAGGAACGGCATGGGGTTCATGCGATTCGTGGGGTACCGGGGATTCGGAGAGGGCCGACATCGACTAGATCCGAACCGGTATCGGGCAATTGCTCATGGGGCAGTACCTTCACCTTGAGTGACGGCGCCCGGCTGCTTGAGCGAAAAGGCCGAAGACCCGGCCGTGGTCCGGCCTGCGCGGACTTAGAAGAATTGTCCAACGCACCTTCCACGTGCGCAACCCCGGCGGAGGGTGTGTCCACGTGGCGGACGCAGGATTGGGAAGCCTTTTTCCTCCATTACGGCCCCGTGTTGCTCGTAGACTGAGCCATGGACGAAATGAGCCAAAACGCCTCCGTAGTGGAGCAACTCCAGGATTTGGTTATCGACAGCGAGGATGTGAGTGGCTTCCTCGAAGACCTTGCGGTGTTCGCGGCGTCATCGCTGTCAGCCTCGCGCGGCCAGGACGTCCTGTGCGGGGTCACGTTGAGCCGGCGCCGCAGATCAATGACGGTCGCCGGAAGCAGCCACGAGGCCCGCCTCATCGACGAGGTGCAGCAAGCATACGGAGACGGACCGTGCTTGGAGGCCATGAGAAGCGGGAGGCCGGTCCTGGTTTCGGACACGTCGGCGGACTCGCGGTGGCTTGAATACTGCTCCACTATCGCCGAACGCGGGCACTTGGCCGTGCTCTGCGTGCCCCTGCGCCTGGAGGAGGGCGCGACCGGGGCGATCAACCTGTTCGCCCCGCAGCGGGATGCTTTCGATGAGGCCTCCATCCGTAGCTGCGAGCAATTCGGGAGCCAAGCAGAAAAGGCCTTGAGGCTGGCGGTTCGGATCGGTGCCACGCGACAACGCGCGGAAGACCTCGAGCAGGCCATGCGTTCCCGGACGGCCATTGATCTGGCAACCGGCGTCATTATGGGCCAGAACAGGTGCAGCCAGGAAGAAGCAATCAGGATTCTGACCAAGGCCTCCAACGGCAGGAACCAGAAGCTCCGGGATGTCGCGGAATCCCTGCTCCGATCCTTGACCAACGAGGAGCCAGTCTCGCACTTCCAGGCTTAAGCGACTGCGCTAGCCGCGCTCCGCGATTCTTTTGACGCTTTCCACCAGGCTGTCCCACATGCCCTTCGAATGTGCCGCCTCTTCGGAGCTGGCGTTGTTGTCCTGGGTCAGCGTCAGTTTGGTCATTCCGCCTTCAGGCTCGAGCGTCCACGTCAGCGTGTGGTAATTCCCGGGAGTGTCTTCCTGGCCGGATAACGGGCTGAAATGGGTGTTTACCAGCCGCTTCCCGGGCTCGAATTCCAGGATGGTGCCCTTGTCTTCGTACTCCTTGCCTTGCCAAGTACCGCGCCAAGCGATGGACCCGCCAACCGTCCAGTCGGTGACAACCTCGGTTCCGAACATGAACTCCTTGATGGCTTGGGGATCGGTGAGCACTGACCACACCCGATCTGCGTTTGCGTGAATCGTGATGGTTGAACCCGCAACGAAGTTGCCCGTCATGCTCTTCCCCTTTGTCTGCTGCCCTGCGCCCTGAACCGGCGCAACAGAGTCTACGCCCGGGACGGACGGCGCGGGCTGGCGCGAGGGTTCAGGAGCGCTGGGGCGGCTTCATCCCAGGTGAACGATGGGCGTGTCGCCGTCGGACCCCGTGAATTTCTTGCGGTCGATGGTGATGAGAAGGAGGGCGATCGGGGTGATCAGGATCGCGATGCCCGCGGCCCAGAGGAAGACGGCTGCATAGCCTGTGGAGAGGGCGGCCAGCGAGCCTCCGCCGCCCGCGGCGACGGCGATGGTGCTGAACAAGGCGATTCCGAGGGAACCGCCGATTTGCTGCGAGGCATTGACCAGGGCGCTCGCGACGCCGGAATCGTCCTTGTTCACACCGAACAGGGCGAGGTTTTGCATCGGCACGAACACCATACCCAGCCCGGCACCCAGGAGAAGCAGGGCGGGCAGTACGTTGACGAGGTAGCTGCCGGCGGCGCTGACCTGCGTGAGCCACAGCATTGCGGCCGCAATGAAGACCGGCCCCGCCGCCGTCGGGATTTTCGCGCCGAGTTTCGGCAGGTTCTTCGCGACGAGCCCTGCGGTGATGATCAAGACCACCGTCATGGGCAGGGAAGCAAGGCCGGCGAGGAAGGGCGCGAAGCCAAGCACAATCTGGATATAGAAGTTGATGAAGAGGATGCCGCCGATGAGTACCGCGCCGGACAGGAAGGAGGCCAGGAAGGCGGCTCCGCGGTTCCGCTCGGTGGCGACGGGCAGCGGCAGAAGCGGATGTTTGACCTTCCGCTCGACGACGACGAAGAGCACCATCAGCGCGACGCCCACTGCAATGAAGCCCCAGGCCTCGGGGGCTCCCCAGCCGTCCTCTGCGTTGGTGAATCCATAGACAAGGGATCCGAGTCCAAGGGCAGCGAGGACGACGCCGGGCCAGTCATATTTGGTGGAGCCGTGGGCCTTGCTCTCCCGTACGAGGGACCACACGCCGACGAGGGCGATAATCGCGATGGGCACGTTGACAAAGAAGCACCAGCGCCAGGTCACGTGTTCCGTCAGGAAGCCACCCAGAAGAACGCCGACGGCGGCCCCGACGCCGGTGATGGAGCCGAAGATCGCGAACGCGGTGCCGCGGTCTTTTCCACTGGGAAAGGCCACTGTCAGCAAGGCCAGTGCTGCTGGAGCCAAGAGCGCCGCGAACAGGCCCTGTAGGGCGCGGGCGCCGATCAGCTCCCACGGTTGCTGGGCGATACCGCCGAGCAGGGATGCGAGCGAAAAGCCTACTGCGGCCAGGCTGAATGTCCGCTTGCGGCCCCAGAAATCGGCGATCCGACCGCCGAGCAGCAGGAAGGCGCCGAAGGCCAGCGCGTAGGCCGTGATCACCCAGGAACGTGTCGCGTCACTGATGCCCATCTCTATCTGGAGGCGTGGCAGTGCCAGATTCACGATAGTGCCGTCCAAAACCACCATGAACTGGGCGAGCGCCAGGAACACCAACGCCCACCAACGGTGGTGCCTGCTTCGTTGTTTCGTCCTTGCAACTGCCAACTGTGCTGCCATAGTCGCGCCTGCTCCTCAAAGTAGTAATACTTATAAAAGTATAAGTATTAATCTTGTCTTCCGAGGGCAGTTATTGGGCGTGATATTGCTTACTCGGGCTCCGCGAGGATGGAGGCGAGGCGCTGCAGGGCTGGGAGGCTTGCGGCAATTTGCTTGCGCTCCTCGGGCAGTAGCCGGGAACTTGCCGAGGCAAGGACCTCCGCCCAGGAACCTTCAAGAAGTGCCTTGATCCGCTGGGATTCCGCTGTGGGATGGAGCGCCACGTAGCGCTTGTCTGCCGCGTCTCGGGCCCGGGTAACGAGGCCCGCGGCCACGAGCTCACGGAGCTGGACGCTGACGTTGCTGAACTGCCGCCCGAGGCGCGAGGCGACTTCCGCAACGGTGATGCCCGGGTGGCTTTCGATGACCCGCAGGATTTCCAGGACGCCGTTCGACAGCGGCCTGACGCCTGTCTCATTGTGGGATTTCCGGCGGACATCGGAGGAAATGTCGATCATCGAGACTGCCAAGGCCCGGTGGTCCACCGTCTTGGCCGCCCCTTCGTCCGCACCAACACTTTGCATTTCATAAGCATAGGCGTCTCCCCGGAAGCGTCCCATAGGCTCGTCCCATGGAAACTGTGGTCTGGTCCAAACCGGAAAATGAGCGTGCCGGAACGCCGCTCCTGGTGATGATGCACGGATATGGCACGGACGAGCAACGAATGGTGGATCTCTTTCCCCGGCTTCCACGGGAATTCACGTGCGCCGCCCTCCGGGGGCCGATGACGATCGGTGACCACTACGGTTGGTTCCTGCTGGACTACTTCCTCGCCAACGATTTTGCGGAGGTCATCACGGCCACCAACAAGGTCTTTGCCTGGATTGACTCAGTCAAACGCAATCACAGCAGTGTGAGCCTCCTGGGCTACTCCCAGGGCATGGCCATGGCCAGCACCCTCTTGCGACTCCGTCCCGAAGGCTTCAAAGCGACCGCGGGCCTTTCCGGGTTCGTCCTGGAAAACGAGTTGTTGACGCTCAGTGAATCCTTCGATTCGCCACCGCCGTTCTTCTGGGGCAGGGACAAGGCCGATCCCGTGATCTTCAGGGATGCCATTGATCACACCGGCGAATGGCTCAACAAGAACACGGCCCTCACAGCGCGAACGTATCCTGGCATGGGCCACCGGATCGAGGCCCGGGAACTGGCCGATGTCAGCGCTTTTTTGCGGTTTTACGTCCTCCGCTAAAGTGAGGCGCATGTCACATTCGACGGTACTGGAATACAACTCTTGATTGCCAAAATTGTAAACGCTTACACTCTTCTTCGGCGGTGCAAGGAAGTGTCGTCAAATCCAGAAGATGAAAGGGTTGAGGCTGTGTTGAATGGTTAGGGCTCACCGCGCGACAATCCAGGACGTTGCAGTCCTCTCGGGCTTGTCGATATGCACAGTTTCCCGCGCACTGCGGAACCTGCCGAACGTGTCCGAGAAAGCGCAAGTGAAAGTGGCCGACGCCGCCGCAAAGCTTGGTTACAAAGCATCGTCCGCAGCAGCCCGCTTGGCCGGCGGAAGTACCGGTTCCATCGCGATCATCGCCCCGACCGCCACGGCGTGGTTCTTTGCCCAGGCCGTTGAAGCAGCCGAGGAAGTCTTCGGAGACAGCGGTTTCGACACTGTTTTGATCAGCATGCGCGGCAAGGCGAGCGTCAAACGGAAGATCTTCGGCGACCTCCTCGGCTTGTCCCAACGCGTCGATGGCGTCCTGCTTCTCAACGTCGATTTGAGCGAATCCGAGGTCTCCCTCCTGGCTGCGTCCGGTCTTGCAGTTGCGAGCGTGGGGATGACTTCCGTACCGTGGGACAACGTAGGGATTGACGACGAACTCGCGGCGTGGCAGGCCACCTCCCACCTCTTGGGGCTGGGCCATTGGGATTTGGCCGTGCTTTCCGGCCGCGAAACCCAGGAGAATTCCGTGCTGACCTCCAGCGACCGCCTCAAAGGATTCGGCCGGGCATTGAAAGACCATCACTTGACCGTGCATCCGGACCTTGTCATTAGCTCGGATTCCACCATCGACGGCGGTCGTAAAGCCATGAACGAACTCATTGCCCACAGGAGCCTTCCGACCGCTGTCTTCGCCGACTGTGACGAGGCGGCCTTCGGGGCCTTGATGGCCATGCGCGAGCATGGCTTGGCCGCCCCAAAAAATATCTCCGTGATTGGAATCGATGACCACCCCATGAGTTGGTTCCTTGGCCTGAGCACTGTGGCACAGCCAGTGGCGGACCAGGGTGCCTTCGCCGCCAACCTCCTGGTTGACCGGCTCCAGAACGCTGATGCCCCCAACGAACCCTCCAACCACTTCCTCGACACCAAGCTCATTGAACGCAAAACGACGCGCCGCCAGCGCTGAACGGAACGCTGCACACCATGACTGACAGCCAAACAATCCAGAAAACTGCCTGGACGGGCGCTACCGCGCTCCTTTTCGACCTCGACGGCGTGCTGACGCCCACCGCCGTCGTGCACGAACGAGCCTGGCAGGAGCTGTTCGACGGCTACCTGGCTGAATCCGGCCATCCGGACGGCTACCAGGAAAGCGACTACTTCGACCATATCGACGGCAAGCCGCGCTTCGACGGTGTGCGGGATTTCCTCACTTCCCGTGGAATCACGCTGCCGGAAGGACCCACCGACGACGATCCAGCCAACGCGAGCGTGCAGGGCCTGGGCAACCGCAAGAACCTGATCTTCAACGAGATCGTGGATTCGCGCGGCGTCGAGCCCTACGCCGGTTCCCTCCGCTTCATCCACGCCGCCTTGGAGCTGGGGCTGAAGCTCGCTGTCGTATCCTCTTCCCGCAACGCACCCGCAGTCCTGAAGGCGGCCGGACTGGATGGCTACTTCCCGGTGGTAGTGGATGGCCAGGTGGCCGCCGCCGTCGGGCTTCCCGGTAAGCCGGATCCCGCCACGTTCCGCTATGCCGCCAAGTTGCTCGACGTTCCCGCCGCGGGATGCGTCGTCGTCGAGGACGCCGTGTCCGGCGTGCAGGCCGGCAGTGCCGGGAACTTCCGCGCGGTCATCGGGGTGGACCGCGGGGCGGGCCACCAGACCCTGCTCGACGCCGGGGCAACCTTCGTGGTCGACGACCTCGACGATCTTCTCTAACTACGCCGTTTCACCAGAAACAGAAGGAACCCAACATTCCATGGCACTTATCAGCTCCGACCGGCTGCGCTTCCCGTGCGAACCGTGGAAGCTCGTGGAGAGCATCCACGTTCCCGGTGACGCCGGTACGCTCGAAACTCTCTTCAGCCTTGGCAACGGCCATTTGGGCATCCGCGGCGCCCACTGGGCCGGGGCGGACGCCGAACTTCCCGGTACGTTCATCAACGGTTTCCACGAAACGTGGGACATCAAGCACGCCGAGAACGCTTATGGCTTTGCACGCACCGGACAGAGGATCGTCTACATCCCCGATGCCAACAACTTCAATGTAGTCATCGACGGCGAGCAGTTGAGCCTCGCCGAGTCTGCGGTGCAGAACTATCGCCGCAGCATTGACTTCGCCACGGGCGTGTACGAATGCGCGATCACCTGGGAATGCCGCTCGGGTGCCACCGTCACGACGGTGGAGCGCCGCGCCGTCGGGATCGAATCCAGGGGTTCCCTTGGCATCGAACTGAGCCTCACAGCCGATCGGCTGGTGTCTGTGGACATCACGTCCCTGGTGATCAACAGGCAGGACCAGCCTGTGGAGGACCACTCGGCCCACGATCCCCGCCGCTCGGGCCGCCACGCCGGCAGGGTGCTGCTCCCGCTCCACCTCCAAGGTTCCGACGGATCCCTGCGAATGGCTTGGGAAACCGCGGAATCCCGGCAGCGCATCGGCATGGCAGTGGACCACTGGATTTCCGCTGAAGGCCAACCCTTCGAAACCGTGGTGGGGGAGGACGAGTCCACGGTCCGCTACGTCATGGCAGTCAATGAGGGCGAGACGTTCCGCCTGGAGAAGAACGTCAGCTACGTCGTCAACAGCGCCGACGTGAGCGCAACGGACCCCGGCGAGATCCTGGCATCACACGCCGAGCTCGGGCTCGTGCCGTTCAGTGCCATCCTCGCCGAAGGTGAAGCGCATTACCGTAACTACTGGTCATCCGCGGACATCACTATTGGCGGCCAGCCCGAACAGCAACAGGCCGTGCGCTGGAGCCTGTTCCAGCTAGCCCAGGCCACCGCGCGTGCCGGTGTCGCGGGCATCCCGGCCAAGGGGGTCAGCGGCTCCGGCTACGAGGGCCACTACTTCTGGGACCAGGAGGTGTACCTGCTGCCGTACCTGACGTACACCAACCCGGCCGCCGCCCGCCAGGTGCTGGAATCCCGCCACGCCATGCTTCCCGATGCCCGGATCCGGGCCAAGGAGCTGAGCGTGGACGGAGCTCTTTTCCCGTGGCGCACCATCAACGGGCTTGAGGCAAGTGCGTACTACGCCGCCGGCACCGCGCAGTTCCACATCGCTGCCGCCATCTCCTTCGCCGCCAACCGCTACCAGTGGGCCAGTGGCGATGGCAGCTTCCGTTCCGAGGTGGGCGCGGATCTGCTGATCGAGACGGCGCGTATGTGGGCCTCGCTGGGCTTCTTCGGTAAAGACGGGATGTTCCACATCCACGGCGTCACCGGCCCGGACGAATACACGGCCGTGGTCAACGACAACCTCTACACCAACGTCATGGCGCGCTTTAATCTGCGCGCCGCCGCGGCCTTGGAACATCCGGACGTCCCGGAAACCGAGCGGATGGTGTGGCAACAGGCCGCCGCGCGCATGTCCCTTCCCTACGATCCGGACATGGAGATCTACAGCCAGGACAACGACTTCATGACCCTGGAGCCGTGGGACTGGTCCACGCCGCGGTCCAAGTACCCGCTCCTGCTTCATTTCCACCCGCTGGTGATCTACCGGCACCAAGTCCTCAAGCAGGCGGACACGGTGCTGGCGATGTTCCTCCAGTGGCAGGACTTCACGGCCGAGGAAAAGCAGCGCGCCTTCGACTTCTACGATCCCATCACCACTGGCGATTCCACCTTGTCCGCATGCGTGCAGGGCATCATGGCGGCCGAGGTGGGCTACTCCGACGTCGCGCTCAAGCACTTCACCGAAGCCTTGTTCATCGACCTGGACAACACGCACAACAACACCGTTGATGGCGTGCACATCGCGTCCACGGGCGGCATCTGGAGTTCCTTGGTGTGCGGTTTCGCGGGCATGCGGGACCAGGGCCAGGTCCTCCACTTCGACCCGCGGCTGCCGGCAGAGTGGGACAGCTTGTCGTTCCGGCTCACGATCCGCGGGCGGCTGTTGTCCGTCGAACTACGGCCAGGATCCATCAGCCTTGCGCTGGTTGCGGATTCAGCGCCCGACGCCGGTGCGCAGCCTTTGGAGGGCACGGCGCCTTTGGAGGGTGCGGAGCCTTTGGAGCTCAGCGTGCGCGGGGAACGGATCGTCGTCGGCGTCGAGGCAGTTACCGTGCAGCTCGACACAGTGCCGGTTCCCGAACCGTCGGTCTTCCCGAGCCTCTTCCCGACAGCGGGACTCCCGGTGATCGGCAACGTGCGCATCTGATCCCAACGGCTTGCTACGCGGGACGAGGACGGGCAACCTCGTCCCGCGGAACCTGCTCCAGCAGGAAATCCTCGATGGCGTCGTAACTGCCGTTCTGAGCGTCCAGAACGGCAGTTACGTGGGCCCTCAGTACGGCAGCGTTGTTTGGCTGCGGTGGACCAGCTCGCTTCTGGTAGATTGTCGCAAAATGACGGTGATCCATGCCGTCGGGGCAATTGGGGGTCTCGTTGGGCGTGCGTGGATTAAAGTTCTTGGCTGTTTTCGGTGTCCTGCTTGGACTACTCGCCTCGATAGGGGTTTCGGCCCGCCCGGCGTCTGCTCGCGTTCCCGAGAATTCCCCGGCATCTGCTGGGATGCGCGGTCCAACTGGACCGGTTGACCCTGGCACATTTGTCTCCCTTTCACCGTTCCGAGCCCTGGATACGCGTGGCGGTTCGCCTGCGGGTGCTGATGCGCCTTTGTCGTTTCAGGTGGGCGGTGTGTCGGGGATCCCGGCGAGTGTTTCGGCTGTGGTGTTCAATCTGACGGTGACGGGGCCTCAGTCGTTCGGGTTCGTGAGTGCGTTTGCTTCCGGGACGGAGCGTCCGAATGCGTCGAATGTGAATTTTGGTGTGGGTCAGACGGTGGCGAACTCGGTGACGGTGCCGGTGGGGGCTGACGGGAAGGTGACGTTGTTCAACCGTTCTGCCGGAACATCCCACCTGATTGCCGACGTTTCTGGCTATTACCTGTCGGGGGCTCCGGTGGTTCCGGGTGCGTTTGCGCCGTTGGCTCCTTCGCGGATGCTGGATACGCGTGGCGGTTCGCCTGCGGGTGCTGATGCGCCTTTGTCGTTTCAGGTGGGCGGTGTGTCGGGGATCCCGGCGAGTGTTTCGGCTGTGGTGTTCAATCTGACGGTGACGGGGCCTCAGTCGTTCGGGTTCGTGAGTGCGTTTGCTTCCGGGACGGAGCGTCCGAATGCGTCGAATGTGAATTTTGGTGTGGGTCAGACGGTGGCGAACTCGGTGACGGTGCCGGTGGGGGCTGACGGGAAGGTGACGTTGTTCAACCGTTCTGCCGGAACATCCCACCTGATTGCGGACGTTTCTGGCTATTACCTGTCGGGGGCTCCGGTGGTTCCGGGTGCGTTTGCGCCGTTGGCTCCTTCGCGGATGCTGGATACGCGTGGCGGTTCGCCTGCGGGTGCTGATGCGCCTTTGTCGTTTCAGGTGGGCGGTGTGTCGGGGATCCCGGCGAGTGTTTCGGCTGTGGTGTTCAATCTGACGGTGACGGGGCCTCAGTCGTTCGGGTTCGTGAGTGCGTTTGCTTCCGGGACGGAGCGTCCGAATGCGTCGAATGTGAATTTTGGTGTGGGTCAGACGGTGGCGAACTCGGTGACGGTGCCGGTGGGGGCTGACGGGAAGGTGACGTTGTTCAACCGTTCTGCCGGAACATCCCACCTGATTGCCGACGTCTCGGGCTACTTTATGGGGAAGCTATTGCCGCCGGAGACGCCGGTCATCACGCCGCCGACGAGCATTACGACCATCACCGGAACCAATACCGGTACGGTCAATGGCGGAGGGACTGTTGGTGTGGGGCAATACGATTTCAGCATTAGTGAGCCGGGCACGTATCCGGCCCGGGGTTTCGCATACGCGGTAAGTGACGCGCCCGGACCTACGTCACTGCCGGTCACGCTCAGTTGCGATACGCCTCGGGTCCGCGAATTCGTGGTGGTTTGTCCGGCCGAGGGGCGGAAGGCAACGGTGACGGTGGGGCCCGCCGACCGCTTTACTTCTTTGAAGGTGTGGGCCTTCGACTACGTCGGCAATGTCAGCTATCCAGCGTCCTACGAGTTCAGGGTGACAAACACCGTGCCCGTGCCCGCTACAGTGCTCCCGATCACTGCACCAAGTGGCGGAAGTTGGGTTCCCGTTGCCATCCAAGCCAATGGGACGCCCTATGCGACGGAGTCCTGTGAGGGAGATGCAAGCGCGGGCTACCCGGGGAGCCCTACGGGTAACGCCCTACAACTTAACGGCCTTCCCGGCCAGTTCGGGGAGACGCTGTCGCCTGCCGTGAACACAGCGGAGAGCTTCAGCGTCTCAGGGTGGTTCTGCCCCACCAATCCGGCGCCGGGCGGAAACGCCATCCAGTCGCTGATAGCGCAGCTCTCCGACACCGGAGACCTGGCTGCGGCGGTACGGTTGAGTGCGCAAGGACAGCCTGAACTGGATACTTGGACAACAGGCGGCACCCTCGATCAGGTCCAGATACTGACAGGACAGACATCAAACCAGTGGTTTTTTCTGACCGCGGTCTATGACAAGGTCAACCAGCAATTGCGCATGACCGCAAGCTCCGCTGGCTACTCAGGGACCTGGACCACGGTCGCCGCGACACAAACCCACCTTCCCTCCACGACCCAGCCCATCCGTCTGGGGGAGGGGTTCACCGGTCAGATTCTCAATCTGGTCATGACCCAAGGCATACTCACCAGGGAGCAGTTCAGCTGGGTTCAAAAACAATTCGGCCCCAGCACTCAAGGCATTCTAAGATGAGCAACCTCCCGAACCTGCCGCACGTTTTGAAGGCCACAAGGTGTGGTACCCGTCGGGTGGGCTAGACAGAGCTGGGCGGCACTGGAAGGCGGACAGCGGGGCCGCGCAGGAAATCTTCGATGGCGTCGGCCGCGGCGGGGGCTCCGCCGGAAGCACGGACGCGCGCCTTCATGGCCTCGAGGTTGCCCCGGATCACTTGGTCGCCGCTGACCTCAATGACGGTTTCCCGGATCAGCTCGGGAGAGAGCCCGTCCACGGGGAGGCGGCGGCCGAGTCCCAGGTCCTCGACCCGGCGTGCATTGGCCTGCTGTTCGGGCTGTAGCGGGTAGGCCACCAGCGGCACCCCGAAATACAGCGCTTCCATGGTCGAATTCATCCCGGTGTGGGAGAGGAAGGCACGTGCATGCCGCAGGACTTCCAGCTGCGGAAAGAAGGGGCGTACGTCGACGTTTCCGGGGATCTTCCCGAGCTCGGACGGTTCCGCGCGCTCTCCGATTGCCATGGCAAGCTGCCAGCCGGTGTCCGCAAATCCTTCCAGACACATCCTGAAGAAATCCGGTCGGTCGTTCAACGGGGTAGTACCCAAGGAGATGAACAAAAGGGGCATGTCCATCGCCGGGGGCTGCCAGCCGTCCTCGTTTCCCCGTACGCCGAGACAGGGGCCCACGAAATGGAACCTGGCGTCGAACGTCTCCCCCGCGGGCTGGAACTCCCGCGGGATGAAGGAGATGTTCAACGACGCGGGAGGCCCTCCCATGAATTGCAGATGGCCCACACCGTGCTCGGCGGCGAAATCGTTGATCAGCCGACCGATCTGTTTCCAGGCTTCAATCATGGCAGCCGGGGGTGGGCCCGGCATAAGATCGCGCATCGAGAAATGTTCATTGGTGGCATAGCTCGGAAGCAACGCAATATCGTGCAATGCGAGCTTCGCAGCTGCCATCTTCCCGGATAAGGTCATGGCGTCGTAGCAGACTCCGTCCGGCGGGTCCTGCGCCAGACGGACCAGCAGCGCCGGGAATTCGGCCCTGGCGCTCTCAAGAATCCGCTCCAGCAGTCCCGGCATCATCCCGGCCCCCATTCCGGCAAACATCCCCGCCATCGGGGACGACGCCGGACCCCCCTCAGGGGAAGCGGCGCGCCGGGGCAGGAAGCTGGCCAGATCCTCCCCGCTGGGAAAGAACGAGGCGCCAGCAGATTCAACCGCCTTGGCATACTTTGCCGACGTGGCATAAGTAACGCGGTGGCCCCGGCGCACCAACTCCGCAACAACCGGCAAGGTGGGGTTCACATGGCCCGCTGCAGGTAAACAGACGAAAGCGATATGCATGGCCGGGCGCTTCATATGGAAAGGCGAGTGCCATGAACGCTGCGCCGGCGCGATTTCAGCCCCGTCTCCAGCTTGGTCCGAACCTCGCGCTTCACTCGCGCGGCAAGCTCGGTCTCATGCATTTCCAAGAACCCCCGGACGGCTCGCGGATCCCACGGCACCAAGGATCGCAAAGCCCAGCTCACCGCTTTGACTACCGTCTCGTCGCGATCATGGATCAGGATCCCGACGACGGCGAGCGTCCGTTGCGTGTCCCCCGTTCCCCATCGGGACCTCGTGTTGAGAACGGTAGTGGAGACAAGTGCCATGCGCCGCCACCAGTGATCCGCGCTCCGTGCCCAGCCGTCTATGTCAGCGTCCGAGACGAGCCCTTCGCGCCACGCTGGCCCCAGCAGGATGGTGGCAAAGGCATCGGCATTACTCCAAGAAGCGATGCCTCGCCCCAGATGTTCCAGCCGTGCCGGCGTGAGGGCAGCAAAAGCCGCGCGGTGGGCGTTGATGAACTCCCATCCCTCCCACCTGAACCCGGCTTCGGCCAGCCCGTCGGCGAGACTGAAGACGACGGCGGCCTCCATCGGGGCGATCTCCGCGGAGACGCGGCGACGGACGGCACGGAAGCTCGCGGCGTCGTGCTTCTCCAAAGCGCGCAATTCGTCGAGGACGCGCGCTAACAATTCCCCCGGCTGGGTATCCCCCGGAGAGACGAGCACTCCATGCGAAGTCACTTTTACGCCTAGGCGTGCGCGGGCTGCTATGCGGGGGCGTCGTCGGTGTCCGGCCCTTCGGCGGGATCCTGGCTGTGTAGCCCGGTCTCGTGAAGGACCCAGCCGTCGGTTTCCCCTTCGGCAGGCGCGTCACTGTGATGCCGGACGTCGTTGGGCTCTGCTGCTTTGTTCATTCCGGATACTCCCCGTCCTTCGTTGGACTGTTCCCGTGAATGCACTCAAGTCTACGCCGGGAAGGGGACATGTGGCCTAGGCTAGGCCAAGGAACTACCGCACGAATCCAACGGCTGAATGCAGAGGTGAAGAATGGCCAGACGGCCCAACCCGGCAGTTAAGATTGCGCAGGAAACCGCCCACAACGCCATGTTCGACGCCAACGGCAAAGCCAAGCCCGGTGTCCACCACGTGCTGCTCCGCGCCGTCGACGTCCAGCGTCCCCTTGTCCTGGCGAACCTGCGTCGCCTGCAGCGCAAACACCCGCAGGCCACGGCGGCACAGCTGGCCGCCAAGCTGGAGCGCGACTACCTCGCCGCCGTCACTGGTGGAGGGGCCGCCGTCGGGGCAACCGCCGTCGTGCCTGGCATCGGCACCGCAGCCTCGCTGGGCCTGTCCGCCGTGGCGACCATCGGTTTCCTGGAAGGAACGGCGCTTTATGCCGCTTCCTTGGCCGAGCTCCACGGCATCCGCCTGACCGATCCGGACCGTGCACGCACTATGGTCATGGCGATCATGCTCGGCGAGGAGGGCACCACCCTGTTGGGTGCGCTCAGTGGACAATCGCTCGGCAAGGGCAACGGCGTGACGCAGGCCTGGGGCAGAACTCTCATCAGGAAGCTGCCTGGCGGAGGATTCGGCGTGGTTCGCGACGCGATCCAGCGCGCCTTCCTCAAGAAGTTGCTCAGGCGCCAAGGTGCTGCGTTCCTTGGCCGTGCCCTGCCTTTCGGCGTGGGGGCTGTGGTGGGTGGCGTCGGGAATCGCGTCATGGGGCGCGCAGTGGCCGCCTCGGCGCGGGAGGCATTTGGTCCTATGCCGGACATCATTCCGGGCGAGCTGCTTCCAGCCGCCCGCCAGAACGCGCTGGAAGGCGGACATAGTGGACCTCAACGCTGATTCGGGGGAGTCGTTCGGCTCCTGGACCATGGGGAACGATGCGGCGATGTTCCGGATTGTCAGCAGCGCCAACGTCGCCTGCGGCTTCCACGCCGGAGACCCCGTGACCATGCTGGACAGTTGCCGTGCGGCCTTTGAGCTCGACGTCCGGGTCGGCGCCCACGTGGGCTACCGGGACCTGCACGGTTTCGGGCGGCGATCGATGGACATGTCCTTCGATGAGCTCTTCGGCGACGTCCTCTACCAGCTAGGTGCACTGGACGGAGTGGCCCATGCCGTGGGCGCATCCGTGGACTACGTGAAGCCGCACGGTGCCCTGTACAACAGGATCGTCCACGACGTCGATCAGGCCGAAGCCGTAGTTGCGGCAATTCACGCCTACGATCCCGGGCTTCCCGTCCTTGGGCTGCCTGGTTCCGCGTTGCTGCGTCTTGCCGAAGAATCCGGTCACCCGGTGTTTCGGGAGGCTTTCGTCGACCGCGGCTATTTGCCGGACGGCACGCTGGTGCCGCGCTCGCAGGAAGGCGCCGTCGTGCACGACGCCGCGGCCGTCGTCGAGCGGGCCGTGCGCTTTGCCGTACGGGGCGAGGTATTGGCCGTGGACGGCACGGTGGTGCAGGTCAATCCCGACTCGCTGTGCATCCATGGCGATACCCCGGGCGCCGTGGAGCTGGCCGCGGCGGTGCGCGCCGGCCTTGAGGAAGCCGGTGTGGAGATTGCATCCTTCGCCTGAGGCCCTCGGTTCGCGTGACTCCGGCACCCGGATTATTTTGCCCTGTGGAGACAGCGCGTTCTTGGTGGAACTGCCCGAGCTGACCGCCGTTGTGGCTTACTACCGCGGGCTGACCGGGGCCGGCGCGTCGGGTCTAGCCGTACCGCCGGGGATCATCGACGTCGTGCCCGCTGCACGGACTGTCCTGGTCACCTTCGATCCGGGGACGATCCGCCCCTCCGAGGTCTGCGACTGGCTGCAATCCGCCGAACCGGCACGCGACGTCGTCAGCTCGGGCCGTGAAGTGACCATCGAGGTGTCCTACGGAGGCCCCGACCTCACAGAAACGGCGCAGTTCCTCAGGATGAGCGAGGCGGACGTGGTCAAACTCCACACGAGCTCTGAATGGACGGCCGCCTTTTCGGGTTTTGCGCCCGGATTCGTGTACCTGGTCACCAGCCACGAACGGCTCCGTGTCCCGCGACGCAACACTCCCCGGACAGCGGTACCGGCTGGCTCTGTTGGGCTCGCGGGCGAGTTCAGCGGCGTCTACCCGCGATCCTCGCCGGGCGGTTGGCAATTGATTGGAATCACGACGGCGGCACTTTGGGACGCGTCCAAAGCCGAGCCCGCGCTGATCAGGCCGGGTGACCTGGTGCGCTTCGTGGAGGTCTGATGGGGATTGTGGTGCTGAACCCCGGCCCGCTCACTGTGGTGGAAGACCTTGGCAGACAGGGTTGGGCTTCATTGGGGCTGAGTCCTTCCGGTGCCCTGGACCGGCAATCCCTGCGCCTTGCCAACCTGCTGGTGGGGAACTCTCCGGAGGCGGCTGGGCTTGAGATCCTGTTGGGCGGCCTGCGTTTGAGGTTCATCACCGCGTCCACCGTTGCGGTGGCGGGCGCAGAGGGAATCGTGACCCTCAACGGTGCCGAGATTCCGCTCAACCAAGCCGTCCGGGTGGCACCTGGTGCTGTGTTGGACTTTGGCGCACCGCTGTTCGGACTGAGGTACTACCTAGGGGTGCAGGGCGGAATCGATGCGCCCCAGCTCCTCGGGTCCAGCAGTACGGACATGCTCTCCGGTGAAGGCCCTGCTCCGTTGAAATCGGGCGAACAATTGGTGGTTGGGCGAGTTTCCGCGGGCAACGGTTTGGTGTCAGGGCCTGGCCCGGGGCCCGGCGCGGGCACGGGGCGTGGGGCGGGCACGGGGCGTGGGGCGGGCACGGGGCGTGGGGCGGGCACGGGGCGTGGGGCGGGCACGGGGCGTGGGGCGGGCACGCTCCCTGCTATCCGCCGGGCCCCTGATCCCGGGCGAGCCATCACCGCCCGCGTGGACCGCGGCCCCCGATCAGACTGGTTCGACGACGAGTCCTGGCGCCGCCTTGTCAGCCAGGAATGGACCCTGTCGCCTGATTCGAACAGGATTGGCGCCCGGCTGGTGGGCCGCCCGCTGACCCAGACCCGGAACGAGGAACTGCCCAGCGAAGGCATGGTGCTCGGCGCCCTGCAAGTGCCGCCGTCGGGCCTCCCCACGATATTCCTGGCTGATCATCCCGTGACAGGTGGCTATCCGGTCATCGCGGTGGTGCGCCGCGCGGATCTGGACCTGCTGGGCCAGGCGCGCCCTGGCCAGCGGATCCGCTTCCTCGGCTGAGGTTCCGCTCCACCGGACATGCGCCTTCTTCGCTGCAAGGAGTGGACATGTCCCTTCTTCGCGCGCACACCGCGTGGGGCATGTCCCTTGCTGGGTGTGAGGAGTGGACATATTGGGATTATGTCCATTGCTTGTGGCAAGGGGTGAGCATGTCCATTTCCGGTTCTGGATGACCACGTGGGGCATGTCCCTTCGAGCTACTCAAAGGTGGGCATGTCCATTGGTGCCGGTTGTGGGGAAGTCAGCCGAACACCAAGTGCGCCACGGCGAAGATTGCCAGCCCTGCCAGCGACCCCACCACGGTTCCGTTGATGCGGATGTATTGCAGGTCCTTGCCAACCTGGAGTTCGATCTTTTCCGAGGTTTCCTGGGCATCCCAGCGGGCAACGGTGTCCGTGATGACCCCGGCGATGTCGGAGCGGTACGTTTTGACGAGGTAGCCGGCAGCGTCGCCGATCCAGACGTTGACCTTGCCTGCCAACTCGTCGTCGCTGACAAGCCGGGCACCGAAGTCCCGCATGGCGCTCTTGAAACGCTGCGTCAGCTCACTGTCGGGATCGTCGACGGCGGTGAGCAGCGCGTTCTTGATGGTGCCCCAGGTGCGGGAGGCCAGTTCGCGGACCTCGGGATCACCAAGGATCTGGGTCTTAATTCCCTCGGCCCGGGCAATCATTGCGGGATCGTGCTGAAGGTCCTGGGCGAGGTCCCCGAGATACGTGTCGATTGACTGGCGCACCTGGTGATCGGGGTCCCGCTGCACCGCCCGGACGAACTTGGCAATCTCGTTGTAGACCCTGTCGCCCACCAGGTCGTCCACGAAGGACGGAACCCAGAGGGGAGAACGGTCGGACACGACCCGGTTCACCGTGGAGTGGTTCGCCTCCACCCAGTCGGCCGCGCGATCCACCAGGAGGTCCACAAGCTTGTGGTGGTGGCCTTCGGCGAAGAGCCGCTCGGCCATCCGTCCCACCGGTGGCCCCCACGGCGGTGCGAGCAAATGCTTGCGAACCATGCCCTCAATCACTGCTTGGATGTCGTCGTCGTTCAGCACCGTGAACGCACCTCGGATCAGCGCTGACCCTTCCTTTGCGACGCGCTCGGCGCCCGCGGCAGACCCGAGCCATTTTCCGGCTTTCCGGGCGATGTCAAGGCTCGCAAGCTTTTCCTGGACCACCTGTTCGGACAGGAAGTTGGTCTCCACGAATTCCCCGAGCGAGGCGCCGATCTGGTCCTTGCGCCTCGGGATGATGGCTGTGTGAGGGATTTTCAGGCCCATGGGGTATTTGAACAGCGCGGTGACGGCGAACCAGTCGGCCAGCGCTCCCACCATGCCTCCCTCTGCTGCGGCCCGCACGTATTCCAGCCACGGATACTGCTTTTGCAAGGCGAAAGCGGCGGTGAAAACTACCGCCATGACGATCAGCAGTGCCAGCGCCACCGATTTCATCCGGCGCAGGGCAGCCGCCTTTTCGGCGTCACCGTTCCGCTGCCCGACGTCGGCCGCAACCGTCGAGGCCTTGACGTGGCCTCCGTGCCGCGGGGCCCCTCCCGGAAGGCCACTGTCGCTGTCCGTCACCGTGATTTGTTCAGAGTTCACCTGCATGTGCCCAGCGTAGCCCCGTGGCTGCCATAGGCGTGGGCTACCGTATCTCCATGACGAATGACAAGCTCGGTCGCACAGAGCAAAGCATGGAGCACAGCCCAGACCAAAGCACGGAGCAAAACCCGAGGCCTATGGTCTACGCCCACCGCGGAGCCAGTGCGGCATTCGCGGAGCACACGCGTGCCGCATACTTGAAGGCAATCGCCGACGGCGCCGACGGCGTCGAGGGAGATGTCCACTTGACCCGGGACCAGCAGGTCGTCCTGCTTCACGACTCAAATCTGGACCGCACCTCGGACGGGACGGGTCCAGTGGCCGATAAGACACTCGAGGAGCTGCGTCAGCTGGATTTCTCTTCTTGGAAGGGCGCCCGGATCCCAGAGCAATATGGCGCGAAATCGGACCAGTTCCTCACGCTCCCTGAGCTGTTGGAGATCCTGCGCGGTGCCGGTAGGGAGATCGGCTTGGCCATTGAACTCAAGCACCCCAGCCCTTACCAGCTCAAGCTCGAAGACCGTGTACTGGAGCTTCTGGGCAGCGAAGGCTGGAACGCGGAGACGTCCACGTTGGACAACGTCCGGGTTTCGTTCATGAGCTTCAGCCCGGATTCCGTCAAGCACCTGCTCCAGTTCGTTCCTGCGGAGCACATTTGCCAACTGGTGGACGACGTCACCGTGGAGGAAGTCCGCGATGAACTTGGACTGGGCGTCATCACAGGGGGAGCCGTGGCAAACCTCATGAAGGCAACCCAGCAGGAGGGCGAACGGATCCTGGATGACTGTGAGGTTGGGCTCGCCGGCCCGGGTATCGACTACGTTCGCAAGCATGCCCGCACCGTTCAGCGCTGGTTGGAATCCGGCCGGCGCTTCCGGGTGTGGACCGTCGATACGGAGAACGATGTTGCCCTGTGCCAAGGACTGGGCATTCACGAGATCACCACCAACAAACCGGCCCAGGTCATCGCCCAGTTAGAGGTTCCCAACTAGCTCGCACTTGTTGTCGTTCTGAGGCGTCATAACGACAACAACTGCCAGTCAGTTGGGCTGCGAGGACGGCGTGACGCAACTCGCCGGTTACCGCGTCGGGCGGGCCTGTGGTTGCATGAAGACATGCCTTTTTCATGGTCCGCCCGGACAACCCAGACAATTTCCGCGGTGGCCATGGGTGCACTGTTGCTTGTCAGCGCCAAGAAGCACTTCCAGCAGCCAAAATTCTTCACCTCGGTGGTCCCGGACTACCTTTGCCGTGAAGACGACGGGACCGGGTACGTCGACCTCGAAAACAACGACAGCATGACCACCCCGCGGAATGGCGCCTTGGCGGTCATGTCCCGGGAGGAGTGGATCGCGGTGAGCGGGCTGCTCGAGGCGACTGCCGCCGTCGGGCTCTTGATTCCTGCCACGCGCAAGGCCGCAGCACGCGGCACCGCATTGATGTTCACGGCATTCCTGGCCGGCCACGTGGATGCGCTCCGCCGCGCGTACGGTGCTGGCGGAACCGCGTCCGAGCGGCGGATCCATACGTTGCGGCTCCCGTTGCAGCTGCCCCTGATCCTGTGGGCATGGAGCTTGGCCGGGGCGAAACACGCGTATGAAACTCCGTGAATCCCCGGCGGTGAAGGTCGGCCTGTCCATCAGCATCGCAACAGGCCTCTACGGCGTCTCGTTCGGGGCGTTGGCCTCGGCGTCCGGATTCACTTTTTGGCAGACCATGACCTTCAGCCTTTTCATGTTCAGTGGTGGCTCGCAATTCGCGTTCATTGGTGTGGTGGCCGGTGGCGGATCCGGGGTTGCCGCCATGACCGCGGCCGCCCTGCTGGGACTGCGCAACGGCATTTACGGAATGCAGATGAACGCGCTGTTACGCCCCAAAGGCTGGCTCAAATACCCTCAAGCCCACATCACCATCGACGAATCCACGGCCACCGCATCGGGCCAAAGCTCTCCGGATGAACGGCGCCGCGGCTTCTGGACCGCGGGCATCGGCATTTTCGTGCTGTGGAACATCTTCACGGCAGTGGGCGCCTTGGCTGGCGATGCTTTGGGCGATCCCAAGCAATGGGGGCTCGACGGGGCCGCAGTTGCGGCGTTCCTGGGTTTGCTGTGGCCGCGACTCAAGGGCCGAGAGCCCTGGGCGATTGCCGCAGCTGCTGCCTTGGCAACCGTCATTGCGGTACCGTTTGTCCCGGCCGGCGTGCCCATCCTCGTAGCTGCCGTAGTCGCCGGAGCCATCGGCTGGTTCAGTCACGGACGGAGCGATGAAGGCATGGAGCCCGACGTCGACCCTTACGCGCACGGCCACGCGGAACCCGGTGGCCAGGAGAGTCGGGAAAGTAGCGCCGAATGAACCTCTGGCTTTGGATCCTCGTCGCCTGTGGACTTGCGTACTTCACCAAGCTTTCGGGCTATTTCGTGCCCGCGAAGCTGCTGCGGAGTCCCCGGATGATGCGCGTGGCCGGCACCATGACCATCGGCCTGCTGGCATCCCTGACCGTGGTCAACGCGGTGGCGTCGGGGCAGGCCCTCGCCTTCGACGCCCGCCTCGGCGCACTGGCTGCGGGGGCCATCGCCTTGTGGCTCCGGGCCCCTTTCCTCGTGGTGGTCATCGTCGGATCAGCGGCGGCGGCTTGCCTGCGGCTGCTCGGCTGGCACTAACCGGCAATCGATCTACTCGAACGCCATCCCCGGGATGGGGGTTTGCTGCGGCAGGGGGCGCGACGGACGTTCGCTGCGGATGGCGTCTTCAAGCAGGGCAACCGGCCGCTCCCATGCGCGGGATCCCTGCTCCATGGTGTCAACGGCACCGATCAGCATGGCAACAAGTCGCACCATGTCCTCGATCGAAATATCCTTGCGCAGCGAACCCTGCCCTTGGCCGCGCATCAGCAGTTCAGCCATGGAGTCGATCAAGCCCCCGGTGATGCCAACCAGCAGCCCGCGGCGGCCGGCGACGGCGCCAAGCAGATTCGCGTCTTCGCTGGCAACCTGCACCACGGCGTCGATCACGTTGATGAGCCCGACGGCGGCGTCCATGCCCGCGAGGGACTCTTCCACGACCGGGTCCACATGGAGCCTGAGCTCCCTCGACAGTGCGGCGAGGACGAGTTGTTCTTTGTCAGCGAAGTTGCGGAACAGGGTAGCCGGGCCGACACCAGCGGTGGCCGCGATCGTTTGAAGCGGAACCTCGGGCCCCAGCTCGCGGAAGCACTGGCGTGCTGCTGTGATGATCTTGTCCACATTGCGTGCAGCATCAGCCCTGAGGGGCTTGCGTTCTACGGGCCGGTCCATGCTGCTCACAGTAGCAACGGAGGGGCTTCCGTCACTTTTGTGACATTCTTGCGCGTGAAAGACTGGTTTCATGTTGCTTGCCTTCTCAGTTGCCCCGTCCGGCCAGCCCGCTGCTGGCGCCGTATCCGTCGATGGCTCGGTGCACGACGCCGTTGCCGAGGCCGTGAAGATCGTCCGCGAATCGGGGCTCCCGAACCAGACGGACTCGATGTTCACCACCATCGAGGGCGAATGGGATGAGGTGTTCGACGTCGTCAAGCGCGCCACCGAGGCGGTCGGAAAATATGGAAGCAGGGTTTCCCTGGTCATCAAGGCGGATATCCGGCCTGGGTACAGGGGAGAGCTCACTGGCAAAGTGGAGCGACTGGAGAACGCGATCGCGAAAGGCGAATAGCCGGTCCTTCCCTCCACCGGGACCCGGTGCCAGACTGGGGCCATGCTTGAACACGCCAGGTTTGAACACAAGGTCCAGCCCACCTGGGCGGCCGTCGAGGAATACCTGTCCGCCGCCGTCGTTCGCCCGAATGCGGCGCTAAGGCACGCGGTGCAGTCAGCCTTTGACGCCGGGATGCCGCCCATCGAAGTGGCGCCCAACGCCGGAAAGCTGCTCAAGATGCTGGTGCAGTTGTCCGGTGCGCGGCGCGTGCTGGAAATCGGTACCTTGGCCGGGTTCAGCGCGATCTGGATGGCGCAGGGACTGCCCGACGACGGACGCCTGGTCACGTGCGAATACCTGCCGAAGCACGCTGAGGTTGCCCGAGCGAACGTGGACATGGCAGGGATCGGCCACAAGGTGGACATCCGGATCGGGCCGGCGTTGGAGACCCTCGCTGCGCTGGCCGAGGATCCTGCCCGGGACGGCCCGTTCGACTTCGTCTTCATAGATGCCGACAAGGAGAACGATTCCAGCTACCTGGACTGGGCCATCCGGCTCGGGAGGCCGGGAACGGTGATCGTCATGGACAACGTCATCTGGGAGGGCGCCATCCTGGATCCCTCCATGGACGAGGTGAACGCTCCGGGCATCGTGAGCGCCTTGGAAATGATGGGCAAGGATCCGCGCCTCGATGCAACGGCCATCCAAACGGTTGGATCCAAGGGGTGGGACGGCTTCGCGATTGCCCTGGTGGTCTGACGCTAACTGCGTTGAATCCCTGACCCCCGCGTCAATTAGGGTTGAAGCATGACCGGAAGAGGGCTGCTGTAGTGGCAAAGCGTGGCAAGGGCAGGATCGCCGGACAAGTCGCCGGGGTCATTGAGGTACCGGCCGGCACGAAGCCCAACGGTCCGGTGGAGGGCGTGTATTACATCGACACCGGTGACTGCGAACTCGTCGCCGACCCGGACAACTCCAACGGTTGGCTCTTGAGGATCAACGGCGTGATGAGTTCGCACATCGATGTTGCAGAGCCGTTGTTCCTGGACTTCGAGTACATGCGTTGGATTGCGGCCCTGGTCGAATCCAAGTGGCCGCCCGAGTCGCGGCCGAAGCTGCGCGCCTTGCATCTTGGCGGGGGAGCATGCTCACTCGCCAGGTACTTCCATGCCGCTTACCCGGATGCGCGCCAAGTGGTGGTGGAGCTCGACGGCAAGCTGGCCGAATACGTCCGTGGTTGGTTCGATCTCCCCAAGGCCCCCTTGCTTCGAATCCGCGTGGGCGAAGCCAGGGAGGTCACCGAGAGCCTCACTCCGGACACCCGGGACCTCATCATCCGGGACGTCTTTGCCGGCGCCTTCACTCCCAGGTCACTGACAACCCGCGAATTCAACGATCACGCGCAGAGGGTGCTGGCTCCGGGTGGGCTCTATGTGGTGAATTCCGGCGATGCCCCGGACCTCAAGAACGCCCGCGAGGACGCCGCTACCATCGCGGACACGTTCGCGCACACCATGATCATCGCCGATCCCGCCATGCTCAAGGGGCGCCGGTACGGCAACATGATCATGGCGGGGAGCCACGAACCCTTCGGGGACGATCCTCAACTGGCCCGGAAGCTGCTCGGCGGAGCTGTTCCCGCGCACATCTGGAACGATGCCAAGGTCCGGGCGTTCGCCGTCGGAGCCCAGGTCCGGCACGACCCCCTGCCGAAACACAGGGGCGAACTGGCAGTTGATGCCCTTGAAACGCGAATTTAAGGGCATCAACTGCCAGTTCGCGCGGGGGTTAGTCCCGGCCGTGAGCGGGGTTTAGCGGCGGGCGAGCAGGAGCTCGCGGTGCGCGGCCGTCTCCTCTCGCAGGGCCTGCACGACGGCGGCAACGGCCGGGCGGCGCATCGAGTCGGGCCGGAGGACCATCCAGTAGGGGAGCAGCTCAGCGAAGTCCGAGGGCAGCAGCCGCACAAGGTCCGCGTGCCGGTCGGCCATGAAGCACGGCAGGAAGCCGATGCCTGCCCCGGCGCGCGTCGCCTCCACGTGGACGAAGACGTTGGTGGAGCTCAAGCCATCGCGCATGGAGGGGACCAGCCGGCGAGGGGCGTCGAGATCGTCCACTTGCAGCATCGAGTCCACGAAATAGACCAGTTGATGCTGCGTCAGCTCTTCCACGGTGCCGGGCACGCCGTGAAAGGCCAAGTACTCACGCGAGGCATACATCCCCAGCATGTACTCGCCCAACAGCAACGCCTCGGCCCGGTGCACTTGGGGTTCGCCCACCACAACCTCGACGTCCAGGCCGGAACGCTGCTGGAGCGCC
Organism: Arthrobacter methylotrophus; assembly: GCF_039539965.1. Classification (NCBI taxonomy): domain Bacteria; kingdom Bacillati; phylum Actinomycetota; class Actinomycetes; order Micrococcales; family Micrococcaceae; genus Arthrobacter; species Arthrobacter methylotrophus. The sequence goes on along the minus strand of NZ_BAABED010000001.1, from coordinate 4,221,783 downwards.
CGGCGGGTCACGGTGATGATCTCGACCGTGAGCCCGGGGTGCACGCGCCGTAAGCGCGCCACGGCGGGCGCCGCGATGTACGCGCTGAAACCGTCGGTTGCGGTCATGCGTACGACGCCGGCAATGGGGTCCGGTGCGCGGTCCTCCGGTCCCAGCGTGCCCACCGCAGCTTCGATCCGCTCGGCTACGCCCACTGCCTCGGCTCCGAGCTCCGTCACTTCCCAGCCTCCGGCTGCCCGCGCCAGGACCCGGCCGCCGAGCGCTTTCTCGAGCGCGGCGATCCTTCGGGAAACGGTGGTGTGGTTCAGCCCCAGGGCTTGGGCCGCCGTCGTGAACTTTCCTGAGCGCGATACGGCGAGGAGGACCAGAAGGTCGTCGGGATTCGGGTTCATATCTGCAATTCTGCACATACTTGGTGCCTTTTTGGCCATTGAAGCGACAGAAATGTGCGGCAATACTCAGTGGAGCATTTCGTGTTGTGGATCACAACGCGTGTCAGCGCAGACACTAAGGAGTTGGAGATGAGCGTAGGACAACGCTCCGCAGGCGCCACGGCCTCAAGCAAAGGCACAGGCCTCAAGACGATCGTCGCCGCCTCGATGGTGGGCACCGTGGTGGAATGGTACGAATTCTTCCTGTACGCCACCGCAGCGACGCTGGTATTCGGCAAGTACTTCTTCCCGCCCACCGGCAACGATCTCGACGGCATCATCCAAGCATTCCTGACGTACGCGGTGGGATTCGTGGCCCGGCCGTTGGGCGGCATCGTCTTCGGCCAGATCGGCGACAGGCTCGGCCGCAAACCCACACTTCAGCTCACCATCGTGATTGTCGGCGTATCCACCTTCCTCATGGGCTGCCTGCCCGGTTTCGCCGACCTCGGGTACTGGGCGCCGGCCATGCTCGTGGCACTCCGCTTTATCCAGGGCTTCGCGCTGGGTGGCGAATGGGGTGGCGCCGTGCTCCTGGTGGCAGAACACAGCCCCAAGGAGTCCCGCGGATTCTGGTCGAGCTGGCCGCAGGCCGCCGTGCCGGTTGGCAACCTCCTCGCCACGCTGGTCCTGTTCATCATGTCCACTACCCTCAGCAGCGCAGCCTTCCTCGGCTGGGGATGGCGTGTGGCCTTCTGGCTCTCCGCCGTGATCGTCTTCGTGGGCTACTACATCCGCACCCACGTGACCGAAGCACCGATCTTCCTTGAGGCAAAAGCCCAGGTGGAGAAAGAACAGGCCGTGAGCTACGGCGTCGGCGAAGTCATCCGCAAGTACCCCAAGGGCATCCTGCAGGCCATGGGACTGAGGCTCGCCGAGAACATCATGTACTACCTCGTGGTGAGCTTCTCCATCGTCTACCTCAAAGCCGTGGACAAGTACGACACCTCGTCCTTGCTGCTCGCCCTGTTGATCGCACACGTCGCCCACTTCGTGATCATCCCCCAGCTAGGCAGGCTGGCAGACACCTGGGGGCGCAAGCCGGTCTACCTGATCGGTGCCATAAGCGGTGCCACCTGGCCGTTCTTCGCCTTCCCCATGTTCGACACCAAGAACCCCGTGGTGATCGTTGCCGCCGTGACCATCGGCCTGTGCCTCCACGCCTTCATGTACGCGGGACAGCCGGCCATCATGACCGAGCTCTTCCCCACCCGCATGCGCTACTCGGGCGTTTCCCTGGGCTCGCAGGTCACGTCGATCTTCGCTGGTTCGCTGGCCCCGCTCCTCGCGACCGAGTGGCTCAAGGACACCGGGTCATGGCTTCCCACTGCCGTCTACCTGGTGATCTCATGCGCCATTACCGCCGTCGTCGTGCTGACGCTCAAGGAGACCCGCGGCGTCGCGCTTGAAGACGTCGACAACGCCGATGCCATTCGCCACGGCCTTCCCGTGGGTGTCCGAGCATGACCCTGGAAGGCCGCAAGGCCCTGGTCACCGGCGGGGCGAGCGGCATCGGGGCAGCATGTGCTACAGCCCTCGCCGCCCGCGGCGCGAAGGTTGTAGTGGCCGACGTCGATGCGGCCGGAGCCGCGGCGCTCGCCGACACGTTGGGCGGCACCGCCTGGGCCGTCGACTTGCTCGACACGGAAGCGTTGGCGGGCCTCAGCCTGGATTGCGACATCCTCGTCAACAATGCCGGCATCCAGAAGGTTGCTCCCATCGAGGAGTTTGAACCGGCAGACTTCCGCCGCATCATGACCCTCATGCTCGAGGCGCCCTTCTTGCTCATCCGAGCCGCACTTCCGCACATGTACGCCAACGGCTTCGGCCGGATCATCAACATTTCTTCGGTCCACGGGCTGCGGGCATCGCCGTTCAAGAGCGCGTATGTCTCGGCGAAGCACGGACTCGAGGGTCTAAGCAAAGTCACCGCGCTCGAAGGCGGGCAGCATGGAGTCACCTCCAATTGCATCAATCCGGGGTACGTACGTACGCCCCTCGTCGAGAAGCAGATCGCGGACCAGGCCCTGCTGCACGATATCCCGGAGTCGGAGGTCCTCGCGAAGGTCATGCTGACGGAGTCAGCAGTGAAGCGCCTCGTGGAGCCGGAGGAAGTAGCGTCGCTGGCCGCGTGGATAGCGTCCGACGACGCCGGTATGGTCACCGGGGCAAGCTACACCATGGATGGGGGCTGGTCCGCCCGCTGACGCCGGCTCGGCCCGGCAACGGTTCGATGGTGGTTACCGGGGCGAATCATCTGTGGTGCCGTAGGCTTGTATCGCACGAGGGGAAGCGAATATGGGTCTCGATCCGGTCAGTCTGAAGATAGCTCTGGGTGTCGTCGCGTTTACCCTCTGCCTGCTGTTTTTCGGTGCGTTCCGCCGGACCCGCTCTCCGTATAGCGGCTGGTGGTGCCTCGCCTTGGTGTTCCTTCTTTCGGGGAACGTGGCGTACTTGCTCAGCGGGACGTCACAGCAAATCTGGGCGGTCCCCCTTGGCAGCACTTTGCTGGTGTCGGGGTCCTTCAGCGTGTGGGCGGGTTCGCGTTCGTTGCGTTTGCTCCCGATGCCGTGGTGGCAGCTCCTCACGGGACCCATCGTCACCGCTGTGGCCGCTGCGCTCGAGAACCCTGCAACGAATGTATGGTCCGGCGGACTCGTGTATCTGGCCATGATGTCCATGGGCATGGGCTTGGCAACGGTTGAACTGTGGCGTTTGAAGCCCAGCGCATCACACGCCCACCGGTCCCTGGCAGCGGCCGCGGGAGTCCTCGCCGCATTCTTTCTCTGCCAAGGGGTCGCGTACCTCGTGGAAGGACCCGACGGGCCGGACTTCGGCACCTATCTCAGCTCGGCAAGCACCAGCGTAGTCACCTTGGTGCTGCTGGTCTCGGTGTCCTTCAGCATGACGGCGCTGAGCAACGAGCAGCTGATTAATGGGCTGAACGAACGCGCAACACACGACGGCCTGACGGGGCTCCTCAACCGCACGGCCTTCATGGAGTTGGCCACGCAGGAAATCAACAGATTGCACTCTGCAGGCTCGGTCTCCACTTTGATCCTTGCCGACCTCGACCACTTCAAGGCCGTTAATGACAGCCATGGCCACGCCGCGGGCGACACGGCCATCCAGGCATTTGCCGCCGCGTGCCGGGCCTCGGTCCGCAACACGGATCTCGTCGGACGGTATGGCGGAGAGGAATTCACCATCCTGCTTCCAGGAGCCAACGTGGAGAGCGCCGAGATCGTTGCGAGCGAAATCAGCCGCCGTTTGGCCGCGGCAAAGTCCTCGGAGGGCATCACATTCCCCACTGTGAGCTACGGCATCGCGCCCAGCACGGCGAACGACGCCGAGATAACGCACATGATCGCGGCCGCTGATAAAGCCCTGTACCAGGCGAAGTCCCTCGGGCGGAACCGCGTGGTCTGTGCAACGTCCTAACGTCGGCGCCTGTCAATCGTGCTGCTGGCGGCCGTCGTCGCGCGCCTTTTGCTCGGCCTCGTCCACGGCAGCATGTTCAATGTAGGACTCCACCGCCGATTCCGGAACGCGGTAGGACCGCCCGAAGCGGACTGCATGGATAGCGTGCGAATTCACGAGGCGGTAAACAGTCATCCTGGATACCCGCAAGGCCTCGGCGACCTCTGCGATTGTCATGAAACGGTTGGCTGGAAAGCCGGCGGCGGACATGTTCACCACGGCTTCCGCAACTGGCGGTAGTCGTAGTAGACAACAGCCCCGGCCGTGGGGGCGGTTGTCCGCAACCCGATCGATGAGCCGTTGATGGCGGTTACTACGCCTTCCTGGCAGCCGTTGAAAGGATCGTCACCGGACACGTAGTCGCCAACTTTGAAAGGGGACGACGCCGCTTTGGCCAGCTCCGCTGCCCGGGAAAGTGCTTGGCGCAGTCGTGGGCTCAGCACGAATCGGCGCCACTGCAAAACAGGCACCAACACCCCTAGGGTGTCTCTTGATCGGGGATCAAGCATGAGAACCACTCCTTCCAGCCCGGTTGTGCCCACGGTAGGCGCCTAACACTCGCGACGCAGGAGTGACTTTCACCCGTTTTGCCACACAGGCCACTCACGGCACTTAGTCAACTACTCGGATGGATCCTCGGCCTCCGCAAGTGGTGAGCCGAGTAGTACCGGCAAAAGACGGGTAGGCGCCACGCATGCCAGGCCGGGCGAACGGTCCCTAGGCTCAAGGCAAATGTTCCGTCAGTTCCGGGGGCTGTTCGGTATCCCCGTTCTGCGTGCCGTTACGGTTCCTTGAGCCGCAGCCAGATGGGGTCTGTCTATGAACTTGTCCAATCCGTCCACTCAAGAGAAGCTCAAGCCGCGGGTCATTCCGACGGCGGGCTCCCGCCGTCGTCGTTCCCGTGCGATCGCGGCCGTTGCCGCCATCGCCCTGGCCAGCGTCGGGCTGGTAGTGGCGGCCCCCGCCGCGCAAGCTGCCAATCCCACCGTGGTTTCCCTGACGTTCGACGACGGGAATGCGGACCAGCTGAACGCGGCCCAAACGATGAAGGCCCAAGGCATGGCAGGGACGTTCTTCATCACCTCCGGATTCACGGACAATCCCGGCTACCTGTCCGTTGCGGACCTCCACGGACTTGTCGCGGACGGCAACGAGATCGGCGGTCACACCGTAACCCACCCCGACTTGATCACCTTGCCTGCGGACGAAGCCAAGCGTCAGATCTGCAACGACAGGGTGAACCTGAGCAACTGGGGGTTCTCGATCACCGACTTCGCCTACCCCTTTGCTTCGGAGAACGCAGCGGCCGAGACCATCGCGCAGGGTTGCGGCTACAACAGCGCCCGTGGCCTTGGTGATATCAAGACGCGCTTCAGTTGTTCCACCTGCGCCCTGGCTGAGACGATGCCGCCGGCCAATCCCTACAACACCGCGGCGCCCGATGAGGTGGATTCCACGTGGACGCTGGCGGATCTGCAGACCTCGGTCACCCAAGCCGAGGCGGCCGGCGGCTGGGTGCAGCTGACCTTCCACCACATTGATGCGAACAGCACGGACCCCTTGAACATCCAACCAGCCCTCTTCGACCAATTCCTGACATGGCTCAAGGCACGTCCCGCAACGACCACGGTGAAGACCGTCAACCAAGTGATCGGCGGAGCGGTCAAGCCGCTGGTCGCCGGCCCGGCGGTGCCTCCCCAGGCACCTAGTGGCAACCTTGTGCAGAACCCTGGGCTGGAGACCCTGGTGAGCGGAATGCCGCAATGCTGGTTCGCCGGTGGCTATGGCACCAATACGCCCAGCTACTCCGTGGTCAGCCCTGGCCGGACGGGCGCGGTCGCCGAGAAGCTCGTGATGACCGGTTACGTGGACGGCGACGCGAAATTGTTGCCGGCCCTGGACCTGGGCGGGTGCTCGCCCACCGCAACTGAGGGGCATCAATACAACATCGGAGCCTGGTACACGTCCACCGTGCCCACGCAATTCACCCTGTACTACAGAACTGGCTTGGGCTCCTGGAAGTACTGGACATCCAGCCCATGGTTTGCTGCGGCGACGAGCTACCAAAAGGCTGCGTGGACCACGCCCGCACTCCCGGCGGGAGCAAACGGAATCAGCTTCGGCTTGAACCTCTTCAGCAACGGCACTCTCATCACCGATGACTACGAAATGTTTGACACCGCCACAGCGCCTGCCCCGACACCACCGGCTCCCGGCACCAACCTGGTGCAGAACGCCGGCCTTGAGACGGCGGGAATCGGCTGGGCACCGCAATGCTGGCAGACCGGGGGCTATGGAACGAACACCCCGGGCTTCAGCACCGTGCCAGCTGCGCACAGCGGCACGACGGCGGTCCAACTCACTGTCAGTGGTTACACCGACGGCGACGCCAAACTGCTCCAGACAATGGACAACGGCAGCTGCGCTCCGCCGGCCATCGCCGGCCACAGCTATTCGCTCAGGACCTGGTACACGTCGACGGCGGTGACCCAGTTTACGGTGTACTACCGGGATGCTACGGGCACTTGGGTCTATTGGACCTCGAGTCCCTGGCTGGCGGCGTCGGACACCTATACCCAAGCCAGCTTCACCACTCCCGTGCTACCGGACGGTGCCACAGCCGTGAGCTTCGGCCTGAACCTTTTCAGCAACGGCACGCTGACTACTGACGACTACGCCATGTACGACACGGTCGGGGCGCCGGCAATGTGAAACATCGGGAGCTTCACGTATGGGAGGGCACGGCCGTTGGCCGCGCAAAGGTCAGGGAAATGAGCTGGGAACAATGAAACAAGCGGCAAAAGCAGGAATCGTGGTTGCGGGCGTGGTTGCGGTGGGATTGGCCGGCGCGATCACCTTCAACGCCACACAGACAGCATCCCACGCAGATGCCGGCGCCCCGCCGTCGGCCACCGCAAGCGCGGCGCCCTCCGCAACGGGCTCCGCCAAGGCGCCGAGCGCCGGTGCTGCCGCCAACCCCTCAGTCAGCGCTGCGCCCTCAAGTCAGGCCGCGACCCCGGCGGCGTCCGCTCCGGGCAGCGCGAAGCCTGACGTTCCGGTTACACCAGCGTCGGCTGCGCCTGTTCCCGCCGTGCCGGCTCCGGCAGCACCGGGGCTCGACGCCTCGGGGGTCCAGCGCATCGAGAATGCTTGCACAGCCCGGCTGCAAAGCGATGCCAGCCACTCTTCAATCGTGACCGGAACGGTGGTGCCCCGGCCATTCACCATTGTTTCCGTCGCCTTCTCCGGAACCCCGGCACGGTCAACGGCGGCCTCCGGAAAGGCGTCGTACGACGTCCTGATGAAGATCACCACGAAGCTTGTCGATGGTCCTTCCCAGGACGGAGTGCGTGTCTGCCGGGTCTATGATTCAGATTCGCGCGTGGATTGGATTCCGGCCGGCTGAGAAGTTTCATCGACCAGTTCCGCCCGCATAAGCCCGCCACCGCGGACCCACAACCTGTAGGCCAGCACCAGCAGCCCGAGCCATAATGCGCCCACATATAAGGCAACGCGGGTGTCCTCGAAGACGCCAAGAATCACGATTACCAAGGCCATGAAGGCGATGGTCAACACCGACGCGGCCGGCCACCAGGGAGATGCGAATTCCGACGCCGGTAAGCCCCTGAGCTTGATCTCCCGCTTCATGGCGACGTGCGATGCGAGGATCATGACCCACACCCACACCGTCGCGAAGGTTGCGATGGAGGCAATCACCAGGAACACGTTTTCGGGGATCACGGCGTTGAGCACCACGCCCACCAGGAGGATGCCGCCCATCAGGACCACGGTCATCCATGGAACCCCGTGGCGCGAGATCTTGCCGAAGCTCTTCGGAGCATGTCCCTGCTGGGAGAGTCCGAAGAGGATGCGTCCGGCGCCGAAAATATCGCTATTAATGGCGGACAGCGCCGACGTGATGACCACCGCATTGAGGATGTGGGGAGCGGCGGGGATGCCGAGGCCACTGAAGATCTGCACGAACGGGCTGCCGTTGTTTCCGATCTCGTTCCAAGGGAACAGGCTCATGAGCACGCCGAGGGTGAGGACGTAGAACAGCAGGACGCGCACCGGCACCGTGTTGACGGCCTGCGGAATGACTTTCTTGGGGTCGGCGGCTTCGCCTGCGGTGATGCCGATCGTTTCGATCCCGCCAAAGGCGAACATGACGACGGCGAACGAGGCCAGGAGCCCTTCGAAGCCGTTCGGGAACAGGCCTCCGTGGTCAACGAGGTTCCCCACACCTGGTGCCACACCGCCGTCGCCCGAGTGGAAGCCGAACACGATGATCCCCGCCCCGCCCGCAATCATGGCAATGATCGCCACCACCTTGATGAGGGAGAACCAAAACTCAAGCTCCCCGAAAACCTTGACGCTCAGGAGGTTCATGGCGCCAAGGAGCAGGATAATCGCCAGGACCCAGATCCATCGGTCCACGTGCGGGAACCAGAAGCCCATGTAGATGCTGAAGGCGGTCACGTCCGCGATCGCCACGATGGCCATTTCGAAGACATAGGTCCAGCCGGTGATGAACCCGGCGAGCGGTCCGAGGTAGCGGCTGGCGTACTGGCCGAATGAGCCGGAGACTGGATGGCGGACAGCCATTTCGCCGAGGGCCCGCATCACCATGAAGACGGCGGCGCCACCGATGATGTACGCGAACAGGACGGCCGGGCCTGCCTTTTGGATGGCGGAAGCAGAGCCGTAGAAGAGCCCTGTTCCGATGGCCGATCCGAGGGCCATAAAGCGGATGTGGCGGACGTTGAGGCCGCGGCTGAGAACAGTGCTTACCATGCCTTCGACGGCTTGGACCGCTGGTGTCCTGACGGCTGTTGGTGCCTGCTGCATACGAATACCTTCTCGTCATTGGGAGGGGACTGGTATCCAGCACACCATTTCGCGGCGGGTTGTGATGGGTCTCACGGCACATTGTTGTCTCGGTTCTCAGACGCTGCCGCGCGATGCAGGGGCCATGGAGCGTGAAGTCTGCAGGCCCTGGTCGATTGCAGCCTGCCTTCCTATCTACGCCTGTAAAGAGGAACGCAGCCTAGACCGGTATGACTGCGGGTTGGCCAAGCAGCTCGCCGGCCAGTTCCAGGGCGAGGTGGTCGGTAACTTGGCCGTAGAGCAGTACGCCCTTGTCCGCGCTGGACCCGGCTGCCGATGAAAGGCAGCCGGTGGCCGGCGTCCGCTCCGGCACTACGGGGAGCCGGTCGAAGCGGGGGAGAACGGCGGCGGGGCCATCGACCAGCCGGTCCATGGCCACACGAGCCGGCTCAAGGTGGAGCATGAGCGAGGTTTCCAGGACACCGCCGTGCTCGATCTCCCAACCCGGGAAGCCGTCGGGGTAGACCCGGGCCAGCGTGTCCTGGCTGACAAAGTCCCAGTAGGAAAGCAGCAGCACGCTCTGTTCCGCCCCCGGGCCGATTCCCAGCTCTTCCAAGGCCAGGTCGATCCCCTCGTAGAGGAACTGGTAGTTCTCAAAGTGCCCATTGATAAAGACCACGTGCCGGACGCCTTGGTTAAGGAAGGACTTGACCAGATTGCGCGCGACACCGATGAGTGCGGCACCGTCCAGGCTGGTGGTTCCGGGGAGGTGATTGCCGCCGCCGGACTTCTGCTGTGACTTGTACCCATAGGCGATGGGCTGGGCAACGAGTGCCCCGAGGCGTTTGGCGACACCCTCTGCGAAATGCGAAGACAGGATAGTGTCCGTTCCTAGCGGCAGGTGCGGTCCGTGCTGCTCTAGCGAACCGACAGGGATGAGGACTATCGCCTCTCCGGACGCCAGGGCTTCGCGGTAGGTAAAGGCGTCCAGGTCTTCCAGAAATACTGACTTGTTCATATTGGGGGTGTTCCTCGGTAAAGGCCGCTGGCCAATGGCAGGTACTTCGGCGGCCGGGTGGGTGGTGGGGAAGGTCTTAGGCCGTGAGCGCCGGCTCGGGAGCCGGAACCTTTTCCTCGCAGGCGTCACCGTGCTCAGCCAGCACGGCATCCTCATCCAGTCCAACCCGGATGCCGAGTGGCACTCCCGCCTTGATGCGCTTGCGGAAGCGGGGGTAGCCGAGTGCGAAGTAGACGACCGATGCGGTGAGGGTGCCGGCCAGCCAGGACAGATCGATGCCGCCCATGGCCGTGGCGATAGGGCCTTGGAGGGCCGGGATCCCGCCGTACATGAACATCCAGGTCATGATGATGCCTGCGAAGAAGGCGATGAATGCTATGGGATTGACGGATTTCAGGGCCGTGGACTTTGAATCCAGGAACAGGTAGGAATAGTCCTTGTGGTGGCGCTCAAAAATGAAGTAGTGGACGGCCATGATGCCACCCCAGGTGGCCACCCAAGCCACAATGGTCCCGAGCCAAGTATCGAGTATCGTCGCAAAGTCCTCGGCAAACATGAAGGCTATGACGGCAACCATGGACAAGATGCCGACGAGGATCGATAGCTTGCGTCGGGAGATCTTTACATCCAGTGCCTGGAAAGCGACGCCGAACGTGTAGAGGTTGATGATGTTGGTGGCGATAGGGCCGTGAATCACCAGCAGGATCACCGGGATGGCCATGGTACCGAAGTTGGAGACGATCAGTTCCCCTGGATCGGCCGAGCCGTTCTTTGTTGCGAGGCTGGCGCCAAGGATGCCCAGCCAGACTACAGGCAGGAACTGGCCCAGGACGCTGACCGTGAACAGCTTGGCCGGCTTGACCTTGCGGCTAACGAAGCGGGAGTAGTCCGGGGCGTAGGTGAACCAACCGATTCCCCACCCGATGCCGATGACGGTCATGATCGCGGACATAGCGGCGATTCGCGGCATGCCCTCCAAAACTGCTCCGGCGGGGCCCGCGTAGCCCCAATTAATGTCAAGGTGTGTCCAGGCGATGATGGACATCGCAACCAGGACGATGATGGTTGGTGGCATTGTGAGGCGTTCAAACTTGGCGATGGCCCGGTATCCGCGGTAGCAGATGGCCACTTGAATACTCATGATGACGGCCGCAACGGCGATGCGAACCAAGAGGTTGCGCTGGCTTGGGTCCACCCAGCCGATCATGCCGAACAGGGCCATGACCAGGTCCAGGATGACCCAGGTGTTCACGGCGGACCAGCCAATGGCGATGGTCGCCTGGATGGCGGCCGGGAGGTAGGCGCCGCGCCGGCCGAAGGCCCCGCGTGCCAGGAGCATGCCTGTGGCGCCCGTCCGCTGGCCAAGGATGACGAAGAATCCAAAGCCGGCCATGCCAATGGCATTTCCTGCGATCAACACGATGAGGGTGTCACGGAGGCCCAGGCCAAGCTGGATGCCGAGGGCCCCGAGAATCCAGTTGATGGGGGCGACATTGGCTCCCGCCCAGATCCAGAACTGGCCTGAGAGTTTGTTGGTTCGTGCCGATTCAGGGATGGGCTGCAGAACATCTTCGACCTCGATGGTCGCCGATTCGTTCGACCGTTGTTTGGTGCGGTTCATGCCGTACTCGATTCACTACATTGTGAGGGGAATGCAATCTTGCTCCAGCCTATTGGTGACTTGGCCCACAATACAGAGACATAATGAGTACACTTATTCATTATCAGATGACTAAATGTCGCCATCCAATCTTTGGACGTCCATGATCACCCTTGCTGAAGTCCTTGCCTCGGCGCCCATGTCCGCCGCGGACCCGCGGCTGTGCAGCAATGTCCCGGGTACGCTGGCGCGAGTCGTCCGCTGGGTGCATTCAAGCGAGGTGCTCGAAATTGCCCCGCTCCTGCGCGGAGGGGAGCTGCTGCTCTCGGGTGGCGAGACGCTACTGGCCCTTCCTGCGGGCGAGCAGCTTGATTATGTCCGCAGCCTGGCGGGGCGGAACGTCACGGCCCTGGCCGTGCAGACGGCCGGTCGGGTGGCCCCGCTGCCGGACGGGCTGATTGCCGCCGCCAATGAGAGCGGGCTGCCGTTGATCGAACTGCGCGCGGTGGCGCCGTTCGTTGACATTGCCGAGGCGGTGAACCGCAGGGTGGTCAATGAACAGGCGGATGCCCACCTCGTGGTTGACGACATCTCCCGCCGGATTGCACGCCAGATCACCGACAGGGGCCCCCACCTGCCCACCATACTTGGACTGGTGGCGACGGGGTTGGCGGCACAGGTGTCGCTGGCCGCTGTTGATGGACTGCCGCTGGGCCATGCGGGCAGCGCGGTTGAACAGCAGGGGTCAATGGCCGTGGCCGACATTGTGGTCGGCGGGCAGCTTGCTGCCCAGCTCACGCTGCGGTCCCCGTCGCCGGATCCCTTCCTGTTGGAGCTGGCGGCCGACCGACTGTCCGGCATCCTGGCCCTGGCTTTGGCGCAGGCCTTCCGCCCCACGCCGGCCCAAGTGGCCGAGGCGCGCCTGCTGGAGTCGGTGATCGAGGGTGGAGACCCGGCCGACGTCCGGCGGATGTGGCTGCAGTCCGGGCTGCAGCCCGGCCATGGAGCGGTTGTGGCCGTATTCCGAACGCCCGGCAGGGGGGAAGTCAACTTCTCCGCCGTCGAACGTGCCCTGCGTGCTGGGGGAGTGAACGTGAAATCACACCTGCGGGACGGGGAGCTGGTGGTGCTTTTCGCCCTGGGACCGAACAATGCACGGGCGGCGCGCGAAGCGCTGATTATGGCGGCGCGGGAGGCTGTGGGCGGCTCTGACATCTGCGCGTCCTTCGGGCCGAACGTGGTTGACGGCCTCAGTGCGCATGAGTCTTATGTGGAGGCACGGGAAATCCTGGGACTCGACATGCCAGCCGTGGGCCAAGTGCTTGACGCCATGGAGTTCCTGGGCCGGCGAATATTCGGTGCGGTGCCCGATCCTGCATTTTTGGACTTATATGTGCGCTCAAGTCTGGGGGAGTTGCTGGAGTGGGACCGGAAGCATGGCACGGACCTGCTGGCAACGCTGGTTTGCTGGCTGGGATTGGGATGCAACACGACGGCTTCCGCCGCGACATTAAACATTGAACGGCAGACCATGCACAAGCGCCTGAACAAGATCCAGGAACTCTTGGGCGGGGACCCGCGTACCTCCGGCAGGTTGTTTGACATCCACATTGCCGCCAAGGCGGCAGCCAACGGGGTTGCCGGGTCTGTGGGGACATGACGGGACCGGCTAAAGCATGTCTGATCCAATAGGATCGCAATTGTCTGGTATTCCAGACAATTGGGTTTGTGATTGGCCTTGCGACCCTTCGTAGGGGGCGCACGCTTAAGTACGGGATCACGGACGCCCGCCTGATGGCCTGCGCCAGCCGGGCGTCCGGATACTTCCGTGGACTCGAAGAGGAGCTATGACCATACAGTCGTCCACCCAACGCCGGGCCGCTTCCAAGGTTCCCGCCGCCGAGAACACTTTGCGCATCCTGAAGCTGCTCGCTTCCCGACGCGGCCCGATGGCGGCGTCCCACATAGCCACTGCGCTGGACCTGCCCCGATCCAGCGTCTATCACCTGCTTGGCGTCATGGAGGCCAACGGCTTCGTCTTGCACCTTCATGAGGAGCAGCGTTACGGGCTGGGCATCAGTGCCTTTGAACTCAGTTCGGCGTACTCGCGGCAAGAGCCGTTGTCCCGGCTCGGCCGCCCCGTACTGGCCGCCCTCGTCGATTCAATCGGCGAGAGCGCGCATTTGGCGGTGCTCCATGGCCGCGACGTGCTGTACATCGTGGAGGAGCGCGCCAAGAACCGTCCGTCCCTGGTGACCGACGTCGGGGTCCGGCTTCCCAGCCACCTCACTGCCAGCGGCCGCGCCATCCTGGCCGCCTTGCCGAAATCGCAGGTGAGGGCCCTGTATCCGAATGCGGCGGCATTCACGGCCCGGCACGAGATGGAATCGCCCATCATGAAGTACTCGGCCCTGTCCTCGCACCTGGACCAAGTCCGTCAGCGCGGCTACGCCACCGAACACGGCGAAGTCACCCCCGGCTTCGGCTCGGTGGCTGCCGCCGTCACCGACCATTTGGGATGGCCGACGGCGGCAGTCGCCGTGACCTTCCTCGAGGACCGGGTGCCAGCCGAGGATTGGCCCGCCCTCGCCGCACGAATCCAAAAGACGGCGGACGAGCTGTCGGTGCGCATCCACGGCCGCCCCGCCTAGCCTCCCGGCAACCCCACCCAACTAGCTCGCAATCGTTGTCGTTATGAGCCCTCAAAACGACATTAACTGCGAGTCAGTTGAGTCTGGTATTCCGGACAGGACCCTTCATAAAGCCGTTCCAAGAAGGATGCGGAGGGGCTCTACTGGATACAGAAGGACTTACATCCAGCAACCTCCAGAGACGAAGGAGTCATCATGGCACCCGCCGATTTCACCACCGGAGCCCGTCCGGTCAAGGCCGCCCGCGGCACCAAGCTCACTGCCAAGTCCTGGCAGACCGAGGCGCCTTTGCGCATGCTGATGAACAACCTGGACCCGGAGGTCGCCGAACACCCGGATGACCTGGTCGTCTATGGCGGCACAGGCCGTGCCGTCCGTTCATGGGCCGCGTTCGACGCGATCACCCGCACCCTGGAAACCATGGAGAAGGACGAGACCCTGCTGGTCCAGTCCGGCAAGCCCGTCGGCGTCTTCCGCACCCACGAATGGGCACCCCGGGTGCTTTTGGCCAACTCCAACCTCGTGGGCGATTGGGCAACGTGGCCCGAGTTCCGGCGCCTCGAGGCCGAAGGCCTGATGATGTACGGGCAGATGACCGCCGGGTCCTGGATTTACATCGGCACCCAGGGGATCCTGCAGGGCACCTACGAGACGTTTGCCGCCGTCGGGAACAAACTCGGGGCCGCAAGGCATGACGCTGCCGGTCGCCTGGCCGCCGTCGCCGAAGGCTCCACGGAAGGCCCGCTGGCCGGGACCCTGACCCTGACCGGCGGTTGCGGCGGCATGGGCGGCGCCCAACCCTTGGCTGTCACCCTCAACGGCGGCGCGTGCCTGATCGTCGACGTCGACGAGAGCCGCCTGCGCCGCCGTGCCGGCAAGCGCTACCTGGACGAGGTCGAAACCGATCTCGACGCCGCGATCGCCAAGGTCGTCAAGGCCAAGGAAGCGCGCCGCGGTTGGTCCGTGGGCTACGTCGGAAACGCTGCCGAGGTGTTCCCGGAACTCTTGCGCCGTCACAAGGCCGGCGAGCTGACCATCGACGTCGTCACCGACCAGACGTCCGCGCATGACCCGCTGTCCTACCTGCCCGAGGGCATCACCGTGACCGACTGGCACGCCGAGGCAGAGGCGGACCCGGAAGGCTTCACGAAAAAGGCCCAGGCCTCCATGGCCCGGCACGTGCAGGCCATGGTGGAGTTTCAGGACGCCGGCGCCGAGGTCTTCGACTACGGCAACTCGATCCGCGACGAGGCCCGCAAGGGCGGCTACGGCCGGGCGTTCGAGTTTCCCGGTTTCGTCCCGGCCTACATTCGTCCGCTGTTCTGCGAGGGCCTTGGTCCGTTCCGCTGGGTCGCGCTGTCCGGTGACCCCGAAGACATCGCCGTGACCGATGCGGCGATCAAGGAACTGTTCCCGGAGAACACCCACCTGCACAAGTGGCTCGATGCTGCTGCCGAGCGGGTCGAGTTCGAAGGCTTGCCGGCGAGGATCTGCTGGCTCGGTTACGGCGAACGGGCCAAGGCCGGCCTGCTCTTCAACCAGCTCGTGAAGGAGGGCAAGGTCAAGGCTCCCATCGTGATCGGCCGCGACCACTTGGACTCCGGTTCGGTCGCCTCCCCGTACCGGGAAACCGAGTCCATGGCCGACGGCTCCGACGCGATTGCCGACTGGCCCTTGCTGAACGCCCTGCTCAACACGTCCTCCGGCGCGACCTGGGTCTCGATCCACCATGGCGGCGGCGTGGGTATCGGCCGCTCCCTGCACGCCGGGCAGGTTTCTGTTGCCGACGGCACCGAGCTCGCTGCCGAGAAGCTCGAACGCCTCCTCACCAACGACCCCGGCATGGGCGTCATCCGCCATGTCGACGCCGGCTACCCGCGCGCCGTCGAAGTCGCAAGGGAACGCGGCGTCCGCATCCCCATGAACGAATCCACCCCAACTAGCTCGCACTAGATGTCGTTTTGAGCGCTCAAAACGACATTAACTGCCAGCTAGTTGGGTGAGAAAGGAACACCATGACACTTACAACACACGAACCAAAGACCGTCACCCTCGGCTCCAGCGGAGTCACACCGGAGGACGTCGTCGCCGTCGCACGCCACGACGCCAAGGTGACCATTTCCCAGGAAGCCCTGGACACGGTGGCGAAGGTCCGCGCACACATCGACGACCTCGCCCACAGCGAGGTCCCCGCGTACGGTGTCTCCACGGGCTTCGGCGCCCTGGCCAACCGCCACATCCCCAACGAACTCCGCACCCAGCTGCAGAAGTCGCTCATCCGCAGCCATGCCGCCGGCATGGGCCCGGCAGTGGAACGCGAAGTGGTCCGCGGCATCATGTTTCTTCGCGCCAAGACCTTGGCATCGGGCCGCACGGGAGTTCGTCCCGTGGTCCTGCAGACCATGGTGGACGTCCTCAACGCCGGCATCACCCCCGTCGTCCGCGAATTCGGATCCCTCGGTTGCTCCGGAGACCTTGCTCCGCTGTCCCACTGCGCCCTGGTCCTGATGGGCGAAGGTGAAGCGATCGGTCCCGACGGCGAACTCTATGGCGCTGCCGGCACGAAGCCTGTCGCCGTGCTGCTCGCCGAACACGGCATCGAGCCCGTCGTCCTTGCGGAAAAGGAAGGCCTGGCGCTGGTCAACGGCACCGAGGGCATGCTCGGCATGCTCCTGATGGCCATCGCCGACCTGCACCTGCTGCTCACGACGGCGGACATCACCGCTGCGCTCAGCGTCGAGGCGCTGCTCGGTACGGACCAGGTTTTCCTGCCTGAGCTGCACGCAGCATTGCGTCCCCACCCGGGCCAGGCAGCCAGCGCGGACAACATGCTGAGGGTGCTCTCCAACTCACCGATCGTTGCTTCGCACCGTGTGAATGACACGAAGGTCCAGGACGCATACTCGCTCCGTTGCGCGCCCCAGGTGGCCGGCGCAGTCCGCGACACGGTGACGCACGCTGAGCTCGTCGCCTCCCGGGAGTTGGCAGCCGCCATCGACAACCCCGTGGTGCTTCCGGATGGCCGAGTGTCCTCCAACGGAAATTTCCACGGCGCCCCCGTGGCCTACGTGCTGGACTTCCTGGCCATCGCCGTCGCGGACCTGTCCTCCATCGCAGAGCGCCGCACGGACCGCATGCTGGACCCGGCCCGCTCACACGGACTCCCGGCCTTCCTTGCCGACGATCCCGGCGTGGACTCGGGCCTCATGATCGCCCAGTACACCCAGGCCGGTCTTGTCTCGGACAACAAGCGCTTGGCCGTGCCGGCGTCGGTGGACTCCATCCCGAGCTCCGCCATGCAGGAAGACCACGTCTCCATGGGTTGGCATGCCGCCCGCAAGCTGCGCAAGGCCATCGAGAACCTGCGCCGCGTCTTGGCCGTGGAACTCGTGACAAGTGCACGCGCACTGGACATCCGCACGAAACTGTCCGGCGGCGAACTTACTCCGGGACCCGCTGGCGCCGCCGTGATCGAGGTGCTGCGCGGCGTCGTCGACGGCCCCGGAACCGACCGTTTCCTCTCACCTGAACTGGAAGCGGCGGACCGCTTGGTAGCCGCTGGCGAGGTGCGGGCGGCCGCCGAATCCGCCGTCGGAATTCTCGCCTGAGACCGAACAAAAAACCGTTCGGGTGAAAAAACGGAAGCGCCCCGGAAATGTTTGGCAATACGTGCCACGGGGCGCTTTCTGTGTAGTAGAACTTATGGGGTACGGCATGTCCACGCCGACGATGTCGTGGGCCTGCCGGGGGAATATCCGTTCACAACTGAAACAACGAACATCCACAAAGGGGTAGAAGTTCAATGAAGGCACGCGGGACAGTCCTGTCCAGGCGAATCGCACAGTCCGCCGTCGTTTCCAATTGGGGAAGCTTGAAGGTGGGGGAGCGGATCGAAGTCTTAAGGCATGCACACGTGGTCGCGGCGGGGGAGGTGCAGGAAGTCTCGGGCAGCGGCAATGTTGTGTGGCTTGAACCTGCCGGACCTGGTGCTGACGAAGCCGCCAAGCAGCTTTTCATGAAGTCCGACGGCGTGGTGCTGCGCCGGGCGTAGCTAGTCGAACAAGTGAATTTCGATGCCAAGAAGCGGCCCTCCCGATGACGCGGAAGGGCCGCTCCTTGGCATGTGAAACTAGGCGGCGATGACTTCGCGGGTCTGGCCGAACGGCACGGACTCGTCAAGGGCCACTGTGTAGTTTCCAGGCTCGTGGCGGGTCACGAGGATCCCGCAGCGGCCGTTGTCTGCTGCAGCCTCGATGAGGGTGCCCACAGCACGGTTCAGCCCGGCGTGGACCTCGTCGACGGACGAAAAGGACAAGCGGATTTCGTTGTGTTCAATTGTTGCGGTGTTCATTGGGGGCTCCTTCTGCAGGGTGCCGCAGGGGGGAGCGGCAATTCCTGCATCAAAAGGTAGCAAAGAGTCGTGGGATGTCCTTCATTCTGGGAGCTGGATCACCGGCTGTCGTCCAACATGCAGGCGCCCAACTAACTCGCAGTAGGTATCGTTATAACGCCTCAGAACGACAACAAATGCGAGTCAGTTGGGCGGGCGACCAGACCGCTAGCCCAGCAGCGTGTTCACCAAGCGCGCGGCTACCTTGGCGGTCCGCGAGTCGATGTCGAATCCGGGGTTGAGTTCGGCGACGTCCACGTGCAGGAGCTTCCCGCTCGCGGCGAGTTGCCGGCACACAGCGCTGATGACGGGCAACGGAACGCCATACGCCGCGGGAGCGCTCACGCCGGGAGCCACCGATGCCGGAAGCACGTCCAGGTCAATCGTCAGGTACAGCACGTCCACGGTGTCCAGGAACCGCCCCACGAACTCCCGAACGGCTTCCGCGGAGCAGTCCTCATCCAGTAAGTACTTCACGCCCAAGCGATGCGCCGTGTCGAAGAGTGCACGGGTGTTGTTGGGCTCGGAAATTCCGACGACGGCGTATTTCAGTTCGCGGCTGGCGGCGGCTTCCGCTCGCGCCATCTGCAGGAACGGCGTGCCCGAGCTCGGCACCGGCTCGTCACGCAGGTCGAAATGCGCATCCAGGTTCAGCACACCGAGCCGCTTCCCACTGCGCATGGCCTCTGAGCCAGCCACGCCCAGGTAGCTTGCGAAGGCGGTTTCGTGGCCGCCGCCGAGCAGTACCGTGAGCTTGCCGGCGTCGAGCAATGCGGAGATCACGCGGCCGGCGCGCTCCTGCCCCGCCTCCAGCGAGCCGTCCTCCACAACGACGTCGCCGGCGTCGAAGACGTCCCGGTCCAGATGGAAAGCCAGCGGAGCCAAGGCTTGCCGGATAGCCACCGGCGCGGCCGCCGCGCCGGTCCGGCCTTTGTTGCGCCGCACCCCCTCATCACTGCGAAACCCCACGACGACGGCGGGCCGGGGACCCGCTTCGCTCGCGCCGGGGGATTCTGCGCAGGGGGTGTAAGGCGTCACCACTTGCCACCAGCGCCGGTGCTGCTCGCCGTCGCCGTCGAAACGGCCGGTCCACGGCGTCGGGCGTATGTCGGCAACAGCCGGGGAAATCTCCATGATCCAAGCTCAGCTCATGGCGGCGCCGAAATACACCTCCGGCGGCCGAAGGGTGTCCGGTATTCCGGAAAGGCCTATTTGACGCCCAGGATTTCCTCGACCGGACCGATCCCGAAGAACAGCAGGAATGCCGCGGCCACGGCCCACATGAGCGGATGGACTTCGCGGGCCCGGCCTTGGAACGTGCGGATCAGGGCGAAGGAAATGAACCCCGCACCCAGGCCGTTGGCGATCGAGTAGGTGAACGGCATGAGGGACATGGTCAGGAACGCAGGAATGCCCACACCCCAGTCCTGCCAATGGATCTTCCCCACTTGCGACACCATCATGAAGCCCACCACCACCAGGGCGGGAGCCACAGCCTCGAACGGGACCAAGTTGATGAGCGGGGTGAAGAACATGGCCACCAGGAACAACAGGCCCGTCACGATCGAAGCCAGCCCGGTGCGGGCGCCCTCGCCGATGCCCGCACCCGACTCCACGAAGATCTGGTTGGAGGACACGGAGGCCCCGCCGCCCACGATCGCGCTGAGGGCGTCCACTTGGAGGACACGGTCCACATTGGGGATGTTCCCGTGCTTGTCGATGTTTCCGGCTTCCCTCGCCAGGCCCACCATGGTGCCCATGGCATCGAAGAAGATGCTGAGGAGGATCACGAAAGCCAAGAGGGTGGCGGCGATGATGCCGAGGTGTTGGAAGGCGCCGAGGGGGTTGGCCTTGCCGATGAGGGACAGGTCCGGGGCGGCCCACTCGGTGAACTTGGGGGCAACCAGGGACCAGCCGCGGGGGTTGTAGTTCTTACCGTCGAAACTCGGACCGATGTGCAGGGTGAATTCCAGGATGGCTGCGAGGGCCGTGGAGACGATGATGCCGATCAAGATGGCGCCACGCACCTTGCGGACCACCAAGGCGATGGTCAGGACAAGGCCAACGACGAACACCAGGGTGGGCCAGCCAAGCAGCTTCCCGTCGACGCCCAGGCCGAGGGGGACGGTGGTACCGGCGGCGTCCGGGATGCGGCGCACGAAGCCGGCATTGACCAGGCCGATCAGGGCGATGAAGAGGCCGATGCCCACCACGATCGCAGTCTTCAGTGCCTCGGGTACGGCCTTGAACACCGCGGTCCGGAAACCGGTGAGCACCAGAATGAGCATGGTCAACCCCGAGAGCATGACGAGGCCCATCATGTCCGGCCACGTCAGGCCGGGATGCGAGGCAATCGTGACGGCCACGAACGCATTGACGCCCAGTCCGGTAGCCACTGCGAAGGGGTGCTTTGCCCAAGCTCCCATGATGATGGTCATGATGCCTGCCACGAAGGCAGTGGTGGCGGCGACGGCGGCGAACCCTAGCGAGGCGCCATGGGAGTCCGCCCCGGAAAGGATCAAGGGGTTGAGGACCACGATGTAGCTCATGGCAAAGAAGGTGGCGAAGCCGCCTCGGATTTCCCGCGAGTAGTTGGATCCGCGTTCCGAAATCTTGAAGTAGCGATCGATGGCTGAGCCCTGTTTGAGCATGGAGGTCTCCGGGAATCGGGGAAATGTGCTCTCAAATCCTATGCCCGCAGCTTCGGTGCACTCGCGAATTCGCCTAGTCTGTAAGGAATCCAACACTAAGGGAGTCCATCGCTCATGCGCCCCATCCGCCAGTTGCTGGCCGTCGTCCTCGCTTTCACCGCGGCCCTTTTTTCGGCCGCCCTGTTCTCGGCGGCACCTGCCTTCGCGCACGACGTCGCCGAGTCAACCTCGCCCGCCAACGGATCAACCGTTGCCAGCGTCCCCGATTCCGTGTCGATCACCTTCAACAACCGGCCGCTTTTGCTCGGCTCGCAGGTGCAGGTCAAGGACGCGTCCGGGCAGGACTGGGCAGACGGTTCCGTGGACATTGTGGACACCGTGGTATCGCAGAAGTTGCGGTCCGGGGCACCTGCCGGGGCCTTCACGGTGGTGTGGCGTGTGGTCAGTTCGGATTCGCACCCCATTGAGGGCACGTTCACTTTCACTGCGAAGTCAGGAAGTACGACGGCGGGCGGCGGCGCGGTGGGACCCGCGCCTTCGGTCGAGGTTCCCACCGCCGGCACTGCGGCTCCGGGGTCCACCACGACGCCGGAAAACACCACCGATGCTTCCCAGCCCTTCCCTTGGAGCATCGTGGCCTTCGCAGTAGTGGCCGCGGGGCTCTTGGTGTTCCTGGGTGTCACTGCACGACGCCGGCTGGCAGGGGACTCCGAGGAGTCCAGCGACGATGAGTCAAAGGAACCGTAGCCGGAACGCTCCTTCCTGACCCTGTTTGAGCCAGAAATTCCCGCGACATACCTCAGCAAGAGCGTGTCGCGCGCGTGGGGAATTCAAAGAAGGTCAGGAAGGCTAGGCCAGGGCCGGAACTGCTGCGAAGGTGCCAGTAAGGGCCCCATGGACGCTGCCCGGGTGCACCTTGGCGGAAATCGCCTGGCCCACTACCTTGGCTTGGCGCAGGACTTCCTTCGGCGTGGGCGTGGCGAGCTCACCAACGCCCACCAGATACATTCCCATCGCGCGCATGGCGGCGACGAGGTTCTGTCCGATCGCGATGCCGAGTTCGGCGAGCATCCTCCGCAACTGGCTCTGCCCGCAGCGAGTGACAACAACGTGGTCGGCTAGAAGTACTCCGTTGGCCGTGTGGATGGCCCATTGGCGGGAAGGCGCTTCTGGAGAGGCCAAGCCCGGCGAGACCGCGCCGGCGGGGGCCTCGTCCAAACGATCCAGGCGGACAGCTCGCGTCGTGCTCCGTACATCGAGGCTGTGGCTGGCTGCGTAGTTGCGCAGGTGCCTCAGGATTTCGCTGCGCTCCTGGAGGCAGGCCGCGTCAGCGGCGTCGCAGCGCTGGAGGATGCCGGTGTTGAGCGGCTGCGAAGTACGGGGGACATACATCCCGTCCACCACGATCGCGTCCACTCCGTAGCGGCTGAGTTCACTAGCTACGGCCAAGCCGGACATGCCGGTACCGATGACCACGGTGGTGGTGCGTTCCGTACTCGCAGCAGGCATGGTTGACACAGCTTGGCTCCTCCTTGAAAGATGCATTGCCGAAGGCAACACGGGCGGCGTCCGGGTCCCCCAAGCGGTCGCAAATGATGGCCGTTGACGTGTTGAAAAACACCATCCCCGGTCACCAGTGCCTCGAACATTACAGAAGAAATCGCGTGGTGGATAGCCCCGTCATCGGCATGTCTGCCAAAGCGTTTTTTACGCGGCGATCCTACCGAATCCAAGCCGCTCGGACGGGTTTCCACCAGCGATTCGTGCCGCTTGATTCGGCCCTTGCAAACGAGAATAGTGAGCATTGGAGACCGCAACTCACGGCAGTCAAGCAAGAAACACGTTGTTGGCGCGGCCTCTGGCAGAATAGCCGCAACATCAGCCAGCAGCAGTGCGAGGAAGCAGGGCCCATGGACCAGCACGGCAAACACTCTGAAAGTCATCATGCAGAGACGGAAGGCAACAGAGTGGAACCATCGATTGCCCCCGGCGGGATCGTGGTGGGCGTTGACGGTAGCGAACACGGTCAATGCGCCCTCATTTGGGCTGCACGCGAGGCCGAACGCAGGCAGCTTCCGCTGCATGTAGTCACGGCCTACTCCGTGCCTATCTTCGCGGCTTCCGGCTTGGACGGGGGCTATGCAACCGTGGATGACTCC
Source organism: Arthrobacter methylotrophus (assembly GCF_039539965.1). NCBI lineage: Bacteria > Bacillati > Actinomycetota > Actinomycetes > Micrococcales > Micrococcaceae > Arthrobacter > Arthrobacter methylotrophus. The sequence continues at coordinate 4,198,576 of NZ_BAABED010000001.1, read as the reverse complement.
GTTATCCGGGACGGTGCCGAGGCAATCGTCAAGCAGGCCCTTGAGAAGGTTTCCGGCTATGCCATCGACGTCGATGGATCGGTGGAGAACGGAGATGCCTCCGGTGTGCTGCTTGATCTATCCGAAACGGCAGAGCTCCTGGTCTTCGGTACCCGGGGACGCGGCGGATTCGTGGGCAGGCTCCTGGGCTCCGTGAGCAGCGCCCTTCCGGCGCACTCCAAGTGCCCCACCGTGACTGTCCCGCTCTTCTGCGCGGACCGCTTGGGCGAAACCACGGAGGACAAGCACATCAAGGCCGAGCGGGCAAAGGCCGGTCCCCACATGATCGAGAATGTGGTGGCAGTGGGTGTAGACGGTTCGGAACAGGCTCGTGTAGCTGTATTGGAAGCCGCCGAACAAGCCCAACGCATGGGTGCAAAGCTGCGTGTCATTTGCGCCGTACCTGAGTACAGCGGCTCCTTGGCCTGGGTTCCGGCCCCCTTGGACCGGGAAGCGCTCTTCAAGGACATCAAGGTTCAACTCGAAGCAGGCTTGGCATGGATTAAGAGCCACTTCCCCAAGCTTCCCGTGGAGACGCAACTGCTGGATGGTTCGCCCGTTGAAGTCCTCGTGGAAGTGAGCCGCGGCGTCGAACTCGTCGTGCTCGGCACCCGAGGACGGGGAGGCTTCGCAGGGATGCTCCTGGGATCGACGTCCGACGGAGTCCTGCACCACGCCAAAGGCCCTGTGCTGGTTGTTCCTGACCGCGAGGATCCCAGGTTGGCAGACCGCGTCAGCTTCGGTCCCATGCTCGGCGCCGTATAGCTCTCAAGCGGCCAAGGACCGGGGGACGCGGGCAGGCGAAGATGGCGGATTACACAGACCCTGGCTACATCATCGAACTGTTCCGGATCCGGGCAAACATGCTGCCAAGGGTCGGCGGCAAGGCGGCCAACCTCGGCGAACTGATCTGGGCGGGGCTTCCGGTCCCGCCCGGGTTTTGCCTGACCACCGAGGCGTATCGGCGCGCACTTCAGCCCGGAGCCAGCCCAGGAACGGGAGGGCTCGGGGATATTCTCCGTGGTCTTAGGGCAGCAGATCCCGGCGACCTCGAGGGGCTCGCTTCCCTTGCGGCCGGGGCAAGGGAAGCAGTGCTCGACGCCGGGATCCCGGCCGCCGTCGAGGACGCAGTTCGCTTGGCCTACTCGGCGCTGGACCCGGAAGCCGCGGTGGCCGTCAGATCCTCCGCCACGGCCGAAGACCTGCCCTTCGCGAGTTTTGCCGGACAGCAGGACACTTACCTGAATGTCGTGAGTGCGGACGCCGTGCTGGAAGCCGTCCGCAAGTGCTGGGCCTCCCTGTGGACGGACCGGGCGGTCAGCTACCGGGCACGCAACGGGATTGACCACGCCGCGGTGAGCCTCGCCGTCGTCGTTCAACGGATGGTGGACGCTGAGACAGCGGGGGTGTTGTTTACCGCCAATCCGGTGACCGGGCGGCGCCGCGAGGCGGTCATTGATGCCAGTCCCGGACTTGGCGAGGCCGTGGTCTCGGGCGCCGTGAATCCGGACCACTTCGTGGTGGACTCGCTGACGGGCAGGATCACGGAACGAAGGATCGGGGACCGGAAGCTGCTGATCCGGTCCATCCCCGGAGGGGGCACCGAACGGATCGACGCTCCCGAATCCCGGAACGCACCGGGTGTTGCTTGCCTTGACGACTCCCAAATCAGGGCGCTCGCTGTCTTGGGCCAGCGCGTCGAGGAGCACTTCGGGGCACCGCAGGACACCGAATGGGCCATCGACGGCGACCGCAAGCTGTGGCTCACCCAGGCCCGGCCCATCACCACGCTCTACCCGCAAATGACCCGCCAGCCCGCAGTCCCTGGTCCGCACGCGTACCTTTGCTTCAGCCTCGCCCAAGGGCTGACCCGTCCCCTGACTCCCATGGGCCTGGCAGGCATCAGGCTCATGGCGTCCTCGGTAGCTGGCGCGGCGGGATTCCAGGTTCCCGAACCACGGAACGGCCCTTCGCCCTATTACGAGGCAGGGCAGCGGATCTACTTTGATTTCTCTTCTGTGTTGCGGAGCGAGACCGGCCGGAGCCTCGTGCCCAGGATCTTCGACGTCATGGAGGCGCGTTCGGCGGCGATGATGCGCGCCCTGTTCGAGGACCCGCTTTTCGCCGTCACCAGCAGGACGCCGTTCAAGCTGATCCGGCACGTCGCCCCGATCCTGCTCCGCTTCCGCGTCCCTGAAAACCTCCTTCGCGCTCTCTTCCGGCCGACCGCCGCCCTGGACAAGGTGGAACGGGTGGGAGGCGAGCTGAAGGCTGCGCTCGAAATCTCCGCCGATGCCACAGCCCGGGAAAGGCTGGACCACGCAGAGCGGATCTTGGGCGAGGAACTGTTCCCCATGCTCCCCGCCATGTTGCCCCCGGTGGCACTTGGCTTCGCAATGATGGGGCTGGTCCGCAAACTCCTTGGCGAGCAGGCCTCCTGGGGTGAGCTCCAGACGGTCATCCGCGGCCTGCCCAACAACGTGACTACGGAAATGGACCTTGCGCTGTGGCGACTCGCAAGCAGTATCCGCGACGATCCAGCTTCCGCCGGGGCCTTTACAAACGGCGAGCCCGCTCCGCTCGCGGAGAGCTACCGCGACGGCGGGCTGCCCGCCGTCGCGCAGTCGGGTTTGGCGGCGTTCCTGCGCGACTACGGGCACCGGGCCATCGCGGAGATCGACCTGGGCGTGCCCCGCTGGTCCGAGGACCCCACCCACATCGTCGGAGTCTTGGCCAACTATCTCCGCCTGGACAATACCCGTCTGTCGCCGGACAAACAGTTCGAGAAAGCAGCCCACGACGCCGAGGAACAGGCTGCCGTGTTGGTGGCCCGTGCGCGGTCCAGGAGTCCGCTCCACGCCAGGATCGTGAAAATGGCACTTGAGCGGACGCGGATGTTCGCGGGACTCCGCGAACATCCCAAGTACAACCTGGTGCTGGGCTTTGCTGCGGTCCGCGCGCAGCTGGCCTCCGTCGGGGAGGTCCTGGCGGACGAGGGAAGAATCGAGGACGCCGGGGACATATTTTTCCTGGATTTCGATGACGCCCACCGCAGCCTGGAGGGCGCGGATCTCCGTGCCTTGGTAGCGGAGAGGCGTGAGGCCTATGAGCTTGAACTCAGGCGTCGGCACGTGCCCCGCGTGCTGCTCTCGGACGGCACGGAACCGGAAGCGCTGCCCTCCGGCCTGCGCCGAGGGACCGGAGTTCCGCCGTCGGACGGCATGCTGCTGGGAACCCCGGCGTCGGCGGGAACGGTGACCGCTGCGGCCAGGGTAATCATGGACCCTGTGGGCGCGCATCTCGAACCCGGGGAAATCCTGGTGGCACCGTCCACGGATCCCGGCTGGACGCCCCTGTTCCTGACTGCCGGGGGCCTCGTCATGGAGATGGGTGGGCCCAACTCCCATGGCGCCGTCGTGGCCCGGGAGTACGGGATCCCGGCAGTCGTGGGCGTCCCGGATGCCACGTCCCGGATCAGTTCGGGCCAGAGGATCACGGTGGACGGCGCCACGGGGACGGTGGCCACCTAGCTCGATTTCAATGCCGAGCTAGGCGTGTTGGTGCGTTTCGTGTGCCGAGTGGCCAGCGGGTTCCAGCTGGAAGGTGCAGTGCTCGGTGTCGAAGTGCGAGCCGAGGCAGGACCCGAGTTGGTCCAGGAGCCGGTCCGCGCCTGTGGCGTCCAGTATCCGGTCCTCCACCACTACGTGGGCCGAGAAGACCGGAACGCCCGAGGTGATGGTCCAGATGTGGATGTCGTGAACGGCCACCACGCCTTCGACGGAGAGGATGTGCTCGCGGATCATTTTGACCTCGACACCCTTGGGCGTGGCCTCCAGCAGTACGTCGACCACATCGCGCAGCAAATGCCAGGCCCTGGGCAGGATCATGAGCGAGATCAGGATGGAGGCGATGGGGTCGGCGGCCCGGAAATCAGTGACCGTGATGACAATCGCGGCCGCGATGACGGCGAACGAACCCAACAGATCGCCCAGGACTTCGAGGTAGGCGCCGCGGACGTTCAGGCTCTCCTTCTGGGCCCCGCGCAGGATGAGGAGTGAGACCAGATTGGCGACCGCGCCCAGAATGGCAGCAAAGAGCATGACGTCAGTGTGGATCTCCGGTGTCTCCCCGAAACGGCGGAGCGCCTCGATGAAGATCACCACGGAGATCACAATCAAAATGAGGGCGTTAGCCAGCGCCGCCAGGACCTCGGCACGCTGGTACCCGTAAGTGCGTTGATCACTCGCGGGCCGGGTGGCTATCCAGGCGGCAAGCAACGCAATGAACACGCCTGCGGCATCGGAGAGCATGTGGCCTGCGTCAGCCAGCAGCGCCAATGAACCGGAGACGACGGCGCCCGCCACCTGGATGACCACCACCGCGAGGGTGATGCCCAAGACAGCGATGAGCCGCTTCCGGTGTTTGCCCGTTGCGGTGACGCCGTGTGAGTGGTTGTGATCGTGCCCCATGCCTACAAGGCTATCCCCAGCCGAGCTCGTGCAAACGGTCGTCGCCGATTCCGAAGTGATGGGCGATCTCGTGGATCACGGTAATGGCGACTTCGTCGATCACTTCCTGACGCGATCCGCAGATATCCAGGATCGGTTGCCGGAAGATGGTAATCCGGTCCGGGAGGGAGCCGGCATCCCACCACGAGTCCCGTTCCGTCAGAGGCACCCCCTCATACAGGCCAAGCAGCACCGTGCCAGGATCGTCACCGGGCTGTGGTGTGTAGTCGTCCTCGATGAAGATGGCCACATTGTCCATGGCACGGGCCGCTTTGTCGGGGATCAGGAGCAGGGCGTCACCGACTGCAGCCTCGAAGTCTTCCGGCGACATACTGAACGAAGCCACACCAAGCGGCGCCGGCCCGGTTCCGGGGAGTGACGAGGACATATGCTGGCCGCCGGGGGCTTCGCCGTCGGGAACGATCGGCAAGCCGGGAGGTAAATTCGCGGGCATGTTCCGACTCTAGTCCGCGGCCCGGTCGTTGACGCCGGATCTGCTGGCAGCTACAGTTTCCCAGGCCGGTAATTCGTATAACCACGCCCTAGATTAAGCCCAGCCGCTCGTGCAGATCCTGTGACCAGCACCCAAACGCTCCAACAGACAGGCCCGCACATGACCCGCCCCGGGAGTAGGCCCGGCACGACGATGAACGACGTCGCTGCCGCTGCGGGCGTTTCCCAGGCCACGGTTTCCCTGGTGCTTAACGATGCAGCGGGAACCAGATTCTCGGAGGAAACCCGGCACCGGGTCCATGCTGCCGCCCATCAACTGGGGTACCGGACCAACGCCCACGCCAAGGTTCTGCGGGACGGCGTGGCCGGGATGCTCGGCTTCGTGGGCGACTTCGTGGCCACCGCGCCCTTCGCGGGCACCATCATCGAGGGCGCCCAGGCCCGGGCTGGGGAGGCCGGACTGCTGCTCCTGACCGTCAACACCGGCGGGGACAAAGCGTTAGAAGCCGCTTCGCTGGAGACGATGCTGTCGTACAAGGTGGCCGGAGTGGTCTATGCCGCCATGGAGCACCGGGTCCTTGACGTGCCCGACGTCCTCGCGGAAGTGCCCGCCGTCGTGCTCAATTCGCGCGACCGTTCCGGACGCTTCCCCAGCTTCGTCCCGCAAGAGGAGCTGGGCGGGTACACCGCCACCAAACGCCTGCTCGACGCCGGCCATCGCCGCATTGCGATGATCAACATCGGTGCGGTGGACAGTGAGCTTCCCGCCGTCGTCGGACGCTATGCGGGCCACCTCCGCGCGCTCGAGGAGGCTGGCATCCGTGCCGATCCCCGGCTTCACCGCAGTGGTGACGGCCATGAATCGAGCGGTTTCACCAACGCCGTTGCACTCATGGCCGAACCGCGGCCACCCACGGCCATCTTCTGCGCCAGCGACCGCACTGCCTGGGGCGCCTACCAAGCGCTGGCCCGGCTCGGGGTGTCTATCCCGCACGATGTGTCCCTGGTGGGTTTCGACAACCAGGAAACGCTCGCACCGCACTTGCGGCCCGGGCTGACCACCCTGCAGCTGCCCTTCCTTGAGATGGGCAGGCGAGCCGTCGAACTGATCTTGGCCGGTGCGGATCGCGACGGCAGCACAGAATATTTTGAATGCCCCCTTGTCGAACGCCATTCCGTAGCGCCCCCGAAATCCACCAGTTGCCACTGAAACTCCCCACCCAAGGAACAGGAACAGCATGAAGTACTCCGCGCCCCTTGCGCCCGAGCCGCTCGACGTCGTCGTCGTCGGCGAAGCGCTCATCGACATCGTCAACTCGCCCGAAGGGCAAACCGAATACCCCGGCGGTTCGCCGGCAAACGTCGCCTACGGCCTCGGAAGGCTCGACGTGAAGGCCGGGCTGCTGACCGCCGTCGGGCGTGATCCGCGGGGCGAGGCCATCGCGGCGCACCTTGCAAGCGCCGGCGTGGTGGTGCTGCCGGGCTCGCAATCGCTCGCGAAGACCGCGACGGCGACGGCGGAGATCGCCGCGGACGGTTCGGCCGAGTACACCTTCGACATCGAGTGGACGCTGGCCCCCGCAGCCCTCCCCTACGCCCCGAAAGTGCTGCACACGGGATCGATCGCCACGTTCCTTGAGCCTGGTGCTGCCGTCGTCAGGAACCTGATGGAGCAGGCACAAGGCGGGTCCATCGTCACCTACGATCCCAACATCCGCACGGACCTCCTCGGCAGCCACAGCGAGGCGCTCCGCATTTTCGAAGAGCTCGTCCCGCTGACCACCGTCGTGAAGCTCAGCGATGACGACGCGTTCTGGCTCTACCCCGGCAAGTCCTTGGAAGAGAGCGCCGAACACATCCTGGGCCTCGGCGCCGGACTGGTTGTTCTCACCCGGGGCGCCCAAGGCTCCCTCATGGCGACGCCGCACACCCGGATCACGGTCCCGGCCGTCACGTCGATGGTTGCAGACACGATCGGCGCCGGCGATTCCTACATGTCGGCGCTCATCCTCGGACTCCTGCTGCGCGGTAGCCAAGGACTTGCCCCCACGGTCCTCGAACGCATCGGACAGACCGCCTCCATGGCTGCCGCAATTACGGTCGGGCGCCCGGGGGCCAACCCGCCCACCCACCGCGAGCTTCTCGCGGGGATGGCAAGGTAGGAGCGGCCCCTAGCGGGACCTGCGCCGCGTCAGCCCGACGCCGAGTAGGCAGATCGCGCCGCCTACCAAGCCCCAGATGGTGGGGATCTCCTGGAGCACCGCCCAAGAAATCAGGATCGTGGTGCCTGGAACCAGATACGTCGTGGCGGCGAGTTTCCCGGCCTGGATGAGGGACAGGGCGTAGGCCCACGTGGTGAAAGCGATAGCCGTGGGGAAGATCCCCAAATACACCAAGCCCAGCGTTGCCGGAAGGGGCGCGGCCTGCACTTCGGCCACCAGTTGACCGGCCCACGGCAGGCAGCACACGGCGCCCACCAGGATGCCGAACCAGGTGGCTTGCACTGCTGAGAACCTGCGCATCACGGGCTTCTGGACAGTCATGCTCACGGCGGCGAGCACAGCGGCAAGCAGGCATAACAGCACTCCGGTGACGTCCGCCGTCGAGCGTTGCCCCGAACCGAGCGCGATCAGCGCAACCCCGCCGAATGCCACGAGGCTGCCGATGATCAGCCAGCGTGGAAATCCCTCTTTCAGGGTGACGCCGGCGAGAACCGCGACCAGAATCGGTGAGACGTTGATGAGCATCGCGCTGGTTCCGGCATCGAGCATGTGCTCGGCGGCGTTCAGGGCGAGGTTGTAACCGGCAAACCACATGACGCCATAGGCGAGGATGGGCAGCCATTCGCGACCTTCAGGCCAGTGCTTGAGCCGCGGCAGGGCGACAATACCGAGCGCGACGGCGGCAACCACCAACCGTCCGAGCGTCAAGGAACCGGGGGAGAAGCTGGGTCCCACGGCGCGGATGCCTACGAAGGCGGACGCCCAAAGGACAACGGTGACGACGACGGCGGCGATGCCGAGCTTGCTGATGGTCCGGGAGTTGGTGGTCGCCGGAGAACTTGGGGTGCTTGTGGCCATGATGCCAATCTAGCCCGCCAATTGCAGGACGGACTGGCGGTTTTCGGACGTCTTTCAACAAGAAACCGCCAACTCTATCGAAGTGGATTTGAGGCCCGTTAGCGGCCCTCGTTTGAGGCCCGGTTGCGTCCCGATTTGAACAGCTAAGTGCGCGATTTGGGAATATCCCTGACTATGCTCTAAAGTTTTAGAGTCCAGTTCGGACGAGCGAGAAGCGGGACGCAGGCGGGAAATCGCATGGCGTTGTTGACCGTCGCGAATTCGGATTGTTCCAGGCCCCCATCGTCTAGCGGCCTAGGACACCGCCCTTTCACGGCGGCGGCACGGGTTCGAATCCCGTTGGGGGTACGCAAGGAACTGGTCAGGTCGGACTGAAAAGTCTGGTAGGCTGGGATCCTTGAAAAAATCGCGGTAGAGATACTGCGAGCGTAGTAGAGATACTACACTGCAAGGCCCTGTAGCGCAGTTGGTTAGCGCGCCGCCCTGTCACGGCGGAGGTCGCGGGTTCAAGTCCCGTCAGGGTCGCTCTGATTGCCGGAAGAAATTCCGGCAATCATGGTGACATTGTCACCTAAGGCTCTGTAGCTCAGTTGGTAGAGCGTTCGACTGAAAATCGAAAGGTCACCGGATCGACGCCGGTCGGAGCCACCTTAAACCCCCGATAATTCGGGGGTTTTTTCGTTTCTTGGGGATTCAGTGCATCTAGGTGTAGCTGAAACTGTAGCTATTTGCACTGCCGGACGTGATGGGCGCGAAGCGGCGGTTATCCGACAAGAATTTGTAAGCGAAACACGGACTACCGACCCGGAATTTTCGCAGGACAAAACGCTGCCATGCTCGGTTACGACATGAGCGACATCTGGATCCCCAGTCCCATGTCCAGTGTCGACGGGGACGGCTGGTAGGGGTGCGCTGTCGCGTTGGCGGGGCTGGTGCGAGTCTGGGTAGCAGGGGAGAGCTTTGTCTGGAGGCGTTGGCGTTGGTTTTGCATGTCGGGTTCCTCCCAGCTGACTGGGGTTCCGAGCGGGTTGGTGTTGTCGGTGATGGCCCAGCGGTCCCGGTAGATGAGGATTTCCTGTAGCGTTCGCCGTCGCCGGTCCGGGTCCGGGATGTTCTGGAGTTGTGAGGCGAGGTCCTGCACCCATGGTTCCTGACGGGTGGGGATGCGTGTGGCTACGAGTTTGGCGCGGTTGCGGATGCGTTGTTCGACCTGGGTCATGAGATTGCTCAAGTCGGGTCGGTTGCCGGGGCATCGGACGAGCCCTTCGGGTGCTTCGTGGAGGTTGGCGGCGGTGCGTAGCCGGTTGTGGATGATGGCGGTTAGGTCGCGGACTTCGCCGCGGGGCGCCATTGCGTTGAGCACTTCGCGTTCGGCCAGGTTCCGGTCATGTGCTGCCAGCCGCTTCCAGGCGGCGACAGTGGGTCCCCATGCCGGGGAGCGTTGCAGATCCCCGGCCGAACCGGGGAAGCTGGTGGTGAGGAAATCCGCGAGGTCCTCGTCGGCGGCGAGTTGGGTGAGGTAGTCGTGCTCGGCGGCGAGATGGTGGAGGGTATCGGTGCTGTCCTGGAGTTCCTGCCGGGTTTCGTGTGCGGTGTGTTCGGCACCTTCGGCGGCCAGGACCTGGCCGAGGATCTCTGGCCAGCCAGGCAGAGCTGTCGGATCAATCTGCTCGTCCGCGTCGGTGTCGGGTTCAACGATGTAGGCGGTGTTGGTGGTCCGGCCGCGGGTCATGCCGACGTAGAACAGTTCGCGGGTGAGCCTGCCTTCGGTGACGACGATGTGCCCGGTGTCGGCGGTGATTCCCTGCGAGCGGTGCGCTGTGGTTGCGTACCCCAATTCCGTAAACCCGGACAGGTAGCTTCGGTCAAGGTTGATGGTGGCGCCGGTGTCTTTTCTGACGCAGGACACGCTGCCGGCTTTGGTGGGGGGTGCGGTGATGGTCAGGAGGGTGCCGTTGCGGATGAACCCGCCCAGGCTGTCCCTGATTCGTCGGTCGTTGCGCCGGGCCAGGATCACGTCCCCGCAACCGGCTGTGAGGCCATCGGCCAGGGGCACGGTGTGCCGGGTGTCAACGGCTCCGGCGGCGGCCCGGTCGTCCTGTGCGCGCCGGTTGAGGACGGTCACGGTGTCATTGTCCGCGGCGATGAGGATGGAGGCCAGCCCCGTTTTCTCGTCCGCGGCCCATCCCGCGTACGCAGCCTCGATCATCCGGTGGTCGTTTCCGGCCAGGATCCGGCCGTGCCGCTGGTACTCGAGGATCCCGTCCCAGTTCCCGGCCCGCAGATGGAGCGAGGCAGCGCCTTCCCAGGCGTGGGTGAAGCGGTGCAGTGAGGTCAGCCGCACTGCCCGGCCGGTGCGGTCGAGCCAGCCGAGCATCCCGCCGGCGTCGATGGAATCCAGCTGGGCAGGGTCACCGACCAGCACCAGTTTCGCGCCTGCCGCGGTGGCCATTTCGTCACGTTTTCCGCTCCGAGTCCCAACGCGTCGCCGAGGACGTCGGCGGACACGGCGGCCGGGGCGAGGGCGACCACGCTGCCGGGACCGTGGATCCGTTGCCAGCCATCGCTCACGGCCTTCATCGTGGCGGTCTTCCCTGCCCCGGCCGGGCCGGTGAGCGCGTCCAGACGGCGCCGGCTGCTCAGGACCCGGAGGGCGGCGTCCTGCTGGTCCGCGAACAGGACGGACCCCGCACTGCCGGGCGTGGCGGTGACGGCGTCGACGGCGTCCCAGGGCTCCAATCCGGGCGCGTCGGTGGCGTGGCTGGCAGCCATGATGGCCTCCTCATCGGCCAGGATCCGGGCGTTGGTGAAGACCCGGTCGGTGGCCGGGTCGAAAACCGTGTGCCCGTCGGCGGCGAGATCAGCCCGGGCGTTCTCCGGAGCGATATACCGGTAGTCGTTGAGCGGGACAGAAAGTGTCTGGGCTTCGTCGGCAAGGGCGTCGATCATCGCTGTGCGTTCGGCGGGGCTGGCCATCCGGATGCCGGCGCAGACGCGTTCGGCCTCGGCGAGCAGATTCCACCGGTTCCAGGTGGCGCGTTTCTGGGCGACAAGGTCCATCACCAGCTGCCCGGTGACCTGCCGCCATTCCAGGGACAGGTCCGCACCCGTGAGGGGCCGGGTGCGGGACTGGTGGACAGTGCCGGCACTCAAACGTTCCGGCGAACAGCCAAGGCCTTCGGCCCGGCGACGCCAGGATGTAAGCCGCTCTGCCAGCGGTACGGGTTGGGCGTCCTTGGCCGTCCGGGTGGACAGGGTGGCCTGTTGCCGCAGCTTCAGGATGGTGGCGTCGGAGGGATTGGTCCCGTGTTCGAGGTTCCAGAGCCGGACCAGCCGGTCCTTCTCGAGTTCGATGATCCGTGCCCGGGCGGAGAACTCGGTGATCAGCCCGGCGTCGATCCCGGATAGCTCGCGGCTGGGGTTGCGTTCGACCGAGGCCGGTGTCCGCAGCTCGGTCTCGGTTCCCAGGCTGCGCCGCAGCTCGTCGAAGAGCAGGCCGTTGTAGTGCTCGCTGGCCGCGACCACCGCCTTGTACAGGGTCCGGGAATCGAGAGTGGTCCACGCCCCGTCGGTGGTTCGTTGGACGCGGTTGGCGATGACAGGTGGGTGTGCAGTTGGGGGTCACCGGCCCGGGATTCCCAATGATCAAACGCGGCGGCGATTCCTCCGCGGACCGGGACGTGGGCCACGCCGTTGCGGCCGGTCCGGGTGCGTATGGCCCGGCGCTCGAGCCAGACCAGGGTGTCCTGCACGGCGCGGTGATGCGCCGCGAATACCTGATCCCGGATGTCTTGCGGGCTGAGCGCCCACAGGACCGAGACCGACTTCGGAACGCTGAACGTCAAGTCGAACCCGGCGACGGGGTAACGCGTTGATGTTCCGGTTTTCCGGCCCGGCCCTGCCGGGACAGTGGCCCGCTGCCCGTGTCGGCGGCCCAGCGGCTCACCGGTGACCGGATGCAGTGCTCCGTCGAAGACTGCCTTCGCCGAATCATCCGTCAGGACGGTGCCGGGGGCAAGGCCGATGCCGTCCATGCCGCTGCCCAGCCAGGTCCCGGGCGGGTTACCGGATTTCGTGTAGTAGTCCGTCAGATCGCGCACGGTCACATCACCATGGGCCGTGGTCTTCAGCGGGTACTTGACCCCGGCATCCGCAGACAGCCGGGCAATGGACATCGTCACCGCAATGGCCCAGGAACAGCCGCGGAATGCCGGCAGGGACCGCATACCGGGCTGGGGGTGATGATGGTGTTTCGCCGTTGCTTCACGCCCCTTCATCGTCCGCAACGGGTTCGGGCACATGACCAGCGGCGGCAATAGGCGGCTGTCCCTTTTCGATCGATAGCCGGCTGTTACTGGCTTGGATGCCAGACGTGTGAATGATGGGGAAGTGCGTTCCGGATGCCGAGGGATGAGAAATGTGGAGCGCTCGGCCACTAACTTAAGGATTTGCCGGCCAAGGAATGAGACGCGTGCGTCACCGTCGGACGCAGCAAGCTCTTGCGCGCCAGCCCAATCAACTTGGGGAATCGAGAACGCGCAAAGGTGCCCGCACAAATCTGTGCGCCGCTGTCTGCCCATACGTCGCGCTGGCGGTTGGGATCGTGCCACTTTTGTCAGATTACGGTCTAAGAGATTCTCGACTCCTTGTCAGAAAAAGAAGAATCGGACCCTATTCTGACAGCTTTCGGATACCTGGCTGACGTCGGGTTGGGGTGTGCCTCTAGCATGCAGGCTCCAATGTGCCGGAGGCGACCGTCCGAAGAGTTACCTGTTGCCTAGGTGTGGCATGCCGCGTCCCCTTAAGGTTGCTGGGGAGCTAAGAATGCAAAATCTAGCGAACTTTTCACCGGACGAACACTCCGAGTCAGCGGCGGGAAGAAACTGCCTCGAGCTCCCCCTCGGGAGCACCACTGGGCTGGGCTCTCAGGCCAGCGGCGCAGCCCACGATGCCCGAAATGAACAGCAGTTTCAGCAGGCTGAGGGGCTCCACGCCGGTTGCCATCGCCCAGCCCACCGTGAGTGCGGCACCAATACCTACCCAGATAGCGTAGGCGGTGCCGAGTGGGATTGTGCGGATAGCCCAGCCCAGCCCGAGCATACTCAGCGTTGCTGTGGCGGCGAAGACCACGGTCGGCAGGGGTTTGCTGAAGCCGTCGGACATCCCTAAGGCTGTGGCCCACACGGCTTCCAGTACGGCCGAGGTCAGAAGTACGAACCAGGGGATGGAACGCTGCAGCATCACGCGGCCACCTTTAGGCCAACCACGCACGCGGCGATGCCGGACAGCAGGAGCAGGCGCGTCGCCGTCAAGCCTTCAACTTTGGTGATGACGGCATACGCAGAGGTCAGCACCACGCCGACGCCTACCCACACGGCGTAGGCGGTGCCGGTGGGAATGGACTGCATCGCGATGGCCATACCGCCGGTGCTGGCGGACACGGAGGCCAGGAACACGGCGGCGGGGGCGAGGCGATGCCTGCCCGAGGCCTGGGAAGCACGGTGAAGCGCTGCTGCCCAGACGGCTTCAAGTGCGCCGGAGAAAATAAGTAGCAGCCATGCCATCAGGGATCCTTTGGCCAGTCTTGTCGCGTGCCGGGTACTGAACCGTCGTCCGGAGGCTCGGTTTCAGAGCCTTGGTTCACCTTCACATGGACGGTTGTTCTAGTCAATGGTTCTAGTTAGATTACGAACGTTTCTTTTGATTCAAAGCAATGGTCTTGTGAGAGTGTAGTTGGCCGGGCCGAAACGGGAGACTGGAGAGTAAAAGTGACGCCATCGAAGTCTGTCATTTCATAGAGCCACGCGGCGACAGCCTGTGTCAGGCGCCGCGGCCGGGCGTCCTTCAGCGCCGCTGCGTCAAAGTCAGCCAGGCCCAGGCTCAGGGCCACACCGATGAAGTGCGGGTACAGGGCTGCGACGCTGCCGGAGGCGGTCACCGCACAGTAGCGGCCCGACAACTCAGCCGATCCGGCCGCGCGTTCATCGAGCCATTCCTTGGGGACTTGTCCAGGGGGAATTGTCGGATGCAGGACCTTGTCCTCGTCGTCCTCGATGATCTCGTCCAGCTCCATGCTGAGTCTGGCGTCATGACGGAAGCCGGCCAGAACCTCGAGCAGGCAAGCCAGCAGGCTCGAGCCTGCGTAGATTGTGCGGAAGTTGCCGTGCAGGTCGTCCCATCGGCCCGGGAATCTGCCGTCCGTGGCCCATTCCCAGCCGCTCCAGGCCCATGGCTCCGGTTGGAATCCGACGCGCCAGACTCTTGCCGCGGCTTCAGTCGCGGTCAGTTGTTCAGAAGCCACCGATCAGCCTGCCGCCGCGAAAGCGCGTGCAGCGGCCAGGACGAGCGGGCCGGCGTCGTCCAGCTGCCCCTCGCGGAGCAAACGCGCCGGAGGGACATCGTCAAGCTGTGGATTCATCCCTTGGAACCAGGCCTGCACCACGGCCCTGGAATCACGCTCACCGAGCAGGGCCGCCACGTGGTAGGCCGTGCGCAGGCGCCGCATTACATCGGCGGAGGGCTTCCTTTCCCCGTCCGCCCAAAGCCGTACAGCGCGCGTTTCCTTCACCGATCCGATGTACGCGACCAGCTTCGCCCCCAGCAGATCCCTCAGATCGCGGACCAGCTCCGGGTCGGGAAGACGGATGGAATCCTGATGGGCCTTTAGCCCTCCACGGGCTCCCGTCACTGCTGTCATACCTGATGATCCCACGGAAAGCAGGTGAAATCAAGGACTAAAACACACCCTAAAACACACCCAAAACGCCGATAATGAAGATTCCGTCAAGTAGCGTCTCCGGCAGCTGAGTCGGAAAAACTTCAAATCGGGAGGGCGTGTCCTGTCTCACCTAAGGTGAGGCAATCTCACTACAGATGAGGCATTGCCTTTTTTGTCTCACTGCAGTTAAGGCATTGGTGCGGCGTGTCTCACCTCACTTAAGGCATTGGCCGGTTTTGTCTCATTACAGTTGTGGCATGGGACACGCTGCGGCGGCGTCCGAAGCTTGTGCCGGACGCGATCTTGCTCCAGGCGCCCTGACCTACAGGGAGCAATTTTCCTCTGCGTCCAGGACTGGTTATCTCGCTGATTGCTGGATGATCCCGTTTGAGAACTCATTGCCGATTCGGCGTCTGACAGCATTCAAGGGACAGCGTAACTTCGCCGGTCTCTGGTGGTGCGCCACGAACCAGCGGCACGTCGGCTTCGAATCCTGGTGCGAACGTGACAATCTGATGCTTCTGGACTTCGACCCTGATGTCGCCGGCTTCTCATCCCAACCCTTCCGCATGACCCTGCCTTCCTCCCTCCCCCAGGGTTCACACGTGCCGGACTACTTCGTCCGGCTGGCGGATGGCTCGGCCGCCGTGATCGATGTCCGGCCTGACAACAGGGTGACTCCGGCGGATCAGGACATTTTTCATGCGACGGAGGACTTGTGCGCGACGGTCGGCTGGGCGTACAGGCGCCTCGGAGGGTTGCCGGCTGTTCTTCTGGCAAATCTGCGGTGGCTGTCCGGATACCGGCACCCGAGGTGTGTTCGGCCGTCGACAGCAGCCAAGCTCCTGGACAGGCTCGCCGCCGACGGCCCGATGTCAATACGTAGCCTGGCTGCTGCAACCGGTGACCCTGTCACGATCCTTGCACCGTTGTTCCACCTTCTCTGGACCCATCGCATCGGCACTGACATCTGCGCCCGGGTCCTCCATCAGGGCACGATGGTCTGGCTGAACGGCGAAGCACCGTGATGGGCGGGCGGGCCGTATTGACCCTCGGTGATGACGTTGAGCTCCGAGGGGTCATCTACCGGCTAACTGCTCTTGACGGTGAGGTCGCCATGCTTGCCGTTGCCGGCGAGGCACCTGTCGCGATCAAAGTCGGATCACTCCTGGCAGACAAGACCTTCAGGATCGTGGGAACTCAGCCAACGCGGCGGCGGATCGCAGGCCCGTCACCGCTGTTCGAATCGCTCCCTTCCGACGTGCAGGCAAGAGCGCGGTGGATGGAAAGCCACATGACCGAAGTCCTGGAGGGCATCCCCTGCAATGCCGATCCGGGCCAGACCGCCAGAAGGACCTTCGACGTCGAACTCACATCCTTGCGGCAACGCGAACAGGCCAAATTGGCGGAGCTTCACGAATTGGGCGAAACCATGAGCATCGGCTCGCTGCAGCGGTTGCGCCATGCCTACGAGAAAAGGGGCATCCTCGGGCTCGTTGACCGGCGGCTCATCCGCCAAACGCCCCTGGCAGGCCGGACGGACCAGCGGGTGGTCGATGCCATCCTCTCAGTGCTGGAAGGCAACACCCATCAGTCATCAGGAACCACGGACCGTTTGATGCGCCAAGTACGCAAGCAACTCGAAGCCGATCACGGGCCGGACGTTGTCCCTCTGCCGTCGAGGGCCACATTCCACCGCCTCATCGGCAGGCTTGCCGAGGGGCGCCACGC
The DNA here is from genome assembly GCF_039539965.1 of Arthrobacter methylotrophus. Lineage (NCBI taxonomy): Bacteria > Bacillati > Actinomycetota > Actinomycetes > Micrococcales > Micrococcaceae > Arthrobacter > Arthrobacter methylotrophus. Next base: position 4,182,047 of record NZ_BAABED010000001.1, on the reverse strand, counting down.
AACCGGGTCAGCCCGGACCCGGCGCACACTTGCCCAGCAACCGGAAGGACCTTTCGGCGCCGTCTACCCGGTCAGGCCCGGGGAATTGATGCAGATTGACTCCACTCCCCTGGACATCGCCGTCGAACTCGACGACGGCGTCATCGGCCGCGTCGAACTGACCGCAATGGTCGACATCGCAACTCGCAGCATCCCGGCAGCGGTCGTGCGCCCGGCAACGAAGGCTGTTGACGCGGCCCTGCTGCTCGCGCGGTGCCTGACCCCCGAGCTGATGCGGCCTGGTTGGGCCCAAGCGGCATCCATGGCCGCTTCCGCCCTGCCCTACCGGTCGATGAAATCCATCGACGAACGACTCGAGTACGCCGCCGCGAAACCGATTATCGTTCCGGAAACCATTGTCTGTGACCACGGCAAGGCCTACCTCTCCAACACCTTCAAGAGCGCGTGCCGCAGCCAGGGCATCAGCCTGCAGCCAGCACACCCCGACACGCCCACCGACAAGCCAGTCATTGAACGCACCCTGCAGTCCATCGGCACACTCTTCGCCCAATACGTCACCGGCTACCTGGGTTCCTCCGTCGAACGACGCGGCAAGAACGCCGAGCACCAGGCCGTGTTCTCCTTGCTGGAGATCCAGGACCTTCTCGATGAATGGATCGTCACCGGCTGGCAAAACCGCCCCCACGACGGGCTCCGGGACCCCTTCACACCCTCCCGGGTACTGACGCCGAACGAGAAATACGCGGCCCTTCTTGCGGTCAGCGGCTATATCCCGGTACCGCTCGGCGCCGAGGACTATCTGGAACTCCTGCCCGCCGAAACACGGGTGATCAACAGCTATGGTGTCAAAATCCGCCACCGGGTCTACGACACCGCCGATTTGAATCCTTACCGCGGCCAGAAATCCGGGATGAAAGCGCTCAAGGACCTATGGGAGGTCAGATACGACCCCTATGACGCCGGTTGTGTCTGGATCCGCAACCACCACGACGGCGGCTGGATCACCGCTTACTGGCGACACCTGTCCGCCTCTCCCCAACCCTTCGGGGACGACATCTGGGACTACGGACGCCAGATCGTCGGGCAACGCGGCATCACGAACCCCTCAGAGGAAACCATCAAGGCTGCGGTGGACAGCATCCTCGACAAAGCCTCACCCCCGGCCAAACCGCGGGCGAGGAACAGGAAAGACCAGCGGGCCGCCGCCCGCAATACTGCTGCCGTGGTGGCCCAACGTCCGCGGCCACACACCGTTCAGCCTGCTCTGGAAAAGCCCCCGACGCCGGACCCAGTGACCGGACCAGCCACGGAACGAGAAGCGGATACCCCGCAGCTGGCGAAGGTCATTCCGCTGAAGATATACAACCCCCAGGAAAAGGCCGACGAATGGTGGTAGAAACAGCAGAACTTCCCAGCGCCAGCCGCGCGCCAACCACGACTTTGCAGGGCTGGCGGAGCTTCGTCAGTTCAGTCGCGCCCGAGATGGATCCGCCCGACCCGGCGGTACTGGCGGCTATGAGTGCCATCGAGCGTGAACGCTACGACGAGCAACGTATCAGCTACCACTCCGAACTGGTCATCGTGGAAACCTCAACCGTGCGCTCCATCACGAACCAGGGCCGGCTGTTGATGATGCTCAACCAGCGTGAGATCAGCGCCCGGCGCGGACTGGTAGTCTCCGGCCCCTGGGCCTCCGGCAAAACCACCGCCATCAAACTCCTCGGCAAAACGCATGAGCTATTGATCAAGCGGAAGTACCCCAGACAGGACCGCATCCCCGTCGTCTACATCACCACGCCACCCAAAGGCTCGCCCCGGAAACTGGCCAGCGAATTCGCCAACTTCCTCGGACTGCCCCAACGCCCCCGCCAGAACGTCACCGACATCGCCGACGCCGTCTGCCAGGTCCTCACAGACGCAAAGACAGACCTCGTCATCGTGGACTTTACCGACCGTGATTTGTGTTGTTCGTGATGTCCGTTCGAGCCTGTGATCCGATCGTCACGGGCCCGTTTACCGACCGGGACCGGGACGTTCGTCATGTTCTGGTGTCGGTTTGGAGGACGAAGTGGTACAGCGTGTGGTGGTCGGGGACCTGAGGGTCCAGCAGATCAATCGGAAGGACGGGCAGCGGTCGTGGACGATCGTGTGGCCCGAGGGGACAGTCCATGAGGAGGCGGACCGGTTCCTGCGGCGGCATGACGGTTCGGGGACGCAGAAGACGTACGCGTACTACCTGGTGGACCACCTGCGGTGGCTGGAGCGCGAATGCCTGGCCTTGGACAAGGTCCGGCTGCGGGACCTTGAGCGCTACATGGGCATCGTCGGCGCCGAGGTCCGCATGCCGCTCGGCGAACCGTGGAGGGTCGGCAAGCGCCCCTACGGACGCTCGGCCCTGTCTACTGCGGCGGCCTGTCTGAAGGGCTTCTACCTGCACCAGTCCTCCCTCGGCATCAACGGGGAGCTCGGCAGGAAGCTCGACACGTCCCGGCTGCCGTCGCGGGCGGACCGGCGCCGGTCCTTCCTCGGGCACGTGAAGTCCACGCTGCCGGCCAACCAGCTCGCGCCCTCGGGGCCGCACCGCCGGCATCCGAAGATGCTCCCGGACGGCGCAAGAGGGAAGCTGCTGGCCGCCGTGAATGCGGCCCGGGACCGGCTGGTGGTGACCTGGCTCGCGGACGGTGGCCTGCGGATCGGTGAATTGTGCGGGCTGCACATGGTCGACCTGCACCTGCGGGAGAACGCGGGGTGCGGCGAGTGTCGCGCCCCGCACCTGCACGTCTGCCACCGTCCGGGAAACCCGAACCGGGCCGAGGCGAAGACCAAGCATCCCTGGCGGGTCGAGCACGGCATTGTGACCGGCGGGCTGATCAAGCGGGTCAGTCCGGCGATGGTGCACGCCTACTTCGAGTACGTCATCACCGAGTACCCGGCCGGCGCCGGCCACGGCATGCTCCTGGTCCAGCTGCATGGCACCGATACCGGTCAGCCGTGGTCCCCGGTCGGGGCCCGGCGGATGCTCGGCCGGGCCGGGAAACGCGCCGGTCTGGGGCTCGTGAAACCTCATGCCTTCCGGCACACGTTTGCTTCAGCGGTTCTTGACGCCGCGGACGGCAACCTGCTGATCGCCCGTGACGCGGGCGGTTGGGCGTCGGCGGCGATGGTCGATGAGGTCTACGGGCACGTCGACGTCCACGACCCGGCGTTCGACGCCGCACTGCGCGCGGTCTGGGGTGAGGCGTGATGCGGCGGCAGGAGTACCTTCGGCCGTTGTTCGCCGGGCGTCCGGACCGGGTCGGCCGGGACCGGCTGGAGATCCTGACCGCGCTGATCAGCGGGCCGTCGTTCGACCCGATCTTCCGCCCGGAGGTCATCGCGATCCCGCGTGGCCACGCGATCTACCGGTGGGAGTGCGTGGTCCAGGGATGCGAACGCACCCGCACGGGCGGGTCGGACCTGTGCTCGGAGCATCAGCGTCAGTGGACCCGTGACAGCGGGCACGGCGTGGGCAGGGCCGCCTTCGTGTCCGCCGCCCAGGGCCTGGACCGGCGCGCCGGAGCGGAAGAGGCCATCTGCCGGATCTGCCCTGAGCGCCCTGCAGCCGGCAATGACCTGGGGCTGTGCCAGCGCCATGTGAGCCGCTGGGCCGCACGCAAGGGCGAGGGAGAGGACAGCGGCTCCTTCGCTGCCTGGGTCAGCGGCGAACCGGCGTGCCCCGGCTACGGGCGCTGCGGTGCGGTCGTCTGCCCGAATCTGGCAGACTCCCCGCTGGGGCTGTGCGCGTGGCACGGCAGCCGCTACCGCCGTGACGGCCGGCCCGGGGACGCCGCGATGCCGCACAACTGGTGGCAGCAATACGAGAGGTTCGGAAAGACGGTGCCGATCGGGTACGGCGACCAGGCCGCGTTCCAAGACTGGTGCGCTGCCGTTATCGCCCAGCCGTGGCCGGGGCAGATCAATCTTCGCGGGCTGCGGCCCCTGGTGCGCGCCGAGATCCAGTGGGGGCTGTCCGTCCACACCCGCCGGACCCGGCCCAGCCGCTGGGACCTGGTCCGGATCCGGTCGCTGGTGACCACCTGCCGCAGACTCGAGGTGGACTCGCTGGTCGACTTCGACTTCGAGCGCGTGGACAGCGGTTCCGCCGCGATCGCCAAGGAGATCCTGCACGAGCTGCGCCTGGTCTACTTCACCCCTGAGCAGGCCAGGGACGCCGGGTTCCTGGAGACCGAGCACTTCGGGGTGCTGTTCCCGCACCGGTTGAGCCACCTCGACCTGACCGGCATCCCGCAGCGCTGGCTGCGGGATCTGACGTGGGACCACCTGGCGGACCTGCTCCGGTCCCCGCGCTGCCCGCGCTCGGCCGGCCCGGTCGACAACCTGCGCCGGGCAGCCGTCGAGCTGGGAACCTTCCTGGAAGTCGACGCCCCTGGCGGTGGCCACGACCCGGCGGCCCTGCGGGAAGAGCACGCCCAAAGGTTCGTCGCCGACCAACGCCACCGCGAACGCGATGGGCTCCCCTCGCTGGCCGTCAAACGGATGGACGGGACCGCGAGCATCGTCACCACCGTCACCCGGTCGGTGGTGTTCAACGCCGTCCGCAAACTGATGCGCGGGGCCCTGGACAGCGGCGCCGTCGAACGGCTGGGCCTGGACCGGGAGTTCATCATCGCGTTTCCGAGTGCCGGCGCCGCCACCGGCCGGACCGCGCGTCGGCCCTTCCCCGACGAGGTCGCCCGGGCCCTGGCAGACGAGGCGAATCTTGCCGAACTGGCCGCAACCCACGACGCCAGCGACAACGGCGCCCGCGACATCTGGGAGACCACCGTCATCACCGGCCGCCGCATCGGGGAGGTAATCAAGGTGCGGTGGGACTGCATCGGCCGCTACGGCGGCCTGGCGATGTTCTGGCATGACCAGACCAAGGTCGGCAACTACGATGTCGCGATCCGCATACCCGAACGCCTCTACGGGATCCTTGCCGAACGCCAGCGCAAGACCCTGGACCGCTTCACCGCCCGCTACGGCCACCGGCCGACCGGAGCCCAACGGGCCGGACTGGCCCTGTTTCCCACGACCTACCGCAGCCACGACGGGACGGCTTCGCTGACCCACCAGTGGTTCTACAGCCGGTTCCGTCCCTGGGTGGACGCCATGGACCTCGGCCACTACGTCCCCCACCAGGCGCGCCATACCCTGGCCACCAACCTGCTGCGCCACGGCGCGACCCTGACCCACATCCGCCGATACCTCGGACAGGTCAGTGACCGGATGGCGGAGCACTACGTCCACCTGACCAGCTCCGACCTGGAGAACGTGCTTCAGCACGTCTGGGTCGCCGGCCCCGGCACGGCCCAACCCGGCGAGCTCCTGGCCGGGGACGCAGCCCCGCTCACCCGCCAGCAGGCCCAGGCCCTGGCGATCGACCTGTCGCGCCGCAGCACTCCGGCCGAGGGCGGGTTCTGCACCTTCCAGCCCGTCGTCTCCGGCGGCGCCTGCCCCTGGAACCTGGACTGCCATAACTGCGACAAGTTCGTCCTCTCAGGCGCCGACCTCCTCTATTGGCGCCGCAAGCGCGAGCAGTGGCGGCTGCTGGCCGAAGGCGCCCCGGACGACGCCACCGCCGACTATCTCCACCGGCACTTCGAGCCCACCGCCCGTGCCATCGATGGCCTGGAGAAGGCCCTGGCCGGCCTCGGTCTCCTCGAGGACGCCCTGGCCCTGGACCTGCGCAAACCCCAGGACTACTTTCACCGCGTGTGGTCCACCGCCTTCCGCGCCACCGACCTCGCCGACGCGGGCAACGACGAGGAGAGCGAGTACAGCGGATACAGCGATACGTCCACCATCGAGGACATCAGCCCCGAAGAGGACGTCGCATGAACACCGCTGCCGTCCCTGAGCCCCGCACGGCGGCGGCCCAGGCCGCCCGCCGCCGCAAGACCGAAACCGCCCTTGAGCGGGTCCATCAGGCCATCGCCCGGCTCCGGCGCGAAAAGGCCCGGGTCAGCGTTGCCGCCGTCGCCCGCCGGGCGGATGTCTCGCGCACCTTCCTCTACGACAACTTCGAGGCCAGAACCGCTATCGCAACGGCGATGGCCGAGGCCGGTGAACACCGGCCCCGGATGCTCGCCGACCAGGACAGCGAACGCGAGCTGACCTGGCGCGAACGCGCCCTGAACGCCGAAGACGGTCTCAAAGCCGCCCAGGCCGAGATCCTCACCCAGCGCACCCGCATCGGTGAACTCCTCGGCCAGATCCGTGACCTGCAGGCCGAATGGACCGAGGAAGCCGTCCAGCGGATCACCACCGAGAACACCACCCTCAAACAGCGCGTCCGCCAGTTGACCGCCGAGAACCGCGCTCTCGACGAGCGGCTCAAGGCCGCCCGCTCGAACCTGCGCTTCCAGGACCGGCGCGTCGCCGATCTCGAAGCCCAGATCGCGGGCAGCTGAAAATCCAGACCGTCCCGCTCCGTCCGGCCCGGCGCCCAGGAAATCCCTGGTCACCGGGCCGGCACCACATTGCCAACACCGAGACCACCCCGACACGCTGCAGCAATGGCCCCAACTCGCCGTCGCGGACATGTAGTCTATGTATCGTCGCAGTTCAGAGCCGCTTCACGAGCTCCTGCGGTCGGTAAAGTCGACGAGATCCACAACCTGAACCTGGCCACCAGCGCCGGCGAAGACATGTCAGACCACCTCAAATACTTCACCGAACACATGCCAGCCACCTTCGTCTACGCCGGCATCAACGTCGAAAACTCCGGCCTGTTCACCGGGCTCCGCGGACGGCAGATCTCCGCCCGCTCCGTTCTCAAAACCACCGGCCCGTTCCCGTTCACCGAAGAATGGGAAGCCCTGGTCGCCACCCTCGAAAACGGCCTGCGCCTGCACCACCACGAACCCGGCACCCTCACCGCCCAGGCCCAGCATCTGCACTACCGCACCGGCGGCAGCATCAGTAGCCTCTCCCACCTGATCCGCCAAGCCGCCATCATGGCCATCCTCACCGGCACCGAGAAGATCGACCGCGAACTGCTGAACGAGACCAGCATCGACCACGCAGCCGAATCCCTCGCACCACGACCGGCCACGACCACTGCAGCCCCACGATGACAACCGCCGCAGTGCGGATCCCTTCGCGGCCGCTGCCACGCCCGGTCCGCGTCTACAAAGACGAGACCACTCCCTCCATTATCCGGCGGCTCGGAACTGCCAACTCCCTCCAGCCCCGACAGCTCAGAACGCTCCTGAAGAGCAGCCGCCGGCCATGGCTCGAAACTCTTGCCGTCTTGGCGAACAACGACCCCGCCGTTCTGGTCCTCGCTATGCCGCAGCTTGGCCAGCACGACCCCGCCCCGTCACTGCGGCAGAAACTGGCCGGACGCCCCATCCGCACAACCCACACTGCCGCTTGCCACCGCTGCGCACTTGCCCACGGCGCCGGCCGGTACGTGCAGATCTACACCACCCACGAAATGGTCATCTGCCCGCGTCATGGACTCTGGACCGGCGAGGGCGTCGCCGGTTTCACGGACCAGTTCTCCATCCGTGCGGCCCCGGAGATCACCGCCGCCTGGCACCACCACAAAAACCTCATCACCAGCCACGGGCGCTCCACAGTCCGCAAAGCCTTCCACGTCGCCCGCGTCATCAACTGGACCTGGTACGACCAGTTACATCACTTCCCTGCCACTACCGGAATTTACGACGAACTGGCAGCCGATCAGCCCCGGCACGCCAACAGCCACGCCATCGTAGCCGCCTCGCTTTACCCCGCCATCGTCACCCTCACCGCCGCGATCAGCTCACCACACTGGGACGAAATAGCCCACTCGCGCCACCCCGACCAATTCCTGGACCGCATCAGCATTGAACTCACTGACGGCTGGCACCCCCGCGGAGCCTCAGACCCCCTACGGCACTGGATGGACACAGACTGGCTACCCGGATTCCGCGGACCCGACACCATCAGCCCGCCCAAGCCATGATGGACCTTGGGCCCGGAGACCGTCACACCGTACTTGATCGTTACCTAGCCTTGAATGGTCTCGTTCCACCAAGGAACAAGCGGGTTTAGTTCCGCGGCCAACGCGGCAAAAGCGATGTCGTCCATTTCGAGGTAGCCGTCAGAGTCGACGAAGAAGGTGCCTCTTTCAAAGGCTGCAGCCATTGTGGTTGCCATTGCCGCGATCGATTCGAACTCGAGAGGATGTTCGTCCTCGTCAATCCGGAAATGCCGAACGGATCCTGGGCAATCACTTGCGAGGTCAACCACGTAAAAGTCGCCCCCTCCGTTTGCAAACAGGGGCAGCCATCCATGACTCCAACGATCATCATTGCGGAAAGCTCGGTAGTTGGCTGTCGCATCTTCAATCGAAAGGAAGTAGAAGCCAGGGAAGACATGAATGTCATCAAGCGACGTCACGGATTGTGTGTTCGTTCCGTTGCGCCACCCGAACAGCGACTCGACCTGGGCATTGGAAGGCAGGGCAACTGAATTGATGCAGTCCCTGACCCGGGACCCAGTTTTACCCGGAAGCAATTTCTCTAACACTGCCTGTCTCCCCAGAGCGTTCAAGCCAAGCTCGATACGACCAAGGACCGCCGCAAGATCACTCATCGCGCCCGCCGGAGCAGATGAGATCCCGGACGGGTGGAACGCGACCTAGGTTCTCAGCGCCGAGGCCGCGTGCAGGATGTGAACTTTGCATGCCGCAAGAGTAGACGGAATCGATCATAAAAGCCCATCAAGGTTCCAGTTCCCCTTAGGCACGTCGACCGAAGCTGAAGAATGCTCCGCCAAGGCACTGAACTTGAACCCTGGTACGCATTGAGATTCTCCAATCTGCGTCAACTGTAGTGAGACAAATCGGGAGAATCTGTCTCACTACAGTTGACGCACCCGCGTAATCTGGACGCTCCGTGCATCACGTTGGATGAGACAGGACAGGGCGGATGCGGTGGCCCACGGCGGTGCCGGCCCGCCGGGGCTTTGCTCTGGCACCGGGGGTCAAATCGGTGACATGATCTGTCTTAAGCTGCGGATCGTGACGGGATGTGGGCTCGCGGTCAATGGGCGAAGAACGGCTGCGGCCAATTGTCCAAAGTGCCTTGGACAATTCGAGTCTGGCTTGTTGGGTCGGGTCTGTCAGGTCGCTAGAGGAGATCCCGAATTAGTGCCGTGGCCGCGTCCATGCCGTACAGCTTGTTCAAGGTATCTAGGATGTCCTCTGGGGAGGACGCTGTACCGTTCCGCCCTGACCGGGTGGACATGGCCATGACGGCATGGAGACCCAGATCTGGCCTCATGGACACCGTGTCAAAGGCAAAGTCCTTCGCACTCACTACCTGGATGCCAGCAGGGATTTTTTCTTCAGGGAAGTCTCGGTAATTTTCGGTTACGATGCTGCCAGCACCGCCCACAACTGCTGCAGCCAACACATGTTCGTCGTCGGGATCAGGCAAACCGTAGGTCCCCTCGAGCCCTTCCCAATTCGTGACGATCGCGTCTCCGAAGCTGGAACGCATCCGGTCGACCAGGTGCAAGGCCTTTTCCCTCGCTTCTTCCACGCTGTCCCCTCGCTCGACACGCTTAATCTCTTCGTTTGCCTCGACCTCCATGAGGATGGACTCGCTAAAGATGAAGCGGTAAGCCCCCTCGAATGCCAGAGATAACAGAAAATCGCGTTGCGTACTGGGCCAGAGGACACAGCTGTCAAGGAGGGCGGTGAACATGACTCCTATGGTGTCATTCCTTGTGCTGTCGGCGGCGCTCCGCCGCCACAGCACGGGCCTTCTTCATCCTGTTGATCGCTGCTTCGGGGTTTACATCGTCAATAGCTCCCAAGGAATCCAAGGCTTCGTATTGCTCCGCCTTTCGGACTTCCTTGAAAGCTAGGACGTCTTCAAGCTTGATGCGCCGGTGAGTACCAGGCTTTTCGAAGGGGATCTTTCCGCTATCGAGGAGGCGAACGAGCGTCGGGCGCGTAACGCCCAACAGCTCTGCCGCCTGCTGAGTGGTCAAAGTCATGGAACTGGGTGTGATGGTAATGGCCAGGCCCTTACGCATTGCTTCCACGGTTTTAACGAGCACTTCATAGATTTCGTGGGGGATCTCAACCTGGTCGCCGGCTTCAGCACCGGAAAGAAAGAACTGAGGGGAAGGTTGCGAGCCGTTCTTCTCGGCATGGGCCTCCATGAAGTTGTAGATCTTTCCAGTGTGAGGCGCCTCTGGTGCGAGGAAGGTTTCCTTGGTCGCTGTACTCGTAGCCATGGTTTGCTCGCTTATCCGTTTTCTGCGAAATTATCGTTTTGTTCGTTTTCAATGATAGTAGTCCCTAAAGCGGAGGGAAGCTAGTCGTCGGGCCAACGAGCCCGGCTTCGAAAACAGGGATGAAACCCGTCTCCTCCTCTACATCTAATCGTCATGTTCTGACGCCGGTAGTGGACGTTCCATAAGCTGTGACAGCAGCAGTGACTTGGCAGGGGAGGGACCCCTACAAGTTGGCTTGGCGCAGATACTGGTAGACCGTCTCCCTGCTGATCCCGTAATCGCGGGCAAGGACGACCTTTGAAATGCCGCTGCCGGCCCGCTGGACCAGCTCGGCCGCGAGCTCCGGAGTCAGGGTCTTCTTCCGTCCTTTGTAGACGCCGCGCTGCTTGGCCAGGGCGATCCCTTCCTTCTGGCGTTCCCTGATGAGGGAACGTTCGAACTCGGCGAAGGCTCCCATGACGGAGAGCATTAGGTTGGCCATGGGGGAGTCCTCGCCGGTGAAAACCAGACTCTCCTTGACGAACTCCACCCGGACGCCTTTGCGGGTGAGTCCTTGGACGAGGGCACGAAGGTCATCGAGGTTGCGCGCGAGCCGGTCCATGCTGTGCACCACCACGGTGTCGCCGTCGCGGGCGAATAGCAACAACTCGGTCAGTTCCGGCCTGGACGTGTCCCGGCCGGATGCCTTGTCCGTGAACACGCGGTCCAGCACTTGGCCTTCGAGCTGGCGCTTCTCGTTCTGGTCCAGCGTGCTCACGCGTACATTAGTTTTGCGGTTTACGCGTGTCTCAAGCACTCCAATACGGGGTCTTGGACCGGCGTGAAATTGAGGTACTAAGGCCGTGCTGAATCGTGGGCGCGGTGTGCCCGGCGTTATCAGGGGAGAGTTACACAGTGGATCCTGCACGCTGGATCGCGCGGTAAACGGTGGAGCGGGCGACGTCGAAGAGTTCGGCGATCTCCGTCGTGGTGTGCTTGCCGCCTCGGTGGAGGCTCACGAGGTGGACTTCCTGTGTTTTGGAGAGCTTGGGCTGCCGACCTCGAAGCTTGCCTTTGGCCTTCGCGACGGCCATGCCTTCGCGGGTCCGGGCTCGGATGAGGTCGGATTCGAACTCGGCGACCATGCCTAGGACGTTGAACGGCAGTTTGCCCACAGGGTCGTGCGGATCGTAGATGCTTCCGCCGACATTCAGAGTTACTCCCTTGCGGGTGAGCTCGTCGGCGATGTCCCTCGCGTCCGGAAGCGAGCGGGCGAGGCGGTCGAGCTTAGTCACCACGAGCGTGTCGCCGGCGCGGCACGCGGCCAGGGTCTTACCCAGTCCGGGGCGGTCGCGCTTGGTGCCGGTGAACCCGTGGTCGACGTAGATCGCTTCGGGGTCCACCCCTGCGGCCAAGAGGGCATTGCGCTGAGTGGTGAGGTCCTGAGAGCTGGTCGAGCAACGAGCGTAGCCGATGAGCATACTTTGGACTGTAGCGTATAAGGCACCTTCACCGGGCATTAATTCGGCAGGGTATACGGGAATCCGGTGAGGGCGGAATCACGCGGATCTGAACGGGGCTCAAGGCAGCCGGGGAGGCGTCCGGTGGAGGACCGGCTTACGGGCGGGAACGAAGGAGCGGCTCGGCTCGCCCAGTACGCTGTGCCTATGCAGATTCGTGAAGCCACCGTGGATGACTTAGGACATGTGACTGCGGTCTGTGATGCCAGCGGCCGAACACACTGGACCAGCGAGATGATCGCCCCCAGGAGCGACCGGGTCGTATTGGTGGCTGTCACACAGGATGAAGTCGTCGGCGTGGCCAAGACGCATCTCCACCCGAATCCCGAAGGCTGTTCTCCTGCCGGCCACTATCTTGGGGGCGTGGTGGTCGCTCCAGGGTTCCGCCGGCGAGGAGTGGGTTTTGCCCTCACCCGGGCGAGATTGGAATGGATCTGGTCTCGGGCTTCGGTCGCTTACTACTTCACTAACGAACACAACACCGCATCCATCAGGATGCACGAGCCTCTCAATTTCCGGCCGGTCGCCCGATTCCCGGAGATTCGCGGAGTGACCGCGGACGACGGTCAGTCAGAGCTCGTTCTCTTCAAAGCGTCCCGATGAGCGATCTTCTAGGGGGACGACGTGACCCACCCTTAGCCGGCGGTTTTCCGGATCTGGATGCATGAAAGACTCTCGATGTGAACGATGATCCCAAAGGCTCCCTGCACCATATTGAACTGTGGGTACCTAACCTCAAGCGAGCCAAGGATGAATGGGGCTGGATCTTGTCCAGCTTGGGATACGAGAATTATCAGAACTGGAGCAACGGGATCAGTTGGCGGCTGGGTCCCACCTACATAGTTGTTGAGGAATCACCGGACTTGAGCAGCCGAGAACATCACCGCACCGCGCCCGGGCTGAATCACCTGGCCTTCAGGGCCGGGAACCGAGAAGATGTTGACGCTCTGGCTAGAGAGAGCGCGCATCACGGCTGGAGCCCCTTGTTCGCGGACAAGTACCCGAACGCCGGCGGCCCCGAACATTACGCCGCATATCTTGTGAATTCCGATGGCTTCGAACTAGAGCTCGTTGCCAAAGTGTAGGAACGCCGTCTCGGTCAGAATGCCCGCTCAGGGATCCCTCACCGGGACACCGCCGGGCCAATGACTAGGTCCGCACTGCGGCGCGCCGACGACCGATTCAGAGGTGCCTCCATAGAGTTTCTTCTATGAAAGTAGTTCTGCTCGGCGCCGGCTTCTCGCGAGCAATCAGTCCAGAAATGCCCCTGATGAAACAGCTCGGACCATTGGTGCTGGAGCGCCTCGATCTCCCCGCCGATACCCTTTCGCCATTTGGTGGTGACGTCGAGGCCTGGCTCGGCCATCTTGGCAGTGACGAACCGTGGCTAGAGGACAGCGACAACCTTCGTTCTCGCGCGCTTTTTGTCGATGGAGTCCAAGCCATCCACGACATCATCGTCGAGGCCCAAAGCAGAACCGAAGAGGAGACGCCGCCGTGGCTGCAGCGGTTGGTAGCGCAGTGGTCGCATGAGAAGGCGACGATTCTGACATTCAACTACGACACACTTCTTGAACGAGCCCTCGCCGAGGTCGTCGGCGCGCGTGGTTTCGGGGACCTGTATCAAATCGCTCTGGAACAACGCCAGCCGGTGGATGCGGCCGTCTACCCCTCGGGTGGCCCCGCACTGCGGGAGAGTCCGGCCCTCTACAAGCTGCATGGTTCCGTCAACTGGCTGCACGGAGGCGAGCGGGCCCCCTCGACGGAGCGGTTTGTCTTGCGCGAAGACCACATCCCGCCATACCTCCACGAGGATCTCTCTCCGTTCGTCGTCCCTCCTGCCAGCAGCAAGAGCCACTACTACGATCGCGCGCCACTACGGGTTCAGTGGAAGCGCGCTGCGGCCGCTCTTCGAGAGGCGACAGCCGTGGATGTCATCGGCTATTCCTTCCCACCCAGTGACTCCGGGACCCGCACATTCCTCGGAACAAACACCGGTGAGTCCGTTCCCTTGACTCTGGTCGATCCTTCGCCGGAGGCTCACAGCCGGCTTAACAACATGTTTCCGAACCGGGGCGAGGCTGCATGGTTCGAGTCTGTCGAAGATTTCGTCGAGGCCACCTGCGGAGACCTGGTCATTGCCTGGCGGGAAAACCGAGGTGAACACCCTGGTCTCCACATGGAAGTGAACGGGATACGGTCTATGGAGCCGCGCCAAGGGGATTCTGATCCTTCCCTTCGCGACCGACTGCGCGAAGACTATCCTGGCGCCGGGGAGCCGATTGAAGTGACTCTTCCCAACGGCACGCAGGCATGGCGGCTGTTGAGCCCGGCAAAGTCCTGACTGACGCATGAATCACTAGACCGCGCTGACCTTCTCAGGCCAGACGCACGTATGGGGATCCTTCACCGGGACAGGATCTGACAGTGGCCCATGAATGCGTACCCTCATTGCATGGGTGAGTTCATTCGCTATCAAAGTGCCGTCCCCTACCCGTGGCGGGCGATTTCCGGCTTCAACTCAAGTGATTGAAAGTGATTGAAATTAACCATAATAAATCACTTGTGATTAATACTTAGTCAAAATATAGTGTTATCCATATCACTTGTTGGCTGTTCCGTGGGGGGCGGATGAGGCGGCCTCATACCTAGGAGACGAAATGGCCCTCAGGAAGAGTTTTATGGTGGCGGTGGTTCCTCTGGCAGTTGCTGCGCTTGCCGGCATCGCGGCCCCTTCAGGCGCGGCGGTTCCGCAGGCGGTCCCTGCCGGTACGACATTCAACGTATCGGTGGGTGCACCGGCGGCCGGTCCTTCGGCAACGGATACGCCGGCGTTTCCGTTCATTGATAAGGACGGCACCTACTATCATCAGCAGTCCATTGCGCAGTATGGCGCCACGGAGCAGCGTCACTGGGATTTTTACACCGGAACGACAATGGACGATGCTACGAAGTCCACTGCTCTCAGTGGCTATGTCAATCCGTCCAATAGTCAGGACACGAACAAAGACACGACGTGGCGCTGCAACAACAGCCCTACCGGGCTCACTGCGAGCAGCGATCCGTCCGGGACATACTCGCAAAAGAACTTCTGTGATCTGGCCGGTGTCTGGATCGACCCCGATACCGGGGACTGGTACGGCCTGGTACACAACGAGTTCACCGGCAGCCCCTTCGGCGACGGAGTCCATTATGACGCCATCGACCGTGCGGTCTCCAAAGACCAAGGCAAAACGTGGTCAATCGCTGACCACGTCATCACCTCGCCATTCAGCACCACAAGGAACGACGCCTCCGCGTTCCCGAACCAGACCTACTACTACGGAGACGGGGATCAGCGCCTCCTCGTTGACCACGCGTCCGGTTATTTCTACGTGTACTACGGTTCTCGGGTCATCAACAAGACGGGAGGATGGGATTCATTCCAGAGTCACGTGGCACGGGCCCCGATCTCTTCGAAGATGTCCCCGAATTCCTGGCAGAAATGGTACAACGGTGCCTGGACCGAACCGGGTGCGGGCGGCAAAGAAAGCAGCTTGGTACCGGTAACGGGCGCTGGTCAGACCGGCTACGCATCGGCTGCGACCGAGTACAACCCGGCAAACACCGGCACCACTCAGCAGCAGATCACGGCAGGGACGCTCCAACCGACTTCTCCCCTGTACGTGATGGATGTGGCCTACAATGCCTACCTCGGGCTGTACATCGGACAGCCACAAGCGGTGGACCAGAGCGGGAATGCCCCGCAGCAGTACTACGCGACAGACGACCTGACCAAGCAGCAGTGGACCCTCATCGGCGACACCGGCGCCTATCACACCAAGTCGTGGTACCGCTGGTTCCTCGACTCAGCGAACAAAACCAGCAACCAAATCATCGGCAAGGACTTCCGCAGCTACTGCTATTTCTGCAACTTGGACGCACAACCACAACGTGGAAGCGAATACGTGCCAGTGACGATTACATCGTCAGCCGCTCCTGCGGCTCCTGTCGACGTGACCAAGCTCTACACCATCACAAACGGCGACGGCCGCCTGCTCGCCCAAACAACCGGCGGATCGGCAACAACGTCACTTGCGTCCGGGACAACCGGGCAGACCAGCTGGCAGTTCGGCGCCGTCGGTGACGGTTCCTACACCATCACGAACAATGCGAGCGGTTCGCGGCTGGGTGTTGGAACCTCATCAACGTCGAACCGGGCATGGGGCACGAAACCAACGGTGACGGCCGCTGCTACGGGAGCTGGCGCAGTGGGTCAGCAATGGTGGGTCATCAAAGGAACCTCGGCGACCGACAACGCCCCGACCGGCACCGTAAAGCTCGTCAACCGCTACAGCGGCCTCGAGCTTGACCTCTCCTCGACGTCCACGAGACTCGCCGAAACGACAGCCCTCCGCACCTGGACGGACACCTCGGGCAACACGGTCGGCGGCGGCCGCACCGCTGCCGAACAAGCGCTGTCACTTACCGTGGTAGGTACGAGCTCCAGCACCGATCTCACAGGAACCCGCACGCTGAAAACCGGCTCCAACAACCTCGACGTGCCGAACCACAGCACGGTGGCAGGAACCCAGCTCGCTACCTGGTCAACCACGGGTGGAAACAACCAGGCGTTCACCTTCACCCGTCAGTCCGACGGCACCTACGAGATCAAGGGCGTCGAATCCGGCTTGTGCCTCGACGTCGACGGTAATTCGAGTGCTGCCGGGGCGAAGATCATCCAATGGACGTGCACGGGCGGAACCAACCAGCGATGGACACTCACGAAGGTCTCCACGGGTTCATACACTGTGGCGTCCGCGCAGTCAGGGCTCCTCCTCACCGCAGCATCATCCACCGTTGGGGCGCTGATCACCCAGCAAACGTCGACCGGGTCGCCCTTGCAGCAGTGGGCCATCGGATAGGGCTCAGCAACCGGGTGACGCTAACACCCTCGCGATCCAGTACCCTGCCCCACAGAGCAGGCGCGACCCAATCCATCTCCCACCCAAAAGTGAAAGCCCCTTCGTTTCACTTTCGTTGAATCCGCAATAGCGCTTCGCGGGAGATGGCACATCAGCCATCTCCCGCGAGTGTTTCTGAAACAAAAAAGGGGTGCCTGCCAAGGCACTCAACGGAATCGGCGCCTCGGCTACGGTGTGACATCCGGGGGAGAATCTCCCGGGCCGCTGTTCCGCGAGGACGAATACGCGGTACTGGAACTGGAGAATTGCGGCACTGACTTGGGACCGCGCAGCGCACCTGTTAGCGGCCATGAAAAACTGCCCGTAGGCGGCCACGAAAATGCCCACTGACGGCCAGTAAAACTGCCCACCGGTGGCCATGAGATCTGCCCACTTCCTTACTGAACCTGCCGCGTCTTAAGCGGCGGGGGCCTCTCCCCGGGATTTGATGACGGTGTCTAGACGCACCAAGTCACTCAGGAAGAGGCCCTGTATGAAGCATGACGGAGAAATCATGGAAATTCTTGCTGCCTACGATCTGACCGGATCGCTACGGGCAACGGCGGAGCTCACTGGATGCTCGCACCACACTGTTGCCAGACATGTCGCGGCGCGGGACGCCGGCCGGCCAATCGCCGAACCGGCGCCTCGGCCCCGGGTCACCGATGCGTACCTGCCCAAAATTGAGGAATGGATCGAGGCGTCCAAGGGTCGGATCCGCGCCGACAAAGCCCACGAGAAGCTCCTCGCCCTGGGCTATGCGGGGTCGGAGCGGTCCACCCGCCGTGCGATCGCGCAGGTCAAAGCCGCATGGCGGCTGGGCCACACCCGCGTTCACCGGCCATGGATCACAGAGCCAGGGATGTGGCTGCAGTATGACTTCGGCGACGGGCCACGCGTCGGCGGGGTGAAGACCATCCTGTTCGTGGCCTGGCTGGCGTTCTCCCGGTTCCGGATCGTGATCCCGTTGCGGGACAGGACCGCGCCGAGCGTGTTCGCCGCCCTGGACCGCTGCTTCCGCATCCTGGGCGGGGCACCGACCTATGTTCTGACGGACAACGAGAAAACCGTCATCACCGCCCATGTCGCCGGGGTCCCGGTGCGGAACCAGCAGACCCTGGACTTCGCCCGGCACTACGGCATCACCGTGCTGACCTGCCAGCCCGCGGACCCTGCCACGAAGGGTGGAGTCGAAGCGTCCGTGAAACTGGCCAAGGCCGACCTCGTGCCGAAGGACACTAACCTCCGGCCTGAGTACGGTTCTTTCGCCGAGCTCGAGGCCGCCTGCCAGGCGTTCATGGACGAAGTAAACAACCGTGAGCACCGCACCACTCGGCGTAAACCGGCCGCGGTGCTCGCAGAGGAGGCATCCCGCCTGCACCGGATCCCGGAGACCGCGCACACGGTCGCGTTCGGACTGGCCCGCACCGTTCCGGAGAACACCCCGATGGTCACCTTCGAAAACGCCCAGTACTCCGTGCCCGCGCACCTGCTCGGAGCCCGGGTGTTCGTCCGCTGCCACGGCACCGGACCCGACGAACAGATCATCATCGTCCACCACGGCCCGTCCGGTCCGATCGAGGCCGCACGCCACGGCCGAGCCAGGCCCGGCAGCCCCGCGATCATCGATGAGCACTTCCCCGGGACCAGGACCAGAATCCCGGGCGACTATGCCGTGATGGCCCGCAACGCCGGCGAGGCCGAGTTCCTGGCCATCGGTGAGGGCGCCAGGACCTGGCTTCTGGAGGCCGCGGCGGCCGGCACTGCCAGGATGAACGTGAAGATGGCCGAGGCCGTGACCCTGGCCAAAATCGCCGGGACCGCTGAAGTTGATAAAGCCCTGGGCAACGCAGCAGTCCACGGCCGATTCGCCCACCCGGACCTCGCCTCGATACTGAACGCCAATATCCAACGCACCACCGCCCACTCCGCGGACGAGACCCGGTCCCTGACCCAGGGCACCGGCGCCTGGGCAGCTATGGGCGCCGGACCGTTCGCTACGCCGAAGGAGCAGAACCGATGAGCCCGGTCACCACCACGAACACCACCGCCCCGGCACTGCCGGCAGACCTCGAAGCGCTCATGCGCCAGCTGAAGATGCCCCACGCCCGGGCCCTCGCCCCGGAACTCATCGCGACCGCACGGGCCCAGCGCTGGGAACCGGCCGAGGTCATCAAGGCCCTGTTCACCGAAGAAACAGCCGGCCGGGCCCGGTCCATGCTCGCCACCCGCCGCAAAGCAGCAGGCTTCCCCACAGGCAAGACCTTCGACGCCTGGGACCCCGGAGCCTCCTCGATCCCGGCCCCGACCCAGCGGGCACTGCGGACGCTGGAATGGATCACCCGGCGGGAAAACCTCGTCGTCTGCGGACCCTCCGGGACCGGGAAAACGTTCTTCCTCGAAGCCCTCGGCCAACAGGCCGTCGAAGCCGGGATGCGCGTGGCGTGGTTCCGGCTCGAGGACCTCGGCGCCCTGATCCGGGCCCACCGCACCGATGACAGCGTCACCCGCGCGGTCGCCAGAATCCTCCGCGCCGAACTCGTGGTGATCGATGACATCGGCCTGTTACCCGTGGCCACCGACGCCGCCGAAGGCCTCTACCGGGTCGTGGACGCCGCCTACGAAAAACGCTCCGTCGCGATCAGCTCGAACCTGCACCCGGCCGGCTTCGACGAGCTCATGCCCAAAACCCTCGCCACGGCCACCGTGGACCGGCTCCTGCACCACGCCCACGTCTGCCAAACCAGCGGCGACTCCATCCGCCTCACCCAGGCCCTCGCCGGAAAAGGAGTCACCCAACTGAACTAACACGACCCGAAGATGGCCGATCCCGCCGAACCATGCAGTGGGCAGATCTATTGGCCATCACCGGGCAGTTTTGCTGGCCACCAGCGGGCACATTCACTGGCCGTCGGTGGGCAGAAACTGATGGCCATTGACACGCACCGAAGTAGTCAACGCCAAGGTCCAATTCCAAACACTTTCCTAACCGTTGTCATCAGCCCACAATCGTTGTCGCTCGGGCATCCCAGGCGACGGGCTGGAACTAAAGAAAGAGAGAAGGAGCCTCACCTTGTTCACCAACAGGTCAGTGATGACAGTCCAGATTAAGGACGCTGCGTCCAGGGATCAACAGCTGGAGCAGGCCACTTCACACATGCGCGAAAGAGCTGCAACTGCGGAATGTGGCATTCTCGTAACCAGGATTAATCACGCTACCTTCGAAATCTCCCTCAGCGCCGGTGTCGGATACGGCCTGACAGAAGAAGCTGATTTGCTCTGAATCGGACAAGGCCGAAGCATGCCGCTCTCTCGGCAAAGAGTGTCCTGGTTCTAAGGAGACGAGACGCTTATCAGAAAGCCGGACGGGTCTAAGGCCAGCCTGGCTCGCATATGCCGTGCATTGAGGCGGGTGAGAGCGCTCCTGGCGTCAGGGAATGTGGTCGGCAGGCAGTATCGCCTCCAGGGGTCCCGGTATTTTCCGTGTCTACAAGGACGCCAACACTCTCAGCGTTCCCTATTCGTGCATGATGGCCGACCAGCGAGCGGGCAGTCGCGCGGGATGATGCGAGCCTCGGCATCCCGGTAATGGAGGCGCCGGAGTGGGGAGGATGGGTCGTCCGCCTTTGGGAACGTCGTCCCGAATTTCGCCCAGTGGCCGCCGCAGACGTGAAGTCCCTCTACGGCATCGCGGTTCCCGTACCGGTATAAGAGCCAAACGTGAATGTCGGCCAGTGGCGGGTTCAATTGCGGCACCATGAGCTCGCGCGAATTCGACGGGGGCACATAGCGGCTGAACTCTGCTGTCTGATTCCCTGGCGGACCAAACGGGTACATCACCAAGTGCTTGCTCGAGTACCCGTTCAACTTCTTGGCCAGCGCCTGCACTCCGCCATGCTGCTCCTTGTCGACGATGTGCAGCGATTGCCGAATCAACTCCCATGGATCATCAGGTGAGGGTTCGTGCACGATCGACCACTCGATCTGATGAGACTCAATGTCCGAATGCTGACAGCGTTGAACGCACAGCACGTTGACCCCGTCGTCGTAAGCCCGAAGGCCGAGGATCGGGTCGGGATCGACGCCAGGGCGCAGCTGCCGTTCGTCGGGCGATGACCAGTGACACTTACATCCTGGCTTCGCAGTCCACCACAGGACATCTGCCTTGATTTTGTGGCGCACGGCTTTGGTGGCGCCTCCCACGATCGTGTACGGCACCATCACCAATACGCAGTGGGGCAGTGCCGCATCCGGCATTGAGTCTAGGCGTTGTTGTGCCTCACGGACGGCAGGCGGAGTGGTCGTGATCACTTCCGCCACGTGGTTCCCGTCCAGTGATAGAAGGTCGGGCATGCTCGGTTTGGATCCGTCGTCGTGGTGTTGGAATTCCACTCCGAGTTCGCCTTCGAGCACAATTCTCGCGTGCTCTTCTTCTGCCCTAGACGCCACCTTCCGCCCTCCCATGTGAACTTCCGACGATCTCTCACTCAGGCTTCACCCGGCAAGCGAAGCATATCCGCCATGCTACCGAGCCGAGCGTTGAGATGCCCGGCAGCCGATCCCCTAACGGGCGGCGTGCCACATAGCGCTGCGGTTCACAATGAGACACACATCTGCTGGACACGTCTCATGCCGAACTATCTCGCATATCCGATCCGTTGTCCGGCCACTGCTGCCTCCAACTCTCGTCCTGTCAGGTTGAGTCCTAGGCCTGTCCCAGAAGAAAGTCAAGACGTAACACCCGTTTCCGTCAGTTTGGGGTGTATCCCAACTGGACCTGCTGGGAATGGCCGCAGGTCGTGCAAACGGCTTGCTGGAACCCAGAGGAACGGCAGTCCGAAGGCTCGAGTGAACCTAAGCGGGACGGGCGCGTGCAAGGGAAAAGTCTCGCCAGTTCAACAACTGTGCTTGAAATCCGCCGACCTGATCGTCCCACCCGGCCTTACCTCCCTGCGTAAGGCCATCAAGTCGGCGCTGGATTCGTCACCCAGTTGCCCAGCTACCCAGAAGCCCTGGCCACCTGCCCCCGGATAGGTCATGTCGCCCATGAGGTGAACAGCAATGAGATAGGTACCGACCTCAACAGAACAGCGACTTGCCGGTCGCTGTTGGGAAGCGAACACCATGAGCGTTGAACGGGGGAAAGACACCTACATTGAGCATATATAGGTTCGCGAAAACGATGCCCAGGATCAGGACGGCTACGGCTACCGGCCACTTCCGGCGGAAGGTCGGGATGGGCGAGGCCGCCGTGGGGGGCGTGACGAGGGCTGCCCGATCGCCAGACCAGTCCAGGGCCGGGGGTGTAGTCGGCATAGATTCTCCACATTCGTCTTTCGGCCAGAAGCTTCCACTACTTAATAGCCGGGACCGCGACACGAATGACGCTACAATCCCGAACAATCCGTGCCTGCGCGGATTTGGGAATTTCGGCTGACCCGCGGCAACCAGCAATCCCGCCCCCGAATTGCCGTCTTGTTCTTTGTATTCCCCTTTGTCTCCGCCTTCTCATAGGCAAGCGCTAGGGTGGTACTGACAATAAGGGGAGGGCTACATGGAACAGCAGGAAAGCTATACCGCACCTGAACCGGAGGCCGTTGGCGCTCCGGTGTCCGAAGACAGGCAAACGGTGGCAGGTAGCGGCCGCACAGTGATCTCGGATTCCGCTGTCGCCAAGGTTGCCGGCATCGCCGCGCGCGCAGTCCCGGGCGTCTACTCGCTCGGCTCGGCCCCTTCACGCGCGCTCGGAGCCATCCGCGACGCTGTCGGCAGCCAAGACCATGCTGCGGGCGTCCGCGCCGAGGTCGGCGAAACCCAAGTAGCCGTGGACATCAACCTTGTGGCCGTCTATGGATACCCTCTGCATGATGTCGCCAACCAGGTCCGCGCGGCGGTTTACCATGCGGTGGAATCGTTGGTGGGCCTGGAGGTCATCGAGGTCAATGTCGAGATCAACGACGTCTACGTTGCCCCACCCGTCAAAGCCGGAACAAAGGGCGCATTATCGGAAAGGGAGCCACTCCAGTGAACATGACCGTTGTCGGAATCGGGATCGGCGCCTTCGTGGCGTTCATGGCCTTCCAATTCGGGCTATGGGGCTTTGTTATTGCCCTTCTCTTCATGGGAATCGGTGCACTCCTGGGCCGCGCCGTAGACGGAAAGCTTGATCTGCGAAGCGTGCTGGACGCCCTCACCGGCCGCCGCTCGTCGTCATGAGCTCCGCGGCTGAGGCGGTGCAGCCCGCCATGACGATGGCTGGCCACAACCGGATCAGCACCCAGGCACTTACCACTTTGGCGCAAGCGGCCGCTGCCGAGGCGCTCGGTGTCCCGGCGCACGATGTGCGAGCCGAATGGTCGGACGACGGCGGACTCCTGGCACTCTCGATTGCCGCCCCGATCCGTGTGCCCTCGCTGATGGAAGTCCGCAGGGATCCCCTCCGAATAGCGGCATTCGGTGGAACGGTATGGGACCGGGCCATCGTTGCCAAAACGGTCATCCTTGAACGTGTCACCCAGCTCAGTGGTTCCACCCTGAGTCGCGTGGATATCCGGATCAGCGGCGCATACATCAGTGAAGGAGTTCGGGTCCAATGAGCCACGCCCAGGCCCCGCACGCACGAAACAACCACGCGCACGTAAGCGACGGGCACCCAAGCGCCACCCAGACGCCGGGGAACACCGACGGCGGCGCACCGATCGACGCCGAACTCCAGCGCATCCTCAAGCGTGAGACCAGGTCTTCACGTGCGGGAATGGCCGGACTAGCCGCGGCCCTGGTGATCGTGGCCTGCGTTTACGCGCTCCTCGAATCCGCCCTGCGCGCTCTTGGCCAACCACCATGGCTCATTGACCCGCAAGCTGCTGCTGAACGCCTGACTGTCCTGCCGGAAGGTACCTCGCCGCTGCTGCTCGGCGCCCTCGGTGGCGTGATAGCCATGGTGGGTCTGATCTTCTTCCTGAACGCGGTCCTCCCCGGGAGGAAGTCCCGGCATTTGCTCCCCGATCCCCGGGCCGGAGTGGTGGTGGACGATGAGGTCATTGCTTCGGCCCTTGCCCGGGCAGCCCGGACG
The DNA here is from genome assembly GCF_039539965.1 of Arthrobacter methylotrophus. Classification (NCBI taxonomy): domain Bacteria; kingdom Bacillati; phylum Actinomycetota; class Actinomycetes; order Micrococcales; family Micrococcaceae; genus Arthrobacter; species Arthrobacter methylotrophus. The sequence continues at coordinate 4,158,255 of NZ_BAABED010000001.1, read as the reverse complement.
GCCGGGAACGTCACCCAGGAGCAAGTCATGGTGGTGGTTTCGCAGCGCCAAGTGGTGGTGAACGTCCGGCCCACCTCGGGCGTGCCCTTGAACGAGGGACGGATCCTGGCCGCCGTCGAGAATGAGCTTCAGGAGATGGGGCCTTCGCCCATGCCAGCGGTCCGAGTCCACGTGGCCACGTCCGGGGTGATCGGCGCATGAACGGGACCCCGCACATCCTTAACCGGATCCTGATCGGAATCCTTGGGCTCAAGTTGCTGGCCATCGGCATTCTCCTGGTGCTGCTCGCCACGGTTCCCGCAGTGGGAACGTGGTGGCGAGGGTGGTCCTCCGGGCTCTGGGAACACCTCAAGTTCATCTCGGAACAGACCCGGATTCCCGGCCGTGGGGAAAGCTGGCTCTGGGTGGCGGCAGCAGTGGCGCTTGTGGTGCTGATTGTGCTCATGGTGGCTTGGGTATCCCAGCAGGGCAAAGGGCGCGCCAACGTGATCGTGTCCGAGTACGACGACGCCAGAACCCCGGGCGACGTCAACATCGGCGGGAGCCTTGCTGAGCAGGCGCTCAAGGCGGCTCTTGCGGAACGTCCGGATCTTGCGGGCGCAACCGTGGTCACCTATGAAGTCAGGGGCCGTCCGGGACTCAGGATCAGGGTCCAGCCCCGTCTCGGCGCCTCACCGCATGCATTGGCCGTGGACATCTCCCGTTTGGTGGAGGCGCTGGATGTGGTGGTGGGACGCAAGATCCCGGTGTTGATTCATATCGGGGCTGGCGCGCGGGCCCGGTTCAGCAGAGCCGAGCGTGTTCGTTGAACTGACACGCAACCGAAGGGCGGTCTTTACTGCTCGACAAGGTACGCCGCGCTATTCGGAGGAAGAGAAGCTCCGCCTGGGCCGCCGTCGCTGGAGAGTTCTACCCGACAAGCAGCCGGTATGGCGATAGGCGCCGTACCCATATTGGCCAGCACCAATACGTCCCGGTTGTGGAAGGCCAGAACTCCGTGGGCGGGATCGTGCTCTTCGGCCCATTGAAAGGTGCCTGAGCCCAGCCGGTGCGCCCGGCGAAATGCCAGGACCGAGCGGTAGAGCTCCAGGGTGGAGCCCTCGACGCCGGCCTGGAGGTCCGCGGCCAGCTCGCCGAACACTTCAGGCTGGGGGAGCCAAGGCGCCGCGGGCGTTTCGGTCCCAGCAGCGGGCGTTCCGGCCCCGGCCGTCTCCGAAAACCCGAAGCCAGGCTCAGCGGATTTCCAAGGCAGCGGGACCCTGCACCCATCGCGGCCCCTCTCCACGCCCTTGGTCCGGAAGAACGCGGGGTCTTGGCGCGCCTCGGCCGGCAAGGATGTGTGCTCCGGCAGTCCAAGTTCCTCACCTTGGTACAAGTAGGCCGAGCCTGGCAGGGCGAAAGACACCATGGAAGCGGCGCGAGCCCGAGCCAGACCAAGGGAAGCGTCGGGCTGTTCGTCCTCTGCCGCGATGCCCTTGGGGAAGGTTGTGGGATCGGCCAGCCCGAACCGGCTGGGGTGCCGGACGGTGTCATGGTTGCTCAGGACCCAGGTGGAGGGCGCCTCGACGGAGCCCGCGGCATCCAGCGAAGACTCGATTGCCTCAGCCATGCGCGCGGCGTCCCAGCCGGCCAGCAGGAAATCGAAGTTGAAAGCCTGGTGCATTTCGTCCTTGCGGACGTACCGGGCCAACCGCTCAGCGGGCTCAACCCAGGCTTCGGCAACCAGCATGCGGTCGCCGTCGTACTCGGCGAGGACCCGGTGCCACTCCCGGTAGATCTCGTGGACGCCGTCCTGGTCGAAGAAGGGCGACGGCGGGTCCAGGGGCGGCTTGACGTGGTGTTCGACGGCGGTGGCGACAGCTCCCGTAGCGGGCTCTGGCCCAGTGGCGAAGTGCGGGTGGGCCGTGTGCGGTTCGACGGCTTCGCTGTGGGCGCCGGGGGTGGCCACACCGCCCTCGACCATGGCGGTAGCGCCCTCCCAGTCGGGCAGGCCGGCTTCTTTGACCAGGCCGTGAGCAACATCCACCCGGAAGCCGTCAACGCCGCGGTCGAGCCAGAAGCGGAGTACCGATCGCATCTCTTCGTGGACCTCCGGGTTCTCCCAGTTGAGGTCCGGTTGTTTCGTATCGAACAGGTGCAGGTACCACTGGCCCGGGGTCCCGTCGTCGTTCGTCAGGCGAGTCCAGGCCGGGCCGCCAAAGATCGACTTCCAATTGTTCGGGGCCAGGGCGCCGTCGCCGGAGCCGGGCGCTGAGTCCTTGCCCGGGTGGAACATATAGCGCTCGCGTTCAGGGGAGCCGGGAGCGGCGTCGAGGGCTTCGCGGAACCAGGCGTGCTCGTCCGAGGTGTGGTTGGGGACGAGGTCGACTATCACCTTGATTCCCAGGCTGTGCGCCTTCTCCAACATGGAGTCAAAGTCATCCAAAGTGCCGAAGAGGGGGTCCACGGCCCGGTAGTCCGCGACGTCGTACCCGGCATCCGCTTGGGGTGACTTGTAGAACGGAGAAAGCCACACCGCATCTATGCCGAGCCCTTGCAAATATGGCAATTTCGCCGTGATTCCAGCAAGATCGCCCATTCCATCGCCGTTGGCATCGGCGAAAGAACGGGGATAAATCTGGTAAACGACGGCGCTGGCCCACCACGCTGAGTTGCTGGAACCGGGGGTTGGGACTGGGGAGTGCGGCACTGGATTCCTCTCGGAGACATTTTTTGTGTAAACGCTTGCATAACTAGCAGGAAGCTTACTAATGTGAGGCTCACCACATCAACCGCACTGCGGAAATACCTGGTCCACTCATTGAGGAGTTCCCAGCATGAACACACGCAAGTACCTTTTGCCGGCTGCTGTCGCCGGCGTGCTCGCCCTTTCCTTGTCCGCCTGTGGTGGCGGCGGGGGTGGCAGCACAGCCTCAAGCGGCGGAGATGCCGCAGCAAACCTCGACGGACGGGGTCCCATCACCTACGTCCAAGGCAAGGACAACAGCAACGTCGTCCGCCCGCTCGTCGATAAATGGAATGCCGCGCACCCGGACCAGAAGGTTACCTTCAAGGAACAGTCCGACCAGGCTGACCAGCAGCACGACGATTTGGTGCAGAACTTCCAGGCCAAGAACGCAAATTACGACGTCGTAGACGTGGACGTCATCTGGACCGCCGAGTTTGCAGCGAAGGGCTGGCTGCAGCCACTCACGGACAAGATGAGCATCGATACGTCCAAGATGCTGCCCGCCACGGTCAAGACGGCAACCTACAACAACACGCTCTTCGCGGCACCCCAGACCTCGGACGGCGGCATCCTCTTTTACCGCAAGGATTTGGTGCCAACCCCGCCCAAGACCTGGGACGAGATGATGAACATGTGCTCTATCGCCAAGCAGAACAACATCGACTGCTATGCGGGGCAGTTCGCCAAGTATGAAGGCCTCACCGTGAATGCGGCTGAAGCAATCAACTCGGCCGGCGGAACGATCGTTGGAGACGACGGCAAATCGACGGTGACCTCTGCTGCAGCCAAGGCGGGCCTTAACAACCTGGTCACGGCCTACAAGAACGGAAACATCCCCACGCAGGGCGTTACCTACCAGGAAGAACAGGGCCGGCAATCCTTCGAGGACGGCAAGCTCCTCTTCCTGCGCAACTGGCCTTACGTCTATAACCTCGCCAAGACGGACGGCTCGTCCAAGGTGAAGGACACCTTCGGCATGGCTCCGCTCCCGGGCAAGGACGGCCCCGGCGCCTCGTCCCTCGGTGGACACAACCTCGCAGTCAGCGTCTACTCGCAGCACAAAGCAACGGCGAAGGACTTCCTGACCTTCATGACCAGCGAAGAAACTGAAAAGTTCTACGCCACGCAGGGTTCGCTTGCCCCGGTGCTGGGTTCCCTGTACGACGATCCCACCCTGGTCCAGCAGCTGCCGTACCTTCCGGTGCTGAAGACCTCGATTCAGAATGCCGTGCCCCGTCCGGTCACGCCGTTCTACCCAGCAGTCACCAAGGCTATCCAGGACAATGCCTACGCTGCCATCAAGGGTGACAAATCCGTCGATCAGGCAATGACGGATATGGACACGGCCATCAACTCGGCCAGTCAGTAGCGACACCCCCAGTGCACCCCGGGCGGCTGGCGCTTTTCGCGACCGGCCGCCCGAGGCACACGCTATTTATTCCGGAAGGAGGGGAAATGTCCACCCTTGCGCAGCCTAAGAAGGCGCCAGAGACACCAAGCCCCAAAACCAAAAAAGTTCAAAAAGAAGTAGGACAGGACCGGGCGGCCACGTCTCAAGGCCGGTGGGCGTTCTGGTTGATTTCCCCCGCCTTGGTGTTGCTCGCAGTCGTCATCGTGTACCCGGTGGTCAACGCGATCATCATGGCATTCCAGAAGGACCAGGGCCTGGACCCGGTGACCAAGGTTTTCGTCCAGGGCGGCCCCGCCGGTCTTGATAACTTCGTCCACTGGCTGGCCCAGCAATGTGGCTCCGCAGCCTGTGCCCCCGGCACCCTTGGCTCCCAATTCTGGAGCGCCGTTGGTACAACATTCTTCTTCACTGTTGTCACCGTGGTGCTTGAGACTGTCCTCGGGTTCTGGATGGCCGTCATCATGGCGCGGAGCTTCCGCGGACGCAGCGCCCTTCGTGCAGCGGTCTTGGTGCCGTGGGCCATTCCTACGGCCGTGACCGCGAAGCTGTGGTTCTTCATCTTCGCTTTCGACGGAATCGCAAACAAACTGTTCGGAACGGCAATCCTCTGGACGGGCAGCGAATGGCCAGCGCGTTGGGCGATCATCATTTCCGACGTATGGAAGACGACGCCCTTCATGGCCCTGCTGATTTTGGCGGGCCTCCAGATCATCCCGGCCGAGGTGTATGAAGCCGCGAAGGTCGATGGAGCCTCGGCATGGCAGCGCTTCACCCAGATCACCTTGCCGCTGGTGAAGCCGGCGCTCATGGTGGCCGTGCTGTTCCGGGTTCTTGATGCACTGCGCATGTACGACCTTCCGGCCATCATGACCCAGGGCTCGAATGGCACAACGACGTTGTCGATTCTGGTGGTTGATCAGATCCGTCAGGGATTCAACTCGGCGGCGGCCTTGTCCACCATCACCTTCTTGATCATCTTCCTTGTGGCGTTCATCTTCGTTCGTTTCCTGGGAGCTAACGCAGTCGCCTCAGCAACACCCAAGACCAAGGGGCAAGACAAATGACCGCCGTGAGCTTTGACACCGCGCCCAAGACAGCTGCCCGACGGCGGGAACGCTGGGCGAACGGACGCACCTACATCAGCGCCATCTTGATCTTCATCTGGTGCTTGATTCCGTTCTACTGGATGATCGTGACCGCGTTCCGAGACGTGGGATACACCTTCGATTCGACGCCTTTCTTCACCCATGTCACGTGGGACAACTTCACCACGGTCTTTTCCGAGAACCTGGGGAACCACTTCGGCCGGAACCTCCTTAACTCGCTCTTCGTGGCCGGGGTGACCACCGTCATTGCCCTGCTCTTCGGGGTGTTTGCGGCATATGCGCTGTCCAGGCTCGAATTCCGCTTCAAGTTCCTCGTCCTCGGGTTCGTCCTCGGGGCTTCGATGTTCCCGGGTGTGGCCTTGGTGACGCCGTTGTTCCAGCTGTTCACCAACATCGGCTGGTACGGCACGTACCAGGCACTGATCATTCCCAACATCTCCTTTGTGCTGCCGTTGACTGTCTACACCCTGACGTCCTTCTTCCGGGAAATGCCGTGGGAACTGGAGGAATCAGCCCGAATTGATGGTTGCACCCAGGGGCAAGCATTCCGCAAGGTCATCATGCCGCTTGCCGCACCGGCCGTGTTCACCACAGCAATCCTGGCGTTTATCGCTTCCTGGAACGAGTTCCTTATTGCGAGCCAGCTGTCCAATGACCAAACTAAGACCGTCACGGTGGCCATCGCCTATTTCGCCGGCGCCCAGGCCCACCAAGAGCCGTACACCGCCGTCATGGCAGCTGGAACCGTCGTGACAATTCCACTCGTGATCCTGGTGCTGATCTTCCAGCGCAAGATCGTGGCAGGCCTGACAGCGGGCGCGGTCAAATGACGCAGACTCCGGACTCGGCCGGGCCGTCACTCCACGGCCCGGCCAAGGAGCAGCAGACCCGAGTGAAATCTGCGGAGGATTTCGACCTCGTGATAGGTTTTCTCGGCTTTTGGGCCTTGGTCCTCTTGGTCATCACCGTGGCCGCCGAACTCACAGCCCAGCCCGCACTGGGGTGGGCCCTGGGCCTGCTGGCAATATTGCTTGCCCTGTGGGGGATGTTTCGGCTCCGCCGGCGGCTCCCCGCGAGGACCACAAGACGCATCGGCTGAGCTGCGATCCGAAATAAATAGTGCGGAATCGGCGGCGGACCCCTCAGCGGAATACGCTGACTATCTGCCGTCTGGGAAGCAATCCCCGGCTTCCGCACGGATTCTTTGAGGGGGCTCGAGTGGCAAAAACGAGTGAACGGTCCCAGCGTGGCGGCCACACAGGAGTCAGCATTGAGGACGTGGCGCAGGCCGCGGGCGTTTCCACTGCAACGGTTTCGCGGGCAGTGCGGGGCCTTCCCCGCGTATCACCTGCTACGCGGGAAAAGATCCTGCGGGTCGCCGAGGAACTTGGGTATGTGGCGTCGCTGTCCGCTTCGGGATTGGCCACCGGCCGCACCAAAACCATCGGCGTCTTGGCCCCTTACGTGGACCGTTGGTTCTTCTTCAAGGCCATCGAGGGCGTAGACCGCGAGCTCCACGCCCGCGGCTACAACCTCTCCCTTTTCAACTTGGGTGGGCAGCGGGGAGCGCGGGAACGGCTCTTCAGCAAGACGATGGTCTACAAGCAGATCGATGCGCTCCTGGTCCTCTGCATGTCGCTGACACCCGAGGAAATCGCCGATCTTCAAAGGATCGACATCCCTTTGGTGATCGTCGGTGGCCCCGTGGAGGACTGCCCAAGCATCGGCATCGACGACTACGCCGCCTCCGTGGAAGCTACGATGCATCTGCTGAACCTCGGCCACCGGGAGATCGCGTTGCTCCACGGCCAAGACGACTCGGACTTGAACTTCACCGTGCCGCGGTTGCGCATTGACGGCTTCACCGATGCGATGACGAGTGCAGGCTGCTCCATGCCGCCGGAATGGGACATTTTCGGAAACTTCACGGTGGGTAGCGGCCAGGAAGCGTTCGAGGAGCTCTGGGGCAAACCCGGACGCAAGCCGACGGCAATCTTCTGCGCTTCTGATGAAATGGCCATGGGTGCCATGTTGCAGGCCCGCCGCCGCGGAGTCCGCGTACCGGAGGACTTGTCCATCATCGGCATCGACAACCATGAATTCTCCGAAGCCATGGGCCTCACCACAGTGGCGCAGGACCCTGTGGAACAAGCCCAGCTGGGCACTCGCATGTTGCTTGACGAATTGGCCGGCGCCACAGGCTCCGTACGGTCCATGAAAGCCCCCCACCGGCTGATCATCCGCGAATCCACGGCGCCGCCCCGCGCTCCGTGCGAGGAGTGCGGAGCAGCGGCCGAGGCCAAAAGCTAGGATGCCCTGGCCAGCTGCCTGATGGGGATCCAACGGGAAGCCAGCCTGCGGTAAGCCGCGGCCGCTCCCGTCATATCCCCCTCGGCCAAGCATTCGATGCCGAGCCGGACATCCATGGGCGACTCATCCGGGTAAACCTTGTCCGCCACGGCGCCGTAATCCAGCTCGACCATTGACTGGGCATGGAACGATTCGAGCCATTCGGTGAGCTGGGTGAGGTCGTCCAGCATGTCCAGGTCCGGGGCGGCGAGGGCGAGGTTGGCCACTGCGAAGCGTGCCCGGTCCAGGGCATCCGTGAGTGAGGCCCAGACCCTGACCGTGAGGATGCGGCCACCGGATTCCACGACGTCCTTGCGGTCTGACTCCTGGAAGAGCGAGAACCAGCTGAAGGGAATGCCCCACGTGGAGGCCCTTGTGTGCACGCGTTTCGCGTCGTGACTGGCGTTGATGCGGTCGATTCGAGCCTGATGTCGGTCGCGCTGGTTCACGGGGATGAGCAGGTCCGCGAGCGGTCCGTGGATACCCTCCATGAGGGCGTTGGCCGCCAAGCCCGCCCGGATGACCAGTTGACTGGGGCAGTAAAGCAGCCGCCCGTCGTCGGGATCGTTGGGGTCTCCGGAAGGAACCCGCGTGATGCGGACCAGATCGGTGCTGCCGGTAGGGAAGGGATCCCCGCCCTTGCGGGTGACACGTCCAAGCGACGCGAGCAGCTCGGCGTTTTCGACGGCGGCACGCGAACCGCTGCGGGTACCGCTCGCCACGAGTTGCTTCCGTTGGTCCTCCGGGAAGGCTTCGAGCGGTTCGTAGACGCGCAGGGCTGAAGAGAAGGGCAGCCCAGCCTGATTCCCGTACAGCTTTCCGCTCATCGCGGGCCCGCCTCCTCCATTGATTGCTACTGCTCAGTGATTGCTATTGCTCAGTCCGAAAGCTCCACGATCACGGGAGCGTGGTCCGAAGCACCTTTGCCCTTGCGCTCCTCGCGGTCAATCGAGGCGCCGGTGACGCGGGTGGCCAGTGCGGGGGAGGCCATGACGAAGTCGATCCGCATGCCCTCCTTCTTGGGGAAGCGCAGCTGCGTGTAGTCCCAATAGGTGTAGACACCTGGGCCGGGAGTATAAGGGCGGACGACGTCGGTGAAACCGGCCGCTTCGAAAGCGCGGAATGCTTCGCGCTCGGGTTCGCTGACGTGCGTGAGCGCGTTCGCCCGGAAGAAGTCCATGTCCCAGACATCGTCATCCAACGGCGCGATATTCCAGTCGCCCATGAGGGCCACCTGCGCATCGGGATTCTCAGTGACCCAGCTGGCGGCATGGCCCTTCAGGGTGTCGAGCCATTTCAGCTTGTACGGCATGTGCTCGTCGTCCAGGGCGCGGCCGTTGGGAACGTACAGGCTCCATACTCTGACGCCGCCGCACGTCGCGCCGATTGCGCGGGCTTCCTGGATAGGATCCTTGCCGGCTTTTCCGAAGGCGGGCTGGTCGACAAAGGTGCGTTCGACGTCGTCGAGCCCTACACGGGAAGCGATCGCCACGCCGTTCCATTGGCTTAGACCGAAGTGGGCAACCTCGTAGCCCATGCGCTCGAAGAGCTCCCAAGGGAAGTTTTCGTCCTTGCACTTGGTTTCCTGCATGGCGAGGACGTCGCAATCACTGCGCTGCAGCCAAGCCTCTACGCGGTCGGCACGTGCGCGGAGCGAGTTCACATTCCAAGTAGCTATCTTCACAGCCACTAACTTACCGAACTTGGGACCCAGCGCATCCCCTCGCACCGGATTGCTCCCGGAAGGGCTAGTGGGCAGGAACCATGGACGACGTGCCCAGCCTGCGGAGCTTGATGCCAGAGGCGATCAACAGCACCCCGCTGACCGCAGCGTATGTCGCGAGAAGCGCCACCACGCCCAGGAACCCGGCGCCTGGATTGACCAGCACAAAAAGCCCAAACACGGTGGTGATCAGCCCCGTCAACAACCAGACCAACCAGGCCCTGATGGTGGTCCTGACGTCCATCGCAAGGATGATTTGCGATACGCCCAGGATCAGGGCCCATGCTCCGATGAGGACCCCGAGCGCCGCGGCCGTGATGCCCGGCCACGAAACTGCCACGAGGCCAACCGCTACGGAAACGACGCCGCCGATCATGCTCCAGCGGGAGTGGCGTTCAGGATCGTAGAAGTAGTGGGCCATGTTGGTAAGCCCGTCGGTGATGGCGTAGACGCCGAACACGTAGACAAGGGCAAAGACCGTTGCGATCGGCAAGGAAGCAACCAGGAAGCTCAAGAGAAGGGCCAAGGCTCCCCGGAAGATGAGGGCCGTTCCGGAATGCTGAAACAACTTGCGTCCTGCAGTGTCGGACATAGGGTCAGTGTAGACCCGTGCCGGTGGCTGGTGAAGTGGTCGCTGAAACTCCCCACCTTTGGACTTGGACCCAGACGGCGGACCGCGTCATTACGCAGGCCGCCGTCGGCGTCGGTGTCAAAAGCGGGGAGTTTCAGCGGGCATCCGCTAGACAGATTCCAAAACGGAGACGTAGTTGGCGATGCCCACGCCGCCCATGTTCTGCACGGCGCCGCGGCGGGCGTTGGGCAGTTGCATGGCGCCGGCGGTGCCCGTGAGCTGCATGGCGGCGATGACGTGTTGGGAGACGCCGGTGGCGCCGACGGGGTGGCCTTTGGCTTTGAGGCCGCCGGAGACGTTGATGGGCAGCTTCCCGTCCTTGTAGACCCAGCCTTCGTGCACGGCCCGGGCGCCTTCTCCGCGGGGCGTCAGTCCCATGGCTTCATACATGATGAGTTCGGCGATGGTGAAGCAGTCGTGCACTTCGGCGAAGTCCAGTCCGTCGATCGCGACGCCGGCCATCCCCAGGGCGCGTTCCCAGGAGACACGGGTGGCGGCGAACTCCGTGGGGTCGCGGCGCTCGACCGGGAAGAAGTCGTTCGCATGCCCGAATCCCGCCAGCCGTACCGGTTCAGTGGCAGCGCCCGACGCCGGGCCTGTAGTGAGCACGAGGGCGGCGGCGCCGTCGGACACGGGGGAGCAGTCGGTGCGGCGGAGCGGTTCGGCGACCATGGGGTTTTTCTCGGAAATGGTCCGGCAGAACTCCTCGCCGAAGTCCCGGTGCATCTGGGCGTAGGGGTTGTCCATGCCGTTGTGGTGGTTCTTGGCGGCGATGGAACCCAGGACGTCGCCCAGGCCTCCGGCAAAACCAGCACCGCTCAGGGTTGCGCCGTAGCGCTTGTGGTAGTGCTTGGCTACCTCGGCGAACAGTCCGGTGAAGCCGGTGGTGGAGGCCTTGCCGGCCATTTCGTAGGAGGCACCCAGGAGTGCTGCTCCTACGACGTCGGCGCCGGCGTCGGTCATCTTTTCGGCGCCGATCACCAACACGTTGCGAGCGGTCCCGGCGAGCACGGCTTTCACGCCCTGCTGGAACGCGGCCGAGCCCGAGGCACAGGCGTTTTCGGTTCTCGTTGCGGGCACGTTGGCCAGTTCCCCGGACAACTGCAGGGCCAGGGAGGACGGGAAGCCCAGGGGGTGCATGCCGGAGTTGAACTGGCCGAGGTAGATCTCGTCGATGTCCCGCGGCTCAAGGCCGGAGTTCCGGATGGCTTCGGCGGACACCTGGACGATCAGGGATTCCAGCGTCTCGTCCGTGAGTTTGCCGAACTTGCTGTGTCCCCATCCGGTGAGGAGGACATCTTTGCCGAACTGGTCTCGCAGGCTCATGCCAGTGTTCCTTCCAAAACAGTTCCTTCCAACGCTGGGGTGGTTTCCAACGCGAGCTCGAATGCCGCCTCGGTTTTTTCGCGGAGTTCCTCGATGGTGACGCCGGGGGCGAGGCGGGTGAGGTTGAGCTGCCGCCCGCCGTCGTCATCCTTGAACAGATCGAACACCGCGAGGTCGCTGATGATCCGGTCCACCACGCCCAGGCCGGTCAGCGGCAGGGTGCATTCGGTGACGATTTTGGCTGTCCCGTCCTTGGCGTTGTGTTCGGTGAGGACCACCACGCGCGGTGTCCCGGCGACCAGATCCATGGCTCCGCCCATGCCCTTGACCATCTTGCCGGGGATGGTCCAGTTGGCAAGGTCGCCGTTTCCGGCGACCTGCATGGCGCCCAGGATGGCGACCTTGACGTGTCCGCCGCGGATCATGCCGAAAGACGTGGCGGAGTCGAAGATGCTGCCGCCGGGCAGGACCGTGACGGTCTGCTTGCCGGCGTTGATGAGGTCGGCGTCTTCCTCGCCTTCATAGGGGAACGGGCCCATGCCGAGGAGACCGTTCTCGCTTTGCAGGACAACCCGCACGCCCTCGGGCAGGTTGTTAGCCACGAGGGTCGGGATGCCGATGCCGAGGTTGACGTAGTCGCCATCGTGGAGTTCTTCGGCTGCGATGGCGGCCATTTCGTCGCGGGTCCATGCCATGGTGTTGCTCCTTTGCTGGTGGGTGCTTAGACGGTCAGGGCTTCCGGGCGGGGCCGGACGGTGCGCTGTTCGATGTCCTTGGTACGGCTGCTCGCCTGGACCAGCCGTTGGACGTACACGCCGGGGGTCACGATGTGGTTGGGGTCCAATTCTCCGGGCTGCACGATCACCTCGGCCTCCGCGATGGTCACGGTTCCGGCCGTCGCCACCACGGGGTTGAAGTTCCTGGCCGTGTAGCGGTAGATCAGGTTCCCGTCCGTGTCCGCGGTGTGCGCGTGGACCAGGGCGACGTCGGCCACGATCCCGCGCTCCTGGACGTAGGTCACGCCGTCGAACTCTTCCAAAGGTTTGCCTTCGGCAACCAAGGTCCCGACGCCGGTCCGGGTGTAGAAGGCGGGGATGCCGGCACCGCCGGCGCGGAGCCGCTCGGCGAGGGTGCCCTGGGGTGCGAACTCAACCTCGAGCCGGCCGGAAAGGTACTGCTCGGCGAAGAGCTTGTTTTCGCCCACGTACGAGGCGATGACCTTGCGGACCTGGCCGGCTTCGATGAGGACGCCCAGGCCCTTGCCGTCGATGCCCATGTTGTTGGAGACCACCGTCAGGTCTTTCACGCCCGCACCGCGGACGGCGTCGATCAGGTCCGCGGGGATACCGCTGAGCCCGAAACCTCCGACGGCGATCGTCTGGCCGTCACGCAGCACGTCCCGCAGGGCCTCGGCTGCGCCGGGTTGGATTTTGGCCATGGCTTTGTCCTCGTCTTTGAGTGGTTTGGGAATGCGGAGCTATCCACTTTGTGGACAGGCTGCCGGGTGCATCGTCTGGTAAGTCGTCTGAGAATGGAGCTTATGGCGGTCCAGTCCGGTCGGTCAACGGGCTGGTGGGGCAGCGGGTGCTGCCATTGCACAGTGTGGACGGTAGTCTCTGAAGTGTCCACATTGTGGAGGAATTCTTTGAAGGGGGAATCATGTCACCGATTCAGCAGCCACAACGCACGCCTGTCCAGGGTGCCCAGGTGGTGGGCCGGGTTGCCGCACTGCTGCGGCTCGTGGGGCGCAAAACGGAGGGCATGTCCATTGCTGGCCTGGTCCGCGAGTCCGGACTGACGCGCCCCACGGTGCACCGCTTGCTCGCATCCCTCGCGGCCGAAGGCCTGCTGGACCACGATCAGCGGACCGGCAACTGGATCCTGGGACCGGAGATCTTCCTGCTGGGGTCCGTGGCTGCGGCCCGGTTCCCGTTGGAAGACTTGGCCCGGCCCAGCCTGCGTCGCTTGGCCGAGGAAAGCGGGGAAAGCGCGTTCTATTCCATCCGGCGGGGCCACGAAACTGTGTGCGTGCTCCGGGAAGAAGGAAGCTTTCCGGTGCGCTCTTTCGTGTTGCATGAAGGTGTCAGGTTCCCCCTCGGAGTGGCGTCGGCCGGCACGGCGATCATGGCGTTCCTTCCGGAAGATGAGCAGGAAACGATCCTGTCGGTTTGGGAACGGCATGCTGGCGATTTCGCTAACGGCCACACCGAGAGTGTGGTTCGCCGGAACCTTGAGCAGACCCGCTTGGCCGGGTACTCGGTGAATCCCGGCTTGGTTCTTGAAGGCAGTTGGGGGATGGGGGCCGCCGTTTTCGACCCACTGGGAAGGCCCATCGGCGCGTTGTCCCTCACCGGCATCGAACCGCGGTTCCGTCCCGAGCGCCAGGAATTCCTCGGCAAGCTGCTGTTGGAAGAAGCCCACCGGATGAGCTCCGCAAGAACCGACCACCTTTGAGCCGCAACGTTGGCACCCAGGCCGCCGTCCGGCGTCGGGCGCTTCCAAAAGCGGTCGGTTGTTGAGGGGCTCCCAAATGATTTTCAAAATTCACCCATCCACCCGGCCCGCACCTCCGAATAGCTGGCATAAGGACTTACCCCACAAGGGCGAAGTGCTTTCACGCCGGAAACGACCGGCACCGAATGTCAGTCCGTTTGAAGGAGAAATGTCATGCTTTCTACAAAGCGCACGTCTTTTGCGATCGCCGGCCTCGCCGCTTCCGCCCTGCTGGGCCTCACTGCTTGTGGCGGTTCGGCCAGCTCCTCGCAGTCCTCGGCTCCCGCTGCCACCACCATGGCTGCGACCCCCTCGGCCAGTGCTGCGATGGACCCGGCCCGCGACCTGGTGGGACCTGGTTGCGCAGGCTACGCCGCCCAGGTTCCCAGCGGTGCGGGTTCGGTTACCGGAATGGCTGCCGACCCGGTCGCCGTCGCCGCGTCCAACAACCCGCTACTCAAGACTCTCACCGCCGCCGTGTCCGGCAAGTTGAACCCAAAGGTGAACCTGGTGGACACGCTCAACGGTAGCCAGTTCACAGTTTTCGCTCCTGTGGACAGCGCCTTCGCCAAGATCCCCGCCGCGACCATCGACAGCCTCAAGACCGACGACGCGCTCCTCAGCAAGATCCTCACCTACCACGTCATTCCCGGCCAGCTGACTCCGGACCAGATCGTCGGTACCCACAAGACGGTTGAGGGAGACTCGGTGACGGTCACCGGAACCAAAGACGCGCTCAAGGTTGACGGAGGGTCCGCCGTGATCTGCGGCGGCGTCCACACTGCCAACGCGACGGTGTACTTGGTTGACAGCGTCCTGATGCCCAAGTAAATCTCCGGCCTTTGTGCACAGCTCATGCCCCTTAGGATTCGTCGTAAGGGGCATGAGCTGTGCGCAAAATCTTGAAGGGAACGATGTGAAGCCGTCAATCGTGTGGTTTCGGGACGACTTACGCGTCACCGACAACCCAGCGCTGCGGGCAGCGGTCGACGACGGAGCCGCCGTCGCACTCTATGTCCTTGACGAGGAATCGCCGGGCATCAGGCCACTTGGCGGCGCCGCCCGCTGGTGGCTGCACCATTCCCTCCTTTCCCTTCGCGAAGAACTCGCCACGCTGGGCGTGCCGCTCTTGCTGCGCCGCGGGCCGGCCGCCGTCGTCGTGCAGGAAACCGCGACGGCGCTCGGTGCGGGCGCGTTGTATTGGAACCGGCGGTACGGCGAGGCAGAGCGAATGCTCGACGCCGGCATCAAGACTTCGGCTCGCGGGTCCGGGATGCATTCGGAGAGTTTTCAAGCCTCGTTGCTGCACGAACCGTGGGCCGTCACAACGAAGCAAGGCGGACCTTTCAAGGTCTTCACGCCCTTCTGGCGAACCGTGTCCGGACTGGATTTCCGGGAGCCGCTGGATTCTCCGGAACCGGGCCAGGGCTTCTTCGGGTGGCTCCCTGAGTCCGAGGAATTGGACACTTGGGGATTGTTGCCGCGGAACCCCGATTGGTCTGCAGGACTTGCGGAAAGCTGGCAACCGGGTTCGGCGCAGGCTCACGAGTTCCTCGGTGACTTCGTGGAGCACGGATTGGCGGACTATTCGGTGAACCGGGACCGTCCGGACCTGCCCGGCAGCAGCCGTTTGTCACCCTTCTTGCGCTGGGGGCAACTCAGCCCCTTCGAGGTGTGGCACGCCCAGCAGCGCCGACGCCGGGAACTGGGCGACGCCGTCTTCGCCGCGGAACTGGGTTGGCGTGAATTCTGCTGGCACCAATATTTTCATCACCCCGATCTGGCGACGGCCAATTTGCGGCCTGGGTTCGACCACTATCCTTGGGCCTGGCCGGGTGGTCAGGGCGCAGGCGCCCACGAAACTGCCACCACGCTCCTGCACGCATGGCGGGAAGGCCGCACCGGGTTCCCCCTGGTGGACGCCGGCCAGCGGCAATTGTGGCATACGGGATGGATGCACAACCGGGTCCGGATGGTATCCGCGAGCCTTCTGGTAAAGAACCTCGGCATCCACTGGCAACTGGGCGAGCAATGGTTCTGGGACACGCTGGTGGACGCCGATCCTGCCTCGAATCCCGCGAACTGGCAGTGGGTAGCCGGTTCCGGTGCGGACGCCTCGCCGTTCTTCAGGATCTTCAACCCGGAGACCCAGGCTGCGAAATTCGATGCCCACGGCAGCTATGTTGGCCAGTGGATAACGGAACTGGGCACTCCGGACTATCCTGAGCCGGTGGTGGACCTCAAGGCCTCGCGCCGGGAGGCTCTGGACGCATACAGCACCCTGACGCACTGAAACCAACCACCAGGATCTACCACCTTTGTCGCCGGCACAGACCGGAACGTCCGCACAGAATGCGGGTTCCGGCGTCGGGCGTTCCCGTATGTGGTCGGTTGTGGAGGTCGCGGCAGACCCCTAGAAATTAGTAGGAAGTCCGAGTATATTCGGTGCAAAGACCCCGGGGCACAGTTGGACATGTGCCTTCGAGGCTGATGGCGGGTATTCCCCCTATGCAAAGGAGCATTCCATGGTGCGCGAACTTTCCCACTACATTGACGGCCAAAGGGTCGACGGGACCTCTCCACGATTCAGCGACGTCTACAATCCCTGCACGGGCGAGGTGCAGGCCAGGCTTCCTTTGGCCAGCGCCGATGAGGTGCGGACCGCCATTGCCAACGCGGAAAAGGGCCAGCTCGAATGGGCCGCCATGAACCCGCAACGCCGCGGCCGGATCCTGCTGAAGTTCGTGGACCTGGTCAACGAGCACATGGACGAACTCGCCACGCTCCTCTCCTCGGAGCACGGCAAGACCTTCCCCGATGCCAAGGGCGATATCCAACGAGGCATTGAAGTGGTGGAGTTCGCCGCCGGTGCACCGCACCTCCTGAAGGGCGAATTCTCGGACAGCGCCGGAACCGGAATCGACGTCCACTCGCTGCGCCAGCCGCTCGGCGTGGTCGCGGGCATCACGCCTTTCAACTTCCCGGCCATGATTCCCCTCTGGAAGTCCGGCCCCGCGCTCGCTGCCGGGAACGCCTTCATCCTCAAGCCTTCGGAGCGCGACCCTTCGGTGCCACTGCGCCTGGCCGAGCTCTTCACCGAGGCGGGATTGCCGAACGGCGTCTTCAACGTCATCAACGGCGACAAGGAAGCCGTGGACACCCTCCTTGAGGACCCGCGTGTGAAGGCCATCGGCTTTGTCGGATCTACACCGATCGCCCAGTACATTTACGCTACGGCTGCGGCTCACGGCAAGCGCGCCCAGTGCTTCGGCGGCGCCAAGAACCACATGGTGATCATGCCCGACGCCGATCTCGACATGGCCGCGGACGCGCTCATCGGCGCCGGCTTCGGTTCCGCCGGCGAACGTTGCATGGCCATCTCGGTGGCCGTGCCGGTTGGCCAAGAGACGGCCGACCAGCTCGTCTCCAAGCTGCACGACCGCATCAACGACCTGAAGGTGGGGCCGAGCCTTGCCAGCGACTCGGACTTCGGCCCTGTGGTGGCAGCCTCCGCGAAACATCGGATCGAGGGTTACATCCAGGCGGGCGTTGACCAAGGCGCCACGCTTGTCACCGACGGGCGCGGACTCAAGGTTGACGGCTACGAGGGCGGTTTCTGGGTTGGCCCGACGCTGTTCGACAACGTCACGAAGGACATGTCCATCTATAAGGAGGAGATCTTCGGCCCGGTCCTGAGCGTCCTCCGCGCCTCCGACTACGAAGAAGCGCTGCGCCTCTGCTCCGAGCACGAATTCGGCAACGGCGTCGCGATCTTCACTCGTGACGGTGACGCCGCCCGCGACTTCGCGAGCCGCGTCGAAGTAGGCATGGTGGGCATCAACGTCCCCATTCCCGTGCCGATCGCCTATTACACCTTCGGCGGCTGGAAGGCCTCGGGCTTTGGCGACCTCAACCAGCACGGCGCGGACGCCTTCCGCTTCTACACCAAGACCAAGACCGTCACCACCCGTTGGCCCTCGGGCATTCGCCAGGGCGCCAGCTTCGTGATGCCGGCCGGCAGCTAATGGCCGAGGTCCTTTTCGAGAAACGCGGCCACCTCGGCGTCGTCACCCTGAACCGGCCCCAGGCCGTCAACGCCCTCACCTCCGGCATGGTGCACGCCATGCTGGAGCAACTCACCGCCTGGGCGGACGACGACGCCGTCAAGACCGTTTTGGTGCGCGGCGCCGGAGACCGCGGACTGTGCGCAGGTGGAGACATCGTGGCGATCTACGACGACATGCTGCGCCACGGGGACCAGACCGCCGATTTCTGGGCCGCGGAGTACCGCTTGAACTCGCTCATTTCCCGGTACCCGAAGCCCTACGTGGCTTTCATGGACGGGCTGGTCCTCGGCGGCGGCGTCGGGATCTCCGCCCACGGCTCCGTCCGCGTGGTCACCGAGCGGACCCGTACCGGGATGCCGGAAACCACCATTGGCTTTGTGCCCGACGTCGGCGGGACCCTGCTGCTCTCCCGCTCACCGGGCGAGTCGGGAACCCACGCGGCGCTCACCGGAGCCCATCTGAGCGGGGCCGATGCCTTGTTCCTGGGGCTGGCGGACCACTTCGTACCGTCCGAAAGCCTCCCCGCGCTGGCGGAAGCGCTGGAAAGCTCGACGGCGGAGGCCGCCGTCGAGCGCTTTGTGCAGGAACCGCCGGCCTCTGGTTTGGAAGCCCAGCGCGAGTGGATCGATGACGCCTATGCTGCCGACGACGCCGAGGAAATCGTCGGCAGGCTGCGCGCCGCCGGTGGGGAAGCCGCCGCAGCCGCGGAAACCATCGTGGCAAAATCGCCCACGGCCGTGAAAGTCACGCTGGAATCGTTGCGGCGTGTCCGGGGACTCTCCCTCGAGGAAGCCCTGGAACAGGAGTACCGTGTTGGCCTGCGGTGCCTGACCGGGGCTGACTTCCGGGAGGGGATCCGCGCCCAAGTGGTGGACAAGGACCGCAAGCCACAGTGGAAGCCGGCTTCCCTGGCCGAGGTGTCGCCGGCCGCCGTCGCGGGCTTCTTCGCGCCGCTCGGCGACCGTGAACTCAAACTTCATTCAAAGGAGTCCGACCATGTCTGAAAACGCAGCTTCCGGCACCATCGCTTTCCTCGGCCTCGGCCACATGGGCGGCCCCATGGCCGTGAACCTTGTCAAAGCGGGTCATCAAGTGGTTGCATACGATCCGGTTCCGGCAGCGCTGGAGGCGGCTCGTGAACACGGCATTGCCACGGTGGAATCCGCCGGGGAAGCCGTTGCCGGCGCCTCTGTGGTCCTGACCATGCTGCCGAGCGGCAAGCACGTGTTGGACGCTTACCGGGGAGCGGACGGAGCGCCGGGCCTGCTCTCGCTTGCGGCGCCGGACACGCTGTTCCTGGACTGCTCCACCATCAACGTCGACGAGGCCCGGGAGGCCGCGGCCATTGCTTTGGAAGCCGGCCACCGTTCCGTGGACGCGCCCGTGTCCGGCGGTGTGGTGGGTGCCGAGGCCGGAACCCTGACCTTCATGGTGGGGGCCTTGCGCGAGGACTTCGACACCGTGAAACCGATCCTGGAGCTCATGGGCCGGAGGATCGTGCACTGCGGGGACCACGGTGCCGGGCAGGCCGCCAAGGTCTGCAACAACATGATCCTGGGCATCTCCATGATCGCCGTCAGCGAGGCATTCGTGCTCGGCGAGAAGCTGGGTCTCACGCACCAGGCCCTGTTCGACGTCGCCTCCAACGCCTCGGGACAATGCTGGGCGCTGACCACCAACTGCCCCGTTCCAGGACCGGTCCCTACCAGCCCGGCCAATCGCGACTACCAACCGGGATTCGCCGGAGCGCTCATGGCGAAGGACCTCCGGCTCGCAGTCAACGCGCTCGAGAGCACCGGAGTAGACGGACAGATGGGGCACTTGGCATCGCAGATTTACGACGCTTTCGCAGCCGAGGGTGGCGCCGGGCGCGACTTCTCCGGCATCATCACGGACATTCGGGACAAGTCCGCCAAGTAGCCTTGGCGGACTTTCCCGTGCAACCTTGAGCAACCGACTATCTTGAACAACTGACAAAAGGGGCACGGCTTGGCGCAGCAGTACGAAAACATCCTGGTGGAACTCCGTGGACGCGTGGGCCTGGTGACCCTGAACCGGCCCAAGGCGCTGAATGCATTGAACAAGGCCACGATGGATGAGCTCGTGGCAGCCGTCTCCGCCATGGACGCCGACCCCGCCGTGGGCGCCGTGGTGATCACTGGCTCCGGGAAGGCCTTCGCGGCCGGCGCCGACATCAAGGAGATGGCATCCAAGGGGTACATGGACATGTACGCCGACGACTGGTTCCGGGGCTGGGAAGACTTCACGCGCTTGCGCATTCCCGTGATTGCCGCGGTGTCCGGTTTTGCCCTGGGCGGTGGCTGCGAACTGGCTATGATGTGCGATCTCATCATTGCCGGGGATAACGCCAAGTTCGGCCAGCCGGAGATCAACCTTGGTGTCATTCCCGGCATGGGTGGCTCGCAGCGGCTGACCCGTGCCGTGGGCAAGGCCAAAGCAATGGACATGGTCCTCACTGGGCGGTTCATGGATGCCGATGAGGCCGAGCGCGCAGGACTCGTTTCCCGCGTCGTCCCGGCAGATGCCGTCGTGGAAGAAGCCCTCGGGGCCGCTGAGGTCATCGCCTCCAAGTCCAAGCCGGTTGCCATGGTTGCCAAGGAGGCCGTCAACGCCGCGTTTGAAACCGGGCTGTCCCAGGGCGTGTTGTTTGAGCGTCGAATCTTCCACTCATTATTCGCCACCGAGGACCAGAAGGAAGGCATGTCCGCGTTCACCGAGAAGCGCCAGCCGGAGTTCAAGCACCGCTGAGCCTCGGGCCTGCTACGCGGGTCCGAGTTCCACCGGGAATTCGAGGGCGTGGCCGTATTGGGACCACCCGCCCGTGAAGAGCCGGCCGTGCCCAAGGCCGGCATATTCCAAGGCCAGGAGATTGTGGCAAGCCGTTACTCCGGAGCCGCAATAGCTGATCACGTTCTCTGCAGACGAGATGCCTGCCGCGGCGAAGATGCGCAGCAACTCGGCCTTGCTGCGCAGTTTCCCGGAGGGGTCCAGGTTCTCCCTGCACGGGACGTTCCTCGCGCCGGGCACATGCCCGGGCCTTGGATCGATGGGGTCCTGCTTGCCTTCGAAGCGGTCGCGGTTGCGTGCGTCCACCGCGAGGTTTGCTTCGATTGAGAGTTCGTGGATCTCCGCCAGGCGGTTTCCGGGCCACGGTTGTGCGGTGAAATCACCGGCGGCCCTCGAAGGAGGCTTGGTTTCCAGGGGACCTTCGTAGCTGGCGAGCCCGCCATCCAGAATGGCTGAGCTGTGGCCTGTGGCGCGCAGCATCCAGACCAAGCGTGCGGCGATGACCCCGCCGGCGTCGTCGTACGCCACCACGATGTCGTCGTCGCTGATTCCCGCTTCCCGCATCCCGAGGGCAAAGTCATGCGGAGCAGGGAGCGGGTTTCTTCCTTCGAGTGGCGATCCCTCAGCCGAGAGCCATCGATCCAGGTCAATAAAGACCGCCCCGGGGAGGTGCCCTCCGTCGTACGCCTCCCGCCCGGAGCGCCCGTCGAGGTACCAGCGCACATCGGCGAGCACCACGCGGCGGCGGTTTTGGGACCACCATTCGAGATCGACAAAGGGGCCCATCGCGGAACTCTGCATGGCCCCAATGCTACGCACGGTCTCATTATTTGATATGTATATCTCGAAATATGGACAATGCGTGAAGCGGGAGGGGCCGTGGGGATCAGTCGGTGAAGTCTCCGGCCGCCTTGCGGAAGTCTCCCAGGACGCGGATGAGGTGCTCGACGTCTTCGTCACCGAATCCGGACTGGCCGAACACTTCGGTGTTGAGCGCCGTCGTCGCGCGCTTCGCGAGGGTGCGCCCCTCCGAGGTGAGCTCGATCAGCGTGGTGCGCCCGTCGGTGGGGTGCGGGGAGCGCACCACCAAGGCAGCCTTTTCGAGGCGGTCCACGGCGTTGGTCACCGACGTCGGATGCACCTGGAGCAGCGCGCTGGCTTTGTTCATGGGCAGCGCCCCGCTACGGGCGAAGCTGAGCAGCGCCAAGAGCTCGTAACGGGCAAACGTCAGGCCGAACGGCTTCAACACGCCCTCGATCCGGGCCAGCAGGATCTGCTGGGTGCGCATGATCGCGGTGATGGCCGCCATGGGCGCGGCGACTTCGCCCCAGCCGTGGCGTTCCCAGTTTCGCTGGGCATCGGCGATGGGGTCACGGGGGAGCGGGCTGCCCACGGTGCCTCCTGACATTGGTTGGTGGCTGCCTATTCTTTCAGACTCGGGAAGTCGGATTCGGAGTACTCAATCCCGGTCCCTTCCGGCACCACGCCTCCGCCATGCCGGATCTCCTCGCTCGCACGAAGCTCCACGCGGCGGATCTTACCCGAGATGGTCTTGGGCAGCTCGCGGAATTCGATCCGGCGGATGCGCTTGAACGGGGCCAGATTGTTCCGGCAATAGCGCAGGATGTCCTCGGCAAGCTCGGGCGAGGGGACATGTCCACTGGCCAGCACCACGAATGCCTTAGGCACCGAAAGTTTGACCGGGTCCGGAGAGGGTACGACGGCGGCTTCCGCCACGGCGGGGTGTTCGATCAGGACGCTTTCGAGTTCGAAAGGGGACAATCTGTAGTCGGAGGACTTGAAGACATCGTCCCCGCGACCCACATAAGTGATGACGCCGCTTTGGTCCCGGCTCGCCATGTCGCCCGTGTGGTAGAAGCCGTCGCGGAAGGCCTCGGCCGTTTTGTCAGGATCGCCGAAGTAGGACTTCATGAGTCCCACGGGGCGAGGATCCAAGCGCAAGCACAGCTCGCCGTCGTCGGCCTCTTCACCCGTGGCAGGGTCAACAAGCACGACGTCGTAACCGGGCAGCGGCCGTCCCATGGAGCCGGTCTTGACCGGCTGCCCAGGAGTATTCGCAACCTGGACGGTTGATTCCGTCTGCCCAAAACCGTCGCGGATGGTCTGGCCCCAGGCCCTCTCTACCTGCCCGATGACCTCGGCGTTGAGCGGTTCCCCTGCCGAAACCACCTTGGTGGGCGGGGTCTTCAGCAAGGTGAGATCTGCTTGGATCAGCATGCGCCATACGGTGGGCGGGGCGCAGAAACTCGTGACCTTTTCGCGCTCCATCTGTTCCATGAGGGCCTTCGCGTCGAAGCGCTCGTAGTTGTAGACGAACACACAGGCCTCGGCGATCCACGGAGTAAAAACGTTGGACCACGCGTGCTTAGCCCAGCCGGGCGAGGCCACATTGAGGTGGACATCCCCGGGTTCCAGGCCGATCCAATACATGGTGGATAGGTGTCCCACCGGGTACGAGGTGTGGGTGTGCTCCACTAGCTTCGCGCGCGACGTGGTGCCCGAGGTGAAGTAGAGGAGCATGGTCTCATCGGCAAGCGTGGGAGAATCCGGGACGAATTCGGTCCCGGCGGAATCTGCTTCGGTGTATTGGAGGGCAGTCGTGTGCTCTCCGCCGGTGGTTTCGTGACCGGCGGCAGGGCCGCCGTCGCGCACTTCAATGAGCGTATAGTCGCCCGGCACCTCGGCGAATTTGGCGATGTTGGCGCTCCCGACGGCGGCCCAGCGGGCGCCGCCGCGCTCCACGCGATCCGCGATGTCGCGCGGGCCCATGAGTGTTGTGGTGGGGATCAGGACCAGACCCAGTTTGATCCCGGCGAGCATGAGTTCCCACAGCTCCACCTGGTTGCCAAGCATGATGATCATGCGGTCGCCGCGGTGGACGCCTTTCGTGCGGAGCCAGTTGGCAATCTGCGAGGACCGTGCCGAGAGTTCGGCGAAGCTGCGGCGGGTGGAACTGCCATCCTGCTCGACGATGACCAACGCGGGGTTATCGGCCGTGGCGGGGTTGGCTGCGGTTTGGTCGAACCAGTCGATGGCAAAGTTGAACTCGGGGAAGCGGGGCCACTGGAACTCCCTGTGCGCCTGGGAGTAGTCGGTGCGTAACTCCAGGAGCCGGTCGCGGGCTGCGCGGAAGTCGTCGGTGACTGTCATTGTCTGCCTTTCGCCCTGCGTGGATCAGATCAGTGCGGACTGGCCGTGTGATCCGCTTCACCTGCAATATACTAGGACATCCAAGGGTTTGGAAGAGGCTAGGGGCGTCTGTAGCGTCGCGTCACGCCGGGCACACTTTTGCGGGATCACGACGGCGGAGGCCCCGCCACGGCGCGGCAGGCCGCCGTCGTACGCTCCAAAAAGTCGCTCAGCGTGACGGCGCCCCGGTTCAGGCGACTGCTACTTCCACCACGTGTCGAAAATCGTGACTGGAACAGTGCGCTTGTGCTTGGTACGCAGGTATTTCTGCTCGATGGCCTCTGCCACCTCGTCGGAGACCTCCCGGCCTTCAAGGTAATCGTCGATTTGCTCGTAGCTGACACCAAGTTCGTCCTCGTCGGTGCGCCCGGGCTTACCGTCCAAGAGGTCCGCCGTCGGAATCTTCTCCCAAACCCGCGCCGGAGCGCCCAGCTCCGCGAGGAGTGCACGGTTCTGCCGCTTGTTAAGGCCGAAGAGCGGCAAGATGTCCGCGCCACCGTCGCCGAACTTTGTGAAGAACCCGGTCACGGATTCGGCTCCGTGGTCCGTGCCGATCACCAGGTAGTTGTACTCGCCGGCCAGGGCGTACTGGGCGGTCATGCGGGCCCGGGCCTTCGTGTTGCCCTTATGGAAATCCGAGATTCGTGCGCCGGTGGTCTTTTCGAACTCGTCCTCGAAGCCATCCACGGCGCGCGAGATGTTGAACGTCCATTCGGTCTTGGCCTGAATGAAATCCAGGGCAGCCTGGGCGTCGTCCTCATCGTGCTGCGTGCCGTACGGCAGGCGAACGGCGACGAAGTTTGCGTCGACGCCCTCTGCCTCAAGCTCCTGGACGGCCAACTGCGCGAGCCGCCCGGCCAGGGAAGAATCCAGTCCGCCGGAAATGCCGAGGACGAAGCCCTTGGTCTGCGTGGCCTTGAGATATTCCTTCAGGAACGTGACGCGTTTGCGAACCTCCCCGGCAGGGTCGATCCGGGGCTGGACGCCCATTTCCGCAATGATCGTGGCCTGGAGTGTGCGCATGTCCCCAACACTAGTAAAAATTGACGTTCGGTGAACACTCCGAGTGTTGTGCCTCGCCGCGCGCGTCCTCCCCACCCCAACTAGCTCGCATTTGTTGTCGTTCTGAGGCCTCATAACGACAACAAATGCGAGCTAGTTGGGGGCGGGCCTCTTAATGGGCGGGGGCGACTCCCGTCGACGCCCGGACCGTGAGGTGCGTGGGCATGACGGCCAGGCTCCGGCTGGTTCCGCCGTACTGGGGATTCAGCCGGGAAAGGAGCATGGAGACGGCCACTCGCCCGGCCTGCTCAATGGGCGATGCCATGGTGGTCAGTGGCGGGTTGCAGAAATCCGCTCCGAAAATATCGTCGCAACCAACAATGCTCATGTCTTCGGGCACCCGGATACCACGTTCGCGCAGCCGTTGGAGCATGCCGATCGCCAACAGGTCATTGAAGACAATGCATGCCGTGGCTCCCGTGTGCGCTGCTGCGTCGGCAGCAGCTGCGCCTGACGTCGTCTTGGGTGCGAATGGCCCCACGCTGAAAGTGGTCAATTTCCGCTCTACGGTCTCGTCCTGGAACGCCTTCCACCGCTTGGCGTTGGACCAAGACGTGGACGGGCCTCCAACGAAACAGATCCGGGAGTGGCCAAGAGAGACCAGGTGCTCAAGTGCCTGGATGATGGCCGACGGCGTGTCGATCACCACGGTGGGTGCAATGGCTGGGGCCCGATTGATCGTGACCAAGGGTTGTTGTGCCGCTGCTTCGGTAAGTTGGGCGTCCGTCAGCCGGGACGCGGCAAGGATGAAACCGTCGGCCGAGCGGCGCATCTTCTGCAGGGCATCGGCCTCCATTTCGGCCGATTCCTCGGTGTCCACCAGCAATTGTGTGTAGCCCGCGGCCTTCAGTTGGTGCTGGGCTCCGCGAATGATGTCGAAGTAGAACGGGTTGGTGATGTCCGGGACGAGGACTGCGACCGTCTGTGTGCGTCCGGAGCTGAGTCCGCGGGCCTGGGAACTTGGCACGTAGTTCAATTGCGCGGCTGCTTCTTCGATCCGTTCGCGCGTCACATGGTTCACCCTCAGTGGATTGGACAGAGCGCGCGAAACAGTGGACGTGGCCACTCCTGCGAGCTCCGCGACGTCGCGGATGGTGGGCTGCCTGCCCGGTGACTGGAGCTGGAGTTCTGCCATGATCTGGGTATTCCTCATCTGCCGCAGCCGCTCAACAATGAGTGACCTGTCCCACAATTGCAGCACCGATGACAATTTTTGGCAATCGCTTGTCATCCCAGTTGGCCGTGCCTAGACTCGGAGCAATCGCCCGATGTGACGCGCACCACGCCATTGAGGTCATCGGGTTTCCAGGGAGGAAAACAATGAAGTTTGCATCGTCCGCCAAATTCGCCGCTGTTGCAGTAACGGCGGCCCTCGCCTTGACCGCATGCGGAGGCGGGGGCAGCAGCTCAGGGGGGAGCGCTGGACCCGTTGATGGTAAGGGCAAGAAGCTCAGCGTCCTGGTTAACTCCAACGCAAACTATCCGGCACAGCAAAAGCAGTGGTTTACCGACATTGCCGCCAAGTTCAAGGCACAGACGGGCGCCGACGTCGAATTCGAAACTTTCGCATCGGGAAATGACGAACTCACGCGGATCCAGACCTCTGTGGTGTCGGGCCAGGGTCCGGATGTCTACAGCCTAGGTACCACCTTCACGCCCACGGCCTATGCAACGAAGGCCTTTGTGACCTTGTCCGATGACGACTGGAAGAAGGTGGGTGGAAAGGACCGTTTCAATCCAGCGGCCTTGGGCATCTCCGGCCCCGACGCGCAGCACCAAGCGGGCATTCCCTTTGTCAGCCGCCCGTTCGTCATGGCCTACAACAAGGACCTGCTGAAGGCCGCCGGGATCGACAAGCCTGCCACCAGCTGGGACGAACTCGAAGCCCAGGCCAAGAAGATGACCAACCCGACCACCGGAACCTTTGGCCTGGCCACGGGGTATAAGGACAACTTTGATCCGTGGAAATTCATCTGGGCCATGTCCGTTCAGGCAGGCAACCCGCTGGTGGACGGCAAGACGCTTAAGCTCGACGATCCGACAGTCAAGAAGGCCTACGAAACCTACTTCGGATGGCTCACCAAGGACAAAGTTGTCGATCCGGCCTCAGTGGGCTGGAGCAACAGCAACGCCCTTGCGGCCTTTGCCTCAGGCAAGGCCGGATATCTGATGATGACGACCTCAAGTTCCGTCCCGACGCTCGAGAAGTCCGCCGTTGCTGGTAAGTATGCCTACGCAACCATGCCGACGGCGGCCCCGGGCCAGACCTCTCCCCAGGGCGATGCCGCGAATGCGGCCAGCATCCTGTCCGGTGACAACGTGGTTGTTGCCGATTACTCGAAGCAAAAGGACCTGGCCTTCGCCTACGTCAACCTCATCACGTCCAAGGACGAGCAGTTGAACTACCAGAAGATCTTCGGCGATCTGCCTGCCAACGCGGAGGCACTGAAGGCCCTGACTGATCCGACGCTCCAACCGGTTGCCGATACTGCTGCCAAGTCCAAGGCGACTCCCTTCACCGGCGCTTGGGGCGACATTCAGCTGGCCCTCGTCAACGTCGTAGTCCAATCGATCCCTGACCTCTCCAAAGGCTCCGTGGACGACTCGACCCTGCAGGCTCGCCTCAAAGATGCACAAACCAAAGGCCAGGCATCACTTGACCGGGCTTCGAAGTAAGCAGGAATGGACATGTCCACCGATTCATTGACTGCGGGCAAGCACACGCGCCGCAATTCGTCCCGTGCTGCCAGGCCGGGCCCGCAGTCGCCGGATGAAACGCCTCGGCGCCGCAAGGGGCTGAGCGAGCGCAACCGTCCCTTGTGGATGCTGATTCCAGGCGGCCTGCTGATGGTGATCATCATCGTGGTGCCGCTACTGCTCGGCATCTTCATGTCGGGACTGGACCTGGACCAGTATTCGCTGCGCCAGTGGGTCAGCGCTCCGTTCATCGGGGTACAGAACTTCGTCGAAGCACTGACCGCGTCGCCTTTGCTGCACTCCATCTGGCTCAGCGTCAGCTACTCGCTGCTCGCCATGGTGGTCACCATCCCGCTAGGCATTGCCGGCGCCGTTGCGACCCAGAACGCGTTCAAGGGCCGCGCGGTCATCCGTTCCATCTTCCTCATCCCCTACGTGCTTCCGTCTTTCGTGGTGGCCACGGTGTGGCGGACCATGTTCCAGCCGGGCAGCGTGATCGACTCTGCGCTGCATTCGGTGGGTATCGACCCCGGGCTTTGGCTCAACGGGCCCCAGTCCTACTGGACGCTGATCCTGGTCCAGATCTGGGCATCATGGCCGTTCGTTTACCTGCTGGCATTGTCCGGCCTGCAGTCCGTGGACCATGAGGTCCACGAGGCTTCGGCCCTGGACGGGGCGCTGTGGTGGAACAAGCTGCGCTACGTGGTCTTCCCTTACCTCAAGGGTCCGCTCGCCTTGGCGTTCCTGATCGGCATGCTGCACCACATCAACAACTTCACCTTGCCGTTCGTCCTGTTCGGCGTGCCGGCTCCGTCCGACGTAGAGCTCCTCCCGATCCTCACCTACGTCACCAGCTTCCAGAGCTTCCGATTCGGACTCAGCGCGGCCATGGCGTTCATTTCACTGATCCTGATCGCGATCCCCCTGTTCGTCTATCTGCGGGCCGTCAAACTCGACGATGCCGAAACCCCCGGAGGCAAAAAGTGAGCACCGCAACTACCGCCGTCGGGCGCCGATCGAGCGAAAACTTCCGCCCGGGCTCCAAACGCCAGCACGAAGTCACCAAGCTCTTGCCAGGTCCCGTGCTCGCCATCATCTTGACGGTGCTGTGTGCCCTGGTACTTATCCCGGTGCTCTACATCTTCCTGGCGTCGGTGAATTCGGACATCGGGGTGGCCCGGGGCGAGTTCTTCCCCTCCAGCTTCTCCTTTGAGAACTACTCCACGATCTGGTCGAGCGTCGGCTTGGCCACGGGCCTGGCCAATAGCGTGCTCGTTGCCGGTTCCACTGCGGTGGTCTCCGCACTGATGTCCATTGCCACCGCCTACGTCCTGGTCCGCTACCAGTTCCGCGGCCGCCTGACGATCCTTCGCGGGCTCCTGGCACTGCAATCGGTGCCCGGCACCCTCATGGTCCTGCCGGTATTCGTGCTGTTCTCCTCGGCGGCCAGCTACCTGGGCATCCAGGTCATCGGGACACAGTGGGGCCTGTTCGTGACCTACCTGACGTTCGCGATGCCGTTCTCCACCTGGGTGATGGTCACCTACCTGCGCGGCCTCCCGCGCGAACTCGAGGAAGCAGCAAGGATCGACGGCGCCAGCAACCTGGGCGTGCTGGTGCGGATCATCCTCCCGCTGAGCTGGCCCGGCGTCGTCGTTTCCGGTATTTTCGCCTTCTTGCTCGGCTGGAACGACGTCCTGTTCGCCTCAGTCATGACGCGGCCCGAAAGCCAGACGGCCGCCGTCGCGCTCCAGCTCTTCGGTGCCGCGCAAGAAGGCGGCGCGATTCCCTTCTACGGCCAGATGATGGCGGCTTCCCTCGTGTGTGCTGCCCCGGTGGTCATCCTGTACCTGATTTTCCAGCGTTACCTAGTGGGCGGCCTGACCGCCGGAGGAGTTAAGTAGCTTATGGGCACGCCAGCTGTTGAATGGGAGCTCTCGGGCTTCGGCGACGAGATCGACGACGACCCTAAGATCCAGATTGCCGTGATGCAGGCGTTGGGAGCCAAGCACATCGAAGTCCGCAGCGCCTGGGGAACCAACATCGTGGATCTGGATGACGCGCAGCTTCGTGAGTTGAAATCCTTGCTGGATGCCGCGGAGATGAAGGTTTCCGCGATTGCCTCGCCGATCGGGAAAGTGGATGTTTCCCTTCCAGTGGAGCACGAGGTGGAACGGTTGCGCCGCGCAGTCAACGCCGCGCAGGTCCTGGAATCCCGCTACATCCGGATCTTCTCCTTTTACTATGGCGAGGACGTTGCGGTAGAGAGTATCCGAGATGCGGTGATCGAACGCATGCGGGCCCTCGCGGACGTGGCGGAAGAGTCCGGCGTCGTACTTCTGCACGAAAACGAGAAGGACATCTACGGGGACATCCCCGAACGGGTGCTTGATATCATCGAAACAGTCTCCTCTCCTGCGCTCAAAGTGGCTTGGGATGCCGCCAATTTCGTCCAGGTGGGCGTCAAGCCTTTCGACGACGCCTACGCCAAGCTCCGCCCGCACCTTGAGTACCTGCAAGTGAAGGACGCCCTGTTCTCGGACGCGACGGTGGTCCCCGCGGGCGAAGGTGACGGCGACCTACTCCGGACGGTCGAGGCCCTGAAAGCCGACGGCTACACCGGTTTCGCGAGCCTCGAGCCGCACCTGGCCGGTGCCCATGGGCTGGGCGGTTTCTCCGGCCCGACGGCGTTCGGCATCGCCGCGAGGGCGTTCGCGAAAGTTCTCAATGAAGCAGGGGTGGGAACCAAATGAGCCAGGCGAACGTGGATCCCCACGGCACAGTGCCGATCAACGCCGCCATCGTGGGGTGTGGCGTCATCGGCCGCACCCACTCGGTCGCGATCCGGGAGTTTCCGGAAGTCGTCATCACCGCGCTTGTGGATGTGGTTCCCGGGGCTTCCGAGGCGATTGCCGCCAAGATCGAAGCCCAAGGCGACCCGAAGCCAGCAGTCTTCCTGACACTGGCAGAGGCGCTCGCCGCCGCCCCCGTGGACCTGGTCATCATCGCGACGCCCAGCGGGCTTCACATCCAGCAAGCGCTGGAAGCGCTCGACGCCGGCAAACACGTCGTGATCGAAAAGCCCCTTGACGTCGACTTGAGTCGGGCGGACGAAATCCTGGCTGCCGCCAAGGCTGCCGAGGCCAAGGGCTTGGTGGCCACCGTGATCAGCCAGCACCGCTTCGATCCGGCCAGCCGGGTGGTGGACGAGGCCCGCCGGGCCGGACGCTTCGGCACGCTGACCTCCGCCGTCGCCTCTGTCAGCTGGTGGCGGAGCCAGGGCTACTACGATTCGGGTGCCTGGCGCGGAACCTGGGCCATGGACGGCGGCGGAGCCATTATGAACCAAGGCGTCCACACCGTCGATCTTCTCCTGTGGTTCCTCGGCCAGCCGGTTGAGATCAGCGCCAAAACTGCGCTCCTCGCCCATGAAGGCGTTGAGGTGGAGGACACTGCCGTAGCCACCGTCACCTTCGAGTCCGGCGCCCTTGCCGTGCTGCATGCGACGACGGCGGCGTACCCCGGTTTGACGGTGCGCCTCCAGGTCATGGGCAGCAAGGGCTCGGCCGTGATCGATAACGACGACCTCGCGTACTTCCACGCGTCCGATGCGGCCGACCCTTCGCAAAGCAGCGCCATGGGCATTCTCGGCAGCGGGAACCAGGCCGCCGTCGAACTCGCCAAGTACCCCGACGATACTGTCGAAGCACTGGATCCCACGGTGTACCCGGCCGGACATGTCCGGCAGTACCGCGACATCATCGCGGCGATCCGGGCAGGACGTCCCGCGGGCGTCACGGTTCAGGACGCCCTGAACGCCTTGGCAACCGTGCGTGCCCTGTATGTCTCGGCCACCTTGGGCCATTCTGTGCTGATCGCTGACGTCGTGGCCGGCAACTACAACAACGTGGAGGTCCATACCGGCAACGCCCCCTCCCACCCCGGGGCCGACCGCAAAGAGGTTTCCGCATGAAGTTTTCGAATCTTTATGGCGTCCACCCCTGAGTTCACGGGTCTCGGCGTCGTCGATCCTGCTAAGGCGCGCTGAGGGCTAGATGGTGCGCGGGGCCTTGGCGAGGTTGTCCTTGAGCTCGGCCGCGTTCTGCCGTACCGCGTAGGCCGGGCGGTCACGCTCCACGCGCCAACTCTCATTGAGCGGTCCGATGTTGACGGTGTCGAAGCCGAACTCGTCGTAGAGCTTCGTCACGAGTTCGGCGGCCTCGGGGAAGTCGCTTGCGGTGGCCAATGCGCGGCGGTTTTCGGTGCCGGGCGGGGTGCCGTCGCTCGTGATCTGCGCTGCATAGATGTGGTTGAATCCCTTGGCAACCTTTGAGGTGGGCAGGTGCTCTTGCAGCAGACCGGCCGTGGTGGCCTCACCCTTGTCCAGTTCCGGAATGTGGCCGTCCCGCTCGAAGTAGTAATTGTTCGTGTCGATCACGATCTTGTCCGCGAGGGGCTCCACCGGGATGTTTTTGTAGCTCTTGAGAGGGACGGTGACGACGGCGAAATCGCCGGCCGCTGCTGCCTCGGCCGGTGTTGCGGCCCGGGCATGTGGGCCCAGTTCCGTCACCAGTTCCGCCAAGGTTTCCGGTCCCCGCGAGTTGCTGATCACTACGTCATAGCCGAGCTGGACCGCTTTGCGAGCGACTTGGCTGCCAATGTGTCCCGCACCGATGATTCCGATTGTTGTCATACGTGCGGGAACACCGCCTCCGGCGCAGATATTTCCCAGGTTACGGTGAGTGACCTGGGCTGGCGACGCGGGCTGCGACGCGGAATTTCCTTTGCGTCACAGAAAGAGACTCCCGACACCCGAATTCCGGTGTCGGGAGTCTCTCATTGTGTCAAAGGGCGCTATGCGCGTCGCCGGACTTTCCGCCCAACGCCTTTACGTAGAATAGGCACCATGACTGTCGCCTCTGATGCTGCCACCGCCACCTCCGCTGCCCGTGCCCGCCTCCTTGAATTGATCACAGAACTGGCGGTTGTCCGCGGCAAGGTGATCCTGTCCAGCGGGGCAGAGGCGGACTACTACATCGACTTGCGGCGCATCACCCTCCACCACGAGGCCTCGAAGCTGGTTGGCCAGGTCATGCTCTCCATGATCGACGACGCCGGAATCGACGTTGAGTGCGCCGGTGGCCTGACAATGGGTGCGGACCCGGTCGGTACCGCCGTGATGCACGCCGCTGCTGACGCCGGCCGTGCCGTTGACGCCTTCGTCGTACGCAAGGCACAGAAGTCTTACGGCATGGGACGGCAGGTAGAAGGTCCTTCGGTGGAAGGCCGCAACGTCGTGGTTCTCGAAGACACCTCCACCACCGGTGGCTCGGCGCTGACCGCCGTCGAAGGCGTGCGCAAGGCCGGTGGCAACGTGGTGGCCGTGGCAGTCATCGTGGACCGCAACACCGGGGCCAAGGAAAAGATCGAAGCCGAAACCGGCGTGCCGTACCTCTTCGCTTTCGGCAAGGACGAGCTGGGACTCGACTGACCCCAAACTCCCAGCCAAGGCAGCTTCGAACGGGACCGTGTGCCCGGGGACTGAAAAGCCTAAGCTGGCTGCGTGAACCTTCGGGCCGGGAAATTCCCCCGGAAGCAGCAGCGCTGGCAGGACCCGGGCTCCCCTGCCCAGGTCCTCCGCCATGCTGCCGAGCTCAAGAGTTTTTCCCGTCGCTCCTTCCTCATTGGCGCGGGTGCTTCCACGGCCCTCGCGGCGGACATGCTGTTTACCCGCCAGGTCCAGGCAGAGCGTCGCGTCACCAAGATTCTTCCGGTAGGTGACGACTTCGCTGATTCCTCCTACCCCAATTCGAGCTGGATTCTCTTCCCCGGTTACAAGACCAGCTGGGAAGAGGCCCAATGGATCCTCAACTCACTTCGGGGTTCGCTCCATCAGCGGGGTCAGTTGGCCGCCGTCGGGTATTCCAACCTGGGGTTGGACGTGTCCGATGTAGTCGACACCGTCGCCGACTACATCAATGAGCGGAAGCTGAACACGCTCTATTTCTACGGCCACAGTTTCGGTGGGATGCTGGCCACTGAAGTGGCGGCGCTCCTGCGTGAACGGAACGGGATCGGCGTGAAGCTGATCTTGTTGGATTCGTCGCCGTTCAGTAAGTACGACATCCTCGACCAAAGCTGGTTCGACGGCGTTGTGTTCTTGTACGAGAGCGGCTTCCAGGTTCCGTCGGTCCTTCGGGGCGGCTACGAACTGGGCGAGCGCGTGGTGAACAAGCACGAACGCACGTGGGGGCAGATCTGGGACCAGACCCTGGAGCAACTCTCGCCGATCGCACCCTCGAGCGTCCTGATCCAGAGCGAATCGGACTACATTTACCACTTCGACGGCACCCGGTTCACCGACAGGCTGGGGGATACCCGCATGGCTTTTATCGGAAACCCCCGCGATGACACGGTGAACTACGAGACTGCCCGGGCTGCGTGGGCCAAAACTTTCCCGCTCAACATGGCCTCCACTGGCCTCAGGACCGACGGCGCCCGCCCTACCCATGCGAGCCCCCAGTGGAATCCCTTCGTCTACAACCCGATTATCGAGGACCTCGAGAACGAGCTATTTCCGCCACCCCGGGCCGGCCCGCGCGTGGTGTTCTACTGACCACCGCTCCCTAAAGAACCCCTAGCTGCGCCGCAGGCCATCCAGCTCGGCACCCGTGAGGCCGGCGTCGTGGAGGTAGTCTGCTGCGCTGCCGAACTCGTGGCCGAACACGCCCAGGAAGTATTCCATTGCTGCTTGGGGGGATTGCAGAAGCATGAGCGAGGGACTGAACGCGTCCTCCGGAATCTCCGGGACGGCCAACCGCCACGCCGCTGCCATGGTCTCAAGCATCGCGGGAAGGGCGGCGGTGCTTGCGGAGTAGTCGGCCACAACCGCCGCACGATCAGTACCCGTCGCGAGGAGCGCCAAAGCGGATACGACGCCGGTGCGGTCCTTGCCGAGCGAGCAGTGGATCAGCGTCCGCTTGCCTTGGGCCGCAGGACGCAGCGACTCCGCCACCCAATCGGGGCGCGCGCGTACCCAGCCCACGTAAAGCTCCCCGAGATCTTCGGCTGTGTGGATCGATTCGAGACCGGCCGAGGCGATCCGCGGGTCGAGGGGGTTTTCCACAAGCTCCACTGCGCCGTTGGTCAGTTGCCAGGGCACGATGGTGCGTTCGTACCCGCTGCGTAGATCCACCACCGTCTGGATGCCATGCAGTTCAAGGAAGGCGGCCGTCGCCACAGTGTCCATCCCAAACGGCTGACTACCCCTGAGGATGCGCCCACCGGGCAAGGACCGCAGGTTCAGGACAGCCATGGCACCGGCCCCTTCTTCTCAGATCTGGTTCTTGAGATCCGCGACAGAGTTCAGGACCTGGTTCGGCCGGAACGGGAAGGCCGCGATGTCCTCGTGCTGGGTGATTCCGCTGAGCACCAGGACGGTGTGCAGTCCGGCTTCCATGCCCGCGATGATGTCGGTGTCCATGCGGTCACCGATCATTGCCGTGGTTTCTGAATGTGCGTCGATCTGGTTCATCGCGGAACGGAACATCATGGGGTTCGGCTTGCCCACAATGTATGGCTCGCGGCCGGTCGCCTTGGAAATCAGTGCGGCGATGGCGCCCGTGGCTGGCATGGGGCCATCCTTCGACGGGCCGGTGGCATCCGGGTTGGTGGCGATGAAACGCGCCCCGGCGAGGATCAGCCGAATAGCCATGGTGATGGCTTCGAAAGAGTAGGTGCGGGTTTCGCCCAGCACGACGAAGTCCGGGTTCTGGTCGGTGAGGATGAAGCCAGCCTCGTGCAGCGCCGTCGTGAGCCCTGCCTCACCGATAGTGTAGGCGCGGTTGCCGGAGTCCGAGCCGCCCACTTGGTCCTTGAGGAACTGTGCCGTGGCCAGGGCCGAGGTCCAGATGTTTTCCTCCGGAATTTCCAGGCCCGAGGAGCTCAGCCTCGCCGCCAAATCCCGCGGCGTGAAGATGGAGTTGTTGGTGAGCACGAGGAATCGCTTGGAGGTATCCACCCAGCGCTGGATCAGTTCAGCCGCTCCGGGAACCGCCTGGTTCTCGTGGACCAGAACACCGTCCATGTCCGTGAGCCAGCATTCGATTTCGTGTCCGTTGCGGTAAAGGGGTGAGCTCTTGGGGGCCTCGGTTGCGTTCTCCATACTTTTCCTCCGCGTATTGGTTTGTTCTGGTTCCAAGTCTTTCATCTTTCGCTTCCCGCGACACTCGTGTGCCCTACGTTACGGCGCCCCGGGCTAGGGTTGAGTGGTGACTGACCGGCCCCAGAACCCAGCCCCTGCCGACTCCGCCCCGTACTCCGCTGCCGTCTCGCCTCCTGTCTCCTCCACCGAGGGTGGGTTCGAAGCGAAACCTGAGGTCGGCGTCGGGCCTTGGGAAGGCGAGTGGCCGGAAGGCGAGCATTGGGACCCGGACCTGCTATCCGACGGCGACCGCCGCAACGTGGTCGACAAGTACCGATACTGGAAGCACGACGCGATCGTGGCTGACCTGGATGCCCACCGGCACGATTTCCACATCGCCATAGAGAACTGGCAGCACGACCTCAACATCGGCACTGTGGTACGCACCGCCAACGCGTTCCTTGCCAAGGAGGTCCACATCATCGGACGACGCCGGTGGAACCGTCGCGGAGCCATGGTCACCGACCGTTACCAGCACATCCGCCACCACCCCACGGTGGAAGACTTCGTGACGTGGGCGCAAGGGGAGGGCCTCGCGATCATCGGCATCGATATCTTCCCCGATTCCGTGCCCCTGGAAACCTACGAGCTGCCGCGCAACTGCGTGCTGGTGTTCGGGCAGGAAGGCCCCGGGCTGACTCCTGAGGTGCACGACGCCGCCGTCGCCACCCTGTCGATCGAGCAGTATGGTTCCACGCGGTCCATGAACGCGGCGTCGGCTGCGGCAATAGCGATGCACGCTTGGATTCGGCGCCATAACTTCGGCCAGCGGGTGTCTTAGCGCTTCGCCGTACAATCAGGGATACAGGTGACAGCCCGCCTCCGGGTAGGACTGCGGCAGAGCCAAAGGAGCCGTGATGAAACTGACCACACTGGTGTGGACGGCGGGATCGACTATAGTCACGGCCGCGGCCGGGTCTCTGGCGGCCGATCCGGATGGTTACTGGTACCGACGGCTGCACAAACCAAGCTGGCAGCCGCCCCCCATCGCTTTTCCCCTCGTGTGGACGGCACTCTACGCCGATCTCGCCGCGAGTTCCGCCGTAGCGTTGAACAGTGCTTTTGCGCCCGGTTCCCTCGGCAGCAAAGCCCGGCAAAAGGAAGCAGCCGCCTACCGCGGTGCCTTGGCGGTGAACCTCGTTCTCAATGCCTCCTGGAGTTGGCTCTTCTGGCGTGCCCGCCGGCCTTGGCTGGCTGCGGCGGAGTGTGCCGTGCTGACAGCGAGCAGCGCCGACTTGGTGCGGCGAACTTACAATCTGAACCGCAGTGCCGGCGTGTCTCTGGCCCCTTACGCGCTCTGGTGCGGATTCGCCACGGCCTTGTCGACCGCAATCGCAAACCTCAACCCCCGGGGAAGGGATCTGAGCTGAAGGTCTGCAACTGTTACCCGGCTCCGTGACCGGAAACACGGTGCCGGATCCGGAGTCGCTAGGATGGTGCCTAGCCGTAGAGGTCTACTCCAGGGTCAACAAAACCCAAAGACGAAAAATCAGCATAGGAGTCAGTATGCCCATCGCAACCCCAGAGATTTACTCCGAGATGATCGACCGTGCGAAGGTCGGTGGTTTCGCGTTTCCGGCCGTGAATGTGACCTCGTCGCAGACCCTGAACGCGGCGATCCGCGGTTTTGCTGAGGCTGAGTCGGATGGCATCATTCAGGTTTCGACTGGTGGCGCGGCTTATTGGTCCGGTGCTTCGGTCAAGAACATGGTTGTCGGTTCCTTGGGTTTTGCTGCTTTCGCCCGTGAGGTCGCGAAGAACTACAACGTGAATATTGCCCTGCATACGGATCACTGCCCGCAGGACAAGCTGGCTGATTTTGTGTTGCCGTTGCTGGCTGCTTCGGAGGAAGCGGTGAAGGCCGGCAAGGACCCCATTTTCAACTCGCATATGTGGGACGGCTCGCATGAGACTTTGTCCGAGAATCTGCGGATTGGCCGGGAGCTTCTGGAGCGTGCGGCTGCGGCCAGGATCATCCTCGAGGTTGAGATCGGTACGGTCGGCGGCGAGGAAGACGGTGTTGAGAACGAGATCAACGAGAAGCTCTACACCACCACCGAAGACGCCTTGGCCACGATCGAGGCGTTGGGTGCGGGGGAGAACGGCCGCTACCTGACGGCGTTGACGTTCGGGAACGTCCATGGCGTGTACAAGCCGGGCAACGTCAAGCTCCGTCCGGAGCTCCTCAAGCAGATCCAGGCGGAGGTCGGTGCCAAAATCGGCAAGGACAACCCGTTTGATCTGGTGTTCCACGGTGGTTCGGGTTCCACGGAGCAGGAGATCGCGGATGCTGTTTCCTATGGTGTCATCAAGATGAACATCGACACCGACACCCAGTATGCGTTCACCCGTCCGGTTGCCGGACACATGTTCTCGAACTACGACGGTGTCTTGAAGGTCGACGGCGAGATGGGCAATAAGAAGGCCTATGATCCGCGTGTCTGGGGTGCTTCGGCGGAGGCCGGCATGGCTGCCCGGATCGTGGAAGCCGCAAAGCAGCTCGGCTCAGTAGGCAAGACCTTCTAATGTCCGACGAATTCCGCAAGAACCTGATGGGTCCCGAACCGACGCTCCTGCCTGCCGAGACCGAGGTGTACCAGCACCTGGCCCTGGGACAGGAGGCGCTGGACCTCGTGGCCAAGTACCCCACATCTTCGTTGCTGTGGGCGATCCTGGCCGAGGAAGCCTGGGCTGACGGCCGGACCATCGATTCCTATGCCTATTCGCGCGTGGGTTACCACCGAGGACTGGATTCACTGCGCCGGAACGGTTGGCGCGGCGTCGGGCCCATCCCCTGGGAGCACGAGCCCAACAGGGGATTCCTGCGGGCGCTGTACTCCCTCGGCCGGGCATCCGCCGCCATCGGCGAACCCGAGGAACCGGAGCGGATCGAGAAGTTCCTAAACGATTCCGATCCCACCGCTAAGGCAGCGATCGAAGGCTAAGGCTGCTGACAAGACACCGACGGCGGCCCTCCACCGAAAGGTGGACGGTCGCCGTCGCGCTTTCCCCACCCAACTGACTCGCACTTAATGTCGCTATGAGGCGTCAAAACGACATTAGGTGCGAGTCAGTTGGGTGAGTTCTAGGAAACGGGGGTGAGGCCGGTCCTGGCCATGGCCTCCGCGTAGGCGCCGTGGATGATGTCCAGGTACTCCTGCTGGCGGGCGGGCGAACCGGCGAAGGAGCGGCCGCCCAGCGAGCGGACCTTGAACGTCTTGAAACCGCGGCGGTGGATGCTCTGCGGGGCGGCCTTCATGAGCTGGTCCGCGAGGCGGTGGGCTTCGTTGCCGTGGGCCACCAGGGCGGAGGTTCGCGGTGCGATCGCCAGGAGGCGCAGGAGTGGCTTGAGGCCTTCGGTGATGTTGGCCGGAGTCAGCTTGCCTGGCTCTCCGTCGGGCTCGATCCATGGGTACACGTTCCACGGCATCATGAGTTCCGGACGTAGCCCCAACTGCCACTGCATGCCCAACAAACGGGTGGCGGCGTCCGCGTCACCCGGAACAATGAAGCCAGAGCCCTCGGTGGTGCGGGTGTTGGAGAAAAGGCTGATGATTCGGCACTCGTCAACGCTGTGGGCGGGATCCACGTAGAGGACTTCGCTGCCCGGCTTCTGTTCTTTGAGGGAATCGCAAAGCCCCGTAACCTCGGCGATATGGGGTTCGAAACGTCGGTTCCAGAGCTGCTCTTCGAGTGATTCAGTCGCCAGGTCTTGCATATGGGCTTAGGTCTCCTACGTGTAGCGAGGCGCACTTTGCCAGCCGGTCGCGGTAGGCCGCTGCCGGTCGGGTTGGGTGCAGTGTTGGGGGCTGGTTAACTCTACCGGAACGGCGAGGCCCTGTGGGGTGAATCGGGACTTCTGTGGTGGGTCTCTCGACGGCGGTGGCTGGCTTCCGGCATGATGCCGGTATGGAAAAACCTGAGTCTTCTGCTGCCGCCCTCTCCGCATTCGAGGACCTGGCCGCGGATCTCGGTGACGCGGGCGTGGTTCTGGGCCAAATGTTCGGCGCCAATTCCCTGATGCTCAACAAGAAGGCCATCGCTTGCCTCTACGGCAACAATGTGGCGTTCAAACTCGGCAAAGACTCCGCCGAGCATGCCCGTGCCTTGGCCCTCCCCGGGGCGGAACTCTTCGACCCCTCAGGCATGAAACGGCCCTTCAAGGACTGGGTGGAAGTACCCCTTGCGTCCTCCTCGGAATGGTCTGGCTTGGCGGATGCCGCCCTGGCGGCCGCGGCGGCGTAAGTCATTAATCTGACGCGGCAGCGTCCCGATGGATCCGGGCGCTGCCGCGTCAGGAACGCCTGCTACTGCTGGTTCGTGTTCTGTTCGTCGCTTTCCTTGCCGCGGGAAACCATGGTGCCGTTCGATTCGTTCAGGATGAGCTTCACGTCCCGCTGATGATCGAAGTCGAACATCGCGTTGATGGAGCCGGCCTTGGCGTCTGCCGAGGAGTCGCCGATCTGACCGGTGTGCCAGTTGTCCTCGATGAAGCGAAGAATGGATGACTGGTCCGTCTGGGTGTGGTCCACGAAGTTCTTCTTGGCAAAGGGCGAGATCACCACGAGCGGCTGGCGGGGTCCGGGGCCACAACGGTCCGCATAGCCTCCGGCCATCGGAACACCCTTGTTGTAGGCGTTAAGGCACCACGCGGCGTCGTCGGTGGTTTTGGAAGAGTTCTTTACCGCAGCGGCGACGTGGTCATACCAACCATCCGAGTCGTCATAGGCGAGGACGACGGCGGTGCTTTCCCAGTTCTTCGAGTTCTGGATGGCGTTCACTTGCTGCGTGATGAACTTCTGCTCGTCCAATGGATCGGAGTAGCCGGCGTGGCCGTCCTGGGAGCTTCCCGCCTTCAGGAAGGAGACGGCCGGCATGTTGTCAGAGTTGACTACCTTGGCGAAGTCCGTGGTGTCGTACTGGTGGTTGGCCTGGCCATTGTGCCCGATCTCGCCCACGCTCGCCGGGGCAAGGTGGTGCGGGTTGGACGTTGACTTGTAGTACTGGAACGGCTGGTGGTGCGGGCTGTAGTCCGTGACCGTCGCGCCTGAAACGTTGGTGTGGGTGCTCATACAGGCTGCCGGAGTGGAGTCCGTTGCCGCCGTCGTCGGGGCAAAGCCGCCCTGGAACCAGCCTCAACTGATTCCCTTGTCGTTGAGCAGGTCGCCGATGTTCTTGCCTTGCATGCCGGCAAGGTTGTTCTTGCTTGCGTGACTCTTGTTGGAGCAGTCGTCGTAGACGGGATCGGGGTCTTCCGTCATGGTGCCCACGCCATTGGCATCAGGGAACTTGACTGTGTAGTCGCTGCTTGCGGGCTTGACAGGCTGCCCATCAGGCGTGAATTCGGAAACGCCGTGGGTTTGGCCGGACACCAGGTTTTGGGCGCCAGGGCTGGACGGGCCGAAGGTGGTGCTGAAGTGGGAGTCGCTCATGGCGAAGTTCTGGGCGTAGTTCCAGATTCCCGTGACGGTGTTGCCATCGTAGTAGTCCATGGTGAGCCCGGGGCGAGCGAACTGGCCACCAGAGCAGTTATCCATGCTGGTGTTCTCGACGAACTTGTTCATCCGGCCACTGTTGTAGGCCTTCTGCTCCGCGGTGTATTCATGGTCCTGGTCGCACGTGATGGCTTGGCCGGGCGTCAGGCGCCGTGGTTGGACAGAGTTGGGGTTGTTCGGTGCCAGCAGCTTGTCCTGGGCAAGGGTGGCGATGTTTTTGGGCGTGTTCTTGGCCGCGGTGAATGCCGGGGCCGCTGCGCCGGTGCCTTGTTGGGTTTCGCCGGGGGTGTTGCTTGCTTGTGGATATGTCGCAAAGTAGTGGTCGAAGGAAACGTTCTCACCGAAGATCACGACGACATGCTTGATGGGCGTCGCGGTTCCTTGGTAGTCGTCATTGGCCGAGGCCGTGACCGGTGCCATGCCGAGCCCGATCATGCCGGCGGCGATCGTGGATGCTGCAAGGGCGCTCGCCCCGCTAGCCAACAGAAAGCGCTTATCGCGAGATTTCATGGATTTCCCTTCAGATTCACGGGCCTAACCCGCCCAACTGGCTCGCACTTGTTGTCGTTTAGACGGCTCATAACGACAACAAGTGCGAGTTAGTTGGGTGTGTGGGGGTGGATTCACAAAGAATGTAGCCGGTGGTCTGAGGCCAGACTATCGATTCGGAAGGGAAACGCGGACTGTGTGGAAAGAGTTCACGCTCCGCTAACAGGGACTTTCCAGTGGCTGCGATTGCCTTCATACCGCCCTTCGGCCGTATGACAACCGGGCAGGGAGCCGCATCGGCTAAACTTGGCGGGTAAGAGCCCCGGAACTCTTGCTGATCTCGCCGGTGAACTTTTGCGAAAGTCTGCGGGCAGGATCGAAAGATTCGGGGCGTTCTCATGTACGGCGCTGAGCCTTGGTTACCCGCCAGGACCGGCCCGAAAGAATGGGGGAGGATCCCATGCCAGCTATCGTGATCGTCGGAGCCCAGTGGGGCGACGAAGGCAAAGGCAAAGCAACCGATCTGCTCGGTGGCCGCGTTGACTACGTGGTCAAGCCCAACGGCGGCAACAATGCCGGGCACACCGTCGTCGTCGGCGGTGAGAAGTACGAGCTCAAGCTCCTTCCTGCCGGCATTTTGAGCCCGAACGCAATTCCGATCATCGGCAATGGCTGTGTGGTGAACCTCGAGGCGCTGTTCCAGGAGATCGACGGACTGGAAGCCCGTGGCGCGGACACGTCCCGCTTGCGCGTCTCAGCCAATGCCCACCTCGTGGCGCCGTACCACCAGGTGCTGGACAAGGTCACGGAGCGTTTCCTCGGCAGCCGTGCCATCGGCACCACGGGCCGGGGAATTGGACCTGCCTACATGGACAAAGTGGCCCGTTTGGGCATCCGTGTCCAGGACGTCTTCGACGAATCGATCCTCCGCCAGAAAGTGGAAGGCTCGCTGCGTCAAAAGAACGAGCTCTTGGTCAAGGTCTACAACCGCCGCAGCGTGGTGGTGGAAGAGATCGTGGAGTATTTCCTGTCCTTCGCCGAACGCCTCCGGCCGCTGGTCATCGACAGCACACTTGTCCTCAACAACGCACTGGACGAGGGCAAAGTGGTCCTCATGGAAGGTGGCCAGGCCACGTTCCTGGACGTCGACCACGGCACGTACCCCTTTGTCACCTCCTCCAACCCGACGGCCGGCGGGGCATCGGTTGGCTCGGGCATCGGCCCCACCCGGATCTCGCGATCCATCGGCATCATCAAGGCCTACACCACCCGTGTTGGCGCCGGTCCGTTCCCCACGGAGCTCTTTGACGAGATGGGCATGTACCTGCAGAAGACCGGTGGCGAGTTCGGCGTGAACACGGGCCGTCCACGCCGCTGCGGTTGGTACGACGCCGTCCTGGCCCGTGCGGCCTCCCGCGTCAACGGATTCACGGACTACTTCGTCACGAAGCTGGACGTGCTCACCGGTATTGCGCAGATCCCGGTCTGTGTGGCCTACGACGTCGACGGCGTTCGTCACGACGAAATGCCCATGACCCAGACCGAGTTCCACCACGCAGTGCCGATCTTCGAGTACTTCGACGGCTGGACCGAGGACATCACCGGCGCCAAGACGCTCGAAGACCTCCCCGAGAACGCCCGCAGATACGTGCTGGCCCTCGAGAAGCTGTCCGGCACGCGTTTCTCCGCGATCGGCGTCGGCCCGGACCGGGATCAGACGATCGTGGTGCATGACCTCATCGAGGACTAGTCACCAAAGCTGAATCACGACGACGGCGAGTGGCCCTTTCAGGGTCGGCTCGCCGTCGTCGTTTCCTCGCCAAGCGCCCCGAAAACAGGCGTGAAAAAAACTTTTGGAATCCGCGTAACCCTTGGGGATGCCCCATCGATTACCTGTTTGAAGGCCGAGCTGAAATTTGTCCCCCATCAGGTTTCAGCTCGGCTCTTTTTATGTCTGAAGGGTTTCGTGGATGTGCAAAGTCCGGGAGAGGCAAAACTCCGGAACGGATAGCCGGTCCTTGGGCTTCAGGGGAACACCGGTTAGGCTAGCTGACGTTGCCCGGCGCTGCGGCGTTTCGGCAGCAGGATCTCGCTTGAATCCGGACCTGTGTTCCCCAACGAAAGCCACGCTTCTGTGACCGACGCCTTGACCGATGCAGCCTTGCGCGACCTCCAGGGCCGGGAAGCTGAGCTGTTCACAGCCGTGTACCAGGCCTTCGCAGGCCAAGTCCTCGGCTACCTGACGGCAAAGGGAGCCTCGGATCCGGAAGCAGTTACCCAAGAGGTTTTTCTTGCCGTCCTGCCTCGTCTT
This sequence comes from Arthrobacter methylotrophus, assembly GCF_039539965.1. NCBI lineage: Bacteria > Bacillati > Actinomycetota > Actinomycetes > Micrococcales > Micrococcaceae > Arthrobacter > Arthrobacter methylotrophus. The sequence goes on along the minus strand of NZ_BAABED010000001.1, from coordinate 4,114,146 downwards.
GAGACGATCACCGGCGGCGTCAGCGGCCTGCGGACTTTTGTATTTTCGGTAGCCCACGCACGGATGGTGGATGATCATCGTCGGCAAAGCAGGGCGCCGGAACTGCATGAGTTTGAACCTGAGCGGGACCCGCGCCAGTCGAATTCGGCGGAAGCCGAAGCGATGGACCGCGTGGCGCCCGGCGAAGTCGGGGCGCTGCTGGATCTCCTTCGGGAGGATCAGCGGGAAGTCTTGTCACTTCGCATCGTTGCCGGTCTGACAGTGGACCATGTAGCCGAAATCATGGGGAAAAGCCAAGGCGCGGTCAAGCAACTGCAGCGCCGGGCGTTGAATACACTCCGCGAGCACTCGGTAGTAAAGGAATACATAGCCCCATGAGGCGTTGGGATTGCAAGGATATTGACCGCGATGCGATCATCCATGAACTCCTGCTCGAGGCTGAGCTGACGGACGCCTCCGAACTCAGGGAGTCATTGACGGCGCTGGAGTCCTTCGCGTCGATGCCGGCGCCGACCCCCGGGCCCGCACTCGCTGCGATGTTGTTGGGCTCGGCTGCCGATGGCATGGCAGGCGCCGATGCAGGAATCGGCATGGGCGCCCCCACCGGCAACCCTGCGGACGATCTTCGCGGCGACGAGCTCCGCAAGCGGCGTAAGCTGCGCAAAAACCGCCCTGCCGTCATTGGCGCTGCCGTGGCGACAGCCATGGCCTTGGGTATTGGTGGCGTTGCGGCCTCGAGTGCCGAATTTAGCGAGGGCACCCCCGATTTCATACATGTGCTGATCCCCGGCTGGGTGCCGGGTTGGACCACCGCTCCGCCGTCGCCGGTACCTCCCACCTCCTCCAACCACTCCCCGGAGGGCACGACGCACCCGGCTCCGGTCGATGTGCCGGCGCCTGTGCCGGCGGGAACCCCGGCGGCAGGGTTCGCCGCCGCCGAGCCTTCGGGAGGTCCGGTGCCGCCCGCTCCGGAGAACGCGGCCGAAGCAGAGCAGGAAGCAGTAGCGCCAGCGGCGACCCCCACACCTGCCGCCCAGCCGGCTGGGCGGCAGCCCGAAGAGCCCGAGGCCGCGCACGCCGGGCCGACCATCGATTCGCGGGGCATCCTCCCGCTGCCCAAAACTGCCATCCCCTCTATGGGGACCGCTCAGGACCTCCAATACGGGGTACAGCAAGCCGCGCAAAGCGGCCAGAACGATGTGTCCCTGAAGCCTCCCGGAGCTTCGTTGCGATGGCTCCTTGGCCTGCTATCCCGCTAGTAGGCTTGACTTATGGCACACGTCAACGATCCGGCTGTCATCGACCGGCTGATGCGCACAAAAGGCCGCTGGGCAATCGTGGGACTCAGCACGAATGAGTGGCGCTCGGCGTTCGAAGTAGCCCTCTACATTCGTGACACGATGGGCATGGAGATCATCCCGATCAACAGGAAAGGCGAGGACGTCCACGGCGAAACCGGCTACAAATTCCTTGCCGACGTGCCCCTCGGGAAGCGGCCCATCGACGTCGTCGACTGTTTTGTGAACTCCTCGCGTGTTGGCGCCGTTGTGGACGAAGCGATTGCCGTGGGAGCGAAAGCCGTGTGGCTCCAGCTCGGAGTGATTGACGAGGACGCGGCCCAGCGGGCCAAAGCAGCGGGCCTGGACGTGGTCATGAACGCTTGTCCGGCGCAGGTGGGCTGGCGGATCGGCATCTAGCCGGAGGGGGCGGACGAGCCAGGACGACGGCTCCGGATAGCGTCACTTTCTGTTAACCGGCCGCTAGTACAGTCCGGGGGCAAGCACCCGACTGACAGACCAGGGAACACATGTGCGATGACCACCACTCCACGACTAGTAGACGCACCGCGCTCGGTTTACTCGGGGCGTCCCTCGTGGCCGGGCTGGGGGCATGTGCTGCTCCCGGAGGCCCCTTGGCAGAAAGCTCGGCGGCTGCGCCCGGCACTGCGGGCCCGTCGCCGTCGTCGTCCGCAAGCGATGCAATTAGCCCTACGCCGAGTCTCGCGCCACCTCAGCGGCCCCGGCGCTACTTTGTCCCTGACTTTCAGCTGCCACCCATCCAAAACGGACTGGCCCCGGTGATCACCAAGATCCCCACCAAACATCCCGTAGTGTTCCTGACGATCGACGACGGACTGGTCAAGTCTCCGGAAAGCGTCCGGCTCCTCGCGGAGCACGACTACCCGGCCACACTGTTCCTGACGCGCGACACTGTCCGCGACAACCCTGCGTTCTTCAAGGCGTTCATGGCGCAGGGCAGCCTCGTCGAAAACCATACGGTCAGCCACAACGTCAACATGACTACCCAATGGGGCTACCAGAGGCAATTGGACGACATTGCAGGGATGCAGGACTTCGCTGTCCAGCAGTACGGCCGCAAGCCCACTTTGTTCCGGCCGCCTGGGGGCGCCTATTCGATCGCCATGAGGCAAGCCGTGGCCGCCGCCGGCCTGAAGGCAATCGTTACGTGGGAGGCGAAGGCAAACGCCGGGCAGATGGACTACCAATACGGCAATTCGCTGCGGCCCGGCGATATCGTCCTGATGCACTTCCGCCCTGAATTCGCGGCTGATTTCGAGGCCTTCCGCTCCGCGCAAGCGGCCGCCGGCCTGGAAGTGGTGCTTCTGGAGGAGTTCCTAGGGGTTGAGTGAGGCAGGCGCTCCGCCAAGCGCAGCGCTCCGCTAGTCTCGCTACATGGATGCTGCCTCACTCCGCCAAATCTGCCTGGGCTTTCCCGGGGCTTATGAAGACTTCCCCTTCGGTCCGGAAACCTCGGTTTTCAAAGTCCGTTCCACCGTGTCCGCGGGAGCCAAGCAGGAAGGCAAGATGTTCGCGGCCTCTGCCCTGGACGAGCAGAACCTGGCGGTGAGCCTCAAGTGCGATCCCACACTGGCGGTGCAATTGCGCACAGCCCATCCGGAAATCACCGGTGCCTGGCACATGAACAAGACCCATTGGAACGGGGTGCGCTTGGATGGCGCCCTGCCCGACGCCATGGTTCGGGACATGGTGGAGGACTCCTACGACCTGGTGGTTTCCTCGTTGAGCCGCAGGCAGCAGGAGCAGTTGGGGTGGGCTCGCCTCGCGAAGGGCTGACACGCGGAGCCACTCCACTGCTTCGGCTAGATTGTGAGTGGATCGCACTTTCCAACGCCTCGAAGCAATCAGGAGGAGCCGGATGCTGGCACAGCAGACCCTTGATGAGCTGTGGAATTTCGAGGACCCCGCGCTGTCGGAAACCCGGTTCCGAGAAGCCATGACGGATCCTGGCTACGATGCCTTTAAACACGCGGAGCTCGCCACCCAACTGGGTCGGGCCATCGGCCTGCAGGGCCGCTTCGAGGAAGCAGATGCGCTCCTGGACGGGATCGACGCCGAAGAGGAACCGACCGTTGCGGTGCGGGTACTCCTGGAACGCGGGCGCTTGCTCAACTCGGCGGGGCATCCGGCCATGGCTGTTCCGCTCTTTGAGCAGGCCGCCGAGTTGGGAGACCTCCTGGGCGAAGATTTCCTCGCCGTGGACGCCCTTCATATGCTCGCCATCGCGGACTCCGGCCACCAGGAATCATGGACGCGCAGTGTTCTCGAGTATGCCTCTGCGGTCGAGGATCCCCGCACCAAACGGTGGATGGTTTCCTTGCACAACAACCTCGGTTGGGCACTGTACGACGACGGGCGGCGCACCGAAGCGATGGTGGAGTTCCAGCTCGCTGAGCAGTGGGCGGAACGCGTCGGAACCGAGCAACAACGGCAATGGGCGCGCGAAGCTATTGCCGAGTGTGCAAAATCCTTGAATTTACGGGGCTGAAGGGCTTAAAAGCCACTTCAGAACGGTTGGCAACACATCACATTTTTGACAAAAGTTGATTGAAACTGCCCTCAAATATTGCATTTCAATCATCCGTGGTGAAGTATGTCACACGAAGGGTGCGTCGCAGCGGCGGTGCCCGGACCGATCAACTGCCGGCCGCGACCGTCAGGGTCGGTACTACGAGCCTCTGGAGGGTTTTAGGATGAACATTCAGCAGCAGTCCTTTGCACGCCGCGGTTTCCTCCGCGGCGCGCTTGCCGCGGCCGTGCTTGTGCCGTTAGCCGGCTCGATGGCCTCCTGCGCAGCCGATGGCGGCGGTGGAACCGCCGGTCCGACGGGGACCGTTTCAGATACCAATCCGTTCGGTATGGCAGACAAATCCACCGTTGACGCCGTTATTTTCAAGGGTGGGTACGGAATCGACTATGTTGACTTCGCCGGCAAGGCCTTCGAAAACGCGCATTCGGGTTCCACCGCGAAAATTTCCCCTTCGACCGACATCGCACAGGAACTCCAGCCGCGATTCGTTGGAGGCAACCCACCAGACCTGATTGACAACTCCGGCGCCAAGGCTATCGGCTTCAGCACCATCCTGGCCCAACTCGAAGACCTCACCAGCGTGGTCAATGCCAAGAACCTCGAAGGTAAAGTCATCAAGGACACCCTCTACGGGGGCGTCCTCGCTCCAGGTACTTTCGAGGGCAAACTCGCCGCCATGAACTACGTGCTGACCGTCTACGCGATGTGGTACTCCGACGCGCTGCTCAAGGACAACGGCTGGACCGTTCCGAAGACCTGGGACGAACTGTATGTACTCGGCGAGCAAGCCAAGGCCAAGGGCAAGTACTTGTTCGTTTGGGGCAAGGAAGCCGCCACCTACTATCAGGAAATGGCGATCGCTTCGGCCATCAAGGAAGGCGGCCAGGACGTTCGCCTCGGACTTGAAAACCTGAAGGCTGACTGCTGGTCCCACCCTGCGCTCCAGAGTGTCTTCACTGCCTTGGAGAAGATCATCAAGGCCGGATACTTCAAACCAGGGGGCTCCGGAACCCAGTTCACCGCGGCACAGGCCCAGTGGAGCAATGCCCAGGAAGCGTTGTTCTACCCCTCCGGTTCGTGGATCGAAAACGAGATGAAGGACCAGACCAAGTCCGGCTTCCAGATGACGGGCGCACCCGTCCCGTCCGTGACCACAAGTTCCAAACTGCCATACGCGTCATTGCACAGCGCGGCAGGCGAGCCCTTCGTGGTTCCATCGCAGGGCAAGAACGTGCCTGGCGGCAAGGAATTGCTTCGCGTCATGCTGTCCAAGGATGCTGCCACCAACTTCGCCAAGACCAAGCTCGCTCCCACCATCGTCAAGGACACGGTTCCTGCCGATGGCTTCGGCTCCACGGCCCTGGTGTCCCAGACCAAGCTGCTCAGCGACGCAGGCGACAATATCTACACTTGGAACTTCATCGACCTTTACGGCACCAACAAAGACCAGCTGGTTGTGTGGAACACGTTCCTCGATGGAAAGTCAGACGTCGCCACTTTGACCTCGAATCTGCAGGAAATTACCGACAAAATCCGCAACGACAGCTCGGTCAAGAAGATTGAAGTGAAGTGACTTCAGTGAAAACAAAAACGCTCCAGGTGGGCGACGGCGCGTCCGCCGTCGTCGTTCCGGACGCAACACCACCCGTCTACAAGAGACGGCGCAAGCCCCTCACATTCGACAAGGTGAGTTTCTTCGTTGTCTTCCTTGGCTTGCCGCTGGCGATCTACCTCCTTTTTGTGATCTGGCCTTTCATCCAGGCTTTCGGCTACTCCCTGACCGACTGGTCGGGATTCTCACCCAAGCAAAACTTCATTGGCCTTGAGAATTACCAGAAGCTCTTCACGGATGACATTTTCATGAAGGCCATGGGGAACAACATCCTGCTGGTCATCTTCCTGCCCATCATCACGATCATTCTCAGCCTTGTCCTGGCAACTTTGGTGACGGTGGGTGGCGGCAGCAGGGGTCAGATCAAGGGCTTGCGCAATTCCAGCTTCTACCGGGTTGTCTCGTTCTTCCCCTATACGATTCCGGCAATTGCCATCGGCATCATGTGGGGCCAGATCTATGATCCTTCCGGAGGCCTGCTGAACGGCATCCTGACCTCCTTGGGGCTCGAACAGTTCAAGGCATTCGCCTGGCTCGGCGACAAGAGCACCGCCATGATCGCCACGATGTTCGTCATTGTGTGGGGCTTCATCGGCTTCTACATGGTGCTCTTCGTAGCGGGCATCAAGGGCATCCCGGCAGAGCTGTTCGAGGCCGCCAGGATTGACGGAGCGGGGCGTTTCCGCACTGCCGTCTCCATCACCATCCCGTTGATCCGCGACAACATCCAGACCGCCTACATCTATATGGGCATTTTGGCGCTCGACGCGTTCGTCTACATGGCCGCCTTGAACTCCGGCGGCGGCCCGGACAACTCCACCCTGGTGATGTCCCAACAGCTCTTCTTCACCGCTTTCACCAAGGGTCAGTTCGGCCTGGCCAGCGCTATGGGCGTTGTCTTGGCCGTAGCAACCCTGATTTTCTCCGGTCTCGTTTTCCTGGTCAACAGGCTCACCGGTGGCGACAAGGATGTGTCCCTCTGATGACTACCAAAACTGCCAGCCAGGAAATGACGTCCCTGCATTTCAACCCCCGCAAACCGGTCGCCACCACCGGGGACAAGGTGGTGGGTGCCGTTTCGCACACGGCGCTGAGCATCTGGTCGCTCATCGTGATCCTGCCGTTGCTGTGGACATTCATGTCCTCCTTCAAGACGTCCAGCGAGATCTTCGCCTCGCCCTTCGCCTTGCCGTCGCAGTGGCGCTTCGACAACTACGCGCGGGCGTGGACAGAGGCCGGAATCGGCAGCTACTTCCTCAACTCCGTGATCGTCGTGGGTTCCGCCTTGGTAATCGTCATGGTGCTTGGCTCCATGTGCGCCTATGTCCTTGCGCGCTATGTCTTCTTCGGCAGCAAGGCCATCTACTACCTCATGCTTGCCGGGCTCACCTTCCCGATCTTCCTCGCCATGGTGCCGTTGTTCTTCGTCATGCGGAACCTCGGGTTGTTGAACACTTTGCCGGGCCTCATCCTGGTGTACGTCGGCTTCGCGCTTCCGTTCACCGTCTTCTTCCTGTTCTCCTTCTTCAAGTCGCTTTCCCACGAAATTACCGAGGCGGCTTCCTTGGACGGAGCAGGGGAGTGGCGGACCTTCTTCCAAATCATGTTGCCGATGGCCAAGCCGGGACTCGCGTCCGTGGCGATCTTCAACTTCCTGGGCCTGTGGAACCAATTCCTGATTCCGGTGGCGATCAATGCGGCCGGCCCCCGAGTACTATCCCAGGGCCTGGCCGCCTTCGCTGGCCAGATGGGCTACGCAGTGGACTTCGGCGCCTTGTTCGCAGCCGTCACGGTCACCGTGGTCCCGGTTCTCATCGTGTACATCATCTTCCAGCGCCAGTTGCAAGGTTCGGTATCTCAGGGCACCTCCAAATAGCACAACTTAGTTAAATAGACGCCCGACGGCGGTTCTCCCCTTGCGTGCCGCCGTCAGAGCCGCTGGTAACGGGAGCGGAACAAGGAGAAGACCCCGTAGGCCATGAGTCCTAGGCTGACAAACACGAGCACCCATCCGCCAAAGGGTTGTTTCAGGAAAGCCTTGAGCGCGGAGTCGAGGCCGCCTTGTTGGGACGGGTCGTGCGCCGCTGTGGCGATCAGGATGAGCAAGCCGACGGCACCGAGCGCCACCCCTTTTGCGCAATAACCCACCACGCCCAGCACCGTGAATGCATCTCCCAAGGCTCCGGAGGGTTTGCCTCGCAGATTCTTTTCGTATTTGCGTGTGATTCCCAAGAAGACATATGTGCCGGCAGCCGCCAGAAGCGCCACCCCGATGATCACCAGGAGGACGGTGCCGGGAGTGCTGGACATGAGGTCTGCAGTGGCTGACCGGGATTTGTCACTGCTGCTGCTTGGATGGCTAAGCGCAAAGCTGCCGAAGGTCACCGCGGCCACAGCGAAGACGACCGCTTGCCCGGCTGCCTTGAGCCGATTCATCCAGGGCTTCGAGCTGCCACCCCCGCTCCACCCCATCACGGCGTCGCTGGCCATATAAAGCGCGAGGACACCGCACGCCATCAGCCCCGCCCACAGAAGGACGACGCCGCCAGGCGTGGCGGCCATCTGGCCGACCGCCCCGCTTTGGTCGGCTTGCCCGGATGAGCCGAGCGCGATCCCCAGGGCGATGACCCCGATCAGCAGGTGTATCAGCCCCAAGGCGACGAAGCCCGCTCGCGCCACTGCCCGGACCGTCGGTGAATCCTTAGCGTCGTCGACGGCGTCTCCCACCGAATCGGCGCCCCTCGACACTGCGCTGCGGGCCTTGTTCGAATGATCGTCGTTGCCCATGGGTCTCCTTTGATCTGCCATTATCTTGCCACCGGGGGCTCCCCAGTCGGAAGGAGTACCGCCGCTCGGTAGCATGGGCGCATGTGGATCGCGTGGATCGAGTTCGACATCCGCCTCGGCGAGGTGCACAGCCTGAAGGAGAAGCGCTCCTTCGTGCGTCCGCTCATCGCCGAATTGAAGCGCCGCTTCGAGGTCTCCGCCGCCGAAACCGGGCACCTGGACCAGCATCGCCGTGCCCTTATCGGCGTAGCCGCGGTAGCCGCGGACCGGGCGCACCTCGTCGAGGTGCTCGACGCCGTCGAACGCTTTGTTGCGGCGCGTCCCGAAGTGGAACTGCTGAGCGCCCGACGCCGGGACCTCCACAGCGAGGACTGACCCCACCCGCGTACGCCCGCTCACGTCATCTGCAGGAGCGTTAGGCCAAAAGGCGCCAAAGGTGATGGAGGGTTTACCGAAGAGCGCGGATATCTGCAGGAGCGTGCTTAAAGACGATTGCTCCCCGACCCGCAGGTGGGGAGCAATCGAAGGTGAGGCCGGGTGGTTAGCCGAAGTACTTCGGCAGGGTGGCCTCGTGGGCTTCGTTGAGAGCGTCCAAGGAAAGCTCGTCCACGCCGTTGATTTCCAGCTTGCCGCCTTCAGCGTCAACCACGCCGATCCGGAGGTGGGCGAAGCCGCGGGCGGTGCACATGTCCTTGAACCGGACTTCCTCCGAGCGCGGAACGGACACGATGGCCCGGCCCTGGGATTCGGAGAATAGTGCCGTGAAGAGGTCCACGCCGTCGCGCTCCATGAGTTCTTCCAAGGCGATCCGGGCGCCCACACCATAGCGCAGCGCGGACTCAACCAGCGCAGCCGCAAGGCCGCCCTCGGAGAGGTCGTGAGCGGCGTCGATCATGCCGTCGCGCGAAGCGTTGATGAGGATCTCGCCCAGCTGGCGTTCCAGGGACAAGTCAACCTTCGGCGGCAAACCACCGAGGTGTCCCCGCAGATTGGACCATTCCGAACCATCCAGCTCCGCGGCCGTGGTGCCCAGCAGGTAGATGGCCTGACCATCTTCCTTCCAGCCGGACGGGGTACGGCGCGCGACGTCGTCGAGCTTGCCCAGCACGGCAACCACGGGGGAGGGGTGGATGGGCACGGTACCGGTCTGGTTGTACAGCGAGACGTTGCCACCGGTGACCGGGACGCCCAGTTCCATGCACGCGTCCGACAGGCCGCGAATGGACTCGGCCAGCTGCCACATGACGTCGGGGTCCTCGGGGGATCCGAAGTTCAGGCAGTCGCTGACGGCCATGGGGACCGCGCCGGAGGTGGCGACGTTGCGGTACGCCTCGGCCAGGGCCAGCTGCGCACCGTGGTACGGATCGAGGTAGGTGTAGCGGCCGTTGGCGTCGGTGGCCAGGGCCACGCCAAGGCCGGTTTCCTCGTCCACGCGGACCACTCCGGCGTCGTCAGGGAACGCCATGGCGGTGTTACCGCCGACGTAACGGTCGTACTGATTGGTGATCCAGGCCTTGCTGCACATGTTCGGCGACGCAATGAGCTCGGTGACGGCAGCGGCCAGTTCCCCGGAGGTGGAGGGGCGGCCGGCATCCTGCACGGAGCCCGTGAAGGTATCGGCCTGCACGGAGTCCTGCCATGAGGGGCGCGCATACGGGCGGTCGTAGACCGGGCCGTCGTGGGCAACGGTGCGCGGGTCGACGTCGACAATGACTTCGCCTTCCCACGTGATGATCAGGCGGCCGGTATCGGTCACTTCGCCCAGCCAGGAGTACTCCACGGCCCACTTGTCCATGACCGCTTCGAAAGCGGCAATGTTCTCAGGGGTGACCACGGCCATCATGCGTTCCTGGGACTCGGACATCAGGATTTCGCCCGGGGTAAGCGTGGGATCGCGCAGCAGGACGGAGGTCAGCTCAACCTGCATGCCGCCGTCGCCGTTGGAGGCGAGCTCGGAGGTGGCGCAGGAGATGCCTGCCGCGCCGAGGTCCTGGATACCCTCGACCAGCGAACCCTTGAACAGTTCCAGGCAGCACTCGATGAGCACCTTTTCGGCGAACGGGTCGCCCACCTGGACAGCGGGGCGCTTTGATGGCTTGGTGTTGTCGAAGGACTCCGAGGCCAGCACCGACGCGCCGCCGATGCCGTCGCCGCCGGTGCGTGCACCGAAGAGGACCACTTTATTGCCCTTGCCGGAAGCGTTGGCCAAGCGGATGTCTTCGTGGCGCATGACGCCCACTGCCAGCGCGTTGACCAGCGGGTTGCCCTGGTACACGGAATCGAACACCATTTCGCCGCCGATGTTCGGCAGGCCAAGCGAGTTGCCGTAGCCACCGATACCGGCAACGGCACCGTGCATGACGCGGGCCGTGTCCGGATGGTCGATAGCGCCGAAACGCAGCGGATCCATCACGGCAACCGGGCGGGCGCCCATGGAGATGATGTCGCGGACAATGCCGCCGATGCCGGTTGCGGCACCCTGGTAGGGCTCCACGAACGACGGCGAGTTGTGGGACTCGATCTTGAACGTCACGGCCCAGCCGTCGCCCAAGTTGGTGACGCCGGCGTTTTCGCCGATGCCCACCAGCATGTCCTTCTTCATCTCCTCGGTCACCTTTTCGCCGAATTGGCGCAGGTGGTTCTTTGAAGATTTGTAGGAGCAGTGCTCGCTCCACATCACGGAGTACATGGCGAGTTCGGCGCCGGTCGGGCGGCGGCCCAGGACCTTGACGACCTCGTCGAACTCGTTTTGCTTCAGGCCAAGTTCGGCCCACGGGAGCTCGGTGTCCGGCGTCTTGGCCGCGTTCTCGACGGTGTCGATGTTGAACTTCTTGCCGACGGTTTCAGCTGAGGTAGTCACTGTGCGCCTCCCACGATCTTGTTCAGGACGGAGGTGAAGAAGCCCAGACCATCCGTTCCGGCGTTCGACTCCGGGCCGAAACCCGGCTCCACAGCGTGCTCGGGGTGCGGCATGAGGCCCACCACGTTGCCGGCCGCGTTGGTGATGCCGGCGATGTCGCGGCGGGAGCCGTTCGGGTTCCAACCGACGTAGCGGAACACGACGCGTCCTTCGGCCTCAAGGGCGTCCAGGGTCTTCTCGTCCGCGATGTACTGGCCATCCTGGTTCTTCAGCGGCACCGTGATTTCCTGGCCGACTTCGTAGTCCGAGGTCCACCAGGTGGTGTTGTTCTCAACGCGCAGCACTTGTTCACGACACATGAATTTCAAGTGGTCGTTCTTGATCATGGAGCCGGGCAGCAGGTGCGACTCGGTCAGGATCTGGAAGCCGTTGCAAATACCCAGCACGGGCAAAGGATTAGAGGAGGCAGCACCTGATGCTGCCTTAATGATGCGTGACATCAGCGGTGCGAAGCGCGAAATGGCTCCGGCGCGCAAGTAGTCACCGTAGGAGAATCCGCCCGGGATGACGACGGCGTCCACATCCCGCAAGGCGTCGGCGTCGCTGTTTCCATGCCATAGTGCGACGGCGGTGCCGCCTGCCAGGCGTACCGCACGGGCGGCATCGCGGTCGTCAAGGGTACCGGGGAAGGTGACCACGCCGATCCTGGCCCCGGCGAGCCCGCGAGCATCAACAGGCTCGACGGCCACAGGGGCGCCGCCGATCAAAGGAAGTTCAGTCATGTCAGGCCTCGACGACCTCGACGTTGACGACGTCTTCGATCACCGGGTTGGACAGCAGGGTCTCGGCGGCCTCGCGGGCCTGGGCGAGGATGGCGTCGGTCACCTCGCCGTCGACGGTCAATTCGAAGCGCTTGCCCTGGCGGACTGCGCTGAAGCTGGTGAAGCCGAGGCGGGGCAGTGCGCCCACGATGGCCTTCCCCTGAGGGTCCAGAATCTCGGGCTTGGGCATGACGTCGACGACGATCCGGGGCATCCGGTAACTCCTGTGCGTGAGCGTTGAATAAACCTTGGTTAAGAGGCTGCCGCGGAGTGGTGCCGTCTCACGCCGGAACTGCATCCAACAGAGTTCAGCGACAGTGTGTAGATGCAGTGACTTACGGAATAAGGGGGCGCTCCGCGAGCTTGCTAGCCCATTCTACCGGGCACACTGCTTCATGCCCTATTTGTGGAGATCGGTGAAGGGGCCTTGTGGGCCGCGCCAACTCGCTGCGCGGCTCCGCCGTCGTCGGGTTTTCAGTGCCCGACGGCGGCGCTGGGCACTGAACGACGGCGGCGCTGGCCGGGGGTGGGTTGCGTCACTAGGATTGCGGCATGGCCGAGAACGCTAAGTCGATGGTTTTGCCCGTGGTCCTTGCCGCTGTTTTTGCCGGCCTGGGGAGGATGGTTTTTCAAAGAATCATGGCGGACCGGGCTGCCCGGGAAAACCGCATTTCCGTCCCTCCGGATGCTTCGACAAGGGCCAAAATCAGCGATGCCTTGCGAGGGATCAAACCGTAGAATGCCGATGAGGTCGTAGACCTCTTCGCTTTTGCATCTTAATTTTGGGGGATCAGTTTTGAAGAAATATGCCCGTACCAGATCACAGCTAGCATGCATCATGCTGGTGCTTGCTTCACTGTGTCTCAATCCGAATCCCGGGGACAAATGGATTCCCCTACGGTACGCAAGCCGTCGTCCTTAACATCACGGCTACTGGCGCTACTGCGGCGGGATTCCTCACGGCGTACCATTCGGGCGTCATGGCGCCACACACTTCCAATGTCAATTACGGGCCGGGAGAGATGGTTGCGAACCTGGCTATCGTGGAAGTCGGCGCTGACGGGCAGATCGCGATCTCCAACACTTCGACAGGAACTGTGCAGATCGTGGTTGACGCCACGGCCTATTTCGCTATGTCCGGGCCCCTGGGCTTGCCGGGCTCCTACCAGGCTGTGGCGCCCGCCAGGCTTCTCGACACCAGGACTTCGTCAGGCCCCATCGCAGGTGGCGGAAGCGTGCCACTCCGTCTGGGAGGATCCACTGGCGTTCCGGCAAACGCCTCGGCGGTGGTCGTAAACCTCACAGTGACGCAGCCGACATCATTCGGGTTCATTACCGCTTACCCAAGCGGTTCACCAAGACCCAATGTCTCGAACCAGAATTACGGAACCGGCCAAACAGTCCCCAACCTTGCCGTCGTGCCGGTGGGTCCCGATGGCACGGTGACGATCGCAAACACCTCGTCCGGAACAGCTCAGATCATTGCAGACGTTGTCGGCTTTTCCTGGCGGGGACGCCAACCACATCGGGAGCATTCGCGGGGGTTTTGCCAACCCGTCTTGTCGACACTCGCACATACGGAGGCCCGGTTGTCAACGCCGGTACTGTGCCCGTTCAGGTCGTAGGCGTTAATGGAATACCGCAAAATGCAAGTGGCGTATGGGTGAACCTCACGGTGACCGAACCGACAATCCTCGGCTGCTTCATGGCGCGCGGTTATAGGGCCCCGCGGACGTTTACTTCCAATCTGAACTTCGGTGGCGGGCAGACGATTGCGAACATGGCGTATGTGCCGATTGGAGCTGACGGCAAGATAGAGATCCAATCCATCCTCGCCTCGGTACCACGCATTGAAACCTCGCAAGTCATCGTCGATGTCTTCGGCTACACGCTCGCCTAACCCTGTGAATTGGCCGCCGTCAGGGGTTAGGTCACTGATGCGGGCATCGATCGGGACCTGAACGAACTGGACTAATACGGCACGCGGAAATGCGCGGATCTTCCGGACTAAAGGGGTTGTATTCTGATGCCGACGTGACAAGACAAAAAGTGCGAAATGTGCCCTATGTCATATTCTGCTATCACTATGTACTCTATGAAACGGCTGGGCTTTCCCTGATTACAAGAACTGTCAATCGGTGTCCATCCTCAGGTTATTGATCTTGACAAACTGCCGCGACCGTCCGGAAAGGTGCAATCACCCGTGAATTCACAAGGTAAGAGCTTCATTGGAAGCGGGGGGCTTCGAAGAGCTGCGGCATTGGCCGTCGGACTGCCCCTTCTGCTCTCCTCCGTGGCGTTGACACCCGCTCAAGCCGCGCCCGCTTCCAAGCCAACGGTCTCCGGATCAGCGGTCCCTGGGGTTGCCCCGAAGAATGTCGACCCCAAGTCCTATCAGGATGGCCGTTACGTCGTGGTGCTGGCAGAGAAGCCAGCGGCCACGTACGACGGCGGGACGCCCGGTTATGTGCCCACTAAACCGCAAGCGGGCAAGAAATTGGACGTCGGCAATGCCGAAGTGAAGCAATACCAGGCCCATTTGCAGCAGAAGCAGCAAGAAGTGGCCAAACAAGAAAACGTGAACATCAAGCGCGACTACACGGCATCCATCAACGGCTTCAGCGCTACTCTTACCGCGGACCAGGCCGTTAATCTCGCGAAGAATCCCGGCGTCCTGATTGTCGCCCCGGACACCCAGTCCGCTCCTGATTACTCCACCACTGATTTCCTCAACCTCAGCGGACCCAACGGGCTCTGGAACACCCAATTCGGCGGCCAGGACCAGGCCGGGAAAGGCACAGTGGTCGGCGTCATTGACACCGGGTACACCCCCTCGAGCAAGTTCTTCGCCGGCGATCCGGTCCAGCCGCTTGTGGGGAACCCCAAAGTAGGCGTCCCGTACCGGACCAGTGACGGCAAGATCGCCATGCTGAAAGCCAACGGAGATACCTTTGTGGGCGAGTGCCAGAAAGGCACCGGAACCGGCTCGGCCTACGACGGCAGCGCCTGCAATTCCAAGGTCCTCAGCACCCACTACTTCGCCGATGCCTTCCTGGAATCTGTTCCGCCAGCCCATCGCGCACCGCAGGAACTGATCTCGCCCGTAGACGTCGCGAGCCACGGGACGCACACGGCCAGCACCGCAGCCGGTGACTCCGGAGTGGAGGCGTCCGTGGATGGCCGCAGCTTCGGCCAGACGAGCGGCGTCGCACCGGCGGCCAAGCTCTCGATCTATAAGGTCTGCTGGGAAGACGATGACCCCAACACGGGCGGCTGCTACAGCTCCGCTGCCATCGCGGCGATCGACCAAGCGATCGCCGACGGTGTGGACGTCCTGAACTACTCCATCTCCGGCGCTACGGACACCACCACCGATCCTGTCTCGCTGGCATTCCTTTCCGCCGCTTCGGCCGGCATCTTCGTGGCCGCATCCGCCGGCAACTCCGGCCCGCAGGCCAGTACGGTCAACCACGGCGCACCTTGGATGACTACCGTCGCGGCTACCTCGTTCTCCCAGGAGCTCCAGGGAACGATCGAATTCTCCGACGGCAGCAAGTTCCGCGGGGCCAGCATCATGAACCGCCAGGTGAGCGGGGCCGGCGTCGTACTTTCCGCAAACGCTGCCTCAGGCACCGGCAACGCAGCTCTCTGTGCGCCCGGGTCCCTGGACCCGGCGAAGATCGCGGGCAAGGTAGTGGTGTGTGACCGCGGCGTGGTTGATCGCGTCGCCAAGAGTGCTGAGGTGCTCCGCGGCGGCGGCGTCGGGATGATCCTCGTTAACCTCACCAATTCCTCTTTGGACACGGACAAGCACGCAGTGCCCACCGTCCACGTGAACCCGCCGGCCTCGCAAGCCATCAAGGACAAGGTTGCGGCCAACCCGGGGCTCACTGTTTCACTGGTCGACCACGACACCACGGGGCTTCCGCTTGAGGCGCAGCCGCAGATTGCCGGGTTCTCTTCGCGCGGTCCGCTTCTCGCCACCGATTCGGATCTGCTGAAGCCGGACGTTTCGGCTCCCGGTGTTGCCGTGCTGGCAGGGGTTTCCCCCATCGGCAGCAACGGTGACGAGTACGGATTCATGTCCGGTACGTCCATGGCGTCCCCGCACGTTGCAGGCTTCGGAGCCCTGATCATGGCGAAGAACCCCGCGTGGTCTCCGGCTGCGGTCAAATCGGCCATGATGACCACCGCGAGTGACGTCAAGCAGGCCGATGGAACCAAGAACAACGATGTTTTCGCCACGGGCGCAGGGGAAATGAACCCGGCCCGCGTGCTCGATCCGGGCTTGGTGTACGACGCCGGAACTGAGGACTACCTGAAATTCATCCAGGGCACCGGCGTCGATCTCGGCTTACCGGGCCTTGGTTCCACGCTGCCGCGCGACATGAACCTTCCGTCGTTCGCCCTTGGAAACCTGGCCGGCAAAATCGAGGTCACGCGTACGGTCACGGCACTGACCCCTGGACTCTACCGGGCTACGGTCGACGTCCCTGGGGTCGACGTCAAAGTCACTCCGTCCGTGCTGAACTTCAACGAAGTCGGCCAGCAGAAGACCTTCAAGGTGACCTTCGAAAACAAGACTGCCGCCCTCGGTACGTTCGCCATGGGATCACTGAAGTGGGAGGGCGCCGATAAGACGGTGGTCTCCCCGATTGCGGTCCGTCCCCAGTCGGTGGTTGCTTCCAAGAGCGCAGCCTTCACCTCCCAGCAAGCAAGCGGCTCGGGGGACATCAACATTGTCTCCGGTTCCGACTCGCCGACGGCCGTGACTATTGACGGCCTCTCGAAGGCTGATTCTTCGGCGGCGCAGCTCACTCCGGGCCCTGTGTCCATGGCAAGCAATGCCTCGAACTTCGTCAAGACCGCCACGGTTGCTCCCGGAACGGCTTTTGCGAAGTTCTCGGTGATCTCCGCCGATCCTTCCGCGGATTTCGACCTGTATGTGTTTTCGCCGTCGGGTCAGTTGTTCACAGCCGCCACACCCAGTGCCAGTGAATCGCTCTCCCTCGACAACCCGGAGGCGGGGGATTACACCGTCATCGCGAACCTGTCCGCGAGCCCCGGGAGCCGGGCCACCAAGGCCAGCGTTGATGTCGCCATCCTGGGTGCGAACCAAGGCAACGCGACCGTCACTCCCAATCCGATCCAGCTGAAAAACGGCAAAGCCGGGAAGCTCACGTTTGCGTGGACCAAGCTGACGCCGGGCTCCTACCTCGGCCGGCTCACGTTTGCCGGTACCAGTGCGCCGACTTTCGTCTCTGTGCTGGTCTCGGCGAACGGCAGCGTCTCCGTGGCGCCGCAGGAGGATCAAGAGGGCGATCACGGCAAGGGCAAGCTGAGGAATGAAAGAGAAGAGCAGCCAAACAACGCCACGTGATGTGGCAATGATGGTCTGACGGACACATAACAACAGCGGCCGGCGGGAGTATCCCGCCGGCCGCTGTTGTTATTCTGTGCCTTTTCTGGGCGCGCGTCGTCCTTGTGGGTAGCGCCTCTACCGCTGCGACGCCCGCTCGGCTATTTGGTCGAAATCCCCGACGCTCCCTCACTTTTGAGTCCAATCGACGGGGACTCCTGCAGATTTGTGATGGAGGGTTGGGCGGGGTGGGGGGATTTGTGATGGAGGGTTGGGTGGGGTGGGGGGATTTGTGATTGAGGGTTGGGCGGGGTGGGGGGATTTGTGATGGAGGGTCAGATGTTTCCCGTGGATCCAGCCACCCCGCCGAGGAGCGCGGCCATGGTGCGCCATCGGGCGATCTCGCAACCGTCCGTCCGGCTGAAGCGGCTGCTGACTTCCCGTCCGCGGAACCGGCCCGTCACCACGGCTACCTGCGGACCGCCGTATTGCTGGGTGCAAATCCGGTCCGGCCGTGGGATCGGAAAGAAGATCTCTTCGCCGAATTGCTCGACGGCGGCAAGCGCCGCGCGGGGGTCCGGAAGGGTTGAGCCCTGGGAGACTTCGCCGCCGGAGCCGAGCAGGACGAACTCGTGTTCCACGGCGCCGGGTGCCTCCGTCAACGTGATGGTGAGTTCGACGTCGTACTTTCCCTTGTTTGAAGTCATGGGTTTCCTTTGTGAGACTGGGCCGGCCCGAGGAGCTCCAGCAGCGGCTCCACTTTCTCCAGGACCCTTGCGCGGAGTGCTTGGGCCTCTGCTGCGAATGCCCGCTGATACTCAACGTACTCGGCTTTGCCCTGCGGTGTCTCGATCCTGATGGCCGGGTAGCCCCATTCTTCAAGATCGTAGGGTGAGGCCTGCATGTCCATCGCCCGGATCCGCCAGGACAGTTCGAAGCAGTCCATCACCAGCTCGCTCGGGAGGGCCGGTGCCAGTTTGTATGCCCATTTGTAGAGGTCCATGTTGGCGTGCAGGCATCCGGGTTGCTCCATGGTGCGTTGCTTGTCCCGTGTGGGGGTGAGCTCGTTGAGCAGGATCGCGTCCGGGGTGTAGAAACGGAAAGCGTCGAAGTGCGAGCAGCGGATCCGGTTGTCTTCCACCACGGCGTCCGTGCCTTCGGAGCCCAGCCGCAGCTTGAGGTATTCGTGACGCAGCTCGAACTTGTCCTGGCGGTAGACCATGGCCCATTCGTGCAGCCCGAAGCAGCCAAACTGGGCGGGCCGCGCGACGGTGCCCGCGAGGATGATGCCGGCGAAGCGGACGGCCTCGGTGCGGTCGGCCACGAACTGTCCGCGATCGAAGGTGACTGCGACGGTACCGGCGGTGAGGCCGGCGGCCGCCAGCGCGCCGTCGTCGAGTGCTCGGTAGTACTTCCACCCGGCCCGTTCTGCCGCCTTGGGGCCGGACAGGACGACGCCGTCGCCGGGGTGCCAGCGCAGCAGCTGGCCGGGCTTCTGGGTGTAATAGGTGAAGAGGAAATCTTCAACGGGATGCTTCTCGCCAGCGGAGCGGCGGGCAAGGTATGGCTTGGCATAGCGCTCGACGCGTTCGTGGTGGGCAGCCTCCAGCGCGAGCCATGTCTCTTGCGGGAGGTGCCTTGGCCTAGGCTCCAGCACCGCTCGAACCTAGGATGTCGGCGACGGCGGCCCATGCCGCGATTTCGCAACCGTCAGTGAGTTTGTACGAGGATGCGACGCCCACGCCATCCACCGTCCCCGTGACTGTTGCCGTCTGGGGTCCGCCGTAGCGCTGGTCGCAGACTTGCTCGCTGGGGCGTGGCGGCCGCGTGAGGAGCTTGGGGTTCTTCTTCAAGGCCGCGCACGCTGCGGCTGCCGTGGGGTGGTGGCTCTCTGCGGCGGGCACGCCGTTGGTGCAAACGAGCGTGTAGCTTTCTGGCGCTGCCGTGGGGGAAAGCTTGACGATGATGGAAAGTTCGGCGTCTCCGCGGCCCGGCGTGCCGGGTGCGCCCGGCAACGGTCCGGTAGGACTGCCCGACGGCGTGGAGGAAGCGCTGCTGCCAGGGGCCGGGCTGCTGGGCGAACCGCCTCCGGGACCCGGCGTGCAGGCAGCGAGCCCGGCGACGGCGAGGACGGCCAGCACTGACCGGACTATTCGCAGGCGCATGGGTTCTCCTTGATTTATGCCAGTTTATCGCCCGTGCCGGCAGCCGGGTGCTGGGTGGCCTCGATGAGCCCGGTCATGGCCCGATGCAGTTCTGCGACCTCGGCCCGCGTGAGGTGGAGTCGCTCCATGATGGTTCCCGGCACGGCCGTCGCCTGCTGCCTGAGGGCGGCCCCGGTTTCAGTCAGTGTGATGGCGAGGGCCCGTTCGTTTCCATGGATGCGATTGCGGATCACGTAGCCCGCTTCCTCAAGCCGGCGCAGGATAGGCGAGAGGGTCGCCGGCTCGTGCAGGAGAGCTTCGCTGATGTCCTTGAGTGTCCGCGGGCTGCGTTCCCAAAGGGCCAGCATCACGAGATATTGCGGGTGCGTGAGTCCCATTTTTTCGAGCACCGGCTTATAGACACCCACTACGCTCCGCGACGCGACGGTCAGGGCGAAGCACAACTGACGCTCCAGCAATAGCTCGTCGTCACGCTGCGTGGTGGATTCACGTGGGATGGGTGCGCCTGTGTCGGCCATGGCTTGCTCCATTCTGCGTCGGGCGGTCGGGTACCCGGACGATAGTTAGTGCACTAATTGTTAGTGTACGCTTAAAGCACAACATCCTTTGAGAGAAGGCAGACCAGGTGGCCAAAGAGACCATGACCCAGAGATTCATGCGTGCGACCGGCAGGCTGCGGATCATTTTCGGACCGGCCCACAGTAGTTCCCTGGACCACGAAATGACCGAGGAAAACCAGCGGCTCCTCAAGCAGCGCCAGGCTGAAGCGCAACAATGGGAGACCATCCGCCGGCCGGACGGCAGCACCTACGTGGTCCCCAAGAACCCCGAGGACAAGTCCCTGCGCTAAAGGCCTTCAAAGGGCCCGGCCGGGGTGGGCCCACTCGGTCCTTTTGGGGGTTCGGGGCGTAAAATTGCCTCACTGGAACCACTCAGGTCCAACCGCACGGCTGGACCTCGCAGCGGGGAAGGAGGTGGGAATTGTGGGACATGCACTCGATAGCTTTATGAAGGTGACCGATCGACTGCGTTTCTGGTTCGGCCCGGCGACGCGGGGCGACATTGATACGCCTGTAGTCCACAAGCATGACGACTTCGAGACGGCGTCGGAGGAGGAGCTCGGGCATTTCGTCGTCGAATCAGATGATCAGGGGCACCATTACGGAATCCGCAAGGAAGGCGCCTAAGACCGCGTTGCGTCAACACCGCCGCAGGGGAGGTCCCTCGTTCCGGCCAGTTAGCTTCCACTGAGCGGGAATATTCCGTTGCGGCGGTCGTGAACCAGGGAGGATGGTTGCAGCATGACCAAGTTGCTGCCTGCTGCAAACCATTATGGCCAGGATGTCTCCGCCGGCATCGAAGCGGAACCCGACGGTGTTATTGCCCTGGATCCGGGTCTCGTTGCCGTCTGGGAGCTGGCTGCTCCGTTGTTGCGTGTCCGCGACAACGACGCACACACTTTGTATGCACTGGGTCTTGCTTATGCCTTGCTGGAATCGCACCCCGAGGCCGACGCTGCTGTGGTCCTTCCTGCCCTGATGCTGCACGACGTCGGATGGTCCCAGGTACCGCCGGACGAGGTACTGGAGGCGATTGCGCCGGGAGGCGGGAGGCGGGATCTTGTCCTCCTCCATGAAAAGGAAGGCGCGCGGCTGGCAGCCGGCATCCTGGCGGCGACAGGCTATGACCCCGCAAAAGTACCGGCGATCCTGGCGATCATCGACGGTCACGACTCCCGGCGCGAGGCGCTCTCGATCGAGGACGCAATCGTCAAGGACTCGGACAAGACATGGCGGCTCAGCCCGCACGGCATCGACACCGTCATGGACTGGTTCGGGCTGGACCGAGGCCGTGCTCTGCACCTCTGCAGCCAGAGAGTCCACGGCCACCTCTTCACGAAGGAAGCGAACACCATTGCCCACGCACTGACCGCACTGGAATCAGTCACGCTGTGGCCGCAACGGCGAGAGCTCCTGACCGCAGACTAGACTCTGATCCGGGTGGCCGGATGCCGGATGCCGGTTGTATTGGGCCCACGCGGACAAAGGAGGTCACGATGGCGGGCGGCAGCCGCGAACCCGGCAGGACGGTGACCTCGAAGGTCCTGGCCATCCTGGAGGCCTTCGAAAAGTCCCGGGGCGCCCTGAGCCTGACGGACATCGCCGAGAAATCCGGTCTCCCGCTGAGCACGGCGCACCGTTTGGTCAACGAACTCACCGACTGGGGCTTCCTCTCCCGCGAACCCAACGGCCGCTACCAGCTGGGCATACGGCTCTGGGAGCTTGCCCAGAATACCGGCCGCCAGCTTCGCGACGCGGCCCGGCCTTACGTCCAGGATCTTTTCTCCCTCACCGGGGAAACCGCCCATCTGGCCGTCCGAGCCGGCTACGAAGTGCTGTACATTGACCGCGTCTACGGGTCAAAGCGCGTTCCACGCGCCTCGCGTGTGGGAGGGCGGCTGCCGATGCACGCGACCGCCGTCGGGAAGGTGATCCTCGCTTTCGAGGAGGACTGGGTCCGCGACGCATACCTCAACCGGCAACTCGACCGGCACACCGCGCACACCCACGTTGACCCCAGGAAACTGTCCGCTGAACTTACGCAGATCCGAGAACAGGGTTACGCCACCACAGTCGAGGAAGTTCGGCTGGGTTCCTGCTCTATCGCCGTTCCGGTTTTCCACACCGGCAGGATCGGCGCCGCGATTGGTCTGGTGCTGCCCACCAACCAAGCCGGCACGATGACCCGGCATTTGCCGGTTCTGAAGGGTATCTCGTCGCAGATCGAGCGCGCCACGGCCCGGATACCGCTGGAGACGCTACTCGGCAGTCACATCGGGGGAACAGGCTGAGGGTGATCCCCGCGCAGCAAAGGGCGGTTGCATAACCGACTTCCGTCCAGCGGAAGCAATCCCTGCCTTATCGCGGTGATGGGGGCCACACTGGTGAATAAGAACCCGCGGCATGCAGTGGCGCTGCCGGCGGGACCGAAACCAAGGAGCCCAGATGTCATCGTCGACTGAAACGGCCGGCCGCTGTCCCTTTGGCCATGGCGCCGAAGCCCCCGCCGGGCACCACGGCTACGAGCCGTTCCAAATGAAGAATCCCTTCCCCGCTTACGCCGAACTCCGGGCCGAGCAGCCCGTCATGTTCGACGAGCGGACGGGACTCTATGTTGTCGCCCGCTATGACGACATCAAGGCAGTGTTCGAAGACTGGGAGACCTTCTCCAGCGAAAACGCCCAGGCCCCCGTCCGCGAACGCGGCGGCGCCGCGAAGAAGATCATGGACGACGGCGGGTTCACCGCCTACTCCGGTCTTTCCGCACGCATCCCCCCGGAGCACACCCGCATCCGCGCCATCGTCCAGAAGGCCTTCACGCCCCGCCGCTACAAGGCCCTGGAGCCCTTCATCCGGCAGAACGTCGTCGAGCTGCTCGAAGCCATGCTCGCGCGTCCGGAACACCGCGGCGACATGGTCAAGGACCTTGCCTATGACGTCCCCACCATCACCATCCTCACCCTGATCGGCGCCGACGTCTCCCAGGTGGACACCTTCAAGCGCTGGAGCGATTCCCGGGCAGCAATGACCTGGGGCGACCTCAGCGACGAGGAGCAGATCCCGCACGCCCACAACCTCGTGGAGTACTGGCAGGAATGCCTGCGCCTGGTCCAGGTGGCTCATGACGAAGGCGGCGACAACCTCACCGGGGACCTCGTCAAGGCGCAGCAGGAAGGCGCCGAAATCTCCGACCACGAGATCGCCTCGGTCCTCTACAGCTTGCTCTTCGCCGGCCACGAGACCACGACCACCTTGATCTCCAACGCCCTCCGCGAACTTCTGGCCCGCCCCGCGCAGTGGCGGACGCTTGTGGAGGATCCCAAGAAGATCCCCGCCGCCATCGACGAGGTCCTGCGCTACGCCGGTTCGATCGTCGGCTGGCGCCGCAAGGCCCTGAAGGATACCGAAGTCGGCGGCGTCGCCATCGAAAAAGGCGCCCAGCTGTTGCTCCTGATGGGTTCAGCCAACCGGGACGACACGAAGTTCGACGCCGGCGAGGACTTCGACATCACCCGCCCCAACGCCCGCGAGCACCTTTCCTTCGGGTTCGGCATCCACTACTGCCTGGGGAACATGCTCGCCAAGCTCCAAGCAAGAATCGCACTCGAGGAAGTGGCCCGGCTTGCCCCGGAGCTGCAGCTGGAGAACCCGGAAGCGATCACCTTCCGCGAGAACCTCTCCTTCCGAGTCCCCGAGACCGTCCCCGTCAGCTGGAAGGCCTGAGAAATATGCACAGCAACGAATACATCCAGTTCTTCGACGGCGGCATTGAACCGAAGCTCGAAAACCTCGGCGGCAAGGGCGCCTCGCTGGTTACCATGACCTCCGCCGGTATGCCCGTCCCGCCCGGCTTCGTGGTCACCACCGCCCAGTTCGACGCCTTCATGGAGGAAGCCGGCATCACCCGGGACATCCACCAGCTCCTCGCCGGGCTGGACCCCGAGGACATGGGCCAGGTGGACAAGGTCTCAGCCGCCATCCGCGAGGACATCCGCTCGCGCTCGGTGCCGCAGGCGCTGCGCGAACTCACCATCACTGCGTACGAGTCCCTGATGTCCCGCTTCGAGGCCCCGGTCCCGGTAGCCGTCCGCTCCAGCGCCACCGCCGAAGACCTCCCGGATGCCTCCTTCGCCGGCCAGCAAGACACCTATCTCTGGCTCGACGGCGTCAAGGCCGTCACTGAACACATCCGCCAGTGCTGGGCTTCCTTATTCACTTCCCGCGCCATCATCTACCGGCTTAAGAACAACATTCCCAACGAAGGCCTCTCGATGGCCGTGGTGGTGCAGAAGATGGTGAACGCGCGCGTCTCCGGCGTCGCCATCACCATGGACCCCACCAATGGCGACCGCTCCAAGATCACCATCGACTCCTCCTACGGGGTGGGGGAGATGGTGGTGTCCGGCCAGGTCACGCCGGACAACATCATGCTGGACAAGGTCACGCTGACCGTCGTCTCCGAACACCTCGGCGACAAGCACGCCGAACTCGTCCCGGACGCCGCCGCCGGCCGTCTGGTGGAGCGGGAGGTCGACGCCGAACGCCGCGGCCGCCGCAGCCTCACCGATGCCGAGCTCACCGCCGTTGCGCAGATGGCCAAGCGGGCCGAGAAGCATTACAAATGCCCGCAGGACATCGAATGGGCCCTCGACGCGGATCTGCCCGACGGCGAGAACCTGCTCCTTCTGCAGTCCAGGCCAGAAACCGTGCACTCCGCCAAGCCGACGGCGGTCCGGCAAACTGTCCAGACCCCCGCAGGTGCGGGCGGCTACTTCAGTGGGCTGAGCCACGCAACGTCTGCCACGACGCCACCGGGTGGCACAGCGCCGGCCGCCACGCCGTCGTCCCCTTCAGGTTTCAGCCTCGGGAGCATCACCGCGTCCCTGCTGAAGCCCTCCTTCTGAAAAAGTTTGACCCGCTAGTCCGCTCCATCACCCAGGCTCAACGCCGAGCCCGTATTGAAAGGACCGCCATGTCCCTGAAGTCCTTCCCCAAACCGTCCGAGCTTCCGGTTCCCGCCGGCGCCGAGGGTTGGGAAAAGATCTACCCGTACTACCTGGTCTTCCAGGACAAGCTCAAGGAGCAGGAGGACGCCAAGTTCTGGTTCTGCGACAGCCAGCACTGGCCCACTGTGTTCAAGCCCTTCGAGACGATCGGCGGCGAGTTCGCGGTCAAATGCCTGGGCCAGTACAACGCCCGGCACCTGATGATCCCCAACGCCAACGGCATCGAGTTCCGCATCCACCTGGGCTACCTCTACATGTCGCCCATCCCGGTCCCCGAGGACCAGATCGCCGCCCGCGTGCCCTTGTTCGAACAGAGGGTGGGCCACTACTTCCAGAACTGGGAGCAGCTCCTCAAACAGTGGCATGTCAAGGTCAAGGGCACCATCGACGAGATGGAAACCATTTCCTTCCCCCGGCTCCCGGATATGGTTCCCATGGAGGATATCCTCTCCGGCAAAGGCAAGGACGGCTCCGAGAAGCTGCTGGAAAGCTACGACCGGCTGATTCAGCTGGCCTACCAGAACTGGCAGTACCACTTCGAGTTCCTCAATCTCGGCTACATCGCCTACCTTGACTTCTTCAACTTCTGCAAGCAGGTCTTCCCCAACATCCCGGATCAGTCCATCGCCACCATGGTGCAGGGTGTGGACATGGAGCTCTTCCGCCCGGACGACGAGCTCAAGCAACTCGCCAAGCTCGCCGTCGAACTGGGGCTCCAGGCTCACTTCAGCAACACGGACGACGTCGATGCCACTCTGGGTGCCATCGCCGCCGCCCCGGGCGGGGACCGCTGGACGGCTCAGTACGAGGGCGCCAAGGACCCGTGGTTCAACTTCACCGTGGGCAACGGCTTCTACGGCCACGACAAGTACTGGAACGAACACCAGGAAATCCCGCTGGGCTACATCGCCGACTACATCCGGCGCGTGGACGAAGGCCAGGAAATCTTGCGCCCGGTCGAGGCCCTGATCACCGAACGCGACCGCATCATCGAGGAATACCGCGAGCTGCTGGAAGGCGAAAACCAGGCCCTCTTCGATGCCAAGCGCGGACTCGCCGCCACCGCGTACCCGTACGTGGAGAACCACAACTTCTACATCGAGCACTGGACCATGGGCGTCTTCTGGCGCAAGATCCGCGAGCTGTCCCGGATGATGCAGGCCGAGGGCTTCTGGACCCAACCGGACGACCTGCTGTACCTGGGCCGCAACGAGGTCCGTGACGCGCTCTTCGACCTCGTCACCGGCTGGGGCGTCGGCGCCAAGCCGATCGGCCCGGACTACTGGCCCGAAGAGATCGAACGCCGCCGCGGGATCGTGGACGCGCTCAAGACCGCCCGCCCGGCTCCTGCCCTGAACACGCCGCCGGAATCCATCACCGAACCTTTCACCCGGATGCTCTGGGGCATCACCACCGAGCAGGTCCAGCAGTGGCTGGGTGCCGGCGAAGCGGTCGAAGGCGGCGGGCTGCGCGGCATGGCCGCCTCGCCCGGCGTCGTCGAAGGCCTGGCCCGCGTCATCACCGACGCGGACCAGCTCTCCGAAGTGCAGCAGGGCGAGATCCTCGTTGCCACGGTCACTGCGCCGTCCTGGGGCCCGATCTTCGGCAAGATCAAGGCCACCGTTACTGACATCGGCGGCATGATGAGCCACGCGGCCATCGTCTGCCGCGAATACGGCCTCCCGGCTGTGACCGGGACGGGCTCGGCGTCCACCACGATCAAGACCGGGCAGCGGCTCCGAGTGGACGGCACCAAAGGCACGGTCCAGATCCTCGACGCACTGATTCCCGATGCCGGGGATGCGGAGCTGGAGGTCGCCGGGCCCGGCGCCCACGCGCACAGCCACAGCCATGTCTGACGTGAATATGCCTGCTGCAGAAGATGAGAGTCCGGGCCAGCGGGCCCGGACCGTCCTGATCACCGGTGCCGCCGGCGGCCTGGGCCGGGCGTTCGCGCTCGGCTTCGGCCGCCGCGGCTACCGCGTGGCGGTGGCGGACGTGAACCTCGCCGGCGCGGAGGAAACCGCGAAGCTGGTCCGCGAAACCGGGGTTGACGCGGCCGCCTTCCATGCGGACGTCACGAGCGTGGACTCCACCGAGTCACTAGCGAAAAGCTGCGCGGACTTCGGCAACGGGAGCATCGACGTCGTACTCAACAACGCCGCCGTATACGCGGGGGTGACCCGCAGCCCGTTCGAGGACATCGATCCGGCCGAATGGGACCTGGTGATGAACGTCAACCTCAAGGGCCC
Organism: Arthrobacter methylotrophus; assembly: GCF_039539965.1. NCBI lineage: Bacteria > Bacillati > Actinomycetota > Actinomycetes > Micrococcales > Micrococcaceae > Arthrobacter > Arthrobacter methylotrophus. Next base: position 4,086,875 of record NZ_BAABED010000001.1, on the reverse strand, counting down.
GTGGCTCGTCACCCGGGCCGCCAGTCCGTATCTGCGCGAGGGCGGGCGCGTCATCAACCTCTCCAGCGCCACCATCTTCAGCGGCTCGGAACAGTGGCTGCACTACGTCGCCTCCAAGGGCGGCGTGGTGGCCCTGACCCGGGTCATGGCGAAAGAACTGGGCCGGCGGGGGATCACTGTCAACGCGATTGCCCCCGGCTTCACCCTCACCGAGGCCAGCTACGGGCTCATGGAAAACGCCGAGAACTACGGTGTGGACCGCGGCGCCATCAAGCGGGCAAGCCAGCCGGAAGACATCGTGGGCGCCGCACTCTTCCTGGCCGGTCCGGATAGTTCCTACTACACCGGCCAGACCATGGTGGTCGATGGCGGCCGTCAGTTCATCTGACCCCCGGTCCAATTTTTCAACCGACTTTCAACCCTCAAGGAGGACCAATGCCAACGGTTCATTTCACCGACGCCGAGGGCGCTGTCCGGGACGTCCAGGGCAACACTGGCGACTCGGTCATGGAAACCGCCGTGCGCAACGGTGTCCCAGGCATCGTGGCCGAATGCGGCGGCTCGCTGTCCTGCGCCACCTGCCACGTCTTCGTCCGCGAGGACTGCCTGGCCCAGCTCCCGCCGATGGAAGACATGGAAGACGAGATGCTCTATGGCACCGCCGTGGACCGCGAAGACAACTCACGGCTGTCCTGCCAGGTCCGTCTCACCGACGAGCGGGAACTGTTCGTCACCACCCCGGAAACCCAGGTGTAGCCATGAGCACTAATATCGTCGCCGAGCAGAGTTCCGCCGCGGCAGCTGAACAGACCAACACCGCAGCCGCGTTGGGCAAGCAGAGCCGGACCGGCCTGCTGATCATCGGCGCGAGCCAGTCCGGCGTCCAGCTCGCAGTCTCGCTCCGCGCGCTCGGCTTCGCCGAGCACATCACCCTGCTTGGCGACGAAGACCACCGACCCTACCAGCGCCCGGCCCTGTCGAAGGAGTTTCTCCAGGGCACCGTGGAAAGCGAATCCCTGATTTTCCGCTCCAGCGAGTATTGGGCCGAGCACAACGTGGACCTGGTCAAGGGCGAATACATCGTCCGGATCGACAAGGAGGCCGACGGCTCCGGGGTGGCCCATTCTTCCGCGGGGAAACAATTCCCCTTCAAACGGCTCGCCCTCACCGTCGGTGCCCGTGCCCGTAAGCTGGAGATCGAGGGCGCGGACCTCGACGGCGTGCTGTATCTGCGCAACGCCGACGACGCCCTGGCGCTCAAGGCCCGGGTAGCGGACGCGCAGGATGTGGTGGTGATCGGCGGCGGATTCATCGGCCTCGAAGCCGCGTCCAGCCTGCAGAAAATGGGCAAGAACGTCACCGTGTTGGAGTTCGGTCCTCGGCTCGTGGGGCGCGCCGTCGGCGAGGAAACGGCCGAGTACTTCCTGCAGGCGCACCGCGCCCGCGGCCTGGACATCCGACTCAACACGAGTGCTGCGCGCTTCGCCCCGGACACCGCCGCAGGCAAGGAACAGACTCGAGTCGCCGCCGTCGAGCTTAAGGACGGCACAGTGCTGCCAGCGCAGATTGTGCTGATAGGTATCGGCGTTATCCCCAATACACAACTTGCCGAGCAGCTGGGCCTGGTCGTGGACAACGGCGTCGTGGTGGACCGGTTCGCGCTGGCTTCGGACGGCACCACAGTAGCGGTGGGGGATGTCGCCAATATGCCCAACCCCGTGCCAGGTTCCAAAACAGGCGAACGGATCCGGCTGGAGAGCGTGAACAACGCCATCGAGCATGCCAAAGTGGCCGCTTACTCGCTCACAGGAAGACGCGAGGAATACGCCGGAATCCCGTGGTTTTGGTCCAACCAAGCCGACCTCAAGCTGCAGATCGCGGGCCTGTGCAACGGTTTCGACCAGACGGTGCTCCGGCGCGATAAGGAACGCGGCAAATTCACCGTCCTCTACTACCGTCAGGGCCAGGTCATTGCCGCTGACTGTGTCAATGCGCCGCTGGATTTCATGGCGGTAAAAAACGCCCTGGCCAAGGGCCAGAACATCCCGGCCGACGCTGCAGCGGACCCCGCCACGCAACTCAAGACCATCACCACGGGCAGCTAACTGTACTCGGACAGCAGCTTGGCCCACCTGAAGGAGCATTATGAGCACCCCCAAGACTCCGGTCGCCTCCGGCCCCACGGACGCTGGCCCCGCCGCTGAACCGGATGTGGCGGCCGAAGCCTTCGCTGCGGAGTACAGCGTTCGGCCCGTTCCCGCCGCTGGCCCGGTAGACACCACCGCCATCTGCAACACCCCGGCTGCACTTGGGGAGCTCGACGCGCTGTGGAAGACCGTTGTCCAGGAAACCCGGACCCGCGGCAATGATATCCACCTGCCCATCTCCCTGGCATACGCCGAACGGCTGTGCCGGGCGTACCCCGACGCTGACGCCGAACTGGTGCGCGTCGCCACCGTGCTGCACGACACCGGGTGGGCCCATGTGGATGAATCTCGCATCATCTCCGAGGGCTTCACTGGCAACTGGCGGAAAGCTGCCATCCGCTACGAGCACGAGCAGGAGGGCTGCAACGTGGCGCGCAGGGTGCTGCCCGGTCTCGGCTATTCAGCAGAGTTCGTGGAACGCGTCTGTCAAATCATCGACGGCCATGACACCCGGCCCGTGGCCCGGTCCCTGGAGGATGCTTTGATGCGCGACGCCGACAGACTGTGGCGTTTCGACCGCGCCGGGATCTCGCTGGCATCATCCTGGTTCGCCATGGACCCGGCCACCTACACCGACCGGCTCGCCGCCGAAATCGTGCCCGAACTCATCACCCAGGCCGCCGTGGACATGGCGACGGCCGACCTCAACCGGTCCAACGCTCTGCTCAAGACGGGAGTCATCCGATGACCTCTGCCACCCATCCTTCACCTGCCTTGCTTGCGCGCACGGAGCTGAACCTGCCGCACACGCATGTGGACACTATCTTCGTCGACGGCGCCTGGCAGCCTTCGCGCGGTATCGGCCGGAACCCGGTCACCGACCCGGCCACGGGCGAAGTCTGGGGCTCGGTACCGGACGGCACGCCGGAAGACGTGGACGCCGCCGTCGGCTCCGCCCAGCGCGCCTTTCAAGGCGATTGGCCCAGGCTGGCCGCGTCCGAGCGGGCTGCGTACCTGCTCCGGATTGCAGAGGAAGTGGAGAAACGGGCCGAGGAGCTGTCCCTGACCAACTCCCGCGAAAACGGCTCGCCGGTGGCCGAATCCGCCGGCGCTGCGGCCAACGCGGCCGGCATCTTCCGCTACTTCGCAACCCTCGCCGACTACCTCGAGCGGGAGGACGTGCGCCCCTTCCCGCGAGGCGGCGGCGAATCCGTGGTCCGGCGCGACCCGCTGGGAGTGTGCGCGCTGATCGCGCCCTGGAACTTCCCCATCAACCTGGTGATCATCAAGTTGGCCCCGGCACTGCTCGCCGGTTGCACAGTGGTGATCAAACCCGCGTCGCCCACCCCGCTGTCCATCCGCGTCATCATTGACGCCGTAGCCGCCGCCGGCGTCCCTGCCGGCGTGGTCAACCTCGTCACTGGCTCCGGCAGGCTCGGCGACGTGTTGGTGAAGCACCCCGGCGTGGACAAGGTGGCCTTCACAGGCTCAACTCCGGTGGGCCGGAAGATCGCCGCCGCCTGCGGGGAGCTGCTGCGTCCCGTCACTCTGGAACTCGGTGGAAAGTCGAGCGCGATTGTGCTGCCGGACGCGGATCTGGATGCCATGTCCAAGGTCCTGATCCGCTCCTCCATGCGCAACACCGGACAGACTTGCTACATCGCCACCCGCATCCTTGCCCCGGCGAGCCGCTACGAGGAAGTGGTGGACATGGTCACTGCCACGATCGCTGCTGGCAAGCAGGGGGACCCGCTGGATCCCGAGACGGTATTCGGCCCGTGCGCCACGGAATCGCAGTACCGGACCGTTCTGGAATACGTCGAATCGGGGCTAGCCGAAGGCGCCCGGGCCACCACCGGCGGGCGGGCGGCGCGCCTGGGCGGCGGCCTCGAAGACGGGTATTTCGTGGAACCCACCGTATTCGCCGACGTCGTCCCAGACATGCGGATCTCCCGCGAGGAGATCTTCGGTCCGGTCATCTGCGTCCTGAAATACGACGACACCGGTGGCAGTGTTGATGAGGCGGTTGCGCTCGCGAACAACACCGAGTTCGGCCTGGGCGGGCTCGTGTTCGGGCATGACCCGGAGGCTGCGCTGGCCGTCGCGGACCGGATGGACACCGGATCAGTGGGCATCAACTTCTTCGCCTCCAACCATGCCGCGCCCTTCGGCGGCCGCCACGACTCGGGACTTGGCACCGAATACGGCATCGAGGGCTTGAACGCCTACCTCAGCTACAAGTCGATCCACCGACGTCCGTAGCGACGGCCAGAGCCCAGCGGACCGCGTCCGGGAGGGCCGTTCTCATGAGTCGCCCCACGAAACCGCAAACGCTCGGCTGGATACCCAGCCGAGCGTTTGCGTGATCTGTTGATAGCTACATAGCCTAGCGGCCGGTGCCACCGTAGACGGTTGCCTCGGCGTCGCCGTCGAGCTCGAATGCCTTGTGGATGGCGCGAACGGCGTCATCGAGCAGGTCGGCGTGGGTGACCACGGAGATGCGGATCTCCGAGGTGGAAATCATGTTGATGTTGATGCCGGCGTCGGAGAGTGCTTTGAAGAACGTCGCCGAAACTCCCGGGTGCGAACGCATGCCGGCGCCGATCAGGGAAAGCTTGCCGACGTTTTCGTTGTATTCGATGGCTTCGAAGCCGATTTCAGGCTGTGCCGCACGGAGCGCGACGAGGGCGTCGGCGCCTTCCACAATGGGCAGGGTGAAGGAAATGTCGGTACGCCCAGTGCCGTGGGTGGACACGTTCTGAACGATCATGTCGATGTTCGAATGTGCCTTGGCGATGACCTGGAAAATCGCGGCGGCCTTGCCGGGGATATCCGGGACGCCCACCACTGTGACCTTGGCTTCTGAACGGTCGTGTGCAACGCCGGAGATGATTGGCTGCTCCAAGGCAACTCCCTCTTGAATCGTGATCTTGTCATCGGCGCTGGGTAGGACCCAGGTGCCTTCGTTCTGGCTGAATGAGGAACGGACGTGCAGGGGCACCCCGAAGCGGCGGGCGTACTCCACGCAACGCAAGTGCAGGATCTTGGCACCCGAAGCCGCCAACTCGAGCATTTCCTCGCTGGAGATACGGTCGATCTTCTGGGCTGTCGAAACCACGCGCGGGTCCGCAGTGTAGATGCCGTCCACATCCGTGTAGATCTCGCAGACATCCGCTTCAAGCGCAGCGGCCAGAGCCACCGCAGTAGTGTCCGACCCGCCGCGGCCAAGGGTGGTGATCTCTTTGGTGTTGTGGCTCATGCCTTGGAACCCGGCCACGATGGCGATGTGGCCCTTGTCCAACGCGGTGCGGATGCGGTGCGGGTCGACGTCGATAATGCGCGCCTTGCCGTGGATGCCGTCCGTGATCATGCCGGCCTGCGAGCCGGTGAACGACTGGGCCGAGGCACCGAACTTGTTAATGGCCATGGCGAGCAGAGCCATGGAAATGCGCTCGCCTGCGGAGAGGAGCATGTCCATCTCACGAGCGGGAGCGGAATCGGTGACCTGGGCGGCGAGATCAAGGAGTTCGTCCGTGGTGTCTCCCATGGCCGAGACCACCACGACAATCTCGTTGCCGGCCTTTTGTGCGTCAACCACGCGGCGGGCGACACGCTTGACGCCCTCGGCGTCGGACACCGAGGAGCCACCGAACTTCTGAACGATCAGCTGCTTGGTCTTGGCAGTCTGCGCGGTCAAGTCTTCGGTCTTCACATCGGTAGTGGGCAAACTCATGCGCGCACCCTCACTGCTAAATTGGGGATCATACGTTGCGTGGCCAGCTAACGGCACGGCTACGTGGCTTATGTGGCCAGTTTATCGCCGGGCGCCGCGGGCCGGGGAATTGTGACCAAATATCCGCCCCTTGATGGACGCCTAGGCGCTCTAACGCGGCGTACTATCAGGAAATATGCAGCCTGTGGCTGGGCTGGCATTCGCCGCGGACCCCGGCACATCGGCTGGCCCGGGACACGCGGATCGCTTAGAGGCTTACATCAAGGCGTTGCGGCGCCCCTCGAAGGCCCTTCCGAGGGTGACTTCGTCCGCATACTCCAGATCGCCGCCGACCGGGAGCCCGGAAGCAAGCCTGGTAACCGTGATGCCGATCGACTTCAGCATGCGGGCAAGGTAGGTTGCCGTCGCTTCGCCTTCAAGGTTGGGATCGGTCGCGATGATGATCTCCTGGATGGCGCCGTCGTTGAGCCGCGTGAGGAGTTCGCGGATGCGGAGTTGTTCCGGCCCGATGCCGGCGATCGGATTGATGGCGCCGCCCAGCACATGGTAACGGCCACGGAAGGACCGCGTGCGTTCTACCGCCAAGACATCCTTGGACTCTTCGACCACGCAGATCACGGAGGGGTCGCGTCGTGGATCGCGGCAGATGTTGCACAGCTCCTGTTCGGTGACGTTGCCACACACAGTGCAGAACTTCACCCGTTCCTTGACAGTGGTGATGGCCGCGACCAGTCGCTTCATGTCCTCGGGATCAGCCTCGAGGATATGGAAGGCCAGGCGCTGAGCCGACTTCGGCCCGACGCCGGGGAGCCGGCCGAGCTCGTCAATCAGCTCTTGTACTGCGCCTTCGTACACAATGTCCTCGTTCGTTCGATGTCGACGCCGTTGCTGTTCCGCGGGCGTCGCAGTTTGGTGGCACCTTGGTGCGGGCGCGCACTGTGTGGATCCTGAGTTTCCTCACGGAACATCATGCGGGCCCACCAGGGCGCTGTTAGGGTGTCCGGTTGTTAGCGGCGCACCAAAGGATTGCCGTCCAGCGACCGTTCCTCCAGTAGCTTTCCGCCCAGAATACGCTCGACGGCGGCACGCCCAAAGACTCCCGACTCCTCGATCGTCTCGTCGTCCGCGCTGGGGATGTCTTCCACCACGCTGCCGGGAGCAGCGGCCCGCACGGGTGCCTGCCCGCGCCCAGCCAAGGCTTCGGGGCTGTTCGAAAGCCGCTGATAGAGGCTTTGCTTCCCGGTCCCGGAAGGCGCCGACGGTACTACTTGGACCGGTGGTGGAGCGTGGTTCGTGGCCTGGGCGAGTGCCACTGTGGAGGGGGAGATTTCCGCGACGCCCGCTGAGCCTGTGGCCGGAGCAGGGGTCTGGCTTGGAATCTGCGCGGCGGCTGGTTCATAGACGGGGCTGGACAGCGGCTGCAGGGCGGGATCGGCTTGCCCGGCAGGTTCGGCCTGCCCTACAGGGGCTGAGTTGCCTGAAGCCGCGTTTCCAACGTTGGATTCGGAGCCGACCACCCACGACCCCGGCGCCTGCTCGACGGCCCTGGACCAAGGATCTTCGGGGCCCTTCTTTTCCGGAGCTGCTTTGGGGGAGCGTTTGTTGCTTGAGACAGGGTCTCTGGGGCCCGAGCCGCCGGAGCCTAAGCCGTCCACCGCGGGAGTTGCGGCGCGAACCTGAGTGGAGGTCTGCCCCGTGGCCATCGGCGGGGCATCGGGGCCGGCCGCAGGCCTGGCGGCGACGCCAGAAGAATTTGATGGCTCCCAATCCATTGGCGGTTCTTCGTCCAACGAGGGAACATCCTCGTCGCGCGGGGGACCCCAGTCGCCGTCCGAATACGAGTAGTCCGCGCCCGGGTCGGCGGGTGACGCTGGGCCTGCAGGTGTGGGCGGCACAGTGACTGCTGTTGCGGCGGGACCCTCTGCGAGGGGAACCGGTGGGTGCGCCGGAGTTGTCTCCGGGGCCCGGGTCGGTTGGGACGCGTGTATCTCTCCGGAGGCCGGCTCAGGGACAGCCGTGCTTTGTGGTGCAGGGGCAAGGCCCCATGCGCTGTCCACGGCGGACGGCACCATTGCGGAGGCGCCCGGGCCCGCCGGGTCAGCCGGTGCTTTTGGGTTTGGTTCAGAGCTGCCTGAGCTGTTGCCGCCGACAACGGAAATGATCTGGCAGTCGATGCCGATCGTCTTGTGGATAGCCTGGCGCAGGTTCTCGGCATGGTCTGCCCGGCTGAAGGCGCTCGCCAATCCGTCAGTGCTGAACGCCAGAGTCAGGAGTTGGCCGTCGAACTGTGCCACTTGCGCGTTGGCTCCAACCAGCGCCCAGCTGCTGCGCTTGATCTTGGTCAGCGTCTGGAGGATCTCGGGCCAAGCCCGCCGGATGACCTCGACGTCGGGGCCACCGGTAGCCGGACGAACGGCTTGTCCTGGCGCGGGCGTTTGAGTTGCCGGGGGACCTTGGGTTGCCGCTTGTGCGGTCACGGGCTGCGCCCGTTCCTGGTCTACCGCTGGCTGAACCGCTGGCGCCTGCGCAACGGGCTGCGCTGCATGGGCTGCGGCAGGCGCGTGAGGATGTATGTCGGCTTCGGCGCCGGCTCGGCTGGCCGGCGGCCTGGCCTCATCGACGGGCCAGTCACTGGTGGACACCCGCGGCGGTATCAGTTGCTCCCTGGAATGGGCCTCCGCAACAGATGGAATGTCGGAAACCGGAGCCTTAGTGACCGGGACCGGCCCGGACGTTGGCGAGTCGGACAGCGGTGAGGCGGGCACTGGTGAGGCGGGCACTGGTGAGGCGGACAGTGGTGAGGCGGGCACTGGTGAGGCGGGCACTGGTGAGGCGGAAACGGAACTGGCGTCCGCCGTCGTGCGCTTCACTGGCTGCTCAGCCGGGCGCCCGGCCGGAGCATGAGCAATGGACGGGGCCGCGGCGACTGCGGGCGCGGCGTGGGCTTCCGCTGCGGGAAGTGCGCCGCCATAGTTGAGGCGGCGTTCGACGCGGTCGATCCGGGCCGCGATGCCACGTTCGGTCTGTTCGGAACTGGGTAGCAGAATCCGGGCGCACAGCAGCTCGAGATGCAGCCGGGGCGAGGTGGCGCCGGTCATTTCGGTCAGCGCGGTATTGGTGACATCGGCCGCGCGGGAAAGCTCCGCGGCACCGAGGTTGTTGGCTTGGCTGCGCATGCGGGCGATCTGGTCCGCCGGCATGCCGCGGAGGATGGCCTGGGCGCTTTCCGGCATGGCTTGGACGATGATGAGGTCCCGGAACCGCTCCAGCAAGTCCTCGACGAAGCGGCGGGGATCATGCCCTGTTTGGATGACACGGTCAACAGCGCGGAAGACCGTGGCGGAATCGGACGCGGCGATTGCCTCCACGACGTCGTCGAGTAGAGAAGCGTGCGTGTACCCAAGCAGCGCCACGGCGAGCTCGTAGTCCAGGCCGTTGGGTCCGGCGCCGGCCATGAGCTGGTCAAGCACGGAGAGGGAATCGCGCACCGAGCCGCCGCCGGCCCGGATGACCAAGGAGAGGACGCCCGGAGCCACAGGCACGTTCTCCTGCTGGCAGAGGAGCTCGAGGTACTTCATCAAGGGCTCGGGCGGCACCAGCCGGAAGGGGTAGTGGTGTGTGCGGGAGCGGATGGTGCCAATGACCTTGTCCGGCTCCGTGGTGGCAAAGATGAACTTGATATGTTCCGGCGGCTCTTCGACGATCTTCAACAGCGCATTGAATCCTGCGGAGGTGACCATGTGGGCTTCGTCGATGATGAAGATCTTGTAGCGGTCCCGGACCGGGGCGAAGGTGGCGCGCTCGCGGAGATCCCGGGCGTCGTCCACGCCGCCGTGGCTGGCGGCGTCGATCTCGATGACGTCAAGGGAACCGGAACCGCCGCGGGCCAGCTCAACGCAGCTGTTGCACTTGCCGCAGGGAGTGTCCGTGGGGCCTTCGGCGCAATTGAGGCAGCGGGCCAAGATACGGGCGGACGTGGTTTTTCCGCAACCGCGGGGACCGGAGAAGAGGTAGGCGTGGTTGACGCGGTTCTTGCGCAAGGCCGTCATGAGCGGCTCCGTGACGTGTTCCTGCCCGATAACGTCCGCGAACGAATCCGGGCGATATCTGCGGTAAAGCGCAGTAGTAACAGTCACAGGGGAAACCTAGCTATAGGGACTGACATTTAAATAAGAGACCCCTCATGCACCCGCCAGAGCCCATCTACCCTTGCTACCTTCCGGTCCTGGGGGAGTTCAACAGGATGACGCCACATGAGGGGCCGTCGACAAGCTTACCCGAAGTTATCGAGCCCTCCGAATCTGCGGTTGTCCTGGCTTTTGGTCCTTGGTTCCGGGGGACATGCCCGTTGCTTGAGCCAGGGACTGGACATGTCCCCCGTACGCTCCCTGACTCCAAGGGACATGTCCCGCGTGTGAGCCAAGTAGTGGACATACTGGGCTTATGTCCAGTGCTAGAAGCTAGGGGAGGGCATGTCCACTGGTGGATTAGCGCCAACCGTTCACTGGCCACGTCATGAAGGCAGGTTCCTCGTAGGGATGCGCTGAGCGCAGGGCCTGCACCACCGCGTCGAGCATGTCCGCCTCAACCACGCACTCGACGCGCACTTCCCGCACCGATTCACCTTGTCCCACGGCCCCGATGAACGGCTGGGCCCCGGGCAGCGGGGTGAAGCGTCCCGTCCCTGGTGTGGTGAAGGAACAATGGGAATAGTTGCCGATTCTGCCGGCCCCGGCGTCCCCCATGGCGACTAGCACGTCCTCGCTGTGTGAGGCCGGGACGTAGGCAACGAGGGCGTGTAGTTGGCTCATGCCGCCCATTCTTCCAGCGGCCGCTTAGAAACAGGTCAAAGGATGGTTTTTGATCTCCATTGCCTAACGGAGAAACGTAGCGGACCATTAGTATGTACACCGATTGGGGCAATCTCAAGATTGTGAGCTGCAGGGCCTGGTTTCAGGGGCCGGACCCAGCAGCTCAACGGAGTGCCGGAAGAATGGACGCATTGGGGGCGTCCATTTTTACGTTTAACGGTAAGAAAGGCCCGCCGGCACCCTGAAAGTCCCGATTGGGCGATGCCGAAATTCTCGGGTACAGTGGAGTCTGCTTTTGATTCAGAAGCATGGAGAATTCGCCTAGCGGCCTATGGCGCACGCCTGGAACGCGTGTTGGGTTAACGCCCTCGGGGGTTCAAATCCCCCATTCTCCGCGTTTGGCCCCGGTCCAAAAGACCGGGGCCTTTTTGCGTCCTCGGCGCCAACCTCGGATTGGGCGCTCCTTTAACCCCTATGCACGCTCCGCGGCCACCCGTTCCAGCACCTCCCTGCACGCCAGAATTGCCGGGTGGATGCGGCCGGCGGTGCGTGTTGAAGTGAAGACCGTCCGCTTGGGTAGCCCGGGAAGGTCCAGTAGCTGGACTGGCGTGTTCCGGCCCGTCCAGACGAGGTCCGGCATGAGGGCCACGGCATTGCCGGACTCGATAAGGCGGATTTGCGCTTGGAGGTCGGCGGTCTCGTAGCGGACATCGGGCTCGAATCCCGCGGAGCGGCACGCCTGTTCCGCCCAGTGCCTTGACGCCGCGCCGCGCGGTTCCATGACCCACGGCAGCGCCGCCGTGTCCGCGAGCGAGGAAATAGTTTCACCTCCCAGGCCGGGCGGGGGAGTGGCCAGCCTGATCGCGTCGCTGGTCAGGGTGGCCCGGTCGAGTCCGGGGTGGTGCGGCGCGGCGTGTCCGGGGTATTGCTCGGCCACCACAATATCGAAGTCGCGGGCCCAGGTTTCATAGAGCGCTGTCTCGGGTTCGCGCTGGATCATCTCCACGCGCACTTCCGGGTACTGGCCCTTCATGATGGTGAGGAAATCCGGCATGAGGGCCAGGGCGGCCGTTTGGAACACTGCCAGCCGCACCGTTCCCGTCACCGTGGAAAGGGAGGCTGCAAGGTCCGTTTCTGCGCGTTCCAGCGTGGCCAGCAAGGCCGCCGTGTGTTCCACGAGGATCTCGGCCTGCGGGGTGAGTTGGACGCGTCGCCCGGACTTTCTCAGCAGTTTCACGCCGGCCTCCTTTTCCAGCAAGGTCAATTGCTGGGACACCGACGACGGGCTGTACTTCATGGCGTCGGCCACCTCGGCGAGTGTTCCGCGGATCTTCAATTCGTGCAGCAAGCGCAGCCTGCGGACATCCAGCATTCGGCTCTCCAGATGGCTCGAGAAATCTAATGAATATTCTTCAGAAAAGATCGCTTTTCCTAATCTGATTGTAGATCCATACTGAGGGAAACAAAGCTCTCTCCGCACCAAAAGGAAACCCAACGCATGAGCACACCAACCCGGGATCAGAGCATCGACGCCAGGACGCAGTCCACCCCGGAATCCGGACACCCGGAACTGGCCCACGAAGAGCTGGCCTACGAAGCCATCCAGCTGGTTCGACACTGGCTCACCGAAGCCTCGAAGGTGCCCGTCGACGTTTCAGCACAACGCCTCGCCGGCGTCTTGAAGGACCCGAACGGCTTGGACTTCACGGTGGGGTTCGTCGACGGCGTCATCCGCCCCGAGGATCTGTCCGTGGCCGGCCGCAACCTGGCAAAGCTTGCCCCGAAAGTCCCGGCCTTCCTGCCCTGGTATATGCGGGCTGCCGTGCGTACCGGCGGCGTCATGGCTCCGGTCCTTCCGCAAGTGGTCATTCCGATCGCCCGCAGGGTCCTCCGTGACATGGTGGGCCACCTGATCGTGGACGCCACGGACGCCAAACTTGGCCCGGCCATCGCCAAGATCAAGCAGAACGGTGTCCACCTCAACGTGAACCTGTTGGGCGAGGCTGTTCTGGGCGAACGCGAAGCCAGCCGTCGGCTCGAAGGAACCCTCAAGCTCCTGGCGCGGGACGACGTCGACTACGTCTCCATCAAGGAATCCTCCACGGTGGCACCGCACTCGCTCTGGGCCTTCGACGAAGCCGTGGACCACGTGGTGGAGAAACTCACCCCGCTCTACCGGCTGGCAGCATCCTTCTCCAAGCCCAAGTTCATCAACCTGGACATGGAGGAATACAAGGACCTCAGCCTGACCATGGCCGTGTTCACCAGGATTCTGGACAAGCCTGAATTCAAGAACCTTGAAGCCGGCATCGTGCTGCAGGCCTACCTTCCGGACGCGCTCTCGGCCATGCAGGAACTGCAGGAATGGGCCGCGGCCCGGCGGGCCAGCGGCGGCGCTCCCATCAAGGTCCGCGTCGTCAAGGGCGCCAACCTGCCCATGGAACAGGTCCAGGCGTCCATTCAGGGCTGGCCACTCGCCACCTGGGGAACCAAACAGGATTCGGACACCAACTACAAGCGTGTCCTCAACTACGCCTTGACTGCCGAGCACATCGACGCGGTGCGCATCGGCGTCGCCGGCCACAACCTCTTCGACGTGGCGTTCGCCTGGTTGCTGGCGAAGGAACGCGGAGTAACTGAAGGCATCGAGTTCGAGATGCTCCTCGGAATGGCCACGGGCCAGGCCACGGCAGTGCGCAAGGATGTCGGCAGCCTTCTGCTCTACACGCCGGTGGTTCACCCGGGCGAGTTTGACGTCGCCATCGCCTACCTGATCCGCCGCCTGGAAGAGGGCGCGAGCCAGGATAACTTCATGTCTGCGGTGTTCGAACTTGGGGGGAACTCCCCAGAAAGCAGATCCCTGTTCGAACGCGAAAAGCAGCGCTTCCTCGCGTCCCTCGCGGAGCTGGACGACGCCGTTCCGGCCCCCAACCGCACACAGGACCGCAACAAGCCCTCGGCTTCCACAACAAACCAGGGCTTCGCCAACACCCCGGACACGGATCCCGCCCTGCCCGCCAACCGGGCTTGGGGCCGGGCCATCCTGGAGCGCATTCCAGGCTCCACCGCGGGCAACGCGATCGTTGAAGCAAGCAAGGTCAGTAGCCCCCAGGAGCTTGACCGCATTATCGCCGCCGCCGTCGAGGCTGGCGAAAAATGGGGTGCCATGCCGGCGGCCGAGCGGGCAGCCATCTTGCACCGCGCAGGCGACATCCTTGAATCCCGACGCGCCGAACTCCTTGAGGTCATGGCTTCCGAGACCGGCAAGACGATCGAGCAGGGCGATCCGGAGGTCAGCGAAGCTATCGATTTCGCGCATTACTATGCCGAGCGCGCCAAGGACCTGGAAACGGTCGACGGCGCCACGTTCGTCCCAGCGAACCTCACCGTCGTGACGCCGCCGTGGAACTTCCCGGTGGCGATTCCTGCGGGTTCCACGCTCGCGGCACTTGCGGCGGGATCCGCCGTCGTGATCAAACCCGCAAAGCAGGCCCGCCGCTCCGGTTCCGTCATGGTGGACGCCCTCTGGGAGGCCGGCGTGCCGCGCGAAGTGCTGGCGCTCGTGCAGCTGGAAGAACGCGAGCTGGGCACCCAGCTGGTCTCACACCCCAGCGTTGACCGCGTGATCCTCACCGGCGGCTACGAGACCGCTGAGCTCTTCCGATCCTTCCGGCAGGACCTGCCGCTGTTGGCGGAGACGTCCGGCAAGAACGCCATCATCGTCACCCCGCACGCCGACCTGGACCTGGCTGCCAAGGACGTCGTGTACTCGGCCTTCGGGCACGCCGGGCAGAAGTGCTCCGCCGCTTCGTTGGTGATCCTGGTGGGCTCCGTTGCCACGTCCGGGCGCTTCCACAACCAGCTGATTGATGCTGCCCGTTCGCTCAAGGTGGGTTACCCGGAGCAGGCCACCACCCAGATGGGACCGATTATCGAGCCCGCCAACGGCAAGCTCCTCAACGCACTGACCACCCTCGGCGACGGTGAGAGCTGGGCCATGAAGCCGGAGAAGCTGGACGAGACGGGGCGGCTGTGGTCCCCGGGCATCCGGTTCGGCGTCAAGCGAGGCTCCTACTTCCACCTGACCGAGTTCTTCGGCCCGGTCCTCGGCGTCATGACTGCGGCCACACTGGAAGAAGCCATCGCCATCCAGAACGAGATCGAATATGGCCTCACCGCCGGTCTGCACTCGCTCGATTCCGGTGAAATGGGCGTCTGGCTGGACACCATCCAGGCCGGAAACCTCTACGTGAACCGCGGCATCACGGGCGCCATCGTCCAGCGGCAGCCGTTCGGCGGATGGAAGAAGTCTGCCGTGGGTGCTGGCACCAAGGCCGGCGGCCCCAACTACCTGGTCGGGCTGGGCCGCTGGCTCCCGGCCGAGCCCGGTGCCAAGCCCGGTGCCACGCTCAAGGGTGCGGCTGCCTCGATCCTGGCCGCAGCCAAGGCCGCGGGCCCGCTTGTTGAAGCCAGCGAAGCAGAGGCTTTGCAGAAGGCGCTCTTCAGCGACGCCGCGGCATGGGCCACGGAATTCGGCACCCGCAAGGACGTCTCCGGCCTGAGTGCCGAGCGCAACGTCTTCCGGTACCGGTCCGTCCCCGTGACCGTCCGCTTGTCCGAGGGCGCGAAGCTCGTGGACTTGCTTCGCGTCGTAGCAGCCGGCGCCGTGGCGGGTTCGGCACTCACGGTGTCCTCCGCCGTCGGGCTTCCCGACGCCGTGGTAGCGGCGTTCGCCGGGCTGGGCGTGAGCACCCGCCTCCAGAACGACGCCGAATGGCTGGCTTCCGCGGCAGGTATCGACGGTGGCCGCATCCGCCTGATCGGCGGGGACAGCACCGCGCTGAGTGCCGCAACCGGCGGACGTCCCGACGTCGCGATCTACCACGGCACCGTGACCCCGGCCGGGCGCATCGAGATGCTGCCGTTCCTGCATGAACAGGCCATCAGCATCACGGCGCACCGCTTCGGCACGCCGAACCACCTGTCCGACGCGTTGATCTAGCAACTCACCAAGGAAGCAGAGAGGCCCGGCAGGACGGCCCCAAGCCGTCCCGCCGGGCTTCTTTGTGCCTTAAGCCTCGTAGCCCAAGCGGCGCAGCCGTTGCCGGGCTGCCTGTTCGCTGGGGCCGCTTCGTCCCAAAGTCAGGCGCACGACGGTGAGAACCACCCGGGCGGCGAGAATCGACGGCAATGGTATCGGGCCGAAGTGGGGCTTCTCCAGTCCCAAGAGCTCCCGATACTTGGGCTCCAGGCTGGCCACGGCCGCAGCAAACAGAATCCGATAGCCGGGTTGAAGCGACGCCTTCAGCGGGGGATTCCGGATAAAATCGACGGTTTCCTTGAGCCGTTGGTCCGCGCGCAGATGGCCGGAGGCATACCACCCGTCCATTTCCGATGTCACCTCGGCCAGGCTCAACGGAGGGTCCTGGACGCCCATCAAACGGCCCGCCTGGGCCCACTCGCGCACGTAGGCATCGGCACCGCCGGGAACTGCACCGCCCCAGATCCGGTGCGCCGCCACGAAGGAATCCGCGTAGGCAACGTGGACCCAGCGGAGGAGTTCGGGATCATTGGCTGAATATTCGCGGGTGTGCCCGGCGGCGTCAACGTAGCTGCCTTTGACGGAGTCGTGGACTCTCCGCACGAAGTGGGTGGCCATGTGGGCTGATTCCATGGAACCGTAGCTCACCGTGAAGATCCAACGGATGGTATTTGCCAACCGGCCGAGGGGGTCCCTTTTGAAGCCCGAATGGTCGTAGACGCCGGCCAAGGCGCCGGGGTGCAGGGACTGCATGAGCAGCACACGGATTCCCGCAACGATCGTGGCCATGGATCCGTGGACGGCCCAGACGGCCGAGCCGGGAAGGTGGTATCCGGCGTCGTCGCCGTCCGCAAGCCGCAGCACCCAGTCAGGCGTCGACTGCGGGTGACCCGTGAAAGTCATCCGCAGTTCCGATTGCCACTTCTTGAGGAAGTTGACCATGGAGCTATTGGATCGTGCTTCCACGTTTGTGTACAGCCACCGCCCCTTAAGAATCGATTAAGGGGCGGTGACTGTGCACAAAATCGGGCTAGGAGGTACGACGGCGGCGCGCCGGGGACGCTGCCACCAGCAGGGCCGCGATTGCCACGGCAGCGCTCAGGGCCAATCCTGGCCGGTACTGATCGAGCATGGCCGCAGCGCTGACGGTGCTGCTTGTGCCGTCGGAGGTGCCGTGGCCGCTGACGAGGGCGGTGGTCACGGCAAGGACCAGGGCGGCCCCAACCTGCGTACTGGTCTGGATGAGGCCGGCGGCCAGTCCCTGTTCCGAGTCCCGGATTCCAGCGGTCGCTTGGACGTTGATGGACGGGAAGGCCAAGGCGAAGCCGACGCCCAGCAGGAGGACGGAAGGAAGAATGTCCAGGACATAGTTGGGCGAGGTTCCAACGCGGAGGAAGAGGACGTAGCCCAGCCCCATCGCCGTCAGGCCCGCGAGGATGAGCTTGGGAGCTCCGAATTTTTCGATGAACCTGTCCGCGAATGGCGCGCTCGTTGCAACCAAGAGCCCTGTGGGAAGCAAGGCAAGTGCCATGCCCAGGGGAGACCAGCCGAGCACCGACTGAAGGTACATGGTGAGGATGAACTGGAAGCTCAGGTAGGAACCGAACAAGCCAACCGCACTGAGGTTGGCGCGGGCCACCCAGCCTTCACGCAGGATGCCGAAGCGGATGAGCGGGTGCTTGACCCGGTTTTCGATGATGGCAAAGGTTGCCAGCACGGCGGCGGAGATGGCGAATCCGGCGATTGTTGCCACAGATCCCCAGCCCTTTTCCGGAGCTGAAACCAAGGTGTACACCAAGCCAAGCATCCCGAGGGCGAGCGTGACCGCACCCCAGATATCGTGCCCGCTCTCTTCAGTGGACGGTTTGTCCCGGGGGATGAACAGCATGCCGAGCAGGACGACGGCGACGGCGATTGGTACCGACACCAGGAAGGTCCAGCGCCAGCTCAGGCTGGTCATGAGTCCACCAACAACGAGTCCCAGTGAGAAGCCGCTCGCGCCGAAAGTTGTGAAGATGGACAGTGCCTTATTGCGCTCGCGGCCTTCGGCGAAGTTGGTGGTGATGATCGAGAATCCGGTAGGGGCGGTGAATGCCGCGGCCAGGCCCTTGACGAAGCGCGTAGCGATCAAGATGGCGGGATCATCCACGAGGCCGCCGAGGAGCGATGCGGCGGCGAAAACGGTCAAGGCGATCAGGAAGATCCGACGCCGCCCCAGCAGGTCGGCGAGCCGGCCGCCCAAGAGCAGGAGGCTTCCGTAACCCAGGACATATGCGGAAACTATCCACTGCAGGGAACCGGTCCCGAGGTGGAGTTCGTGGCCAATCGAGGGGAGGGCTACTCCGACCATGGAAACGTCCAGGCCGTCGAGGGCCAGGACGGTGCACACCACCATGAGCAGCAGCCACTGCGCCCGGGTCCAGCGGACGGCTGCGTGGAGCTGCTCGGCAGGTCTCGTAAGGGTGATTGGTGAAGTCATGGATTCAATGTATATGACGCGTCATTCAATGACAAGGAATATGATAGGGAATCTTATGACATGGACTTTATCTGCGGTTTCGACTAGAATCACCCCATGGCAACAACGCAGGATCGCCAGCTGGTTGAGCAATGGCGCAGCATCCAGAACTCGTACTTCCGCACCGCGGCGGCAATCGACCGCGCCCTCGAGGCCAAGTTCGACATCGGCCTGAACGAATTCGAAATCCTCGATCTCGTCGCCGAAAGCGTTGACTCCGCCTGCCGCATGAAGGCCCTTGGGGAACGAACGCCGATGACCCAGAGCGCTGTCTCGAAAGTGGTCGACCGGCTCGAGAAAGCCGGACTTGTGTCCCGTGTCACCTGCGTGGACGACCGCCGCTCGCTGTACCTCGAGCTGACCGACGCCGGCCGTGCACTGCACTCGGCTGCCGCCGTCGAGCACCGCGCACTGCTGAAGGAAAACCTCGGCGAGTAGCCCGGTACGCTCCGGCGAGTGGTTCCAAAGGAGCACAAGTAAAAAAGTCGAGTGTTCCCATTCAAATTGATAGCCCGCACAATGGGACAAGCGCGCCCGTACTGGGGAGGAGCGCCCGTCTCAGGAGTGGCTGTGGGTAAGCATCATGAGTCTGGCCAGGTTGTCGATCTGGTGCTCTCAAGAAAATTTGGCCGGGTACTCTCGGCCTGCTTCCTCGCTGTCATGGTGATCCTCGCCTTTGGATTCCAGGGTCCAGGTTGGGGTGGGCAAACGACAACCGGCTCGGCGGCCGTGGGCCAGGTAGCGCCCAGCATGCTGCCCACCGAAGGCCCGACGTCCGGTGTGCAAGCAAGCACGGCTCAAAACCCGTCGTCGGCTTCGGTCCCTGCAAGCAGCAACGCCTCCGTGTCTTTTGAACGCTCCCCGGTCCAGACCCTCGACAAGAACGGCGTCGGAAGTCTCAACGTCGCTTCCAGTTCCCTCGACCGGCCGGGCGCCGGGAAACTCTATGCACCCCTTGAAGTGCTGGTTCCGAGTTCTCCCTTCGGCCTGAGGATCGACCCCTTGACAGGCCTGCCCGGCGAGTTCCACTGGGGCCAGGACTTCGCAGCGGCATGCGGAACCCTCGTCTACGCAGCCGACGCCGGCGTGGTCCGGGCCGTGGGCTGGCACCCCTGGGGCGGCGGGAACCGCGTAGAGATCGACCATGGCAATGGACTCGTCACCACGTACAACCACCTCCAAGGAATCGCCGTGGTCAAGGGAGAGTCGATACGGGTGGGCCAGGTCATTGCCAAGGTGGGAACCACAGGTTCCTCCACAGGCTGCCATCTGCACTTTGAAACGATCCTCAATGGTGTCTACACGAACCCGATGAACTGGACCTTCCTGCCAACCAAGCAAGTTGATCCCCTCGGCGATATCCCCATGGTCAGCTACCAGCCAGGGGCCGCAACTGCCACCTCGGCAGGATCTGTCTGGTCCGTCCCGGGGGCCGTGCCGACCGACCCGGTAGCCGCCTCCGCGGAGCAGCCTGTAACCGGCGGAGTGCAGGAGGCGACGGTCGCGCCGCCAAGCCAGTCTGCCACGGCAACGCAAACCCCGGCCGCGTCACCCTCCGGCAGTCCCACGGTGAGCGGTACGCCTAGTGGGCCAAGTGAGACGGCGACGCCCACCCCCGGCCCGACTGGCGCCGGAAGTCCCAGCAGCAGTCCGACGGCGACTGGCACCCCGACGCCGAGCGCGAGCCCGAGCGGCACCAAGACCTTGACGGGCACGCCGACGCCGGCGCCAACGCCGAGCAGCCCACCGAACCAATCGCCGTCGCAAGCGCCCGCCGTGACGCAGCCGCCCGCCGTGACCGTTCCACCGACGGTGACTGTTCCGCCGACGGTGACTGTTCCGCCGACGGCCGCGCCGGCGTCGAGCTCCCCTGTCCCGGTGCCGACCGCGACGCACATCCAGTCCAGCCCCGCGGCGCCCCTACCCGCGCCGATGCCCCCCACGAGCCCCGCGCCGTCGGCCACGACAAGCACCAAAACGGCAACTGCGGCGCCCAAGCCTTAGAAATCGAAGCTTTCCTGAACCACGGGCAACCGCCCTGCCGCGCGTAGACTCGAATGCGGCAGTTTGCCAAGGTCCCGCATCGTAAGGAAGCGATTCAATGTCCCCGCTCTACAGCATCCCACTGACGTTCAACGACGGCTCCCAAGCCGACTTTGGGAGTTTCGAGGGCAAAGCCGTCCTGGTGGTCAACGTGGCCTCGAAATGTGGATTCACCCGCCAGTACTCCGGCCTCGAAGAGCTCTACGGCAAATACCGCGACCGCGGACTCGAGATCCTGGGTGTGCCGTGCAACCAATTCGGTGGCCAGGAAAGAGGTTCCGACGCCGAGATCGCGGACTTCTGCCAGCGTAACTTCGGAGTCTCTTTTTCGCTCTCCAGCAAGTCGAACGTCCGTGGCAAGAATCAGCATCCCTTGTATGCAGAACTGACCCGGACAGCAGACGGGTCCAAGCCACAGAAGGTCAAGTGGAACTTCGAGAAGTTCTTGGTCAGCCGCGAAGGCGAGGTCCTCGCCCGCTTCCCGTCCGCCGTCGAGCCCGATTCCGAAGAGCTCATCGAGGCGCTTGAAAAGGCGCTCGCCTAGGCCCGACCAGGCGCCGAAGTCCAGCTTCCCCGGACGCCCGCTCACGTATGGTGCCGTTTCCCCGGACGCCCGCTCACGTATGGTGAGCGGGCGTCTCGTCGGTATCCGCATAAGTGCAGGAGGGTCGGCGGAAAATGACGCAAAGGTGAGCGGGGATCGCGGTGAGCGCGAGTAATTTTTCAACATTCCGACGGTAAGTTACCCACCGTTAGCCTTTTGTCTGGTTGGATTGGGTCTATTGGGAATGAAACTGGAGGCGCCGTCTCCTACCGACCCGAAGGTAGCAATGGAGCTCATTGAGGCCGAACATCCTCGGCCAGGACACATCCTCCTGCATTTAAGCGACTCCCATTTGTTGGGAGGAACGGAGCCCCTTTACGGTGCGGTAGATAGTGAAGCCCACCTTCGGCAGCTCTTTTCGGAAGTACATGCGTCCAAGGTCCGCCCCGACGCCGTGATCTTCACAGGTGACTTGGCCGATCAAGGCGAGCCGGGCGCCTACGCCAAACTCCGGGCGATCGTCGAACCTGCCTGCCGTGACATGGGGGCACGCGTGATCTGGGCGATGGGAAACCACGACGACCGCGCCAATTTCCGGGCGGTCCTCTTCGACCAGAGCGACAATGATGCCCCCGTTGATCACAGCTACTTCGTCAATGGCTTGCGGATCATCACCCTAGACACCTCGGTACCCGGCTACCACCACGGTGAACTGAGCCAGCACCAGCTCGACTGGTTGGAATCGGAGCTCGAAACACCCGCTCCGGACGGCACCATTCTTGCCCTCCACCACCCACCCGTCCCGAGCATCCTGGACCTCGCCATACTCGTGGAGCTGCGCGGCCAGGCAGCACTGGCCGACGTCGTGCGCAATTCGGACGTCCGCACTATCCTGGGCGGTCACCTGCACTACTCCACCACGGCCACGTTCGCCGGCATTCCCGTGTCGGTGGCGTCTGCGAGCTGCTACACGCAGGACCTCAACGTTCCGCAGGGAGGCACCCGTGGCCGCGACGGCGCCCAAGCCTTCAACCTGGTGCACGTCTACGAGCAAACGATTGTGCATTCGGTGGTGCCGTTGGGCAAGTCACCGACCGTGGGCGAGTATGTCAGCCCCGAAGCAACCCGGCGTCGGCTGGCCGAGGCCGGGATCCGGATCCCCCAGAGGCCTACCCACGAACGCGGTGTGAGGGCCGACGCCAAGTTCCCTGCGATGATCCCCCGCTAGGAGACTACTTCTCCCACGGAGCCTTGACAGGGAAGTACTTCTCCATGAAATCCGTGACGAGCGCAGCCCGTTCATCGGCAGCCACCTCGGGGAAGCTCCCGTCGTTGAGGCAGAAGAAGTCCACGTTGCGTTTGGCCAGGAGCGTGGGCAGGTAGTGCAGCCCGGACCACAGGGTGGTGTCCACATACCTGACTTTGGCGGACGTCTGTGTTACAGCCCGCCCCGTGAGCAACGAGTAGTAGTGGTAGAACGAGTTGGTCACGGAGATGTTGTCCGCCGCGCGGAACCTGCTGCCGGCCGTCTTGGCGAACTCGGCCGGAAACTCGCGCTCCATCTCGGTGATCACGCTGCGGCGCAGCGGGGCGGCTGTGTGCTCCAAATGCCGTGTGGTGATACGCCCAAACCTCTCCCAAAGGAGCTTCCTGTTGACGCGGGCGGCGTTCTCGAAACCGCTGCGTTCGGCGTCGTTCTCGCCGAGGCCTATCCGGGTTGAGGCTTCGATGAACTTGGTGATTCCGCCAGGAGTGAAGAACATGTCCGGTGCTACGGGGCGGCCGAAGAACATGTCGTCGTTGGAATACAGGAAGTGCTCGGAGAGGCCCTCAATGTGGTGCAACTGGGATTCCACGGCCTGCGAATTGTGGGTGGGCAGCACTGCGGGATCCTTGAAGAAATCCTCGCTGCGCATGAGCTTGACGCTCGGGTGCTCTGCCAGCCACTCGGGCGCGGGAGAGTCGGTTGCGATGTAAATCCGGCGGATCCACGGCGCGTACATGTACACGGAACGGAGGGCATATTTGAGCTCGTTGATTTGCCGGAAGCGCGCCTCGTGGGCATCGCCTGCACCCACGACCGCGTCCTTCATCTGCTCGCGGCGGGCTGCGATGTAGGCCGGATCGTTGCCGTCCACCCACGAAAAGACGATGTCGACGTCGAAATCGATGTCGCTCGCGTGGTCCGCGAACATGTTCTCTATGGTCGGCCACGTCAACCCGTGGCGTTCCACCGTGCCCCGGACAGCGTCCTGGCGCAGCATGGTCCGACGGGTCAGGGAGTTCTCCACCGGCAGGATGAGCTGATCGCCGTCGAACTCCCACAATTCCAGCTGCACACCCAAGGAAGGGCCATAGGTCAGCCCGCCTCCGGGTTCCACGCGGGGCCGGAAGAGCCGGAAAATCCGGGCCTTGCGGTTGCTTGACAGCTCGCCGTCCGCCACCAGCAAGGTGGATTTCTTCCGGGCATCCACGGTCATGGAGTAGAACGGTTCGTTCCGGAAAGCCGAAACCAAAGCCTGGCGCAGCTTCTTCCGGAGCTTCCAGTCGACGGCGATCACCGGCCGGTGATCGTTGCCGCGGACCAGTATGAAGTCCAGCCCGGCCGCATCCAACGCTGCCCGGATCACGAGGAGGTCTTCGACCATCACCTGCTGCGGCGTGCGGTTCTGGTTCAGCAAGCTGTAGCGGCCACGATGGCGGACGACGTCGGCACGGTGTTTGAGGCGCTCCTCCACTGCGGGAGATGTCGGTTCTGGAACGACCGCGTCGTCGTCGGAAGGTGGACTACCGAAGTAAATCGCTTGCTGGTCCATGTCCGTGATGGCTTTCCTCCGAATCGTTGTGGTCAAGGGCTTGATCAGCCCACCAAGGCTTCACGCCAGCTGCGCAGGAATGCGCCCCCGGCGTCGTCATGAATGACGTCCTCGCCGAGGCCGAGGTCTGTGGCTGTAAGAACATCGTAGGGCTTGTTGGGCACCCCGTCCGCTGGGCGGACGTCGATGTGCTTGACGCTGTGGCCATTGTGGTGGAGCCAATCGGCCATCGCGTAGTCGGTGCGTGAATCGCCCACCGTCCGCCAGGCCTTCGGGGTGATGCCCTGGGCGGCAAGGAGTTCCACCGCACGGCTGGCACCGAGATCCTTGCCGAGCCGGATCGACTCGATGTCCGTCGAGATGATGGTGGGATCCAAGCGGTAGTCGGCAGCGTCGTCGGACCCTGGCGCGTGGTGGTCCAGGAGCGTGGCGGAGAGCCCGTGCCGGCCCATGAGCTCCAAGGCGTCGGCGTCGAAGAGCCTCTGCTCGGCCAGATAGTCCTCGTTGGGGACGTCCAGATGCTGTTCGACGGACACCATGGCCCGCTTTGTCTCGTCGAAGAACATGTGCGTCGCATAGTCCTCCGCCACCATACGGCGGACGTCGTCTCCGTAGGCTTTCGGAACGGCAAGTTCATGGTCCACATGGATGGGTCCCGGACCGCCCGAGGTGTAGCTGAACCACACGGCGCCTTTTTCGCAGACCGCGTGGACCACGATTCCTGCGGGCATCCCGGCTGCGATCATGGGCGCCATGACTTGTTCGCGGATGAAAGTGTCGGAGCGGCCCGTGTTGAAAAGGACAGGGATGCCGGCGGATGCCAAACTCACGAGATCGGCGATGATCGCCGGCCTCACGTCGCGCGTCACGGGACTCGCGACGGGACCGTCGATGTCGAGGAGGAGCGCGAGGGCGGGAGCGGCCGGATGCGTGGTACCGGGCGTTGAAGCAGTCATGCTTCCATTCTCTCAGTCCCGCGCCGGGAAGCAGCGGTGTGACGGACGACGGCGGCAGGCGGCACGGTTCCGGCGGGTGCCGTCCGTGAATCGCCGCAGATGCTTTCTCGGCCGCCATCATCCAGCACTCCACGGACGGCAGGGTTTCGCTGAGTCGATGAAGCTCCTGGTCATGACCGATCAGCCGGGGTTGGCGTGTTCATCCTCATCGTCCTGAATCGCACCGGGTTGCTTGCCTCCCTCGCGCGGCCATTTTCTACTCGGTAGCGTTCCTCCTCCTGGGAAACAACAGCCGGAAGGACGTTTTGACCGGTTTCATCACCGACTTTACGCTGATGGTCGTCGCCCTGTTCGCTTTTGCCGGCACTCATCCGGTTCGTGACCCCGATGGTCGGGGCCGTCGCCTCTGGAGGGGGAGCCGGGGCAGGCACGGGTGTGGATACCATGGCCACCGGTGCCGTGTCCCTGGGCCGATGGCGGCCATGCCCAGGCGGGTGGCACGGGTTTCGATGCCGGTGCGGGCTTCGATTTCCGGGGTGAGTTGGTCCGCGATGCCACCGAGCCGGGGACGGCCGAAGGTGTCTAGCCCGCGTTCGGAGTGCGGGGATTCCATGTGGTCTGTGATGACCTCGGGGCCGCCGCCGTTCTCGAACGGGTTGGTGCGGGAGGTGCCAAGGATGGTTCCGCCCTGTTTGGCGATGCCCCGGACCATGGTGCGGGGAATCTCGATGATGTCGCCCTCAACCACACCACGCCAGCCGTCCCGGAAGCCCACGAATTCGTGACCATGGATGGCAATGCCCTTCAAGACGGCGCCACGGATAACGGCGTTTAGACCGGGACAGTCGCCACCGCTGATGAGGATTCAGGACACCACGCACCGATCACGCGCCAAAACGTGCCAGGCCCGGGGTGTACCCCCGGGCCTGGACCGGCAGAGCTTTGGCGGTCAGGGCGTGAAGATCACAAAGAATTTTCTGATCCGTTCCTGGATCTCCCAGGTCCCTCGCCACCCGATGGGAAAGAAGCCGGCGGTTCCGGCCTCCAGTGTGACCGGTTCACCGCCGTCCTCAGTGACCACCATGCGCCCTTCAAGGACGTGAATCACCTCGCCGCGCTCCAGAAACTCCCACCGCGAGAGGCCGGGTTCGGCCTCCCAGACTCCAGAGAGGATGCGGGAGTCGTCGCTGGTGAAGGGAATGGAAATTCTCGTTGGAATCTCGTCGCCTAGCACCTCGGCCAGAGGAGGGCCGAGCAGGGATTCGTCTAGCTCCCCCGCGAACAGCTCTGCGGGCTGGAAGGTTTTGCTCATTGGATTTACCTTTCTGCTGCTGCCCGCCGGTAACGTCTCCGGCGGGCTGGTGGTGATGGCCGCGGCTCGGTTAAGCAGCGGTGGAATTTACCCCAGGGCGGCAAGCACCGACATGGCCTCCTCAACGACATCCGTGGCGGGGAACGACGGCCGCTTCACGCCGGCCATTTCTTCCATGACGCGCACTACCTGGCAGGAGTAGCCGAATTCGTTGTCGTACCAGACATAGACCACGAGGTTCTTGTCGTTGGCGATGGTGGCCAGGCCGTCGACGATGCCTGCGCGGCGCGAGCCGACGAAGTCCGTGGAGACCACCTCGGGGGAGTCCGTGTAGTCGATCTGCCCACGCGGCTAGCCTGCAGTTGTTAGCTTGTGGAGAGGGTGTCGGTGAGTTCGTCAGGCGTGTTGGTGTCGATGTCCTGGGACGTGCCGTTCAGGTACCGTTCGAGGGAGTCATCCATGGCGTTGAGCCAGCGGGTGTGGTGTTTGACTGCCATGGTGCCGGTGACCACGGAGCGGTGGATCATGTCGCGGTATCCTAGGATGTCGTCGTGCTTGTGCTGCATCCAGTCCTTGAAGAGCTGGGAAACGGCGTCCAGGTCGAAGGGCGGGTAATCGGTGGCGTCAATGAGTTCGCGCAGGTAGTCCGTTTGGAAGTCGGCCTCTGCGTCGTGGTCCGGAAGCGCGGCCTGGCGTTCGAGCCAGAGCTGGATGTTGGCCTCGCGTTCGGCGAGGGAGGGCAGGTTAATCGCACCGGTCATGACGTCGCGAGCAAACCAGGCCTGGGCGTCAAACATGTTGAAGGTGTAGTACTGGTCCTGCGCGCCGAGGTAGAACAGGTTGGTGTTCTGCTGCCAGACGACACCTTTGTAGAGGTTGCCCGGGTACAGCACGTTCGGTGACTTCAGCGACAGCTCGCTGGGCAGGAACGGGTACTTGTGCTGGTATCCGGTGCAAAGCACGACGGCGTCAAAGTCGTCATGGGTGCCGTCACTGAAGTATGCGGTGCTGCCCTGGAAGTGGGTGACGAGCGGCCGCTCCACGGTGGTCTCGGGCCAGTGATAGCCCATCGGGTTCGTGCGGTAGCTCATGGTGATGGATGCGGCGCCCATTTTGTGGGCCTGCATGCCGATGTCCTCAGCGGAATAGCTGCTGCCGATCATGAGCAGCCTCTTGCCGTAGAACCGCTCTGCGCCCCGGAAATCGTGGGCGTGCATAACCTCGCCCGGGAAAGTCTTGATGCCCTTGAACTCGGGGACGGCAGGGACGTGGAAGTGGCCGGTGGCAACCACGAGCTTGTCGAACACGTGGGTCTCGGTGAGGTTGGTTTTGAGGTCCTCAACCGTCACTGTGAATTCCTGCGTGGCCTCGTTGTAGGTGGTGTGGCGGGCAACGGTGTTGAACTTGACGTACTTGCGGACGTCGGATTTTTCCACGCGGCCCTTGATGTAGTCGAAGAGGACCTCGCGGGGCGGGAAGGAGGAAATGGGGCGGCCAAAGTGCTCGTCAAAGGAGTAGTCCGAGAACTCGAGGCACTCCTTGGGCCCGTTGGACCACAGGTGGCGGTACATGCTGGAATGGACGGCCTCGCCGTGCCCGTCCAGGCCGACCCGCCAGCTGTTGTTCCATTGACCGCCCCAGTCGTCCTGCTTTTCAAAGCACTTGATCTCGGGGATGGCGGCGCCTTTTTGGCGTGCTGATTCAAAGGCCCGCAGCTGTGCCAGGCCGCTGGGGCCGGCACCGATGATTCCGACTCGTAGTGTCATGATGCTCTCCTCTTCCAATAGATCTCTGGGTCGCTAGTGCGCGACGCTGTGGGTTGCCACGCGCCAAGCCGGCACTCAGACAGGTGCCGCCTGCGGTAGCGGGTGATGCTTTTGGTACCCGGCCATACAGCCGGGCGAGTTCGCTCTTACGGGGCGAAGGTGCGGTCGCCGGTGAAGAACCCCAGGCCGTACTCGGGGGTCTCGAACTTGACTGTGGTTCCCTTCGGGAAGAACAGGACGTCGCGCTCCTTTGCGTGCGTGACTTCGCCTGTGGTTTCGTCGGTGAGGATGAATTCGCCCTTGATGACGACCTTCATTTCATCGTAGGTGTACGTGTACACCAGCGGCTCGGAAGCCTTCAGTTCGAAGAATCCGGCGCACATGACCGAGCCTTCGGGGTTGTGGAGGGAGTCGCCGATGGCAGCGACGGTCCCTGGCTCGTTCATCGGCGGCAGGCCCAAATAACCGCCAACTACCTTGTGGATGGATCCGGCCTTACTCAGTGTTCCTACAACGGTTTCCATTTGTTTCTCCTTTGAAAATGGTGCTGTGAATGGTTCGTCAGAACTGTGTGCTTTGGCGCGTATGAGGCTGCGCAGCATCTTGGTTAGAACTCCCGGATAGCTCGGGGAGATTGTCTGCAACCTGACATTCTCTAGCCTCAAGAAGGTCAGCCAGCTCAGCCCCAAGTGCGGTGGTGTGATGCCAGTCACTTATGATTCGTTCCACAAACTTTCACATGAACACTCGTATAAGTCAACCGTCCTAAACGGAAGTTTCTGTCTAGAACATCGAGGCTCGCAAGGATTTGGAAAGCGCGGCCAGGAGGAGGAGATTCCCGGGGCCGATGACGGGCATCGGGTGTTGCCGCCCACGCTGACATTGAGTCCCGTGCATCAGCCATGGCGCGCGAGGACCCTCCGTTGCGAGCTTTCCCGTGACCTGCAATGTCAATACCGGAGGCGGGCGACGGTAGGCGCATATTGCCGTTTCTTGTGGTCTCCCAAATGGGGCAGGGTCCGCGCTGGAGCACCTGCGCCTGCTGCGTATGCCCTGCGTGTTGAGGCGATCGGATGCCGCTGGGCAAGGTAATAGAGACCATGTTTTGAACGCTTGACTTATACAAGCGTTCATGTCACAGTATTTTGAGCAAGCGTTCGTGATGTGCATCACACATAAATACGCAGGGCCTCCACCTTTCTATCGGTATCGGGTCGCGGATGATCCCGGGAGTTCCAGCCCCAGAGCCATTCGGTTCGTACTTCGGATTCAGAAAGAGAAAGTCATGACTCGTGAAGAGGCTTACGCACGGTGCCCCTCGGATTCATACGTCGAGTTCTACGGCGGCCAGTGGCTCATCGTGCCGTTCGCACCCGTTGAGCAACCACACTTCTTCGTTTGTTCACCACGGAGTGTCCGAGCTCTCTAGAGGGAACCTGGAATGAAATAACGGATGCAATCAGCTAACACAATGGAACACCATGACCGCCCTCCTTGAGTCCATCTACATTTATGTCACTAGCCGGCGCGCTTTGGATTAGCGCCTTGATGAAGCCGTGAACGACCTCCAGGAACTGGCAATACGAACGGGAAGGCATGGCATTTGGTTGCGCGTTAGGAGCCGGGACGCTATGCGGCTGCCCTCTCGGACTAAGTTCCGTTCGGAATAACGCGTGAAGTTATGCGCTAAGTGGCCCCTATGCAAGGGGGTCCGCCTCTGCCATGACAACAGGCGGAGGGTCATAGCGAGCCTCATGTAGCGCGGGTGAGGTTCTCAGGACCGGACCCTTTGAAATCAAAGCGGAAAATTGTCGCCTGGTCTTCGGCCCGTTTCTTGATTGAGCGTTCCCCCTTATTCATATGCCCGGAGGCTTTCATGAGGCCGCACCGTGTAATGGGCGAGGGCATGTTCCCGCTTTTAGTTCGACGTTCACGGGGCTCAGCGTTTGCCATAAGCACGAGGGTCGACGTGCGCCCAAATGGAGAAGATGCCAGTATGCGCGATTGACTTAGACGCTTGTTCATTTCAAAGTTTCAGGCACAAACATCGTGACTTGCATCACGCTAGGAGTGGTCGCCTACCGTGCAGATCCAAAAATCTCCGATTTGCAAGCGATGCCCTAGGGGTCCGATCGGGCTGCTCAGCTGCTATGCGGCCACTCCCATATCCCGCCCAAAGGATGACAGTTCTGTCGAAGACGCAGTTCTGACGAACCATTCACAGCACCATTTTCAAAGGAGAAACAAATGGAAACCGTTGTAGGAACACTGAGTAAGGCCGGATCCATCCACAAGGTAGTTGGCGGTTATTTGGGCCTGCCGCCGATGAACGAGCCAGGGACCGTCGCTGCCATCGGCGACTCCCTCCACAACCCCGAAGGCTCGGTCATGTGCGCCGGATTCTTCGAACTGAAGGCTTCCGAGCCGCTGGTGTACACGTACACCTACGATGAAATGAAGGTCGTCATCAAGGGCGAATTCATCCTCACCGACGAAACCACAGGCGAAGTCACGCACGCAAAGGAGCGCGACGTCCTGTTCTTCCCGAAGGGAACCACAGTCAAGTTCGAGACCCCCGAGTACGGCCTGGGGTTCTTCACCGGCGACCGCACCTTCGCCCCGTAAGAGCGAACTCGCCCGGCTGTATGGCCGGGTACCAAAAGCATCACCCGCTACCGCAGGCGGCACCTGTCTGAGTGCCGGCTTGGCGCGTGGCAACCCACAGCGTCGCGCACTAGCGACCCAGAGATCTATTGGAAGAGGAGAGCATCATGACACTACGAGTCGGAATCATCGGTGCCGGCCCCAGCGGCCTGGCACAGCTGCGGGCCTTTGAATCAGCACGCCAAAAAGGCGCCGCCATCCCCGAGATCAAGTGCTTTGAAAAGCAGGACGACTGGGGCGGTCAATGGAACAACAGCTGGCGGGTCGGCCTGGACGGGCACGGCGAGGCCGTCCATTCCAGCATGTACCGCCACCTGTGGTCCAACGGGCCCAAGGAGTGCCTCGAGTTCTCGGACTACTCCTTTGACGAGCACTTTGGCCGCCCCATTTCCTCCTTCCCGCCCCGCGAGGTCCTCTTCGACTACATCAAGGGCCGCGTGGAAAAATCCGACGTCCGCAAGTACGTCAAGTTCAACACCGTTGCCCGCCACACCACCTACAACGAGGCCACGCAGGAATTCACAGTGACGGTTGAGGACCTCAAAACCAACCTCACCGAGACCCACGTGTTCGACAAGCTCGTGGTTGCCACCGGCCACTTCCACGTCCCTGCCGTCCCCGAGTTCAAGGGCATCAAGACTTTCCCGGGCGAGGTTATGCACGCCCACGATTTCCGGGGCGCAGAGCGGTTCTACGGCAAGAGGCTGCTCATGATCGGCAGCAGCTATTCCGCTGAGGACATCGGCATGCAGGCCCACAAAATGGGCGCCGCATCCATCACCATGAGCTACCGCACGAACCCGATGGGCTATCACTGGCCCGAGACCACCGTGGAGCGGCCGCTCGTCACCCACTTCCAGGGCAGCACCGCATACTTCAGTGACGGCACCCATGACGACTTTGACGCCGTCGTGCTTTGCACCGGATACCAGCACAAGTACCCGTTCCTGCCCAGCGAGCTGTCGCTGAAGTCACCGAACGTGCTGTACCCGGGCAACCTCTACAAAGGTGTCGTCTGGCAGCAGAACACCAACCTGTTCTACCTCGGCGCGCAGGACCAGTACTACACCTTCAACATGTTTGACGCCCAGGCCTGGTTTGCTCGCGACGTCATGACCGGTGCGATTAACCTGCCCTCCCTCGCCGAACGCGAGGCCAACATCCAGCTCTGGCTCGAACGCCAGGCCGCGCTTCCGGACCACGACGCAGAGGCCGACTTCCAAACGGACTACCTGCGCGAACTCATTGACGCCACCGATTACCCGCCCTTCGACCTGGACGCCGTTTCCCAGCTCTTCAAGGACTGGATGCAGCACAAGCACGACGACATCCTAGGATACCGCGACATGATCCACCGCTCCGTGGTCACCGGCACCATGGCAGTCAAACACCACACCCGCTGGCTCAACGCCATGGATGACTCCCTCGAACGGTACCTGAACGGCACGTCCCAGGACATCGACACCAACACGCCTGACGAACTCACCGACACCCTCTCCACAAGCTAACAACTGGCCCCATGCAGCCAATCGACTTTTCAAAAAAATGATCCGTGCTCTTAGATAAAGTAATGGCAGCAGGCCAATTCCTGTGGGATCCACCGGGGGACCTGCACACATTAACGTGCTAAGTCCCCCGTCGGGCCTCACACCCAGTGCGGCTACCAAAGTGAGTGCTCGGAGCCTTTGAGGCCGATGTCGTCGACTCGCGGTGGGTTGGAAAACGGGTGCAATATGTGAGGTGCGTGAACAGCCTGATAGGGACACCCGTTCCAGTCAATGGTTCAAACGATGCAAAAGCGATACCCTTAAGAAGGGTCCTTGCCGGGGGAGACCCCGAGACTGGAGAGTGAATTATGCGGGTACCGTCAGCAGAACGAAAAGAACAGCTAATCGCCGCGACCGTAGAACTCATGAGGCGTGAGGGCGTTCAGTCGGTAACCATGCGGGCCATTGCAAAGGAAGCGAACGCACCGCTGGCCGCCGCGCATTACAACTTCGCTGACAAAGACGATCTCATGGAAGCAGCCGCGCGGGCGTGGTTGAAGAACCTGGGCCGGTTTTCCCGTGACCTCCCGATTCACTTGGGACTTCGTAAGACCGTGGAACAAGTAGCCGAAGGCTACTGGCGCTCACTGGAGGAAGAGCCGGCAAGCCTACTTGCTGAATTCGAACTTATCTTGTGGGCAACACGTAATGCCCCCGGCAGCCCCGTGGCGGCGAAGATTTATCCCGCCTATGAGGTGGAGCTGGGAAATATGTTCTCTGCTGCGGCGAAAAGCGACGGTGAAGAGTGCCGCATAGGCATCCCAGCCTTGGTCAGGTCATTTCTGATGATCTATGACGGGGCCGCCATTCAATACATTACCGACCCGAATGCTGCGGATCATCGCGCCAACTTCTTTATGATGGTTGATGCACTTCTTGCCAAGGCCGGCCTTTAACCCTGCTGACAGGGCTGTTGAACTTCTCGTGTCCACTCTGGTCGCTCAGCCCTCCAGAAGCCGCATCCCTCTTAGTTCAGCGGCCCTGAAAAACGGCCAGGGTGGCACAACTGCCCAATGACCGGCAGTGGAACTTGCCCGTAGGGTCGTCCTCAGTAGCTCCGTGCGACGGGCACCAGTGCAGCGGACCAGACGGGCGTTTGGCCATGGCAAGCCACGCCGCGAGCTGGGCATTGAAGTCCTTCGGCGACGCGAAGGACTTCCCGGCAAGAGCGAGGTTCCAGGGACTGGTTCGTCCGTTCCACGCCGCCCTTGCTCTCCGGATCATAGAGCTTGGCCGGCACGGTCCTGGTCCGGAACACCATGGCCGAACGCTAGACCCAGGCGCGAAGCTGGTCCTGCACCCGATCCCGGTCTCATCCAAGAGCCGCCGCAGAACAGCCCCAACCCACGGAGCAGCTCCCATATCCCGGCCAGCAGATCCCGCCCTGCGGGACAGAATCGTTTGGTCCGGCAGGTGTCCGTGGTGTCCCTGCACCGACAGCTATGAGCGCTTCAGATAAGCACAGTCGCACTGGGCCTGGTCCCGAATTCATAACTGATCCAGTCTGCTGAATCCGCCGGCAATGCTCCGGCCGGATCTTGGCCCCGATTTTCCTGAACCACGTCGCACACACGGATTAGCCGATGCGCTCCGCGAGCACCTTTGGCGACATCCACGGGTTCTCCAGCCGGATGATCGCCGGATGAGCCGGGTGCCGTTGCGTGAGTTGGCGGTGACCTTGGCCGCCGCGTCGTGTCTTTCATAACCGAGGTGCTCGGTCAGTTCCCCGTCCAGGGCGGTCTCGATGACGGTCTTGGTCAACTGCTTGAGCAGCCCGTCCGGGCCGGTCAGCGCCAGGTCCTGTTCCTTGGCCTTCTTTACCAGCTCACGGCCGGCATCGACCTCGGAAATTTCTCTCTGTTTTCCAACGGTTTTGGTACACACCGTTATTTCCACAGTCCCACTTCCGGGGGGTGGACTGTCATGGGGAAATGATCTGCTTGGAACTGGTGGGGCCGGTGAATTGTCCGATTGCCCCGCGATCTTATCAAGAGGTCAACAGACACCCTTGATGTCCTCAGGAAAGCTGCCTTTATGTCTTTACGTAATCAGGGCAACGGACATGAGGGCCATGGTGGTGGCGCCGAGGGCTTCGAGGGCGTGTTCGGTGCGTGTGGTTCGTTTGCGGGCACTAGCGTGGTGGGTGCCGGTTGTGGCGGTCCTGCGGTGGTGGAGAATGAGGGTGAGGAAGGTTGCTGCGGCGGCGGTGAAGACGAGGGTGAGCAGGAGAGCGGGGGTGTGGCCGAGGCCTGCCACGGCTGCTGCTGTTGTGTCGGGTGTGCTGACCTGCGCCGAGGTGATGCCGTGGTGGCTGGCCGGCATTGGCATTGGCATCCCCTCTGCCGTTGCCTCGGCTGTTTGGTTTGCCGGGGCGTGGGTGGGTGTGTGGGTCATGAGGGCGAGCATGGTGGCTGCGCCGGCCATGGTGAGGGCGTGGTAGGCGCATTTGAGCTGGCCTTGGGCGGTGGTGCAGAGTGTTTTGAATTCGGGCCGGGCGACGGCTTGGATGGTGAACCAGAGGGCTGCGGCGGCCAGGACGGCGATCTGGGCCAGCATGGTGGTGGGGGCGAGGTTCCAGAGCATGGCGGCCATCAGGATGTTCATGAGGGCGTGGAGGATGTTGTTGACCCGGTCCGTGTGTTGGCGGGACCGTGCCGCTTGCAGGGCGTGGTAGCTTCCGCCCAGGAGCAGGGCGGCGGTGAGGGTCCAGGTAATTGCGGGGATGTTGAACACGCGGATCACGCTCTCGCTGCTGGGTTTGGGTGGGGTATGGGTTCAGTCCCCGGTGCGGATGTGGACAGCACCGGGGACTGAAGATCGGGGTGGAAAAAGGGGTGTGGTCCCCGGTGCGGATGCGGACGGCACCGGGGACCACGGTTATTGCTTGCTTGCCTTTATTGTTCGTTTCCTGTGCTGCAGTGCCCGCCGTTGGTGCCCCGGGTTTCGGTGGGGAGGTTCAGGGTGGGGTTTTGGTTGAAGAAGCCGTGGGGTTCGAGCATGAAGCCGATGTTCTGGCGGGGCATGACGGGCCAGTCTTCGAGACGGACGACGTGGTGCATGCCGAAGGTGTACCAGACCACGAGGTCCTGGTCCACGATGTTCCGGTCCTTTTCGGTCCAGACGTGCAGGCCGTCATCGGCGCCGGTGGACTGGTTCGGGAACTCCCCGGCGGCGAAGCGCTCGGTCCGGTCGTAAGCGGTGACCCAGAGGTTGTTCCGGGCGAACTGGGCACGTTTGGAGACGTAGGACTCGTCCCCGGCCGCGAGCTGGATACCATCGGTGGGGATCAACCGGTACGCGACCGGTTCATCCACGATGTTCCTGCTCTCGTGGTTGACGACCTTCCAGAACCGGTGCTTGCCCGAATCGGTCTTACGGATCGCGGCTTTCTCGGTCTCCAGCAAACGATCCACGGCCATGAACGCGGTATGGGTGGGGTTCTCCCGGGGGATTTCCATGTCCACTTCGTAAACGGCGTTCTTCAGACCATCAAGCTCGAAGTCCATCCGGACGTTGAACATGTGCTGGTGGATCGGGGCGTACAGGCCATCGTTGTTCAGGGACTGACCGTACGGGCTCTTCTCACCGGGCTTCTGCCCGGCAGTGGAAAGAATACCGGTGGCCTTGACCAGGAACTCGATGCTCCCGTCAAGGAAAAGGTGCCAGTAGAACGCGTACTCATAGTTCGCGACCGTAGCAATGAAGGAAATCACCAGCTTCCGGCTGCGCCGGGTCTCGGTGGTGCCCTCACGGAAATCGAAGTGCTTCCACAAAATGGAATCGTCTTCCTCATGCATGCAGATCGCGTTCTCGATCGTCCACGGGTTACCGAGGCTGTCCACGCTATGACCATCGAAGTACTTGATCTCACCCAGGCAGTCACAACCCAACGTCAGGGAGTTGGCCATGTTACCGATGTTGTACTCACCGGAATCAAACGCGTTCTTCTTCGCCTGCACCGGGGCCGTATCACCATAAGGAACAACCATTTCCGACAACGAAGCCCGGTTGATCACCGGACGCTCAACACCCTGATCCCGGAACTTGAGCTGGTGCAGGACCAGACCCTCACGCGGGGTGAAACCAACCCGGAAAGACCAATCAGCCCACTGCACATGATTACCCGTCACCGTGAACGACGCACCCTCGGGCTGGGTGATCTCAATGGGTTTGAGGTCCGTACGGGCCGGACCGACGTACTTGGGCAGGTAATTACCCGAAGCGGCCGGAACCGGGATCGCCTGGTCATCCTCAAGCTTGACGACCTCCCCGGAATTCAAGTCCACGATCACAATGAAATTCTCGATCGGGTGCGCGTACGGGCTATCGTCCGCCTCGTCCCGAACAAAAACCAGGGCACGCATCAAACGCCGGCCCTCATCATCCTCACCGAAATAACCCACGGACCACGGCTCGAAACACACCAAGGACATATCCGTGATCCCGCGCTTGGCCAAAGCAGCCTGAACCTCGGGATTCTTCCGGCAACTCTCCTCACCCTCGGCGAACTCATCCACCATGAACGGCGGCTGAACACCGGCAGCAAGCTGCCTCCACGCATCCACCGTGCCCGTCTCAAGACTCACGACCGCCTCGAACGCACGCCCCTGAGCCCGGTCCACCAGAACCGCGTCCGCCTCACGCGCCACCTGCACACCATTACGCAAATCCGCCTTGGACGGCTCACGCAACTCAACACTGATAAAACGGAACGACTCCCCCGCAGCCGGGCCCTCCTTCAAAATCGAAACCGCACGGGAAATCTCCACCCGCGACAACGGATCCAACGGATGCGCCGTCCCAACAACGGCTTGAGCTTCACTGCTGATAGTCATGATTATCTCCTTAGTGAGTCCTGTTTGAGGACGAGCTTGTGGTAGAGAGTTGGTTGATCAGGGTGAGGGTGCCTGTGATTCGGGACCGGCTGGATGCGGCCAGCCAGCCCCCTGACAGGGCACGCTCGTTAGCCGGCCAGCAGCCAGTCAGACGCCGCTTTGCGGTAGCGGATGATGCCTTTGTATTCGGCCATGTCTTCCGGGAGCTCTGCCAGTACGTGGCCAAACCTCTCGCGCCAGGCGGGGACCTTGGCGATGTCCCTGAGGGGCAGGAGGTAGCTGCGGATCAGGAACAGCAGGACTCCGGTGTGGGGGAGGCGGATCAGGTGCTGGACCTCGACGCGAAGGTGGAGCTTGTCGGGCATGTCAGGGTCGGTGGCGATGGTTCCGCGGTCCGGGCCCCACTCGGGGTAGGTTTCGGTGGAGGTGTCCAGGCGGTTGCCAACGGTCATGGTCCAGTTGGTGCGGCGGAACTGTTCTCCGGGCTGCAGTCGCAGGAGGAACTGCTCGGCGCGGCGGATGATGTTTTCTTCCTTGACCCGCGGGACGGGGCCGTGGATTTCGAGGAAGTTCATGCCGACGTCGAAATTGAAGGACCAGTCCGCGGCGAAGGAGACCAGCCCGGCGTCGAGCCACATCGTGTTGTCCCGGATGTCGAGGAGAACGATGTCATCCTGGATCTGGCTGCCCAAAAACCGCAGGGGGCCCATGGGCAGCGAGTCGTCGTCGCCGACGGTGAACTCCACGTCGAGGCCCTGCAGCTTGTTCTGCCAGCGGCAGGCGTTCCCTTCGCGCTGGAAGGACATCATGTCCGGGTAATCTTCGGCCATGGCAGGCAGCAGGGTGGCGATCGTGTCCCACACGGCGGGCCGCATATGGGGCAGGACCTGCATGCGTGAGGGGTCCCGGGTCAGGATCTGGTCGCGGTCGGCCAGTTCCTGGAGGTAGAACTCGTCGATGTCGATGACTCCGGCTCCCCAGGCGCCAGCGTCTGTCGGCACGTTTTTGTTGGCCGGTTCGACGTTGGCGCTGTAGCGGTAGCTTTCACCGGTGAAGGGGAAAGGAAAGCGCCTGATGCGTTCCGGAAGGGTGGCGGCGTCAGTGTCTTTGCCAATGGTGATGCTCAAAGGTCCAACTCCAATTCTGGGTCTTCGCTGCGTGAAACACAGCACATCATTGTGGTGTTCTCGGCCTTTTCCTGATCGGTCAGGTAGAGGTCCCGGTGCTGCGGGGTTCCCCGGAGGACCGGCAGGACACATTCCCCGCAGATGCCTTTGCGGCACATGTTGGGGATGGTTTTCCCTGCCCTTTCGAGTGTTTCCAGCAGCGACACGCCGGCCGGCACGTCCAGCTTGAGGCCGCTGCGGACCAAGTTCACCGTGAACGGCTCGCCGTCGTCCAGTTCGGCCGCCCCGAAGGCTTCCGAGTGCAGCCTCGCCGGTGGCCATCCCAGCTCCCGAGCCTGATTCAGGACTGCATCCATGAAGGCAATCGGGCCGCAGACGTAGAGGTGGGTTCCCAGGCTCTGGGTCATGAGCCGTTCGGTGAGGACATTCTGGAAACTGCCGCGGTCGCTGCATTCAGTCAGTGCGGGTCCCAGCAGGTCCCTGGCTTCCTCCACGTGGGCTCCGGTCCCGGGCCGGTACACGTAGATCAAGGATGATGTCGTGCCGCGGTCGGCCGCCGCCCTGGCGTGCGAGAGTACCGGCGTGATCCCGATTCCCGCAGCGATCAGCAGATGGTGGGTGGCTGTAGATGCCGGGGCAAAAGCACTGCGGGGACGCGAGACATACACCCGGTCGCCGACCGCGAGATGGTGCATCGCCACTGAGCCGCCCGCGCCGTCCTCGACCCGGAGGACCGAGATGGCGTATTCGGACGGGGCGTTGCCCGAACCGGTGAGTGAATACGCATTCACGCCGCTGCCGTACTGGACAACCAGGTGGCTGCCCGGGACATAGGACGGAAGGCGTGCCCCCGACGGATCAGCCAACGTGATGCTGACAATCGATTCCGTCTGGGGACTGACGTTCGTCACCTCCAGCTGGAGGCCACCTTCCACGGCCGGGTGGGCAGTGATCGGGAGCGCCGTGATAGTCATGATGCCTCCTCGGCGTGGGCTGAGTACCCCAGGTACGCGCCCATTCGGCGCGAGAAGTGATCGGTTGTAGCCAGAGTGGTGGCACATCCCTGGCACTGCACCTCGGAGCCCGCTTCGCGAACGGTTGCCGTGGTGGCATGGCAATGTGGGCAGTAAATTACCCGGGGTGCGGTCTCGTCGTTCAGGAGGGTGAGCTCCTCCTGTTGCAGTCCGCATTCCGCTGCGGCGGCTGCGGCAGCGCGGATGTCCGCCGGCGGCCCGGCGAGTACGAGGCGGACTCCGACGTGCGAACGCCCGAGCGCGGACCTCAGTTCCGTGAGGGCCTCGTGGTTTGCAGCTTGGAAACGAAGGTCATGCCTGGGCTGGACACCGGTGTCTAGACCCGCGGTGTCACCTGTGGCGCCAAAAGACGCACAGATGACACCGCGGAAACCAGGTTCCAGGCCTGTGCCTGCTGCCGGCGGCATGGACGCGGAACGCATGGTCGGTCCTTACGGGGCGAAGGTGCGGTCGCCGGTGAAGAACCCCAAGCCGTACTCGGGGGTCTCGAACTTGACTGTGGTTCCCTTCGGGAAGAACAGGACGTCGCGCTCCTTTGCGTGCGTGACTTCGCCTGTGGTTTCGTCGGTGAGGATGAATTCGCCCTTGATGACGACCTTCATTTCATCGTAGGTGTACGTGTACACCAGCGGCTCGGAAGCCTTCAGCTCGAAGAATCCGGCGCACATGACCGAGCCTTCGGGGTTGTGGAGGGAGTCGCCGATGGCAGCGACGGTCCCTGGCTCGTTCATCGGCGGCAGGCCCAAATAACCGCCAACTACCTTGTGGATGGATCCGGCCTTACTCAGTGTTCCTACAACGGTTTCCATTTGTTTCTCCTCCATGAATAGTGACGTGCATGGTTCGTTAGAACTGTTCGTCTTGGGTTGGGTGATGGAACTGCGCTGAGATCCACAGCCCCGGTTGGATTCCGGGAAAGGGGATCTGCGAATCCGGCATTCCCTGTTTCCAAAGGGACCAGTCGAGCTCTGCCCTGAGTCCTACTGGCGTTGTGATGCCGGTCACGGAAGCGCGTTCCACAAACTTTCACATGAACAGATGTATAAGTCAACCGTTCCACATGAATATTCCGCCCAAAATGTACGCCTTGGGGTCGATAAAGACGGCTGCCGTATTTATGAACCATTGACTGGAACAAGTGTTCATGTCAGCCTTGGAGCCACGTGACCGGATCATTCGAGTCCGCACCAGGCCCACGGAGCATTGCAAAATGAAAGGGGAATAACCGTGAATCTGACAGCAATCGCGAGGACTGTGGTGGACGGCACGCAAAAGAAATTGTGCGCAACTTGTCCCTCGTCAGGGACGAGATCGCGGCCACGACGGCCAAAATCGACGAACAGCAGGTAGTTACCCTGGCACGCCACATCTACCTGAGCGGCCGGACCGTCGCCCAGCTGGAGTCCGAGGGCCTGGAGAAGTTCGTGGCCAGCTGGAAGGAACTCCTGGCCGACGTCGAAGGTGCCCTTGCCTCTGCACGGAAGGCTTCCTAACCCACATGAGCACTCTCAGTTACGACGCCAGCGGTGCTGCGCAGCAGGCCATCGAGCAGCACGTCCCGGCCCTTGTTGAAGACCGGATTGCCACCAGGATTTTCGCGAAGGACCACACGTTGTGGGGTCCCGATGCGGAGTCCGAGTCCGCCGTCCGTCTTGGATGGGTGGACGCGGCGACCGTTTCCCGGTCCTTGGTCGAAGGAATCCTGGAACTCCGGGATGCCCTCAGGGCAGAAGGTGTCTCCCGCATTGTCCTGTGTGGCATGGGCGGTTCTTCGCTTGCTCCGGAGGTCATTGCCGGCACCGCCGGCGTCGAGCTGACCGTGCTGGACAGCACCGACCCCGAACAGCTCGGTGCCGCCCTGACGGACCGCCTGGCCCAGACCGCTATCGTGGTCTCGTCCAAGTCCGGCTCTACCGTGGAAACCGACTCGCAGCGACGGGTGTTCGAGCAGGCCTTCACCTTGGCCGGCATCGATGCCAAGAGCCGCATCATCATCGTGACCGATCCGGGGTCCCCGTTGGACAAGGCCTCCCGGGAAGCCGGCTACCGGGCCGTCTTCAACGCGGACCCGAACGTCGGCGGCCGGTTCTCGGCGCTCACGGCTTTCGGGCTGGTCCCCAGCGGCCTCGCCGGAGTCGATATCCAGGCATTCCTGGACGAGGCCGAGGAAGCAGCGGAGATCCTGAACGAGGACTCCCCCGAAAACATCGGGCTCCGGCTCGGCGCTGCCCTGGGCGGCACCACCCCGCTGCGCAACAAGATCCTCATCGTCGAAGACGGCTCCGGCATTGTCGGTTTCGCGGACTGGGCCGAACAACTCATCGCCGAGTCCACCGGCAAGCTCGGCACGGGCGTGCTGCCGGTCGTTGCCGGTCCTTCCGCCCCCGAGGTCAGCAGCGGCGCGGACGACGTCCTGGTGATCCGCCTGGTCGGTGCGGACTCCGACGTCGAACTCGGTGAGAACGAAGCGGCGATCGCCGGTGGCCTGGCCACGCAGATGTTCCTCTGGGAATTCGCCACCTCGGTCGCAGGGCGCCTGCTGGGCATCAACCCCTTCGACCAGCCCGACGTCGAGGCGGCCAAGATCGCCGCGCGCGGCCTGCTGGACGCCCGTCCCGAACCCACCCCCGCCGCGTTCACCGACGGCGCGATCGAAGTACGCGGCGGTGACTGGCTCCGTGGTGCAGCCACCGCAGAGGAAGCCGTCGGAGCCCTCTTGGGAACGCTCGACGACGACAGTTACCTCAGCGTCCAGGCCTACTTCGACCGGATCGCGTACGCCGGGTTCGAGGGTGTCCGTGACGAACTCGCCCGCCTCAGCGGCCGCCCGGTCACCTTCGGCTGGGGTCCGCGCTTCCTGCACTCCACCGGACAGTTCCACAAGGGCGGGCCCGCCATCGGTTCATTCCTGCAGGTAACGGCTTCCGCGAACGGCGACATCGCCATCCCGGAACGGCCATTCACTTTCGGCCAGCTCATCACGGCCCAGGCCGCCGGCGATGCCCAGGTCCTGGAAAACCACGGCCGCCCGGTCCTGCGCCTACACCTCACAGATCGCGGAGCCGGGGTCGCCCAGCTCCAGGACATCATCGCTGCGCTTGCCGGCCAGACCAGCCCGCTCGAAAGCTAAGGCACAAACCCAAACATGCCAGAAACTGAAATCGGTTACAGGTCCACCGGAAAGGCTACCCGCCGCAATCCCCTCCGGGATCCGCGTGACCGCCGTCTGAACCGCATTGCCGGGCCGTCATCGCTGGTGCTCTTCGGGGTCACCGGTGATCTTGCCCGTAAGAAACTCCTGCCCGCAGTGTACGACCTCGCCAACCGGGGGCTGTTGCCGCCGAGTTTCGCGTTGGTCGGCTTTGGCCGGCGCGACTGGAGTAGCGAGGACTTCGCCAACGAGGTCAGGGCGAACGTCAAAGCGTAACCCCGGACGCCGTTTGATGAGGTGGTCAAGGTCCCGGGCACGCAGATGGAAGTCCGCGACGTGACCATGGACTTCGGCTACGGGCACTCCTTCACCGAGTCCAGTCCCGAAGCGTACGAACGGCTCATCCTGGACGTGCTGCTGGGCGAACCCCCGCTGTTCCCGCGGCACGCCGAAGTCGAGGAGTCCTGGAAGATCCTTGACCCGTTCGAGGACTACTGGGCGTCCCTGGAGGAACAGCCCGAGCCCTACGCTCCCGGCAGCTGGGGCCCGGCCTCGGCCGATGAGCTGCTTGCCCGCGACGGACGAACCTGGAGAAGGCCATGATCGTAGACCTGCCGGACACCACCACCTCCAAGATCTCCAAGAAGATCACCTCCCTGCGCGAGCAAGGAGGCGTGATCGCCCTCGGACGCGTCCTGACCCTGGTGGTCGTGACCACATCCGGGCTGGAAGAAGAAGCCATCGAGGCAGCCAACGACGCCAGCCGCGAACACCCCTGCCGCATCATCGTCCTCGCGGACGCCGGCGCCCAGGCACCGACCCGCCTGGACGCCCAGATCCGGGTCGGCGGGGACGCCGGGGCCTCGGAAGTCATCGTGCTGCGCGGCTACGGGGAACTCGCCAAGGAAAGCGAATCCCTCGTCGCGGCCCTGCTCCTGCCCGACGCACCCATCGTGGCCTGGTGGCCGAACGGCGCCCCCGAGAACGCCTGCGAGACCTCCATCGGACGCATCGCGCACCGCCGGATCACCGACTCCGCCAACGAACCCGACCCCCTGACCGGATGCGAATGCGGCAACAAAGGAAACGTCAGACCGGGGCTTTCGCGCAGCGAGGGCCCGCGGCCGCGGGGAGTTAGAGCGCAAGCAAACAGCGAATTTTCCGCAACCGCCCACCAGCCTCTTCTCGGCGGTCGGGAACATCTGTTTTCCTTTCTCTGCCTGCCATACATCCACGCGGGGATCCGGTTGCCGTGGGGACTTTTCCTGCCGCGCCTGCTGGGTGCCAGACGTTGGCTGCCCGTCGTTGTGTGCCTGTTCCAACAGTGATTTTCTGCTCGAGTGCCCCGCGAATAAAACTCGCTCATGGGTTCCCGCCTGCGTAGTTAGGGAGGTGTCACCGGTCCGCGCCAGCTCGGTTCGGAGCTGGCGCGGACCGAGGGTCCTGAATTGGTGACAGCGGCGACCGGATTCATCCCGAGGAGTTGATGCTGAAACGATGCTGAAACAACGATGGTCGTTGCGGTGCTGAGTTTGAGTTCGGTCCCTGCCATGGGGCCCGTATTCAGGTGTTATCCCGTGTCACCTGCCAGTCGGAAGCTCTTCCAGGGCAGCGGCGTCCTCATCGGGATCGCGGGCTAGAAAGGGGACAGCGGCGGCTGGTTCATGATTCGCGCGCCTGGATTCACGTTGGGAGTAGAACCAGATCGGAATGTAGAGTGCCAGCACGATAAAGCCGAGCCAGGTTGAGGTCCAGCCGATCTCCAGGCTGTTCAGGTAGACCACCCCAATCAGGCACAGGGGCAGGTTGAACAGCCCAAAGAGCATGGCGACGTGTTTCCAGCCCTTGGGTGCTTTGAAAGGCCGTTCCAGTTGAGCGAAGGCGGGGTGCTTCCTGGCCCTGACGTAGGCGAACAGGCTGATGCCGTTGGCGCAGGTGTAGCCGATCGCAGCGGCCGCAAGAATTGCCGCGAGGGATCCAAGCGAAATCAGGACCATGTTGAATGCTGCGGTGACAAGCAAGGCAACGAACGGAGTTCCGTGGCCGTTCGT
The DNA here is from genome assembly GCF_039539965.1 of Arthrobacter methylotrophus. Classification (NCBI taxonomy): domain Bacteria; kingdom Bacillati; phylum Actinomycetota; class Actinomycetes; order Micrococcales; family Micrococcaceae; genus Arthrobacter; species Arthrobacter methylotrophus. The sequence goes on along the minus strand of NZ_BAABED010000001.1, from coordinate 4,042,779 downwards.
TTTGCCGAAGACCTTGGGGAGGTTGCCTTCCGCCGACATGGAGTGCATGGCACGGGAGGAACCAAGATAGGCCGTCTGGATGATCAGGACCATGGCGGCGATCAGCACGATGATTGTGACGATGGAACCGGCTTGGCCGAAGACAGCCCGGGCGACCGGAATCAGGGGTGAGACAGGCTCGGCCTTGACACCGTCAACGCCCAGGACGCCGATAACGGCTGTTTGGACCAGAACGTACGAGAAGAAGCAGATGATGCCGCAAGCATAAAGCGCCTTGGGAACATCTTTGGCCGGATTTTTGTATTCCGGGCCGTAGATGGCTGCCGTTTCCCATCCACAGGCACTCCATTGTGCGATCGCGAAGATGCCAAAGAGAATGAGGACGTGGTGCATGTCCCATGTCCAGTCGGCCGGCAACCAGTTGCCAGTGATGTTGGCCAGGTCAACGTGCCCTGTGGCAAAAGGTGCCACAGCCAGGACAATCAGCGGTATCAGGGAAACAGCCGCCAGGATGTAACCCAGGATGGCGCCGTCCTTAAGGCCGAACCAGTTGACCACGAATAGTCCCGCGAAAATTACCAGACCTGAAAGCAACGAAAGCTGATATTCGGTGAATGTCTCGGCGAGCACCGGGAACAGCCCATGGAGGTAGCCGCCAACCAGAATGGCGAAGATCGCCAGCACGGGGTTCCAAGCGAACCAGTAGCTCCATGCGCTGAAGCCTCCGATCAGCTTGCCTTTGTCGTACTTGCCCTTGTAGTTTTCGGTGCGGAATATGTGCTGTGCATAGCCCGGTAGGCCAGAGGCTTTGGGGAACGTGGTGGCCATTTCGGCGTACGCCGTGTTTTGGAAGAAACCCTGAACCACCGACAGCCCCCAGATAAGAATTGCTGCGGCTGACAAATACAGCGGGATATATCCCAAGGACGGTAGTATCAGCAAAGGCACGCCCAGTGAAATGGACAAACCCTGCTTCCAGTCAATCGACCTTTTCAGGTCATCGACAGCGCTCAAACTGTTTTCACTCATAAGATTCTCCTTTGAATGGCAGTGATAAACACAAACAATTGTGCGGGCAGCGGTGAGACGGCACCTTGCCATTGCCAGACACCACTCAGTGACCAAAGATGTCTGGCGTTCCGGATTTACGTCCGGGATATAGACGCGAGTGGTGCGGATGGTGGTTTGCCACATTCAAACGCTCAGCGGGGCGGGTTAGCCGTTGCGCGAGATTAGCCCGAACATGTAGCGGGACGTTTGTCCTCCGATTACAGGCGAGGCGTTGGGGCAGGTGACCCCTGGGCCTTAACTTGAGGAGACCGTACAGGGCCTGTGGTGAGGCCGTAACTCGGTTAGATTTCGAAGTATCGGAAGGAGTGTGATTCCAGACCTTCGGGGTTGGGGCCATAGATAGTGAACATTCGAGCGTAGACAGGCGCCCAGTATTTGCCGAGTTGTCCCGGGTTTACGCGGGCTGAATCTCCGGGCTTCAGGATGACCGTCTTGCCTTCGCTCTCGATGTGGAGTTCGCCCTCCATCAGGAAGTTCGTCTCGGTGTGGGGGTGGAAATCTTCCCAACCGCAGGACCTCAGTTCCCACTCCGACAATATGAAGTCATCCCAGCTGCCCACAGGATCGGCGTTGATGAATCTGCAGAGCAATCGTTGCCATTCGTCCTTCATGGGCTTCATGGGCCTCATTGACCAGAATTCGATCTTTTCCCCTGTTGTGGGTGTCAGGAACTGAGGTGTGGTCGCGCCCATTGCTTTAGACCCTTTCTTATGCGCGACATATCCCTAAGCGCGCTATTTGCAGTGTGGGATGTTTCGATAAATCCGGGTCAGATCGCGTAATGGTGATCTGAATCACGGTGTTGTCCACTGTGACAGGGACGAGCGTCTAAGTCAATGGTCTGCCATAATTTCTCACCCCGCCCTTCTGAGAAAAAGTCTTCTTGAACGCCCCGGGGAATCATTTGGTTTTGCCCGGATGGCGGGCTGGGGTTTGGTGCCCTGTTCGTGGTGGTCAGTGTTAGGAGTTCGGCGCTAAGTGCCTGGATCTGACGTGGGATGGCGGCCGAGTTCAGGGGCTTGTTTTCCCGCCGTAGCCGCGTCTTAACGTCCCGGGAGACGGTGCCGGTGTCGGCCAGAACGCGTTGGAACGGAGTCGCGGGCCGGTGGTATGTTTTGCTGATCTTCGCTCCGGCCCGGACCTTCGCCAGGAGCTTCTGCCGTGGCTCGAAATGATTCGTCAACAGCCGCTGAAGCGCCAAGATCCGGTTCAACAGTTCCAGCTCGGCGGCGGTGTCGCAGCGGTGATTGCCGACGGTCTGACGGACGGTGTGCCAGTTCTTCTGTTGACTTCCAGACGGACTACCTGCGCGAACTCATTGACGCCACCGATTACTGTTTCACAGCTATTCAAGGACTGGATACACCACATGCCGCGGCGGCATCCCGGGATACCGCGGCATGATCCACCGCTCCGTGGTCACCGGCACCATGGCAGTCAAACACCACACCCGCTGGCTCAACGCCATGGATGACTCCCTCGAACGGTACCTGCACGGCACGTCTCAGGACATCGACACCAACACCCTCGCGGCAAGCTGACCAAGTACGCGGCTATCCGGTCCCTAAGAACATGGGCAGGGAAGTGATCTGGAGAGGTTCCGATCACCCGCTTGTGCACTCCAGACTGTACAACCCTCCGCTAGTGAGAGCGGATCAGTCTCCCTCTGGACGCTTCCGTCTACAAGAAGGGTGTCCCGGCCATGACAGGACCCAGCCTGGCAACCACCTTGAGTGCTTACATATAGCGCTATCCACCCAAGACCGAACAGAAATTCAGGTCGGTCGTTCAAGACAAAGGTGGGACCTTTCACTCTCCAAGCAATAGTCTTAGGACGTGTTCAGACGGACTGAAATCGGAGACTGGGGAGTGAGCTATGCGGGTAGCCGCGAAAGATCGAAAAGAACAATTGATTTCAGCGACGGTGGAACTAATGAGGCGTGAGGGCGTTCAGTCCGTGACCATCCGGGCCGTCGCCAAAGAGGCCAATGCTCCCTTGGCCGCCGTTCACTACTGTTTCAGCGGTAAAGAAGAGCTTATGGAGGCGGCCGCCGAGGCTTGGCTGAAGAACCTCAGCAGTTTTTCCGGCGAGGTCCCGGTCCACCTAGGTCTTCGTAAGGCCGTGGAACAAGTAGCCGAAGGCTACTGGCGCGCACTGGAAGAAGAGCCCGCCAGCCTCCTTGCTGAGATCGAACTCATTCTGTGGGCAGCACGTAATGCCCCGGTGAGCCCGCTGGCCGCGAAGATTTATCCGGCCTACGAAGTTGAACTGGGAAACATATTCTCCGCTGCGGCACAAAACAATGGCGACCACTGCCGTATTGCCATCCCTGCGCTCGTGAGGTCTTTCCTGATGATCTACGACGGAGCGTCCATTCAATACATGACCGACCCGAAGGCGGCCGATCACCGTGGCTTGTTCTTCATGATGCTTGATGCACTACTGACCAAGGCCTGCGTCTAACAGTCCTCACGACGTGGCAACGCGGAGAGGTCAATGACCGAAAGGGTCTCGTCCTTCCACTCCTGGCTGATTGAGGAGCCTTCTTACGTTCCCGGCAAGAGCGTTCCGACTCGAAACCGGCGACGGCCGCAATCGTGGAAGTGCGTAGTTCGGTGTATGCCGTCCACCCTTCAAACGGTTACCTTTTGGCCACAACCTTGATGCCCGACTTCTCACAAGTTCCCTTGGACGGCTTACTTCTTTAGGCTTGCACAGTGATCTTCAAAGCTGTGGGCGAGGGACGCCCGTACCCTGACCATGGTTATTCCACGCCCAAGGACTGGGCCGCACTGCCACCGCGTCCTGTTCGGCTCGATGAACTTGTCACCACCAAACGCACCCTTGACCTGGAAGCGCTGTTGGCCGAGGACTCAACCTTCTTCGGAGATCTCTTCCCGCATGTGGTGCAGTATCAGGGCTTGTTGTACCTCGAAGACGGGCTCCACCGTGCAGTCCGTACCGCGCTCCACCAGCGCACGGCCATCCATGCGCGGGTGCTTGTGATAGATGGTTAACGAGACAATCCCCGAAGAGCAGGTGGCTGTGCCCGATAACGCGAATCCGAGGAAGCGCCGGAACCAGCCGAATCGTCAGAAAGACCCGACGATTCTGCATGGGCATCGTGTTGTTACTGGGCCGGAACTCCGGGCGACCTTTGTGGATTCTCCCGGACCTGAGAGCCATCCCGGGTGGTTCAGCCGCCGCCTCTTGCATGGGATCGTTCTCGCGCTGCTCATCGGGCTGATCGTTGCAGGTCTTGTGGGCGCCTGGGCAGTCATGAACGGCGTGATCCGCTTCCCCTCCGCCGTTGCGAGCAGTGCACCGGCGGCCGTGTGCCCGACAGCCGTTTTTGACTACACGCCCAACAATAAGATCAAGGTCAATGTCTACAACGCAGCCGGGAGGTCTGGTCTGGCCAAGAACGTGGCGGACCAGCTGAAAGCCCGGGGATACATCGTGGGCAGCGTCGACAACTCCACCACCAGCTACTCGGGCTCGGCCATGGTTGTTTCGGGATCCAGCGGCGAAGCGGCAGCGTTCAACATCCAAAGAAACGTTCCGAACACCGACTTCTTCCAGGACCAACGGGCGGATGCCTCCGTGGATATCATCCTCGCTCCCGGTTTCTCGGCGCTGGTGCCGGCGGAACTGGTAGACAACACCCCGGGAAAGCTCAGTTGTCCTCGCCAAGACCAGCGGATTGCGGACAATTCGAAGCTGCCGGTGCTCCCGCCGCCCACGCCCTAGCCTCGGTGACGGTGCTAGCCCAGTGGCATTGCTAGCCCAGTGGCAGTGTCACGCCAAGCGCGCGGGCCGACCGCCGTCGTCGAACCTTGCTCCCGCGCCCAACTGGACGAACCGAACGGTCTGAAGCAAGCGCTTCTCCAGTTCTTCCGGCTCCGACCCGCTCGCCGCATTGCCGCGGGCCGCACTGGAGGAGAGCGTTCCGTGGATGAGCCTGGCGAGCTGCTCCACGTCGGTGGGCGGTAGGTAGCCCGCCGCTATGCCGTCGCGCAGAATGTCCTGGAGCAACACGTTGAGTTCGCCGACGTGGTCCGCCAATTGCGCGAAGGAAGCAGGGGACAGGACGGCCGCCATCGCAGGACCTGGAGGAAGATGACGGCGGCTCAGATCCTCGACCTGGGCACGTACATATAGAGCCAGGCGGTCCACGGGATTCGGCAGGGCATCGAGGGATTCGCGCAGGTCGCCGAGGAAGCGTTCAGTTTCGTCCAAGGCATAGGCGATCAGGAGTTGTTCCATGTCGGCGTAGTAGTTGTACACCGCGGTCCGGCCGACGCCCGCATGCCGAGCGACATCGGTCATGGTCAGTCCGGGCAGGCCGTGGGTGAAGAGCAGCTCACCGAAAGCGGTCAGGATCCGGCGTCGGGTTTCAGCGCGCTGCGCCGCGTTGCTGGCGGCCGTAATCCTAGGCATATAGACACTTTACAGCGATCTGTCAGCAAAGCCGTGAGTGCATGGCGCGAACTGGCGGCAGATGACCTTTGCCGCAGTTTTGGGGTCACCTGCTGCCAGTTCGCGGAGGGGCGCTATCGAAAGACGCTAGATCGCGCAGCCGTCGGGACCGCAGGCTTCGGCGTCGGGGCTGCCGACGGCGACTAGCGGATTGGCTTCCTGCCACGCCTGTGTGAGGGCCTGCCTGAAGACCTCGGACGGCTGCGCGCCGGAGAGTCCGTACTTGCGGTCGATGACGAAGAACGGCACACCGGTGACGCCGATCATCCGGGCTTCGGCGATGTCGCCGCGGACTTCCTCGGCGTACTTGTCGGTGCTGAACAATTCGGCGATTTCCGCTTCCGGCAGGCCCAAATCGCGGCCGAGCTTGGTCAAGTATTCCTGGCTTCCGATGTCCTCGCCGTGTTCAAAATGGCCGCTCAGGAGCTGTTCTTTGGCTTGGTCCTGCTGACCGTGGGCGGCCGCGAGGTGGATGAGGCGGTGCGCCGTGAAGCTGTTGGCCACCACGACGTCGTCGAAGCGGTAGTTCAGGCCCTCGCCCTTTGCCTGCAATGCCACATGCTCGAACATCTGACTGACCTGCGCCGGGTTCATGCCCTTGCGCTTGCTCAGGTAATCGAGCTCGGTGCCGTCGTAGTGTTCAGGGAGGCTCGGGTCCAACTGGTAGCTGCGCCACTGGATCTCTACCGAGTCGCGGTGTGGGAATTCGCCCAAGGCCTTTTCGAACCGGCGCTTTCCGATGTAGCACCACGGGCAAGCGACGTCCGACCAGATCTCAATCTTCATGATGGCGACAACCCGAAATTCAGGCGCGTCATTCCCGAACTGGCCTGTTGGACTGGTCACAGCACGGCATCCACGACACGCTAAATGGTATGCGATGCAGAAACGGGCAGGCGCTACGGGAATCCCAGCGTCGGCGAGCCGTTTGCGCATCGCGGGTCCATTTTGGCTGCGAGATGTTGGCGGATCCCTTCGACGATGAGGTCGTGGTCCTCCTGCGACGAAAGTCCCGACGCCGTGACGGCCGCGACGACGCCAACGCCACGGACCCGCACCGGAAACGAGCCTCCGGTCACCGCATAGTCGGTGCCCAGCCACCCTGCGGCGACCGCATCTATTCCGGCAGAGGCGAGCCGGGCCTCCACAAGCGCGCTGCTCGCTTCCATTCGCAGCACGAGTGCGGACTTCCGCGCGATCCAGGATTCCTGGTCTGGTGTGATGCCGGGCAGAGCGGCGCGGAAAAGGATGAGCCCGGGGCGTCGGATGTCGATGCCGATCGAGTGACCGGCAACCTGCGCCATCTCGGTGAGCCGGGAGCCGAGCTTCCATGCGTCTGCGTGGTCGAAAGAGGTGAAAAGCAGTTCCTCTTCCTGGCGTTCAAGTGGTGCAGCAGTTTCAACAGTTTCAACAGTGGGAATGTCGGTCATGCGGCCGTCCACCTTTCTTCTCGCCGTCAGCTTTCCGGGTACGCAATAAACGCGAAGCGCTCGGAGTCGGGAGACCAGCTATTGACGTTGAGCGTTCCCTGGCCGCCAAAGAGCGGCCACACGTGGAGGGGCGTCGCCCAGTCATCTGTTGAGACAAGCACGACGTCGACCGGCAAGTCTGCGGGGTGGCCCGCCGTTCCGCCGGGGAAACGGATGTAGCTGGCGAGGCGCCCGTCGGGAGAGAGGTGCGGGAACCAGTCGACGGTGTCGCTCCGGAGCAGGCGTTCCGCTGTGCTGCCATTGCCAGCCCGCACCCTGGCGAGTTGAGCGTGGCCTGGCAGGTCCGTAAAGGCCTCGGTATTGAAGTACAGCCACTCGCCGTCTGGAGAAAACTCGGGTCCATCGCAGTGGCCAGGGCCTGTGTCCACGAGCGTGGACGGACCGCCGCTGGCCGGAATCGTCATGAGCCTGCCCGGCTGGGTGAAGTCGCCGGCTTCTATCCCCACGTAGGCGAGTGTCCGTCCATCGGGGCTGACGCCGTGGAGGAAATGGACGGACCTGTCCTCTACGGTAAGCCGCTCGGCTTCTCCGCCGTCGACGGCCGCGCGGTAGATGTGGCCGTCATTCGCCGAGAGGTAGATGGCGGAGCCGTCGGGCGCGAGGACGTGGTCGTTGTTGAGGTCCGGGATACCGGTGATTGCCAGCTTTTCGATCGTTCCTCCGGAAAGTTCGAGCCGCCACAGCACACCATCCCCGTTGAGGATCAGCGCCGCACCGTCCGGAGCCCAGTTGGGAGCTTCCAGCAGCAGCTTGTCCGTGGTGAAAGCCAGTTCGGAAGCCCCGGTGCTCGCAGAAGCGATCCACACCTCGCAACGTTGACCCGGCTGGAGTGTGCGTATCACTGCGATGCCCCGGAGTTCGTTGATAGCTCCTTGATCCGGATGTTCCGCCACCGGCATTGCGCTCCGACGCCCCAGCGGGCTTCGCCGAACATGGCGTCGTTGTCGTGAACTTCGAGGGCGATATGCCCCCGGTCGCCGAGCACTTTGTAGATGGCATCAGGATCGTAGTTCGGGGATTCCAGCGTGGCGGTATCGAGTTCCGCGATCTTGAGGCCGTTGATCCAGGTGGTGATGACCGGCATGGCGCCGACGCAGCGGACCCGGAGTTCATTCCAGTCGTCCCAGCGCCACACGTTGAGGAAGTCGTCGACGTCGGCGGCATAGCTGAGGCGGGAACGCTTCTCTTGCGTCACTGGTTCCACCGAGGTGGCCGGGTCGTCGGCGACGAGGCCGGCGGGCCGTCCGGCGTCGTCGCGGACGACGTCGATCGCGAAGGGAACTGCCGAGAAACTCGCGAGCCCGTTGCCGAAGAAGCCCCCGATGCCGCCGGATGGCCGGTGGTCCACGAGGACCTGGAATCCTTCCCAGCTGTCGCGTTGACGCCGGAGCATCACACCGGTGTCAGCTGGCCAATCGGGGCGCATCTCGAGTTTCAATTCGAAGTCCCCGAACGCTTGATCGCTGACGAGGTAGCCGCCGTAGCCGCTCCCAGGGGTGTCCTGCTCGCCGATCAGGACACCGTCCTCGACTTTCCAGCGGGCAGGGTGCTTTTCCGGCTCCACGGGACGCTGAATCCCCAAGCTATCAAAGTGCTCCAGGACGCTCGGGCCACCCGGGTATACCGAACCACAGACGCGAGGTGCGGCATGCCACCCGGCCAAGCTGACGCCGTCGAACAGCGGAACGAATGCTTCGTCATTGGGTTCTGTGCTCCCGGGCATGCGGATGTCCTTTCGTCTTTGGCGCGAGTTGGCAGCAGATGCCCGCAACATCGGATTTTGGGGTCATCTGCTGCCAGTTCGCGCTACTTGGAGGGGGCTTAGTCCTGGCTGAAGGCGGCGTCGAAGGAGGTGTTCGAGGCGGGGAAGTCGTATTTTTTGAGGGCGGCGAGGGCTTCGGGGGCGCCGTGGAGGCGGTCCATGCCGGCGTCTTCCCATTCCACGGAGATCGGGCCGTTGTAGCCGATCGCGGTGAGGGCCCGGAAGGAGGATTCCCAGGGGACGTCGCCGCGTCCGGCGGAGACGAAGTCCCAGCCGCGGCGGGGGTCGCCCCATGGCAGGTGGGAGCCGAGGACCGTGTTGCGGCCGGTGGGGCGGAGCTTGGTGTCTTTGCAGTCCACGTGGTAGATCCGGTCCTTGAAGTCCCAGATGAAGGAGACGGGGTCGATGCCTTGCCACATGAAGTGCGAGGGGTCCCAGTTCAGCCCGAACGCTTCCCGGTGGCCGATGGCTTCCAGGGTCCGGACGGTGGTCCAGTAGTCGTAGGCGATTTCGGAGGGGTGGACTTCGTGGGCGAAACGGACGCCGCATTCGTCGAAGACGTCAAGGATGGGGTTCCAGCGGTCGGCGAAGTCCTGGTAGCCGGCGTCGATGACTTTTTCGGGGACGGGCGGGAACATGGCGAGGTATTGCCAGATGGAGGACCCGGTGAACCCGACGACGGTACCCACACCTAAAGCGCGGGCGAGGCGGGCGGTGTGTTTCATTTCCTCGGCGGCGCGCTGCCGCACGCCTTCGGGTTCGCCATCGCCCCAGACCTTGGAACCGACGATGGCCTCGTGCCGGAAGTCGATGGGGTCATCGCACACGGCCTGGCCCTTGAGGTGGTTGGAGATGGCCCAGACCTTGAGGTTGTACTTCTCCAACACCGCGAGTTTGGACTCGACGTAGCCGGGTTCGTCCCAGCGCCAGGCGTCCAGGTGGTCTCCGGAGACGGCGATTTCCAGGCCGTCGTAGCCCCATCCGGAGGCGAGGCGGGCGACTTCCTCGAAGGGCAGATCGGCCCACTGGCCGGTGAACAGGGTGTAGGGGCGGGACATTGGTTCTCCTTGCAAAGTTTCGGGGAAGGAAATCTGAAAGGCCGTGCTCAGTAAATGGAATGCTTAGTGACCGGCGAGCTGGATGATGGCGCTCTTGGCGTCGGCGGATTCTTCGATAGCGGCCAGGATGTATTGGACAGCGAGCCCGTCCTCGAAGGACGGAGACGGCGGCGTCCCGGCGTCGATGGCGGCCAGGAAGTCGCGGATTTCGTGGGTGAAGGTGTGTTCCCAGCCAATCACGTGGCCCTGCGGCCACCAAGCACCCATATACGGGTGCTCCGCTTCGTTGACCAGGATCCGGCGGAAGCCCTGCTCCCGGAGAGGAAGCGTGGCGTCGAGGAAGCCGAGCTCGTTGATGGATTCCAGGTCGAACAGGAGCGAGCCCTTGTCGCCGTAGATTTCCATGGTGAGTGAATTCTTCCGGCCCGTGGCCATGCGGGAGACTTCCACGGACGCGACTGCCCCGGAGGCGAGGGTGAACGTGGCCCAGGCAGCGTCGTCGACCGTTACTTGTTCCGGACCGTCCGCACCGGGGCGGCTGTTCACGAAAGTGTGCAGCCGGCCGGAGACTTCGGTGACCGTGTCGCCGAGCAGGAAGAGGACCTGGTCGATCGCGTGGGAGGCGATGTCGCCCAACGCGCCGGATCCGGCGGTTTCCTTGTTGAGCCGCCAGGTCATCGGAGAGTCGGTATCCACGAGCCAGTCCTGCAAATACGCGGCGCGGACGTGCCGGATCGTGCCCAGCCTGCCCTCCGCAATGAGCTCCCGGGCCAGGGCGAGGGCCGGTACCCGGCGGTAGTTGAAGCCGACCATGGACTGGATGCCGCGCGCGCGGGCGGCCCGCGCGGCATCCGTCATGGACTCGGCCTCGGCGAGGGTGTTGGCGAGGGGCTTTTCGACCAGGACGTGCTTGCCCGCCTCCAGCGCCGCGATGGCGATTTCGGCGTGCATCCAGCCCGGGGCGCAGATGTCCACGATGTGGATGTCATCGCGTTCCAGGACCGAGCGCCAGTCCGTGGCGGACTCGCTCCACCCGTACTTCGCCGCGGCCTCGGCAACTTGTTCCGGGTCCCGGCCCACGAGCACTTTCTGTTCGAAAGCCGGGACGTCGAAAAAGCTGGCCACATTCCGCCACGCGTTCGAATGGGCCTTGCCCATGAACGCGTAGCCGATCGCGGCGACACCGAGGGTCGTTTTACCGACGCTGGTACCCTGCGGGTGGCTGGTTTCAGGGCTGGTGGGGGTAGGGGCGGAGCTAGTCATGAGTGATTCCTAGAGGGTGGCGGCCATCGGGTCCCAGTCCTCGGGGAGGGCCTGAGAGGTCACGGCGGAGCTGTCGACGCCTACAAAGGTGCCTGTTTCGGCGGACTCGGAAATGGAGACCAAGGTATCGACCACGTGGTAGGCGAGGGCTCCTTGGGCGCGGTGCGGAACACCGGCGCGGAGTGAACGGGCCATGTCCAGCACGCCCATGCCACGGCCGTTGGCAGGGCCCGTGGCGGGAATGGTTTCAGCTTCTTCGGCTCCCGCGCGCCACAGCTTGATGTCGCCGTCGAAGAAGTTCGGGTCCGGGAGTTCGAGGGTGCCCTCGGTTCCGGTGATTTCCACGAAGCCCATCCGCAAGCGGGGCGATTCGAAGCTGAAGACGCTGTGCGAGGAGGCGCCCCCTTCGAACTGGAGCATTGCGCTCACATGCGTGGGGACCTCGACGGCGAATTCCTCGCCGGCCTTGGGCCCGGAACCGACAACGCGGACTTCCTTGGCTTTGGAGCCGACGGCGGCCACCTGGCGGACCGAACCGAAGGTCTGGACCAGTGCGGTGATGTAGTACGGACCCATGTCGAAGAGTGGACCTGCGCCCTGCTGGAACAGGAATGCCGGGTTCGGGTGCCAGGACTCCGGACCGGGGGTCTGGAACATGGTCAGGGCGGTCAGCGGGGTTCCGATGTCGCCGCGTTCGATGATGCGGCGGGCCGTTTGCAGGCCGGCGCCCAGGAAGGTGTCCGGTGCGCAGCCGAGGCGGATGCCCGCGGCGTCGGCCGTCTTCAGCAGGGCCAAACCGGATTCGCGGTCCAGGGAGAACGGCTTCTCGGTCCAGACGTGCTTGCCGGCAGCCACGGCCGCTGTGGCCACCTCGACGTGCGCCGCCGGGATGGTCAGGTTGACGATGATTTCGACGTCGGGGTGGTTCAGTGCCGCGTCCACGCCGCCCCACTCGGGGATTCCGTATTCCTTGGCCCGCGCTTCCGCGGCTTCCTCGAAGAGGTCGGCGATGACGTGGACTTTCAGGTCCGGGAAGACCGTCAGGTTGTCCAGGTAGGCCTTGCTGATGTTCCCGGCGCCGATGACGGCGACGCCCACGGGCCCCCCGGAGGGAAAACGCAGGGAAGACGGGGTGGAAGGTGTGCTCTGCTGCGTTGCGGCGCTCATGCGTTCACGTCCTGTGCTCCTGCTGTTGCAGCGGAGTCCCGCAGGAAGGCGAGGCTTTCGGCAATGCCTTCGAAGATGTCTCCGGCGTAGTCGTCGAATTCCACGACGCCCACCTCCAGGGACTTCGCGGCAGCAACGACGTCGAGCACCGGGATGGTGCCCTTGCCCGCCGGCAGCTGGGCTTTCGTGTCGGTGGTGCCGGGGCCGTCCTTGATGTGGATGAACTTCACGCGGTCACCCAGGCGGGCAAGCAACTCGACGGGGTTCTGGCCGCCGACCGATGCCCAGTAAGTGTCGACTTCCAGGACCAGTTCCGGGTCGAGGAGGCTTTCGAAGTACTCCAGGGCGGTCTGGCCCTCGATGCTGGACTCGAGTTCCCAGGCATGGTTGTGGTAGCCGACGCGGATGCCGTAGTCGGCGCCTTTCTTGGCTGCGGCGTTGAGTTTGGCCGCGGTGGCCTGGATGTCCTCGGCGTTCTGCCAGTGCTCGGCAGGCAGGTACGGATCGATGACGGTGGCGATTCCTAGTTCCTTGGCGGCGGCGAAGATCTCATCCTGGTCCTGGCTCAGCAGCGGAGCGTGGCCGGAAGGGGCGGTCAGCCCGTTCTCCTTCAAAGCAGCGCCCAGTTCCTTCGCCGTGGCCACGAAATTGTAGGGTTCGACCTGCGTGTAACCGATCTCGGCAACCTTCTTAATGGTGCCCGGCAGGTCTTCCTGCATGGCGTTGCGCAGGGTGTACAGCTGGATGGAGTAAGACATGGTTTTCCTTTGCGTTGTCAATTGCATGAAATGTCAGGTGCGTGCGATGCGAGGCATATGGCAGCCGCTAGCGGCCGGCGAGGGATCCGCCGATGCCGCCGACGCTGAAGTATTTGTTCAGGGTGGCGAAGACGATGATGGGCGGGAGCATCATGACGACGGCGAGGGCCATGACGCCTGACCAATCGGTGAGGTTTTGCTGGAAGAAGGACTGCACGCCCACCGGGAGGGTGAAGATCTCGTTGGAACGCAGGAACACGATCGCGACCAGGTAGTCGTTCCAGGCCAGGAGGAAGGCGAAGATCGCGGTGGACAGGATGCCGGGCAGGGAGTTGCGCAGCACCACTTTGGTGAAGGATCCGAACACGGAGCAACCGTCGATCCACGAGGCCTCCTCGAGGCTGATCGGGATGGAATCGAAGTATGCCGCCATCATCCACGTGGCGACGGTCATTGTCGAGCCGACGTAGATGATGATGAGGCCGAGGAGGTTGTCCACGAGTCCCATGCCGGCGAAGAGGATGAACAGCGGCACCACAGAGGTAATGATCGGCAGCGACTGCATGACGAACAGCAGCAGGGAATAGCCCGAGACGGCTTTGGAGCGGCCGCGGGAGAGGACGTAGCCGGCAGGTGCCGCGACGGCGACGGCGACGATCACGGTGGACAGCGTGGTGATGAGGCTGTTGCTCAGCCAGGTGCCGGCGAGGGTTTTGGAGAAGACGCCGGTGATGTTTTCCAGGGTCAGCCCGGTCGCGGTGCTGTTCGGGCCCGGGGTCAGGGCCAGGATTACCGTGACCATGATGGGGACGAGGACGATCGCGGTGATGACGAGGATCAGGGCGAAGCGCCACCAGCGTCCTTGCATGACTGCTTCGGAGAGGACGCGGCGGGTCTTTTCGGCTCCCGCGACGCCGAGGGCGGGTCCTGATTCGGGTTGGGCGTGGAGTACTGCGCTCATTATTCGACGCTCGACTTTCGGATCTGGCGGTACAGGAGGACCGACACGACCACGAGGGTGAGGGTCATGAGGAAGGCGATGGCGACGCCGGGTCCGGTCTGGAAGTCCTGGAAGACGCTGCGGTAGGCCAGGACCACGAGGGAGGTGGTGGCGTCGACCGGTCCGCCGCCGGTGAGGAGGTAGATGGTGGGGAAGTCGTTGACGCAGAAGATCGTCATCAGGATCCAGCTGATGTAGGTGGAGCGGGCGATCATCGGCAGCGTGATCTGGGTGAACTGCTGCCACTTGCTGGCGCCGTCCATGCTGGCTGCCTCGTAGACGGTGGTGTCCACGGAGGCCAACGCGGCGGAGATCATCATCATCATGAACGGGAAGCTGACCCAGACCTTGAAGACCATGACCATGACGGCCGCGAGGTGCGGGTCGGCCAGGAACAGCGGGGTGCCTAATCCGAGGTTGCGGAAGATGGAAGGGATGAGGCTGTCCGGGGTGGCGACGAGCCAGTTCCAGGCCGTCGAGGACACCACGATCGGCACTACCCAGGGCAGAAGGAGCAGGACCTTGAAGGTGCCGCCCGCGGGGATTTTGGTGCGCAAGAGCAACGCCAGGCCCAAGCCCACCAGCCAGGAACCAAAGACACCGACAATGGTGAACCACAGGGTGAACTGGGCGGCCTTCCAGAAAGCGGGCGAGGAGAGGACGGTGGCGAAGTTGTCGACGCCGACGAAGTTGCCGGTGTCGATCAAGGAGCCGTCGTGGGTCGCCTGGACGCCGGCGTAGATCAGCGGGTAGCCGTTGATCAGGATGAGCAGGACGATGGAAGGCAACAGAAGCCAGAAAAAAGTCCGGCGGGTCTGGCCCGACAGTTTGCTCTTGCGGTTCACGTTCCCGCCCCCGGACCCACCGGGGGCAACGCCCCGGCGGGCCCGGGCCAGGCCCGATTGTGTAGTGGTTGATGACATGGCAGGGGCCGCTTTACTTCTTGAGGACAGACTGGAGGCCGGTCTGGAAGGCCGTGAGTGCCGACTTGGCGTCGGTCTTGCCCGTGAGGATGGTCTGGGTGAACTGGTTGAGCGCCTGGCCGCCGTCGAGGACTGCGAGGTTGGCGTTGAGGGAGGTTCCCTGCGCGGCGAAGGTCTTCGCGATCGGCTGGTACTCCTTGACGATCTTGACGTTGTTGGGATCGCTGGCAAACTCGGGAAGCTCGGTGATGGATTTGAAGACCGGGAGCGCGTTCATGAGCTTCTGCTGCCACAGTTGCTTGAGCTGGCCCATGTAGTAGACCAGGAAGGCCTCCGAGGCATCCTGGGAGGGAGTGTTCTTGTACATCATGATGTTGTTCGGGAACACCAGTGTGGCCTTGTCGCCGTGCGGACCGGCCATCGGGCTGGCCACCAGGAGGTCTCCCGAGGTGTCGCCTACGCGCTGCGGCACGCCGAGCACATACATGCCGAAGGCCGCCTTCTTGTTCTTCCACTGGGCATCGAGGTTGTCGGTGGTGTAGCTGACCGCGGCGGGGTCGATGACGCCGTTGGAGACGAGCTCGAGCAGGAACTCGATGGCTTCGACATTGCGGTCGTTCATGACGTCCAGCTGGCCGTCCTTGGTGAAGACGCCGCCACCGTTGTTGATCATCATCATGATCATCAAGTGGTTGCCGATGTTGTTGCCGGCGCCGGAGCCCGTAGCGAACCCGACTGCACCGATGCCCTTGAGCTTCTTGCCGGCGTCGAGCAGGCTGGGCCAGTCGGTCGGGACGGCAACCCCGGCCTGGTCGAAGAGGGACTTGCGGTACCACAGCGGGCGCATGTCCAGTTGCCACGGAACGGCGACGTAGCCTTTGTCGGACTTGAACGGCTCCAGCACGCCCGGCAGGAAGTCGTCGAACTGGCCGTTCTTCTTGAGCGCTTCGACCACCTTGTCCGCGTAGGCGATCTGGCCCTGCTGGTCGAACTGGAACGCCTGGAAGCCGCCACCGGTGGACACCGCGGGGCCGGTTTTGGACGCGATGGCCGAGGAGAACGTCTGGTAGAAGTTGTTCCACTGGATGGTCTGGTAGCTGGCCTGGCTGTTGGCTCCGGAGAAGCCCTCGGTGATCTTCTTCGCGGCCTCGTTATATGCCGGTGTGGCCCACGGCATATCCCAGAACTTGATGGCGCCGCCAGCGGAGCTTGAGCTGGAGCCGCCTCCGCACGCTGCGAGCAGAGGGACAGCCGCTGCTGCCGCCGTGAGGCCGAGGAAGCCCCTGCGGGAGAAATTGCGGCTGGCTTCGGACTTAACATTCATGGTGATTCCTTTCGGGACCGCTGCGTGGTCTTCGCGTTTGGTGCGGTCTGGCTCGTCGTCGAGAAGGCGAATGATTGCTTTTGGTGCTCAGATTTGCTCTGTTTGCTCGGTGGTGCTGCTTGCGTGTCTGAGGGCTTGGGTTCAGGACAGGTGTGCGATGGATTCCGTCAGCCGTGCAAAGCCAGCCAGGTCGGAGGGAAAGGTTTCGGCGTCGAGGTGCTCCTTGAGCCGACGCCATGTAGCGCGATGTGCGGATTCGTACAGCGTGGGCAAAAGGATTTCGCCTTGAGGTCCGGTAGCCCGGACTTCCGCCGGCCACGCGGCAAGCGGTTCGGGGACTGCGATGCTGACCCCGCCGTCGTCGGTATAGAGACGGACCTCGACGCCGGCGGGACGGGCGTTGCTCAGCAGGCCCTGGAACGAAACCGGGGCACCGTTCGCGAGCCGGCCGGACATCGTGTAGCCGTGCGTGCCGCGGCGCAGGACGCGAAGCGCGTTCAACTGACCGGTGACGCGTACGACGGCGGCGAGATGCTCGGTCAGCAGCCGGGCCGGATCGCTGCCTACCGGGGCAGTCGCGACGGTATCCAGCATGGCCGCGCGCCCGGCGACCGAGCGAACAGCGTCTTCGGCCGGGACCAGCGCCGGGTTGGCTGCCCAGCGCTGGTCCAGGACAACCACGACGCCGGCGGTTTCAGCGGCGTCGAGCAGGGCCGCGGTGCGTTCCGGGACGGGATTGACCACGACGATGCCCAGCGCTCCGCCGTCGATCGCTTTGATTGCCTCGTTGGTCCAGCCCGGGGCGCCCTCGATGGCGGAAATCTGTGGAGTGGGCGTCGCCTCACTGGCGGGTCCGAAGCTCGCCGGCAGCGAAGCGACGGCGAGTGCCACGGCGCCGCTCTCTTCGGCCCGCGGGGTCGCGGTGACCGTGTACTGGGTGCTCATGAGCGGGCTCCTGCATGGCTGTTGGTGTGTTCGGAATGCTCGGCTGCCGCCTCATCCACTGTGGCGTCGGCGATGGCGATCGCGAAGGTGAGGTCGTTGATAAGGCTTTCGGCGGACGGCGGTTGCTTGGTTCCGCGGGCCAGCTGGGCGAGTTCGCGCCATTCGCCCTCATATCCGTTGTGCTCGTACGGCCCGTAGGTGATGCTCGTGGCATTGCGCGTGCCCGTGCCGCGGGTGATGGTGGCCACCGCGGATCCCGCCTGGACGTAGGAAGGAGTGAAATCCACGCGGAGGGCAGCATCGTCCGAGATCGCTTCGAAGGTCCATTCCGGCTTCCACGTCGTGTTCATGACTGCGCGCAATTCGATGATCCGCTCACGGGCACCCTGTTTTCCGGAACGAAGGGAGATCACGTAGCCGAAGGGCCGCACATGGCGTGCCTGCAGCACTTCGAGGTCTTCGAAATCCGGGGTGAATCGCCTGACGAGCGGCAGGTCGTGGATGGCGAGTCCCATGATTCCGCCGCGGAGTGCGTTCTTGATGAATTCGACGTCGCGGTAGTCGGGGACGCCCCCGGCAGGCCGGGTGATGATTTCGGTGGCGAAGTCTTCGAAGCGGGAATTGGGCGGGAGGACGATCGAGGAGCGGATGGTGTGGACGTTCTGCGGAAGATCGCCCCAGTTGGCCTCGGCCGCGAGCCAACCCGGATCGAAAGTGTGCATGGCGCCTACGATGATCGGCACGCCGGTTTCTTCGCTGACCGCTGAAATCCGGGCTGCTTCTTCGCCGTTCATGGCGAAGGGCTTTTCGCAGAGGACCCCCTTCTTCCCTGCACGGCATGCGGCGATGACCTGGTCGGCGTGGAACTGGTGGGGGCTGCAGATCGCAACGATGTCGACGTCGGGATCGCCCAGGAGCGCGTCCATGCTGGTGCTGTGGTTGGCGCCGACGCGTGCTGCGACGGATTCGGCGACTGCGGCGTCGACGTCCATGATGTGGCGGACTTCCAGGATGTTCCGGAGCCGGGCGAGGGATGGCAAGTGGATAGCCTGGGTGACCGGGCCCGCGCCAAGGATCCCGACGCCGAGGGGCTGCAGTGATCCTAACGGGGCTGCTTGTGAGTGGCTGGACAAGATCAGTTACCTCTTCGTAAAAGGAGACTCTGAGGTTCACCGCGGCCGGGAGGCTACGTGACCCTTCTCACAACTAACTAGGAACAACCTAAACCGACTTTTGTCGATGAGCAAGCAAAAGTTGAAAAACATTCGTCAATCTTTTGCTGCGTGACACGCATAAGCAATCGTGCTATCACTGATGCATGACCTCAGCACCCGAAAAAGCCCCTGGCAAGGACGGCTCCGTACAGGACGCCGGGAGCCTTTCGCGCGCAGGAGATCTGTTTCAGCTTCTTCGCGACGGCCACGCACGTACCCGGGCCGAACTCGCCATCACCACGGGACTGGCCCGGTCCACCGTCGCCTCCCGCATTGACGCACTCATGAACTCCGGACTCGTGGGCCCGGCCGGCGAGGCGAGCTCCAGCGGCGGCAGGCCGCCGTCGCGCTTTGCCTTCAACCCGGCAGCCCGCGTTGTCCTGGCGGTCGACGTCGGAGCGACGCACGTGATCGTAGCGGTCACCGACCTCGGAGGAACGATCCTGGCCGAGCGCCGCCTGGCGCAGCAAGTCGCCGACGGTCCGGATGCGGTGCTCGGCAGGGTAGTGAAGGAAGGGCGGGAGCTCCTCACCGAAACAGGCCGCGCCCTCGAGGACCTTGCCGGGATCGGTATCGGACTGCCCGGCCCCGTGGAACACGACACCGGCAGGCCGGTCAAACCGCCCATCATGCCCGGCTGGGACGGATTCGACGTCGTCCGCTACATGCAGCGCTCGCTGCCAGTCCCCGTCCTGGTGGACAACGACGTCAACATCATGGCCCTGGGCGAACGTACAGCGTATTGGCCGGACCACGACAACTTGCTCTTCATCAAAATCGCCACCGGCATCGGCGCAGGCATCATCAGCAGCGGCGAGCTGCAACGAGGCGCCAACGGCACCGCCGGGGACCTCGGCCACGTCAGGGTTCCCCGAGGCGACGACGTCCTCTGCCGATGCGGGAACTATGGCTGCCTCGAAGCGCTCGCCTCCGGGCCCGCCGTCGCCCGCCAACTACAGGCCCAAGGACTAGAGGCGAGCAATGGCGGCGACGTGCTGCGGCTCGTCGCCGAGGGAAACCTCCAAGCCATCCAGGCACTCCGGCAAGCCGGACGCGACGTCGGCGATGTCCTCGCAACCGTGGTGAACCTGCTCAACCCCTCCATGATCGTGATCGGTGGCAGCGTGGGTGAGGCCGGTGAACACCTCGTGGCCGGCATCCGCGAAGTGGTCTATCGACGCTCGCTGCCCCTGGCTACATCGCATCTGCGCATCGGCATCTCGATGGCGGGGGACCAGGCCGCAATTCTCGGCGCGAGCCAGATGGTCACGCAACACGTTTTGTCCCCGGCCGTGATTGAAGCCACGCTCCAAGCGACGGGCTGAGCTGCGTCTTTTGGCCTTCCGGAGCGGCCTGCCGTGATAGCAATGAAGCTAATGGCTACTTTCCCCACCCTTCAGAGCATCCCATGACCGGTCAATTCCTCGCCAAAGTCCCACGAGGCTGGCTGATCCTCGCATGCATCGGCCTCATCGCCCTCAACATGCGCGGACCCTTCGTCGCGGTGGCACCCGTGGTGGATTCCCTGAAGCGGGACCTTGGATTCTCGCCTGTGGAACTTGGGCTCCTGACGAGCATTCCCGTGCTCTGCTTCTCGCTTGCGGCACCATTGGCTTCCATGGCCGGGCGGAGGTTCGGCGCCGAATTCGCGGTGATGCTCACGCTCCTGGGCGTGCTCGCCGGCGTCGTGATTCGCTCCAGCGGCGGTGGTGGTCCCGTCATAGTGGGAACGGCCCTCATTGGCCTTGCCATCACCATCGGCAATATCGCAGTGCCGCTCATCATCCGCCGGGACTTCGCGCCCCGGCGCCAGGCAACCGCGATGGGCGTGTACACGGCGGCGCTGAACATCGGGTCTTTCCTGACATCGGTGGCCACCGCCCCGCTCGCCGAACTTGTGGGCTGGCGGCTTGCCCTCGCGGCAAGTGCCATCCTGGCCTTGGCAGCCATCCTGTTCTGGATCCCCGCAGTGGGTGCCCGGAGGGCCTTCGTTCCGGCTCCTGTTCGGGCCGCCGACGGGTCGCGAGCCGGCAACGCCTCCGGCGTGGGCTGGCTGACCGTCGGCCTGACCCTCGGCTTCGCCGGCCAGGCCTTCTCTTATTACGGCGTGACGGCGTGGTTGCCCAGTTTCTTGTCCGACGAGCTGCACATGGGCACCGCACAGGCCGGGGCCGGGTCATCGCTCTTCCAGATCTTCGCGATCATGGGCGGCCTCGGCGTGCCGCTGCTTGCCCGGTTCACCAGCACGACGGCGGTGGCGGTCACCTTGAGCGGGCTTTGGCTCACTGTGCCTTTGGGCTTACTGCTGATCCCGGACTGGTGGTGGCTGTGGTCTTCCCTAGGTGGCGTGGCCCAGGGCGGCGGCATCACCGTCATCTTCATCGCCATCATCAGGTTCGCCCGCGACCAAGCTTCGGCGGGCCGGATGTCCGCCATCGTGCAAGGCGTTGGCTATTGCTTTGCCGCCCTTGCTCCCACCATCGTGGGCTATGTACACGGCATTTCCGGCGGCTGGACCGTGCCACTCCTGGTCATCCTTGCTTCGGTCGCTGCGTTTTGCGTCTGCACCACTCTCTCGGTGCGCTGGGTAGCCCGGCAACGCTAGGTGCGTCCCGCCGTCGCACACGAGTCCCGCCGCCGCACACCCAAGTAGCTCGCAGTTGTTGTCGTTATGAAGGCTCAAAACGACAACAACTGCGAGCTACTTGGGCAGTGACGGGGTTCCGCCTGCTGGGCTGCCTCCCCGACCATCGGGGTCACTTGTTGCGAAGAGTGCAGGCGGCCCAGCAGGCGGTGGGCCCACGCCGGTGGGGACTATGCGGCTACGAGCTCTTCCTTGGTGGCTTCTTCGCGGGCCTCCGTGAGGTAGCGGGCGTAGGCCGGGATGGTGAGGAAGGTGGGGAATTCTTCGGCGAGGGTGACTTCTTCGAAGATGCTGCGGGCGTCGTTGAAGCGGTCGTCGTCGAAGCGTTCCAGGCGTGCGAACTCTTCGTCCAGGAGGTCGGTGACCCATTCGCGGCTGATGAGTTCCCCGGTGTCGGTGATGGCGCGGGAGAAGATCCACTGCCAGAGCTGCGAGCGGGAGATTTCCGCGGTGGCGGCGTCTTCCATGAGGTTGTGGATGGCGACGGCGCCGTTTCCGCGCAGCCAGGACTCGATGTAGCGAATGCCGACCTCGATGTTGTTCCGGATGCCGGTCTCCGTGATGGTTCCTGTGGTGGCGGCGATGTCGATCAGGGCGCGGTCGTCGGGGGTAACGTCCTCACGTGAGCGGTCCAGTTGGTTCGGACGCTTGCCGAGTACGCCGTCGAACACTTCGCGGCACACCGGAACCAGATCCGGGTGCGCAACCCAGGAACCGTCGAAACCGTCGCCGGCCTCGCGGGTCTTGTCCGCGCGGACCTTTTCGAACGCTGCCGTGTTGGCGGCTTCGTCCTTGCGGTTGGGCACGGCTGCGGCCATGCCGCCGATGGCCATGGCGCCGCGGCGGTGGCAGGCCCGGACGAGTTGCTCGGTGTAGGAGCGCATGAACGGCTGGGTCATGGACACCTGCGCGCGGTCCGGCAACACGAAGCGGGGGCCGCGGGTGCGGAAGTTCTTGATCACCGAGAAGATGTAGTCCCAGCGGCCCGCGTTCAGTCCCGAAGCATGGTCACGCAGCTCGTACAGGATCTCCTCCATTTCGAATGCCGCGGTGATGGTCTCGATCAGCACTGTGGCGCGGATGGTGCCCTGGGGGATGCCGAGGAGGTCCTGGGCCTGGATGAAGATGTCGTTCCAGAGGCGCGCTTCGAGGTGGTTTTCGATCTTGGGCAGGTAGAAGTACGGGCCCTTGCCTTGGGCGAGCAGGCGGCGGGCGTTGTGGAAGAAGAACAGGCCGAAGTCGACCACACCGCCGGCGACGGGCTTTCCGTCGATGAGCATGTGCTTTTCCGGCAGGTGCCAGCCACGGGGGCGGACCACGATGGTCGGCAAGTCCTCGGCGGCACGGAGCTTGTACTCTTTGCTGCGGCCGTCGGAGGTGGAGGTGAAGTCGATGCGGCGTTCCAGCGCGTCGGTGAGGTTCAGCTGGCCCTGGATGACGTTGCGCCAGGTGGGGGTGGAGGAGTCTTCCATGTCGGCCAGCCAGACCTTGGCGCCGGAGTTGAGCGCGTTGATGGTCATCTTGCGGTCAACGGGTCCGGTGATTTCCACGCGGCGGTCCTCCAGACCCGGTGCCGGGGGAGCGACGCGCCAGTTCGGATCGTTGCGGATTTCCGCGGTCTCCGGGAGGAACCGCGGATCCTGACCGGCGGCGATCTGGCCGCGGCGGGCGTGCCGGGCCTGCATCAGTTCCTGGCGGCGCTCCGCCGTCGCGCGGTGCAGGGCTGCCACGAACTCCAAGGCGTCCGGGGTGAGGACCTCGTTCTGCCGGTGAATGGGCTGGGCGGTCAGCGTGATGCCGTTGATCGTGCAATTGTCAGTGAAGCTGTTCATGGGAATTCTCCTCTTGAGGATCCCAACTGACTCGCAGTAGGTGTCGTTTTGAGGGCTCAAAACGACACCTACTGCTATCTAGTTGGGGAAAGTAGTGGGCTAGTGGAACTGGCCTTCTTCGGTGGATCCCACCAGGGCCAGGGTGGATGCGTTCGGGTTGAGCGCAGTTGCAATGTCGTCGAAGTAGCCGGTGCCGACTTCGCGCTGGTGCTTGGTTGCGGTGTAGCCGCGGGACTCGGAGGCGAATTCCTTTTCCTGAAGTTCGACGTACGCGCTCATGCCTTCACGGGCGTAACCGTGGGCGAGATCGAACATCGAGTAGTTCAGGGCGTGGAAGCCGGCCAGGGTGATGAACTGGAACGTGAAGCCCATGGCGCCGAGCTCACGCTGGAACTTCGCGATGGTGGCGTCGTCCAGGTGCTTGCGCCAGTTGAACGACGGCGAGCAGTTGTAGGAGAGCATCTGGTCCGGGAACTCGGCCTTGACGGACTCGGCGAACTTGCGGGCCAACTCGAGGTCCGGGGTGCCCGTTTCCATCCAGATGAGGTCCGAATACGGAGCGTAGGCCTTGGCACGGGCGATGCAGGGTTCGATGCCGTTCCGGACCTTGTAGAAGCCCTCCGCGGTACGCTCACCCGTAATGAATTCCTGGTCGCGCTCGTCGACGTCGGAGGTGATCAGCGTTGCTGCCTCGGCGTCGGTCCGGGCGATGATCACCGAAGGCGTGCCCGCGACGTCGGCAGCGAGGCGGGCGGCGTTCAGCGTCCGGACGTGCTGCTGGGTGGGGATGAGGACCTTACCGCCGAGGTGGCCGCATTTCTTCTCGGAGGCGAGCTGGTCTTCCCAGTGCACGCCTGCGGCGCCGGCCTGGATCATGGATTTCATGAGTTCGTAGGCGTTCAGCGGGCCGCCGAAACCGGCTTCGGCGTCGGCGACGATCGGGACCAGCCAGTCCTCAACGGTCTGGATTCCCTCGGAGTACTCGATCTGGTCGGCACGGAGCAGCGCGTTGTTGATCCGGCGCACCACCGTGGGGACCGAGTTGGCCGGGTAGAGCGACTGGTCCGGGTAGGTGTGGCCGGAGTTGTTGGCGTCGGCGGCGACCTGCCAGCCCGAAAGGTAGATGGCCCGAAGCCCGGCCTTGACCTGCTGCACGGCCTGGTTGCCGGTCAGCGCACCCAAAGCATTGGTGTAACCGCCGCTCGCAGCCTCATCCGTGAGCTGCTTCCACAGCTTCTCGGATCCGCGGCGGGCCAGGGTGTGCTCCTCGGAGACCCGGCCGCGGAGGCCGACCACATCGGTGGCCTTGTAATCGCGGGTGACGCCTTCCCAACGCGGGCTGGCAGCCCATTCGAGCTCCAGTGCGGCGGCCTGCTCGGTTGCTGTCTGCTGAGTGGGCTCAAATGCTGCGGTCATTGTTCTGTCTCCCTTGACGCTACTGAGTGTGGTGCCGTGTTTTCTGTCTTTCCCTCCCGGGGGCCGGCCCGCACTGCGCCATTGCAGTTCAGGCCGGTTGGTCCCGAGTGGTATTTCTTTCCGTGGTTCTTACTTTTCAGTACTTCCACGAGGCTTTCTAGAGGAAAAGCATGGAAAGAAACGCACTTCTTCGCGTATCCTCAAGAAATGTCACCTGTGAGCTGGAACCGCGAAGTACCGCCGCCGTCGTCGTCCGCTTCCACCGCCGAACTGGACGTCATCAGCCTGGGCCGCCGCGTGCGGTATCTGCGCAAGCAGGCCGGGCTGACCCTCGACGACGTGAGTGCCGCCGTCGGGACCGCCCCTAGCCAGCTGAGCCTCATTGAGAACGGCAAGCGGGAACCCAAACTGGGCCTACTGAAGCAGCTCGCGGCCGCCCTCAATGTGGGCATCGACCAGTTGCTCGGAGCGGAGCCGCCCAGCCGCCGCGCCGCCCTGGAAATCGAGCTGGAACGGTACCAGCGCGGGCCCCTGTATGAATCGCTGAACCTGCCGAAAATCCGCGTCAGCGCGAGGCTCCCGCTCGACGTGCTGGAGTCGCAGGTAGGGCTCCTGCAGGAGCTTGAGCGCAAGCTCAACGAGCAGATCGCGACGCCGGAAGAGGCCCGCCGCGCGAACGGTGAACTACGTGCCATGATGCGTGAGCGCGGCAACTATTTTCCGGAGTACGAGGCCGAGGCGCAAAAGGTGCTCAAGGGCGTCGGATATACCTCGGGTCCCTTGAGCCAGCACGTCATTGCGGACATCGCCGACCACCTCGGATTCACGCTGCACCATGTGGGTGATTTGCCCCATTCCACCCGTTCAGTGACCGATCTAAAGAATCACCGAATTTATCTCACGCAAAGCCAGCGGCAGGACCATGATCCCCGTTCGGTGCTCCTGCAAGCCCTTGGACACTACGTCCTGGGCCATGAAACGCCCAAGAGCTACGGGGACTTCCTGGCGCAGCGGGTCGCCACCAACTATTTCGCCGCGGCGCTGCTCCTGCCCGAGCACGCCACCCTGGAGTTCCTGCAGAAGGCGAAAGCGGCCAAGGAGATCGCCGTCGAGGACATCCGGGACGCCTTTGCCGTCTCCTACGAAACAGCGGCACACCGCTTCACCAACCTGGCCACGAAACACTTGGGCATCACGACGCACTTCCAGAAAACCCACCAGAGCGGCATCATCTACAAGGCCTACGAGAACGACGGCGTAGCCTTCCCCCAGGACCACACGGGCGCGATCGAGGGGCAGCCGGCATGCAAGGCATGGACTTCGCGTGCCGTGTTCGACGTTCCGGACAAGTTCAGCGCCTACAGCCAATACACGGACACCGTCTCGGGCACCTATTGGTGCACCGCTCGTACGGAGCGCTCGGCGGCCGGGGAGTTTTCGCTCAGCATCGGCGTGCCTTACCAGCACGTGAAGTGGTTCCGCGGGAGGGAGACGACGGCGCGGGCTACTTCCACGTGTCCGGACCCGAACTGCTGCAAGCGCCCGCCGGCGTCGTTGGCTTCTTCCTGGGCAGGCAACGCCTGGCCGTCCGCCCGCGCCCACTCGCACCTGCTGGCCGCCATGCCGCCCGGCGCGTTCCCCGGCGTCGACGAGACCGAGGTGTACGCGTTCCTGGAGGCGCACTCGGGGTAGTTCTTGTGCGGGGCTGTTGCTTGGGACGCGTCACGCCACGCAACTTTTTGGATTCCCTGGGGTTGAACCACCCCGGAATTCCGCGGATTGGCCCATGATGTGGACCCAAAAACTCGTCTGGCGTGACACCGACGCCTACCGGGGTATGACAGGGTAGCTCAAGTGCGTGACACCCACCCCTTCGACAACGGTCGGGTTGCCCAAAGTGACCGGCGCGTTCTCCAGACGATCGAACAGCCGGATGCCGGAGCCCAGCAGCAACGGAACCAGGTCGATCCGGATTTCGTCGAGCAGCCCGGTGTCGAGGCACTCCCGAATGGTGTCGGCGCCGTGCATCCCCACGATCTTGTCGCCGGCGGCTGCCTTTGCCTGTGCGACAGCGCTTTCCAGTCCGTCGGTGACGAAATGCACGGTTGAGTCGGAATCGGACCATTCCTCGGGCACCTCGTGGGTCACGACGAACGCCGGCACCCCGAACGGGTGCTGCCCTCCCCAAGCGCTGGCCCGGTCTGAGGTGCGCCGTCCGGTGAGCATCGCGCCCACTTCACCCATCAAAGCCCGCAAGTGCTCCGCGCTTGCTGCGGAAACGTGGAAGGTGAAGTCCGGCTTGGTGGTTGGGACGTCGACGTCACCGGCGAAGTACCAGTCGAAGACCTCGTCGACGCCGTCCTCAAGGTCTGCCACGTAGCCGTCAAGGGACATGGACATGAGTGCCACTACCTTGGTCATAGCTTTTGCTCCTTCAGTTTCGGAGGGACATGACCCAGGACAAAGCCGCATCGCGGCGAGGCTCGGACGGGTCTATTAGCCGGATTCTGTCCACGAGCTGCACGCGGTCGATGAGGGATGACTCGATGAGTGCCAGAACGAACGCATGGTCCTTGAGGCGTGCCGCAATGAGCTTCGCCGCGCAAAGATCGTAGGGATCCAGGCAAAGCCCGGTGCTGTTCCGGGTCCGGACATTGCGTACACCGACAAGGCGGTACTCCCAGTCGGCGGGGAGCACTGCGGTCTCCCTTTCGACAGCCTGGACATAGAACCCGAACTCTTTGTGGAAAGGCGACCACTCACCAAGCGCCGAATCGATGCTGTCCGCAAGAGTGCCGACGTCGTCATCGGCAAACGGGGCAATGTCCACCGCATCGGACATGGTGATCGCCGCGGGCAACTCGTCCTCCGTGAAGGACCCCAAAATTGACTGGCTTCCGATCACGATCACCCGGTCGCCATGAATGATGTCGGTAGCAGCCCGGATGGCGTGCTCAAGATCTTCGCGGCGCAACGGCGGCAGCTTTCTTGATGGCTTGCATGGGCGCATGTTACCGCTGTGCAGGACAATTGTCAGTGCCCCGAGCCCCTGACACGTCGAGAAGGCATTCAGGGCGAGGAGCCGAAGCGCTTGGTGGGCGACCAATATGACCGAAACGCCAGCCGGTAAGTTACCCAGCGGTACGGTGGCGACGGCCCGGCCGGTGGCTGCGGCATCCCCAGGAAGGTTCATTGATGAGCACCCAGCAAGCAGCGCCCCAGAGTGAGGCGGCCCGGACGCGCAAGGCCGTCGGCAATATCCTCAAGGGCTCGGCAGGCAACCTTGTGGAGTGGTACGACGTGTACATCTACACGGCGTTCTCCGCCTATTTCGCATCCCATTTCTTCAGTTCCAAAGACCCGCTGCAAAGCAATTTGGAGGCCATGGCCGTTTTCGCCGTGACCTTCCTGATGCGCCCTATCGGCAGCTGGTTCTTTGGCCGCTATGCCGACCGCAAGGGGCGCAAGGCCGCCCTGACCGTGAGCGTCACCATGATGTCCGCAGGGTCCTTCGCCATCGCGATCCTGCCCACCAAGGAAGTGATCGGAGTGTGGGCCTTGGTGCTCCTGATACTGATCCGGTTGATCCAAGGGTTCTCCGTGGGCGGCGAATATGGCACCAGCGCCACCTACATGTCCGAGGCCGCGACAGCCAAGCGCCGCGGCTTCTTTTCCTCCTTCCAGTACGTCACGCTGATCGGTGGTCAGATGCTGGCCCTGTTGGTGCTCGTCATCCTGGAACAGGCGCTCGGCAAGGAAGCTTTGGGCGGATGGGGTTGGCGCATTCCGTTCGTCATCGGGGGCTTTGCTGCGTTGGTAGTCCTTTGGCTCCGACGTTCCATGGAGGAGACCATTTCCGCAGAGCAGACCGCTGCGGCCACGGCTCCGGCAGCCGGCGAGGCCCAGCCGGGCACCCTGAAGTTGCTTTTCACCAAGCACTGGCGCTCGCTGCTGATCTGCATCGGCGTGACCCTAGGCGGCACAGTGGCCTTCTACACGTACACCAACTTCATCCTGTCCTTCATGCAAAACACCAGCGGCATCGCCAAGGAAACCAGCAGCCAGATCAACTTCTGGGCGCTCCTGATCTTCATGTGCCTGCAGCCGGTCTACGGCATGATTTCGGACAAGGTCGGCCGCAAGCCGCTTCTGCTGTGGTTCGGCATCCTCGGTGTGTTGTGCACTTGGCCGCTGTTGTCTGCGCTGGGCGGAACCACGGACCCGTTCGTGGCCTTCCTTTTGATGATGGGCGGACTGTTGATCGTGGGAGGTTACACCTCCATCAATGCCTTGGTGAAGGCCGAGCTCTTCCCCTCGTCCATCCGCGCGCTTGGCGTGGGCCTCGGGTACGCGATCGCCAACTCGCTGTTCGGCGGAACGGTTCCCTTGGTGGGTGCTGCCCTCCAGAAAGCCGGCCAAGTGGAGGTTTTCTTCACCTACGTCACCGTCGCCATTGGCATTTCCCTGCTGGTCTACATCTTCGCCCTGAAGAACAAGAAGTCCACCCATCTGGACGAGGAACAGGGGAGTGCCTTCGGCTCCCCGCGCGCGGACGACAACTCACGTGCTGATGATCAGGACCCCGTCAGCGCCTAACTCTTTGGCGCCCGCCGTCGTCGTCCCCTTCCCTTCCTCCCCGTCGCTCGCTCACTTGTGTGAGGTTTTGGGGCGACGCTCGCTCATGTCTGGTGAGCGAGCGTCGCAGGATTTGGGGCTATATCTGCAGGGGCATCGGTGATGGGCGGACCAACGGGTATACGGGCGGATCCATGATTCTTTGTTCCTCGATGCGAGAATAAGGGAGGCTCCGCGGTTTGCAAGCGGGACCACCAACAGTGCTAATACAGCGGGGCGCCGTGCCCACTCCGGCCGCCTGCGCGAACCACTACGAACGGACAAGCGATGACGACAGCTCCAGAATCCCAGACCCTTAATAAACCCACGCCGCGCTTCGCGTCAATAGGGTCTCCGTACTTCGGCATCATGTTGGCATGCATGGCCGTGGTGGTGATTCTCTCCAACATTGGCGCGGCCAAAGGGGTCGCCTTCGGTCCGATCATCACAGATGGCGGGTTCTTTCTGTTCCCGCTCGCCTACATTCTTGGCGATGTCATGAGTGAGATTTACGGCTTTAAGGTGGCCCGCAAAGCGATCATCACCTCGTTCGCCCTGTCAGCGTTCGCATCGCTCTGCTATTGGATCATCATCGCGCTGCCCGGTTTCAACGATGATTACGGTACCGCCAAACAGGCCGCCATCGAGGGTGCGCTGGGGCCGGTTCCGCAGATTGTCCTGGCTTCGCTGCTTGCTTTTTTCGCCGGCCAGACCATCAACTCCCTCATCCTGGTCAAAATGAAAGCCCGTTCAGGCGAGAAAACCCTCTGGGCCAGGCTCATGGGTTCATCCGGTGTGGGGGAGTTCGTGGACACGCTCATCTTCTGTAGCATTGCGGCCTCGGTGATCGGCATCACGGATTTCGGAGGTTTCGTAAATTACCTGGTGGTCGGCTTCGTCTACAAGGTGGGAGTGCAGTACATCCTCGTGCCTGTTACGTCCTTGGTCATTGGGTGGATCAAGAAGCGCGAGCCTAGCTACTGGGCCTAAGTACCCGAAATCGCGACATAGGTGCGGGAGCGTTCCGTCGGAAGGCGACATAGGTGAGGGAGCGTTCCGGCAAAGCACGACAGCGGTTGGCTCAGGGGAACCGCAGGGAAGTCCGGTAGTTTCAGAGGATGAAGCTGGGAAAAGCCGTGCTGACGGCCGAGAATCTTGTTGCGGGCTATGGTGAGCACGCCGTGTGTGGGCCGCTCGACGTCGAAGTTTTCTCCGGGCAGGTGCTCGGGATGGTCGGCGAAAACGGGGCTGGCAAGTCGACGCTGCTCCGCACGATGATCGGCGCGCAGGCCGCGATCGAAGGCGATGCCCAAGTGCTCGGCTTGATGCCGGACGACCGCTCGGCCCTGTTCCGCAGCAAAGTCTCGGTGCTCCTGGACGAGGATGCCTACTTCGATTCCCTCACGGTCCGCGAGCACCTTTCCTTGGTGGCCCGGGGGCATGGACTTCCCAACCCCGATGCGGCGGTGGAGGATGAGATCGACTTCTTTGAACTCCGAACCGTGGCGGACGCGTTTCCCGATCAGCTTTCCTCTGGACAGCGTCGCAAGCTGCTCCTCGCCTCGGCCTTCATTCGGCCCTTCGAGTTGCTGGTATTGGACGAGCCCGAACAGCGGCTCGATACCCGCATGCGCGGCCTGCTCGCGCAGCGGATTGCCCGGACGGCCAAGAAGAATGCGGCTGTGGTCATGGTTACCCACGATGCGGACGTCGCCCAGGTCGCGTGCACGCGGGCCGTGATTGTCGACGACGGCGGTGCGCAGGTGGTCGGCACGGACGAAGCCGTGGCGAGGATCCGCAGGTGAACATGTCCACTGTTTCGGTAGCGCAACCGGAGTTCGTCAACTTCGACCCCGAGCGTGCCACACGCAAGGTCATCAGACCGCGCGGTGAGTCCCTGCTTTCCAGACTCAACGAGCTGTACGTCCAATTCCTGACCTTCGGCGTCGCCCTGATCTACGCGACAGGCCTGCTCAACGGGCTCACCGCGGCGGCGAATCATGGCTTTGGAGGCCATCTGGTTTCGGACAACTACGGAGTGGTCCCCGTGGAGTACGGTCTGGTTGCCGGGTTTGGCCTCCTGGGCATCGCGGCCTTTTGGATGGCCAGCCGGCTCGGGCCACTAGCCATCACGGCGAATCAGCGGCATTGGTGGTACTCGCTGGCCATCAACCGCGAACCCCTTTTAGCGCGAGGCTTGCGTCGCGCCATCCTGGCTGCCGCCGTCGTCGGCGCTCTCGCGACTATTCCCGTCGCGATCATCAGTGGCTCGAACGCGCCAGTGTTTGCCGGGTATATCCTGACGGGTGCGCTGACCGGGGCGGCGATCCTGGCACTCGCAGCCTTCGCCCAGACGCGTTCAGCGGCGTCGGCCGGGCAAGGCGGACCGACAAAGTGGGTATTGGCGGTTGCCTCGGCGGCTCTCGGCGCGATGCTGTTCGGGACGTTGCAGGGAAACTGGATCCTCGCGATCGCGCCTGCGGTGGCCTTGGTGGCTGCGGCTGTGGGCATGCGAAACAAGCTCTCCACCGTCCGTACGACCTCGCTGCTCAAGGCAGGCTCCGCAAGGGGACATGTCCAGGCAGCGCTGACGCTGATGGACACCGGGGAGCTCAGTGCCTCGCTTTCCAGCGGTGGCAAACGGAGCAGGTTCAGGCTCCCGGGTACGCCAAGGACTGCAGCGGGCGCACTCTTCCACGCGGAGGCAACCGTGCTCGCCCGGCAACCCGGCCGGCTGTGGCGCTGGGGACTGGGTCTCGCCGTCGTTCCCTTGACCGGGCTGGTCCGGACGTTCGATTCGCCCATCATCCTGCTTCCCGTGTTGCTTGCCGCGGTGATCTTCTCTGCCACTGCGGCGGCAGGGCCACTCTGGCAGCTGCGCATGGCTCCAAGCCTCGACGCGCTCCTCCCGATTTCCAGGACAGCTTCGCGCTGGGTCCACGTCGCGTTGCCGGTCTTGCTGATGTCGTTGTGGACGACGGCGGCTGCCGGATTCTTCGTGCTGGCTGGCGGTTTCCGCGTGGAGCTCCTCGTCCTGGGAGCGGCGGCGGGCGGCGGTCTGGGTGCCGGAATGCTGCGACGTGCGTTCCGCCAGCCGGAAGACCTGACCAAGCTGGTGTACCTGATGCAGCTTGGACGGAGCGGGCCTGCCATGCTGGGAACCAGGATCCGAGGCTACGTGCTGTGCCTCTTCGCCGTGGTCCCGCTGGCCTTGGGCATGCTTTTCAACGCCCCCGAGGTCCTGGTGACGCCCGCCGTCGTGCTCAATGTGGTGCTCCTAGTGATCGGCGTGACGATGGCGGACCGTCCCTGAGCGTCTCCCCGGGGCGAGCTCGCCGGAACGGTGCCGGCTCGCCCGAACGTTCCGGCGACCAGGGCGCGTTCCGGCGATCTCGACGGCGGCAGGCTAACGGCGGAGGGCCTTCAGTAGCCGGCTCTTGAATTCCTCCTCGCGAAAGAGGTGCTTCCACTCCACGCGGACGAAACGCCAACCATCCTCGCTAAGGGCCTTTTCCCGGCGCCGCTCCTGGAAAATCACCTCATCCGTTCGCTTGAAATCGAAGTATTTGACTCTGCCATCGAATTCCAACGCTACCTTTGCCTCCCGCCAGGCAAAGTCGAGCCGATGCCGGCCTGCCCGGCTCTGCACTTCAACCTGGGGTTCAGGCATGGGCAGCTTCAGCCGCGAGATGAGTTCCCGACACAGGGTTTCGCCGGCCGACTCGGATCGCGGATCAGCGTTGGCCAAGGCCTGTCGAAGCTTCCTGACGCCGCGTCGGCCATCCAATGCCTCGGCCATGGCCTGCATTAGCGCACGATCAGCGCCAAGCCTCAATGCATGATCCATGAGCACCAGCCCGTGCCTGTAGCTGAGTAGCATGGCGCAATCCACCACCGTCCGCTCCAAAGACGTGACCCGCAGGTTTCCGATTGTCACGATGTCCGTCTCGGCGAAAGGCCTGGTGTGACCGCGGACATCCTTGCCAAGGCGCTCGTTGGACGGCCGGACCCGCAGCAGGATGTGGATCAGGTCGTCAACGTCCCAGAGGAAAAGGCGGTGCAGCCGCGCCGCCGAGGTGTGGCTATATACGTAGTCTCCCGTCGACGTCGTGAGCGTTCCATGCGCATGGGCGTAAATCAATTGAGTACTACGGATCCAGGCGGATTGCTTCGCCCAGAGCGCGGCCCGAATGTAGCAGCCATACCGTAGCCGGACCAGCTGGCCGCGACGCACCAAGTGCAGGATTGCACGGGAATTGAGGCCGTGTGCGTGAAGTTGATCGGTGCGCCAAAGGTTTCCCTTGTCCGGGAGCGAAAGTGGCTGGGAAGGCGTCATTGATCCAGCCTTGTTCGCCGGCTGGGCCAACGGAAGCTGCTTGCTCGGCTATGTGGAAAACGTGGGGTCGCCGGAACAGTGCTAGGTCGCCTGAACGCTCCGGCGAACCCGCACCGTTCCGGCGATTTCGGCGTCGGTGTGAAGGCTAGGAGTAGTACCGCCCCAGGGTCTCTCCCTTGAATTCGAAGAAGTCCCCGGATTCAATAGCCAACCGCGCGTCGTCCACCATCTTCACTACGAAGCGCTCGTTGTGGATGGAGATGAGCGTGGCCGAGACCAT
The DNA here is from genome assembly GCF_039539965.1 of Arthrobacter methylotrophus. Classification (NCBI taxonomy): domain Bacteria; kingdom Bacillati; phylum Actinomycetota; class Actinomycetes; order Micrococcales; family Micrococcaceae; genus Arthrobacter; species Arthrobacter methylotrophus. The sequence goes on along the minus strand of NZ_BAABED010000001.1, from coordinate 4,009,202 downwards.
CTCGTGGGCCTTGTACAGGTGGTGGATGTACGCCCGCGAATAGTTGGCGCAGGTGTAGCAGTCGCAGCCGTCCTGCAAGGGTCCGAAATCCTTCTTGTAGCGCGCGCCCGACAGGTTGAACCGTCCAGACGGCGTGTAAAAGGCCGAATTGCGGGCCACCCGGGTGGGGGAGACGCAATCGAAGGTGTCGGCGCCGTTTTCGATGGCCGTAAAGATATCGTCCGGCTCGGAGATGCCAAGGAGGTGCCGCGGCTTGTTTTCGGGAAGTTCCTCGTTGCACCAACGCACGATGGTGCCGAGGTTCTCCTTTTCCAAGGCGCCCCCGATACCGAATCCGTCAAAGGGCATTCCGCCCAGGTCCCGGCAGGCCTTGCGGCGAAGATCCTCGTACTGTGCACCCTGGATGACGCCGAACAGCGCTTGGTACGGCTTCCCCACCCGCTCGGCAGTCAGCCGCTCATGCTCGACGACGCAGCGCTCGGCCCAGCGACGTGTCCGTTCCAACGACTCCTCTTGGTAGCCACGGGAGTTCTGCAGCGTGGTCAACTCGTCGAAGGCGAACATGATGTCTGCGCCGATCCGGTGCTGCACCCGCATGGAGATCTCGGGCGAGAAACGGTGCCGGTCCCCGTTCAGGTGCGACTTGAACCAGACGCCGTCCTCGTCCACATGCGCCAGCCGCTCCTTACCGGGGGCCACGGCGTCGTCAGGACCGGACATGTCCACCGAGGTCATGTCGATGACCTTCTTGAACCCAGAGCCGAGGCTCATCACCTGGAAGCCGCCCGAGTCCGTGAACGTAGGCCCATCCCAATTCATGAACGCACCGAGGCCGCCCGCCGCGTCCAGGATCTCCGGACCCGGCTGCAGATACAGGTGGTACGCATTGGCCAGCAAAGCCTGTGCGCCGAGGTCCTTCATGGATTCGGGCAGCACCGCTTTGACCGTGGCTTTGGTCCCGACGGCGATAAACGCGGGCGTCTGGATCTGGCCGTGCGGCGTGGTGATGGTGCCGGTTCTGCCCAGGAACTCCCCGCGCTCGCCGTCGTGACGGCTGCCGCCGCCGTCGTTTACCTCACGCTGGCCCGACGACGGCGGGCGCGTTTCGCTGAGTCGCGCGCCCACCTCGAAGGAGAATGTGGACTGCTGGGCAGCGGCCGGGGCAGGACCGGACGCGGAAGGGGGCAAGGAGGAATCGGCTGGCACCGTTACAGTCTGCCAGCCCCAAGGCGCGAATCGTCAGTGCGAATGGACCTCTGTGGGGTAGTTCTCAGCCTTCCAGCTATCCCAGTGCGAGCGGATCGAGTCCAGGCTGCCGGCACCCAAGCCGTAGGTCGAAGCGATGACGATAGTGCCGCCGTCGGGCCTCTTTTCCGGAATGACAGGCTGGTCGGCCACAATCAGCAGCCCGTCCCCGTGTTCCGCGTAGCTGTGCACGGTGAGGCCCACTTGGTGATTGCTTCGGAACCAGACCTTGCCGGAGATGGCCTCGCCAGTCGGCAGGGTCAGGGAGTAATCCTCGCCGGGAGACGGGACGTCGGACAGGCCGAGCTTCTGGAGCCCCGAACCGCTACCGCCGGGCAACGAAACGAAATGCGTACGCCGGTGTCCGTGCGGATGGCGTTCGAGGGCGAATCGGAGCTGCTGCAGGAACGTCAACCAACCCTGGGTGATGTCCTCGTCCCAAGCGGCCCACTCGGAGTCGTGGTCCAAGGCAGCCCGCGTCACGCGGACCTCGGTGCCTCCGCTGACGGGAGTGAGCTCGAAGACGTCTCCGCCATTGACGGTCAGGGATGTGTGCTCCGGACCCTCAACTACGTTGGTGGTGAAATAGATTTGGTTGATTTCGTCGCCAAGCTCGTCGGCTTCCCAGCCGTGCCATTGAGCCACGAGTGACGGTTCGCGCAGCGAAGTCCAAACTTGCTGCGCGTCGGCATTAATCACAACGCTCAGATTGTTCGTCATGGCCCGAATCTACCGCCGTTGGAGCGAACACGACAGGTCTTGTGAAATCCTCTGATAGCGCTTAGGCGCGCACGGCCTCGAGTTCGTTCGCGATCCGGTGATCGAGTTCACCTACGCTGAGGGTGTTCGAGCCCCCGTGTGCGCGCAGGAACAGCAGGTTTTCGAGCCGAAGTAGCCGCCATTCGCGCTCGGCGTCGCGATTGCCGTTGTCGATGGAGCGGAAGATTTCCTTGTCATACAGGTTCGGTTCGTTGAGCCCGCGCTGCCGGACTTTGGCGGCGATCCGGGCCTTGAACGGGTCTGTCTCGAGGGTGTCCGGCGCTTGCAGGAGCTGGTCGTAGACCTCTGCGCGCTCCGTTTGGCCGAGCTCGCGGCAAATGAAGCTCGAAAGGGCGAGTGCGCGTTCAACGGACATCCACCGGTCGCGGTTTCCGTCGTAGGGAAGCACATTGAGGATGTCGGCCACGGCCAGGGCGTTGTCCGGATCCCGCAGCTCGATGAAGAGATCGTGCGCCAGATCGCTCACATCCCGCAAGCAGCTTCCCGATTTCGTGTTGATGCCCTTCACCAGCCGTTCGCTGAGGACCGCGACGCCGTTCCTGCCGGGGTGCGCTTCGGCAGCGGCGGCCACCACGTCCTCGGGAGAATCGCTCGGCACCGGGATCAGTGCGAGCTGAGCGGGACCCGGCACAAGAGACCCGCTGACAGTGGGCGCCACGGCTGGCAGCGGAGGTACGACGACGGCGGGAATCGCCTCTGCGGGCGCGTCACCTTCGTTGGAAGCTGCGGCGTCGGGGGCGGCAACTGCCTCGCCCACCGGCACGCCGGACCCGACTGCGATCCGCACTTTCCCGCCAGCGATGGTGGTCACCAAGATGAGTGCGGGAACGCCAAAGTCATCCTGTTCGACCTCGATGTGGGTGATTTCCTCCGCGGGACCATCTCCGGGGAGGAACAGGTAGTCTCCGACTTGCAGGGCCCCAGCCTGCTTTTCACGGTACTGCTGGTCGGCTGGGCTGTGAGTCATCGGAAGTCCTTTGGTTCTCTTGGGGTCCGCCCAACAGTCTATAAAACCCCACCGAACAAGTGGGGGAGGCAGCTACTGACTGACGGTGCGGCTACTGTCCGACCCCAGCGAAAGCCAGGGCCTGGCGCACCAGGTTGCTGCGTCCGCCGCTGAATTCCTGCTGGACGTCGTGGCCCAGGATCTCCTGCGGGGTCATCCACGTCAGCTCGAGGGCGTCCTGGCGCGGTTCGCACTCGCCTGTCACAGGGATGACGTAAACCAGGGACACGGCGTGTTGGCGGTCGTCCGTGAAGCCGGTCTGTGACGGCGCCGGGAAGTACTCGGCCACCGTGAAGGGCACGGGACTGACAGGCAATTGCGGGAAGGCGAGAGGCCCGAGGTCCTTCTCCATGTGCCGCAGCAGCGCTGCCCGGATGGTTTCGCGGTAAAGCACGCGGCCGGAAACGAAGGACCGGACCATGGTGCCGTCGGCATCGCCCTGAAGCAGGGTGCCCACCTCGTTGACGAAGCCGAGCGGATCCAAACGCACGGGAACCGCCTCTACATAAACCATGGGGAGGCGGCCGCGGGCTTCGAAGAGGTCTTCATCGGAAAGCCAGCCGGAGTAGGGGTCAGGGGTACGAACACTCATGGTTAAGTTCTACCCCATCCCTTGCTGTTCCGAGGCTTAGCAATCAGAGAGCCAGGATTGCGTCGATCCCAAAACCTGGAACGCTCGCTCACGTTTGGGGGAAAAATCGGGAACGCTCCTTCAGATGATCTGCAGACGGGTCGTGGGAAATACCGATATAGGTGCAGGAGCGTTGGTGGAAGGGCGGGTATAGGTGAGGGAGCGTTGGGCTATGGTGCACTCGCCACCCGGATGGTGCCTTCCCCGGGGAACGGGATCGTCAGGACCGAGCCGACCATGGCTGAGCCGAGGCCCGCGGCGGCGAGCCGGGTGTCCACGGCCGCGAGGTCGCCGTCGTACTCGAAAGCGAGGCCGCCCGCGGCAGTTTCCGCGGATTTCCGGACCACAAGGATGCCGCCGTTCTTCGTAGTGAAATCCGCGGCGCCAGTGGACATGTGCCGCGGCCGCGCGCCGATGTTGCGCAACTCCCGCGCGGCTTGCTGAACGTCCGGGGTGAGCCAGGTCCCGACGACGGCGAGTCGCGGATCCGCTTCAGGGCTGGTGCTGCGGCTGGCCGCCTTGTCCGCGAGGAAGCTGAAGCCGTCCTGCGCGACGATACGGACGGCCTGGCCATGATCGGCGTCGATCAGTTCGGCCCGGGTTCCGTCCGCCGTGGTGCGGCGCGCAAACTCGGCCAGATCCCCTACTTCGACGCCGAACACCGTTGTGCCGTCGTCGGGCGAGCCAAGGGCCGTGCGGTGTAGGGCGATCCGGCCCGCGCCGGAATCGAACTCCACCCAAGCGCCGTGGTCCGCGACGCACACGAGGCCCAGCGCCGAAAGAAGGTGCTTCCAGCCAGCGATGTCGGAGGTGAACTGGACGGGGCGGACGCGCAGCATGGATCCTCCGGGACATGGGTCGAGTGGGCTTTCGTCTCAGCCTAACTCGCACCAGAATGGGGCCATGGCTGTTGAACTTGAAGAACTGATCGTCAAAGACGCTGCTGAATGGCGGTCCTGGCTCGAAAAGAACGGCGCCGATAGCCCCGGCGTGTGGCTCGTACTGCACAAAAAGGGCGGCAACGTGACGGAACTGGATTACGCCGCTGCTTTGGATGAGTGCCTCTGTTTCGGGTGGATCGACGGCCAAGGCAGAAGGCGCGACAACGAGAGCGTCTTCCAGCGCATGACCCGCCGCGGCCCTAAAAGCCCTTGGTCCAAACGGAACGTTGCACACGTTGCGCGTTTGGAAGCCGAAGGGAAGATGACCGCCGCCGGCCGGGCCGCCGTCGAGGACGCCAAGGCCGACGGGCGCTGGGAGGCCGCCTACGTGGGTCAAGCGGATGCGGAAGTCCCGGAGGACCTCGCTGCCGCCATCGCCGCCGTTCCCGAAGCCCAGGCCATGTTCGATGTCCTGACGGCGGTCAATCGCTATTCCCTGATCTACCGCACCAACGCGGTGAAGAAGGCGGAGACCCGGGCCAGGAAGATCGCCGGCTTCGTGGAGATGCTGGCGCGGCAGGAGACCCCGCATCCGCAGAAGAAAAAGCCCGCGGTGGCAGAGTAGCCGGAGACTTACCCGCGGGTTTCCCGGGCCAGGGCAGCGATCCACTCAGGGGTGTCCTCGCCGAGCCGCTTGTCGAGTGTGACCCTGGCCTTGGCTGCGGCGATCTGGACCTTGCGGTCCTCGGGGCTCACCGAGGCGGGACGCTGCGACGGCGAAACGGTACGGGTTTCGGATGCTGTGGCGGCTGCCAGGAGCGCGTCCTCCGTGCCGACTTTGAGGAGCTCGAGTTCCTCCCGGGACGCGAGCTCGCTGTGGCCCAGAAGCTCGATGGCTTTCTGCCCCATTTCGGCCTCGGAGCGACTGCGGGACAGGGACGCGTCCAGCGCCCATTGAGCGCGGCGCCACCACTCGGACCTGTTATCCGACCGGGCCTTCTGCCGCAGGGACAGGAGGCCCACGAACGCGGCAACGATCGCCGCCACAAGGACTGCGAGCGGGCTGAGCGCACTGACGATCTGCCACCATTCCGCGGGCGGAGCGAGCACTGTGACAGGCAACGGACTCGGTGAAGGGTTCACAGCTCCAGACTAGGCCTCGGCACTGACAATTACTGGACTCGCGAAGCGGCTTCCAGCATCATCCATGCCTGCAGTTGCGTGGAGAGTTCGACGGCGGTGCCCGCCGGGTACGTTTCGGTGGCCGGGCGCTGGGGTTCCGTCGAGAACATCAGCGAGCCACCGCCGTCGTACTTTCCGGAAGTCTTGCCGACAGCGTCGGTGCGCGTGGCACGCCCCGTCCAGAGCGCCTCCGCGGTGTCGAGCACCAATTGGCGGGCGGTGGCCCGGGTAACGGCAGGCAAACGCAGGTCCTTTGCGGCGAGCGCCAAGTAGCGGACCAGGATCCCGGTGAAGAGTCCGCCGTCGCCGGTTCCTTCGCCGCGCAGGACCAGTTTCTCCTGCCGTTTGGGAGAGGCGTGCACGGTCAGATGCGCCGCCACCGAGCCCACCAGCGCGGCTGCGCGTGCAAGGTTCGCTTCCCCACCCAGTTCCAACAAGGTGCCGAGTACCGGGCCCTGGTTGTAGGTGTAGATCTCCTCCGCCAGGACGAGTTTGCCTTCTTGGATTTTGGCACCGTCAAGGTAGAGGCCCCGGGTGGGTTCGTAGAGTGTGGCGTCGAGCCAGTCCAGTAGCCCTTGGGCCCGCTGAGGCTTGCCGGTCCGGGCGAAATGCAGGGCTACGGGGGCCGTGGCAGGGGTGTTCTTGAAATCTCGTGTGGTGTTCCAGAAGGTGCCTCCACCCATGTGGTCCGTGGAGGCCGACTCGAACTGCGGCGACAGGCTTTTCTGCAACCGGGCGTTGCGTCGGCGGCCCGGCTTGTGCGCTTTCTCGGCCAAGCCGTCCAGGCGGAGGGTTGCGAGGGCCAGCCATGCCATGTCGTCGTAGTAGCTGTTGACGTAGCGCAGGAAGTTGCGCAAGCGGATGGTGGTGACCAGGCGTGAAGCCAGATGGCCAGCGCTGGGCCGGGTGGCGCCGTCGAACCTTGATCCCGAAGCCAGCTCGCGCACGCCGGCGTCCACGAGGCAATCGACGTAATGCGCCTGCCACCAGTAGTTCCATGGCTGGAAAGGCTTCGAGAGACCCTTGCTGGGCCGTACCGACGCAGCGAGATGGGTTCCCGGGAGGAAGACGAGGCGCCGACCGAAATACCGGGTCACCGAACGCGCGGCGTCATTGGCCCGCGCGGCCCAATCCGGCGTTTCGGGCGTTCCGGGGGCTGGCATGGTGACAGCTTAACGCGACAGCGTGAATAACTTGCCCTCCACAGTGCACAATCAACGTGATTCAGTTAACATGCATTAACGGATTTTGGTTCTGCATCAAGGAGGATGGATGGACATCAAGGGCGCAGTGGCGTTGATAACCGGTGGAGCTTCGGGACTGGGGGCAGCGACCGCCAGGCGATTGCTCGACGCCGGAGCAACAATCGTGCTGCTTGATCTCCGCTCTTCACCGGGTGAGTCCCTCGCTGCCGAACTCAATGCCTCGGGAGCCGAAGGCAAAGCGGTGTTCGTCCCCGCCGACGTCACCAACGAGGATCAGGTACAGGCCGCGGTGGATGCCGCCGTCGCCCTTGGCCCGCTCCGGATCCTGGTCAACTGCGCCGGTATCGCAACCCCGGGCAAGGTGCTTGGCAAGGACGGCGTGCTTCCGCTGGAGAACTTCAACCGGGTCATCCAGATCAACCTCGTAGGCACCTTCAACGTGATCCGCCTGGCCGCAGCCGCGATGGCCCGGAACGAGCCTGTGTCTACCGAGCTCGGTGGCGAGGAACGCGGCGTCATCATCAATACGGCCTCCGTGGCGGCGTTCGACGGCCAGATCGGGCAGCCCGCATATGCCGCGTCCAAGGGGGCGGTGGCCGCCATGACACTGCCCCTGGCCCGCGAACTGGCGCGCTCGCTGATACGCGTCATGGCCATCGCGCCGGGCATCTTCGAAACCCCCATGCTGGCAGGATTGCCGCAGGATGCACAACTGTCCCTGGGCCAGCAGGTACCGCACCCCTCCCGTCTCGGACGGCCCGCCGAATATGCCAACCTGGTGGCGCACATCGTGGAAAACGCCATGCTCAACGGAGAAACCATCCGCCTTGACGGCGCTATCCGGATGGCACCCAAGTGAGCCGGACGCATAAGGTGGCGGCCGGCGTCGAGCGTTCGCCGGGTTCTCCCGGATCTCTGCCTGACTCTTTGCCCGGGGCGGATTTTTTCGATTTCGAATCGCTCCTTAGCGTCCAGGAACAACGCAAGCTCAATGAACTCCGGGAATTCCTTGCCACGGAAATCGCGCCCTACGCCAAGGATTGGTGGGACAAGGCCGAGTTCCCGGCGCACATCTTGCCCAAGCTCGCCGCCCTTCGCCTGAGCACCCCGACCCACCGCGGCTACAGCAATCTGTTCGCCGGGCTCGTCATTGCGGAAATGACTCGTGTGGACACCTCCATTGCCACGTTCTTCATGGTCCACCACGACCTCTTCATCGAGGCACTCTACGAATTCGGTTCAAAGGAGCAACAGGACCGATACCTGGACGACGCCTCCAATCTGAGGACCACCGGAGCCTTCGCGCTCACCGAGCCGGACCACGGTTCCGACGTGGCGGGCGGCATGCAGACGATGGCCCGGAGGGTCGTCGGGGGAGCCGACGACGGCGGCGACTGCTGGGTGCTCAACGGCGCCAAGCGTTGGATCGGCAACGGGACGTTCTGCGATCACGTGCTGGTCTGGGCCCGGGACGAGGCTGACGGTGCCATCCGCGGCTTCATCGTGGACGCCACCCTTCCCGGAGTGACGCGCACCAAGATCGAGAACAAGATCGCCCTGCGTACCGTGCAAAACGCCGACATTGGCCTCAAAGACGTCCGGATTGCCGAGGCGGACCGTTTCGCCGGGATCAACAGTTTCGCCGATACCAACCATCTGCTGCGCGGTTCCAGGCTCATGGTGGCCTGGCAGGCCGTGGGGCAGCAGTTGGCGGCGTTCGACGTCGCACGGCAGTACGCGCTTGAACGCCAGCAGTTCGGCCGGCCGTTGGCGAAGTTCCAGCTCATCCAGCAGCAACTGGTGGACATGCTCGGAAATGCCGTGGCCAGTATGGGCATGATGGTACGGATCGCCCAGCTGCAGGAAGACATGTACACCGACAGCAAGGGAGTGCGGCACGGCGGCGCCCAGATGGCCCAAGTTGCGCTGGCCAAGTCCTATTGCAGCGCCCGCATGCGCGAAACCGTGGCCATGGGCCGGTCAATCCTCGGCGGAAACGGCATTGTGACCGATTACAAGATGGCCAAGATCTTTGCCGACGCCGAAGCGATCTACACCTACGAGGGATCGTTCGAGATCAACTCGCTCATCGTGGGCCGGGCCGTGACAGGGGTTTCCGCGATCGTTTGAGGGGCTTTTTTGGCGTCGCAGGGCGCGGAGCGGGACGCCGGGCTCGCCATTCCGGGGGCTTGTTTCCCAGGCCGGAGCTTGAAGCGCGGCGATGGGAAACAAGCCCCGGTCTTGGGAGCTCACATCAGCCGAGAACCCGACCTTCGTGATGGGTCCGGGGTTGTGAGAATGACGAGTTGCTGGCTCCCCGCCTCAGACCTGTAACCAAGGAAAGCGGACGCCGGTAACGCGCGTAAGTGCCACAGCATTCATCGAATAGCACCAAATTTTGTCAACTCACAAGAATTCCAGAGGCTTTACTAAAGACGTGTTAGGTTGAATATTCACAAAAGATGCGATTCATGTTGAAAGGGGTAATTCATGATTAAGTCATCCTTGGTGGCGCCGAAGACGTCGAGCAAGTCAGGTAGCCTTGCCGCCCGTCAGGCCGGCGGCTACAACTAAGCCGCGTCTCTGTTGAAGATGCCGCCTTCATTCGGAGGCGGCATTTTCTCTTTGAACGATCTGAGCAACTATGCAAACACAGCACAGCGCGCTACTAAACGACTCATATGCGGAGTTGCGCAAGGAAATCCGGCTCCCGCCCCTTTCTTTGACCCAACTTAGCGACCTCCGAAACGCGTTTTCGACTGACGGTTCACGCATGGCAGTGGTCGTATCTATCCATGAAGCAGAGAAGCTAAAGGACGTCGGGGATTGTATCCTTCGCTTGAGCACCGGCGCTTTTGGCAGGACGTTGGGGCCGGTCGCCCGTGATTGGGTCCTTGGCTGTCCCTCTTGTCTTGCGGAAAAGACTGCAGTCCTTGCCGAGTCTCCGCTGGCATCACCTTGCGCGGTATTTGACGACGAGGTCGCGGTCCAATTGATTGAGATCTTCTGGCGGATACACGGTGGCTCTGACGAATCTCACGGACGTGCAGAATTGGTCGGTGTTTTTACCTCAGCCCGGTTGCAGTGTTTGCAGCCACATTCCAAAGGACACACAAATACTCCAGCGTCTGCTCGGAACCGCCGATGATCCTGGTGACCGAGTCGACCCAGCAGATTTTCATTCGGACAGTGGAGGCTTTCGAAGCTTGACATCAAGTGAATTTGTTGCGGCGAACCGGGCTTTGGTTGGATTCGCTGGGGCCATGCTGAACCCGGTCTATGCTGCAGACGACTCGGGAGTCGTCGTGGTCAACGCACCCGTATTTATGGCGAACGGGCGAGGTTTTGAAGTCGCCGGAGGCAAGGGCCTGGGAGCCGACCAGAGCTTCGCGAGTTGCATAGGTGAGGGTATAGAGCGTCACTTCCTGACCGGCGTATGGCAAGCCAAGAGCACCCGGGCAAGCTTTGAACAAATCACAACTTCTGCATTGGACCCGAAAGCGCTGGGATACCCCCTTCGGGTCAACCCGCCAGGCCAGGTCCCCTACACCCCGCAACTCCCGATCGAATGGGTCAACGGTGACTGCCTCACAACGGGAACACACGTATCGTTACCCGCAAATTTGGTGTTCGCTCCTTACACCCCAGCAGTTGGAAGCGGCCGATTTTCCATGAGCAGCACAAACGGTGCAGCCTGCGGCGCGACATTGGAAGACGCAACAGTTCAGTCACTCCTCGAGCTCGTCGAGCGGGATGCTTTCTGGTTCTACTCGCGCACTATATCCCAGCCTTCAAATATCCCCGTTGCCTCCATCCCCAGGGAAGTACAGCTACTGATGCGTTCCTTTAACGGCAAGTTCCGGATCCAGGAATTACGAAACCCGTTCAACATTCCCGTTGTGCAGGTCACCTACGAGTCCAATCTCCGTGAAGGCAGCCGCACTGCCCGCGGCACAGGCGCGACCATGACACTTGAGTCAAGCATCAGAAGGGCGTTCTCAGAGTGCATCCAGATGTACGAGTCCCTGTCCACGGGGTTGGAAGTATCCCCGTCTCCCATGGACATGAGAAGCATCTGGTACACGGGAGAAGTCAAGGAGATCTTCCCCGAGTTCTTCAGCGAGTCCGGGCGTGTTGAGGACTCGTGCTACCCAAAATTCTCTTCAAACGAAGCACTCCTCCAACACCTCCTCGAGTCCATCTCGGCACAGTCGATGCACCCCTACCGGCACGTTCTGGTCGAAACAAGCACCATCTCCGTCGTCAAGTGCCTCCTGCCGGAAGTATCCGTAGTCGATTCAAGCTATTTCAAGACAAGCTCCCGATTTGAATCATTCGCTCAATGGGCCGGGACCGATCTAGTTCACCGAGACTATTCCGGTTCCCTGTTCATGTAGTCAGCCAAGGAACTAGTGCCATGTGGCGTGTTTTTTCGTTCGTGATCCTTTCAGCTGCAGGGGTTGCCTGCTTCACCGTTGTCGACAACCTGTATTTTGTGGGACAAGGGTACTCTCTGACGTTTATCGGGGCGCTGCTGGCCACCTTTAACCTGGCCGTTGCCGTTGCCGAGCTGCCATTCGCCATGTTGTTTGACCGGTGGTCGAACAAGGCAGCATTGCAAATCGGCAATCTCATTCGAACCGCAGCCTTCATCTTGTTCTTCTTGAACTTCGGCCCGGGCTGGATCTTGACCGCCGAAGCGCTGGCCGGCGTCGGTGCCGCAGCCCTCAGCGGCACCGCCAACGCCTTGATCATCAACCACAGCGAAGGCACGACCGCTGACGGACGGGCCAGATCATTCGGGAAGATCACCTACCTGTCCTCTGCCGCGGCTGTCGTCGGAGGCCTGATCGGCGTCGGGGTCTATCTAATTGACCCGCGGCTCATCTGGCTGACAGCGGCCGGATTCTATGTCCTGGCAGGCGCAGCGATGCTCCAATACAAAGAACACCGGGAGCCCCACGCGCGAACGTCATGGAAACAATACCGGGTGGACGTCTTCGGGGTCCTGCGCCGGCGGGGCACCTGGCTGCTGGTTCTGACCAACGCCGGTTCAGTCGCTCCATTTCTTCTATGGCAGATCAAGTTCGACACTTTCTCCATCGTGTTTGTTGTTGTTGGATTCCTTCTCATGAAATTCGCGGGCCTTATCGGCCCCCTCATATTGAAAAGATTCAAGGTCCCCGTCCGGCTCGTGTTTGCCGTGGCCATCGCCAACCTGGCCGTAGTAGGAGCGTTCGGCGCCGCCACGGCACCAGCGCTCATCGCAGTAACATTCTTCTTCCATGTCTTGCTGCACATCGCCCAAACCGTTCTGATATCCGGTTACTTCCACGCAAGTGTCGACAACACCTACAGAGCCACCGCTGGATCAATCGTGTCTATGGCGGATTCCGCCGTCATTGTCGTCCTTGCCCCCCTCGCCGGGGCAGTCAGTCAAGCCTTTGGACTTGGCTGGGGCGTGTCCATTTCCTGCATCCTGTACGCATTGGTTGCAATCATCAGCACCCGTCCCGGATTCAGAAGAAGCACAGACGAACCGAACCAGGAGAAGGAATTGCAACGAACCGTATAACGGGAGGGCTGCTCCGGGTTCCGCAACCACCCGCCGTCGCAGTCGGATCAGGAATGACACCAGCCGAATCGTTTCATCCAGAGGGCGCGAATCGCTGCCATCATCGCGCACGTTACCGGGTGGCGCTCCGGAGCAGGCGGTATTCCTCGCGAACAACCGGCGGCGCCTCCGGGGTCCCCAGCTGATAAAGGGGGATGCGATACGTTTCCCGGGCCGACCAGGCGGCCACAGCGCCGATGATGCAGATTTGGACGACCCGTTTTGGACGACTCCGTTCAGACGATCCGTCCCGCCGGCAACTTCTCCCCGGCCTCGACCGCCACGTCGATCGAGTTTCCAGCTACGGGCATGGGGCATGTGCCGTACGGTGTGAAGGCGCTGGGGTAGTTGATGGCGCGGTTGAAGTCCAACACCACCGACGCCTTTCCCTCGGAATCAACGCGGGGGCGTGAAATGGAGAGCTTGCGCCATTCGTCCGTGGTGTTGCCGTTCGTTTCGTCGTGGAACGTGACAGTGAGGGCTCCGAGCTTCTCTGCCTCGGCATGCAGGCGGACCTCGTGGGGAAGGCCGGGCACCCGGAAAACGACCTCGCCCACGGACCGGTGCACCCCGTCCACCAACGGGTTGGCCGTCCCGATCGGTACATCCACGGGCTCGGGGTAGGGCTCGAAGCGACCGTCGAGCACCCAGACGGGGTTGAACTCGAAGGTGGGAACGGCGTCGAACTCGGTCAACACGGGCGAGGAGTCATCCCTGGTGCGGATGGCGTATTTGTCCGCACGCATGGCGAGTTCCACCACTACTTGCCGGCCGTCAGTGCCGCCGAACTGCACCCACATGAGCGATTCCTCGTCCTGGAGGGTCGCCGAAATCGTGCCGTCCACGGGAGCTCCCGTTTCCACGAGCGTGAGTCCATCCGCCGCGCTCGCGGTGAGGGACGCCGTCGTGCCGTCCGTTGACCAAAGCCCCGGGACGAGCTCGACGGCGGCGGGCGCGGATTCGAGCCACTGGAAGGAGGTGAGGGTGAGCCAGCCGTGTTCCGCTGCGAGGGCGGCGTTGCGGCCGTTGCGGAAGCGCTGCCAGCGCTCCAGCTGGGCGTTGCTTGCGGGAGCTGTTGCGCTCATGGTTCCTCCAGCGGCTTGGACGGTGTGTGGTTGCCTTAACCATGCACCTTTCGCCGCCATTCCCGTAACCCAACTAGCTCGCATTTGTTGTCGTGCTGGGGGCTCATAACGGCAACAACTGCGAGTCAGTTGGGCGGGCGGGTACGGGGCAGCGACAACATTTGGGACGGATTGCCACTACCAGAAGAGCTGCGGGTAAGATTCTCTAGGAAATATTAGTAATCCGGCTCACAGTATCCAGCGCAGTGTACGGGCCACACACAACGCCAGAAGGTATTTTTCATGGTTGACACTGCACATCTCAGCACCGACCTTGCCGCGGAACTCCGGGCGGACGTCCGCCGCGTCTCCACGCTTCTCGGGGAGTCGTTGGTCCGCCAGCACGGGCCGGAGCTGTTGCAGCTCGTTGAGCAGGTGCGGTTGCTCACCAAGGAATCCAAGGAAGCAGCCCGCGGCGGTGCTGACGCCACAGGCCCTTGGAGCGCGCACGACGTCGTCGCACAGGTCCGGGAGCTGCTCGCCTCATTGCCGCTTGAGGAAGCCACGGAGCTGGTGCGCGCCTTCGCCTTCTATTTTCACCTCGCCAACGCCGCGGAGCAGGTGCATCGCGTCCGTGGACTGCGTACACGCAAGGAAAAGGATGGCTGGCTGGCCAAAGCCGTGACGGAGATTGCCGAGGAAGTCGGAACCCAGGCCCTGCAGGACGTCGTCAACGAGCTGGACGTTCGTCCGATCTTCACCGCCCACCCCACCGAAGCCTCCCGCCGTTCGGTACTGGACAAGGTCCGCAAGCTCTCGGACGTCCTGGCCGAATCCACTCTCGAGGGCACGGCCGCCCGCCGACGCCAGGACCGCCAACTCGCCGAGGTCATTGACCAGATGTGGCAGACCGACGAACTGCGCCAAGTCCGTCCCACCCCCGTGGACGAGGCCCGGAACGCCATCTACTACCTCAGCAGCATCCTGACCGACGCCATGCCGGAAATGCTCACCGACCTTACTGAACTGCTGGGCGAACACGGCGTGGTCCTGCCCCCGCAAAACGCCCCCATCCGCTTCGGGTCCTGGATCGGCGGGGACCGCGACGGCAACCCGAACGTCACCGCCTCTGTGACCCGCGAAGTCCTGCAGCTTCAGAACCAGCACGCCGTGCGGATCAGCATCTCCATGATCGATGAACTGATCTCCATCCTCTCCAACTCCACGGCTTTGGTGGACGCGGAAGAAGACCTCCTGGACTCGATCGCCGTCGACCTCAAGAACCTGCCCGGCCTGGACAGACGCATCCTGGAGTTGAACGCGCAGGAGCCCTACCGCCTTAAGCTGACGTGCATCAAGGCCAAGCTCATCAACACCGGCCGCCGAGTGGCCGCATCCAAATACCACGAAGCCGGCCGCGACTACGCATCAACCTCGGAGCTGCTGGCCGAACTCGAGCTGTTGGAAACCTCGCTGCGCAAGCACTCGGCGGTGCTCGTGGCGGACGGCGCTTTAGCCCGTGTCCGCCGTGCGATCGCCTCCTTCGGGCTGCACTTGGCGACCCTCGATATCCGTGAGCATGCCGATTACCACCACGACGCCGTCGGGCAGTTGATGGACCGGATCGGCGTGGGGATCCCGTACGGCGAGTTGAGCCGCGCGGAGCGCTTTGAGCGGCTGAGCGCGGAGCTGGCTTCCCGCCGCCCATTGTCCGGCCACCCCATCAAACTCGACGGCGACGGCGACCGCACGTACGACGTCTTCCGCAGCATCCGCCACGCCCTCCAGACCTACGGGCCCGACGTCGTCGAGACCTACATCATCTCCATGACCCGCGGCGCGGACGACGTCTTGGCCGCCGCGGTGCTAGCCCGTGAGGCCGGGCTGATCGACCTTTTTGGCGCGGCTCCCTACGCCAGGATCGGTTTCGCTCCGCTCTTGGAAACCGTGGAAGAGCTGCGTGCCTCGGCCGAAATCGTGGACCTGCTGCTCTCCGATCCTTCCTACCGCGAGCTCGTCCGGCTGCGCGACGATGTCCAGGAAATCATGCTGGGTTACTCAGACTCCAATAAGGAATCCGGGGTCATGACCAGCCAGTGGGAGATCCACAAAACCCAGCGCAAGCTGCGCGACGTAGCGGCCAAGCACGGCGTGAACGTCAGGCTGTTCCACGGCCGCGGCGGCTCGGTGGGCCGTGGCGGCGGACCCACCTACGACGCCATCATGGCCCAGCCGAACGGGGTGCTCGAAGGCGCCATCAAGTTCACTGAGCAAGGCGAAGTCATCTCGGACAAGTACTCGCTGCCGGAGCTCGCCCGCGAAAACCTTGAGCTCTCCCTGGCCGCCGTGATGCAGGGATCCGCGCTGCACCGCACCCCACGCACTTCCGACGACGAGCGCGAACGCTACGGGCAGGTCATGGAGATCATTTCGGACGCCGCGTTTGCCCAGTACCGCACGCTGATCGACGATCCGGACCTGCCCGCGTATTTCCTGGCGTCGACGCCGGTGGAGCAGCTAGGTTCCCTGAACATCGGCTCGCGGCCGTCCAAGCGCCCCGATTCCGGAGCCGGCTTG
This sequence comes from Arthrobacter methylotrophus, assembly GCF_039539965.1. Lineage (NCBI taxonomy): Bacteria > Bacillati > Actinomycetota > Actinomycetes > Micrococcales > Micrococcaceae > Arthrobacter > Arthrobacter methylotrophus. Next base: position 3,993,017 of record NZ_BAABED010000001.1, on the reverse strand, counting down.
GGTGGGTTGCGGGCTATCCCGTGGGTGTTCGGTTGGACGCAGTCACGGCAGATCGTCCCGGGCTGGTTCGGCGTGGGCTCAGGGTTGAAGGCCGCCCGCGAAGCAGGCAACACCGCTGAACTCGCCGAGATGACGAAGCGCTGGCACTTCTTCCAGTCCGTGATTTCCAACGTGGAGATGACCTTGGCCAAGACGGACATGGACATCGCCGGGCACTACGTGTCTTCGCTGGTTCCGGAAGAGCTGCACCACCTGTTCAAGGCAATCCGCGCGGAGTACGATCTCACCGTTGCCGAAGTGGCGCTCCTGAGCGGCGAAACCGAACTCCTGGAAGCCCAGCCGACGCTCAAGCGCTCCCTGGAAATCCGCGACCAATACCTCGACCCCATCAGCTATCTGCAGGTGGAGCTGCTGCGCCGCGTCCGCGAAGCCTCCATTTCCGGCGCCGAGATCGACGAACGACTTCAGCGGGCCATGCTCATCACCGTCAACGGAGTGGCCGCCGGCCTCCGCAACACCGGCTAAGCACTTCTTTCCCTGCCGACGCTCGCTCACCTATGTGGGCTTTTCGGGGAACGCTCGCTCACCTATGCGGGCGCTCGGCGGAACGCTCCTGCACCTTTGGGCCGTAGTCCACCACGAGCGTCAAGCGGGGCACACCGCCGTCGGAATATGACAGCGTGCTGACCGGAACGCCGTACAGGGCCGAAAGCTCGGCATCGCTCAGCAGCTCAGCGGCGCGGCCGGCGCGGGCGCCGGTGCGGCCCAAGAGAACAACCTGACCGGCCAGGTGCATAGCGTGGTCCGGGTGATGGGTACTCAGGAGCAACGCCATGCCGTCGGCCATGAGCTCGCGCAGCAGCGTCAAGACCCTCACCTGGTTCTTCAGGTCAAGCCCGGTGGCCGGCTCGTCCAGGACCAGGAGGGGTGAGCCTGCGGCGATGGCCCGGGCGATGAGGACCAGCTGTTGCTCGCCGCCGCTCAGAGTGGGGAAGAGCCGGTCTTGGAGCTGGGCGGCGCCCACCCGTTCCATTGCGTCCAAAGCGGCGGCACGATCGGCACTGCCCGGCGTGCGGAAGACACCCACATGCCTCGCCCGCCCCATCAGCACCATGTCCAGGGCGCGGTAGGCGAAAGCGCTGCCATGTGCCTGCGGCACGAATCCTGCGCTCTGCTCCCGGAAAACCACCCCTTCCAAGGGTGCCAGCAGCCCGGCAGCGCAGCGCACCAAGGTGGTCTTACCGCTTCCATTAGGTCCCAACACCGCGGTTGCCGTGCCCGGGGACACCCTGAAGCTCACGTCGCGAAAGACCCATTTCCGCTGGTTGTAGCCAAAGCCCACTTGGTCCAGTTCAAGCACTCTCCCAGATCCTTTCGCGGTTACGGCGAAGGAGCAGGAAGAAGACTGGTGCGCCGATCAAGGCGGTGAGGACGCCTAGCGGGATTTCACCGGCGGTCGCCGTCCGCGCCACGGTGTCCACCAGGACGACGTATGCCGCACCCAGCAGGAAGGACACGGGAAGCAAGATGCGGTGATCGGGCCCCACCCACATGCGGGCCAGATGCGGAACCACGAGACCAACCCAGCTCACAGCGCCGCTGACCGCGACCGCTCCAGCCACGATCAGGGCCACCGCGAGCAGCACCACCCAGCGCAGCGGCCGCGGCCGCACGCCCAAGGCCGCGGCGTCGTCGTCGCCCAAGGAGAGCAGGTTGATCCGCCAGCGCAGGGCCAAGAGTACGACGGCGCCACCCAGGATGGGGACCACGGCAACTAGCACTTTGGTGAAGGTCGCCGTGGCAACGCTGCCGAGCAGCCAGAACACGATGGCGGGCAAGGTGGTGTTGGGGTCCGCGACATACGTCACCAATGCGACCAGAGCCGAGAAGAACGAGCCGGTCACCACACCGCCGAGCACGACCATCAACATCGGCGTTCCCCCGCGGCCCGAGGTGATCAGGAACAAGGTTGCGAGAGCGATCAGCCCGAACGCGAATGACCCGGTGACGAGGAGTGCGGATTCCAGACCCAGGAGGAGCGCGAGTGCACCACCGAAGGAGGCCCCGGCAGAGACGCCGATGATTTCGGGGCTGACGAGGGGGTTGCGGAAGACGGCCTGCAGGGCTGCGCCGCCGAGCGCCAGGCCGCCGCCCACCAGCGCCGCCAGGAGGATCCGCGGCATCCGCACGAGGAGCACGACGTTCTGTTCCGTGGCGTTCGCTTCGGTAGGAAACGGGGCAATCCGGGAGGCCAGGATCTCGATGACGTGCCCGAGCGGAACGCTGTAGCGACCGAGCGCTAGCGCTACAAGCCCTGTCGTGACAAGGAACAGAGCAGCCAGGGCGACGGGAACGACGGCGGCCGGTTCGCGCCGCTGGTCGCGCGGCTTGGCTCGGTCGTGACGACGCAGGCGGGGAGGGCTGGTTTCATCAAGCATTGAATTGCTGGTAGCTGGCGGAAGCGTTGTTGTTGGTGGTCCACAGGATTTTGTCCAACTCGGCGGCCGTGGGCTGGTGGTTGTACAGGAAGCTGAAGTAATCGCTCACCGTGCTCCGCAGCGGCGACTTTTCCTGCGGGAAGGCGATGTCGGCGAGCCAGTGCCACATGAGCGGCGATTCCTGGCCGGGGGGATCCCAGCGGTACCCGCCGAGGGGAACTTTGTAGACCTGGCGCGAGCGGACCGCGGAAACGTTCTGCCACACGGGGTCAGCGTAGATGTCTTGGGGCATCGCGTTGTCGAAGTTGCCCAGAAGAATGACCTCAGGATCCCACTTGAGTACCTGTTCCACGTCCAGGCCGATCATCCCCGAGCCTGGCAGCGGGTCTTTTCCGGTGGCGGGGTTGGTGGCCCCGATGAGCTTGATGTAGAAGTCGTTGTAGCTGTTGGCTCCTGCAACTTTGAGGCCGCCCGTGAACCTGTTGAAGTACAGGATGCTTGGGCCTTTGCTGGTGCGTGCAGCTGCCTGTGAGGTGATAGCGGCCAGTTCCTGGTCACTCCTGGCCTTGATCTGGACAGCACGCTCGGGCTTTCCCAGCATTGCGGCGAACATCGTGATCCAGGCGTCGACGTCTTGTTGTGTACCGGTGTTTTTCAGGCCGACGACGGTGAGTCCTGCCTTCTCGAGCGGCTCGACGAGCTGCGCATCAGACCATTGGATCACGACGTCGGGATTCAGCGCCCGCACGCTCTCTACGTTCGGGGTGAAATCCTGCGCGGCGATGTCGTGTGGGATATCGAGGGCGTGGGGAAACATGGTTCCCATGACGCCGTCGCGCATGGCCACCCACGAAACGTTGTGCATGGCGGCCAAGTGGTCCGAGCTCTGGTCCACGGCGACGAGAAGGGAGGCCGCCGGCATCGGAATGGTGACAACCCGCGTGACGGGACGGGCAAAGGTAGCAGTCTTGCCGCGTTGGTCAGTCACGCTGATGCTCGGGGCGGTGGAAGCGTACGGCTGTGTGGAAGCGGACGACGGCGGCGCGGAGCCGGCTGGTCCGTTACATCCGGCCAGGAACGCTGCGGAGCCGCCGGCCACGAGGATTTGGAGGGCAGTGCGGCGGTCTAGCTCGGAGGATCCCATGTTTTGACCCGTCTGTGCGTCGGTCTTCACAGCATCCGCTCGTAGCGTTTGGGTGTCAACGATTTTGCCGTCGCAAGCGGAGCGCGAATCCCTTGTCCCGGGTCTGCCCCGGTGCTAGTTTCAAGGGACCCTTGTAGAAGGTGGCCACGCGATGATCGCCGATGGTGCGCAGTTGTTCGTCCGCTACGCTTATCCGCCGAACGCCCGGGGCAGCTGCGGGCCGCCGGACAGTGATGCGCTGCTGCACTACGGCCAGTCCGGCGTCACTGATCAAGGACTGCGGGAACTCGCCAAGGGCTTCGCGGGGGCGTGGCCGTACTTGGAACTCATAGCGGGTTCCACAGGGATAGCTGACCCGCTTGATCCCCGCGTAGTGGAGGCTTATTGGGTGGGCAACAGTCTGTTGGATTCCGTGGGCATCACGAATATCGGGAATTCGATGCAGGATCGCTTCCGGGCCCGCACCGGCCTGCAGTTCCCGCACTTGGTGGAAGGCGTCCTGGCAGGCGGAGTACCGCACCACAGCTTCCACGTCTTTGAGATCTATCCTTGGCTGGGATTGCTCCGCGATGAGCGGCGGTATGCAACTGCTTTGAACGTCCTTGACCGGTGCCGAATCCGGTGGGGCGAGGTCCTGGCCATCACTGGCGACGAGGCTGTAGTTAGCTCGAGGCCGCTCGTATGGGACGGAGTAACGCTGGGCGTAGGCGAACCTGTGGTGGAATCGGCCAAATTTGCCGTCAACGGAACCGGGTTCATCGCCGGACTGAGCGTCGGCGACACCGTCTCACTGCACTGGGACTGGGTATGTGACCGGATCACTCCGCATCAAATCCAGCAGCTGAAGCACTTCACTGCGCGCCACCTTAAGATCGCCAATACCGGCGTTGAACACCGTGGCGCCGCGATCGCGCTCGAACACTAGGTGCGAAGGCAAGAGAATCACGTTGTGTCATGACGCCGAATTCCTGGGCGATCTGTTCCGACCGTAGCCGGGCTTATGCTGCGCGGCGAGAGCCGGTCGGTGCATTTCAAAACTCACAGCCAGGCTCCCATTTCTCCGTCATTTAGGACGGGGTTCCGGCTATTCATTCGATGTGAGGGATGACGGCGGCATGCTTGGCATCGTCACGTATGCCCGGGCCGGAAACACCTCGGCAAACACAAGACCCCGACGTGGAACACCATGCTGAGGGAAAACCAAGGGAGAACCGCAATGACCTCTCAATTCAATCTCCACCTTGACGCGGACGCTGGTCTGCGGTTCGAACTCGTCACCGGAAATGGGGACGTACTCCTCACCTCCGAGGCTTTCGAGGACGAGGACGCAGCAATCGCAGCGATCTGGTCGGTGCGCGATGCAGCGGCCAAAGGGCGCATCGTTGATCTCACCGGATCGGTACCGGAAAACCACCATTCCGACTAGCCATGGTCCCGGGCCTGAACCAATCGATCCCTGACGATGTCCTGAACACCGTCACGCTCCAAGAAAGCCTGTGAAGGCGCGCAGGGAGAAACATTCATATGGGTCGAATACGACCGTTTGTGGGACTGTCGCGAGGATGGATTGCCGTGTCTTCCCTCGCCTGTGACTAGCGCTGAGATTCATACCCTTGAGGTTGTGAACGGCCGGGATCGTCGCCGCCCGGGAAAGCGGCACCCGTTTCGGGCGGCCCCTCTCCGATCCGGCCGTGATCGCCGACAAGCTCGCGATCACGGCCGGAAGCCCGTGCGAAGGGACGCTCCGCTGAGGACGCGGCCCGGCTCGTCGGCTGGAGCCGCGCGACGCTCTACCGCCACCAGGAGGCGGCTGCCCGGTCATGAAACGTCGGCTGTCGGCCGAAGACCGCGCGGCACTGCTCCGCCGGCGCGACCGAATGGGAACAATGGCAACGGACCGGGCAAACCAACACCGAGCCCGTCCCTGCCCGCGTGCTCGAAGCCAGAACAGCATTCTGGACCCCCACCGTGACCATCAGCCCCCGAGAGATCGAGCGGCAACTACCCCGGACCTGCCAGAAGATCTCATTTGCCGTCGAATACGCCCGGGAAGGCAACATCGATGTCTTAGAGCACCGCGACTCCCGGGCATCCGGCCTGACCGAACTCCTCATCATCGCGGAGGCCGACTGGCTCAAACCTCCAGCCCTCGAGCAAGTCCGGGACTACTACGATCGCCACACCATGGGCGTCATCCTTATCGGCATGCCCGGCATCGAAAAACGCTTCGCCCACCATTACCGGACCCTGAGCACCGAGGAACTCACCTTCGTCCTGACAAACCGCTGGCAGGAACTCGGCCTGAGTATCGACCCCCAAGACTTCACCGACGCCGAAGCCATCGCCGCTGTCGCCCGCATCACCAACCGCAACTTCCGGCTCATCCAACGCCTTTTCACTCAAATCGCGCGCATCCGCGACATCAACGAGCTCAACAGCATCACCAAGGAAGCGTCGAAGCAGCCCGCGAAACCCTGCGCGAACGCAGCGACCGCTCCATATAACGCCGCGAAATACACGCCAAATACCGCGGAGAATTACAGCCACCGCCGAAATACCTCGCCGGAAACCCCGTCCGAAATATTGCTCCCAACTCCAAGGCCTGCCCATGCAATCATGGCAGCCGCAGTGAACGGGAAAGGGAGCGATCTCAGGAAACACCAGCTGCGCAAGAATTAATCAGGCATCTTAGTAATTAGGAAACGGGAGAAATGATCGAATAATCTCGGTTGATTCAACTAACCAGATCCCGCTCGAAGTCGGGCCATTGAATAAGATGTGGGCTGCGCCGCGGCCCGCTGGTCTGCCATGACGGAATTAACCAGGGGAGGCCCGCTTCTTCGACCAGGGGGGATCAAAAGAGGGGCCTCCCCCGGAAACTGCCCCCCAATAAAGAACTTCAAGGGCGCAGAAGTAGATTAGCAGGAGATCTCCTCCCTGCGCCCCAAAATCGCGAAGTGATGAATCTACCTGCCGTATTAAGACCTCAGCAGGACGACATTATTCATTACTAACCTTGTCAAACCACTCGAAGCTTTAGGGTGGTCTCGAAAGAGCTCTCAACATTGGGGACGATGGGGATGGAAAAAGAAATTCAATGCGATACCGATACTTAGAGAAGGAGCGCCGGCGCACCCGCCGGTTCAGGACCATCTCATATGTGCTGCTCGGGGTGCTCGCAACAGCCACCATGGTCGTTGTCTCGTACGCAATGACCAGATAATGCCCTGGCATGTCACCTCTCGACGGCGGCCTCCCCGGCTTCCGCTTGCGGTTCCCGTGACTGCCCCATCAACTCCAAACCGCCGAGGGCACGTTCTGCGCCTTCGGCATCCACGCGCTCCAAGGCGAATCCCATATGGATGAGGACCCAGCTGCCTGGCTCCAGCGGACCGTCGTCCAGGAGCCCGATGTTGATTTTCCGGTGCACCCCCGCCACGTCCACAAGCGCGAGCTGGTTGCCATAACCGTCGAGGAGCTCGATGACCTGGCCCGGTATTCCAAGGCACATGATGGACGCTCCTTCAGGCCGTAACGGATGGGTTGACGAGGGCATGGCGGGCGAGGAGGGACACGACGGCGGAAACGGCCCCGGGCACGGCGGCGGACACCGGGTCTGACAATCCGATTCCCTCGCTCACATCCGCGGGCACGCAGCCCACGACGTACGTGGTGGGCAATTCCCCGCCGAGCGTGCGAAGCCGCCCCAGCACTGCCGCGGGATTCATACCGTGCGGGTCCAAAGCCGCCCGCCCGTCGAGATGCTCAGAACGGATCCCCATCACCCGAACGCTCCCCGCCGGTGAACCCACCGAGGAACCCGCCTGCTCCCCATTTTCCTCGGCCGGCACCGCGTCCACGAGGATCAGGACCTCCACTCCGTCGAGCAGATCGTAGACCAAATGCATCCCCCGGATTCCGTAATCCACCACCCGGACCTTGGACCCCAACAGCCGGGAATCGGACGCCAATTGCCGTGCCACCTCGGGGCCGAAGCCGTCGTCGCGCAGGAAAATATTGCCCACGCCTGCCACCAAGACGCGGGCTGCCGCTTTCAGCGCAGGCACGGCAGGCACTTCAGCAGGCACGGGGTTCACATCCGGCGCACCTTAATGTAGCGCTGGATGTCCGGGATTGAACGAAGTCCCACATAAACCGCGCCAAGACCCACAGCGGCAAGCAGCCAGACGGTCGCCATTCCTATAACCCTCATCACGGACCTTCCTTTCCTTCCTGCATCGTCGAATCGTTGCCGGGCAGCACCGATCCAAGCGGTTCCAATGGTTCAAGCTCATCGGGCGCGTAGTAGAAGGACCTGCCGTAGCCTTCATGGAGGTCCGCTGCCGGGTCCTGCTCGAGCACCAAACCAACGTGGGTGCTGCCGTCGACGTCGAAATGCACGCTGGTGACCCTTCCTGTCTGGCCGGCGAAGAACAGGTCCTGCGCATCCGCCCGCCTCCGGGGATTGACCCGCACCCGGCTGCCGCGCGCCACCGGAACACCTTTGATCACGACGGCGTCCACTTCCGGATGGACCCTTGCCTCCGCCTCGGGTTCCCACCAGGGCAGCTCCTCGGCGGCATCGGGGGCCAAGGAATGCGGGTTGCGCAGGATTCCGTGAAGCTGCTGCAGTTCTTCGGGGGACATGGCCTCGCAGCGGTCGATGATCGCCGCCGCGCGTGGGTCGGTGGCCCGGGCTTCGGCCTTCTCCTCTTCGGTGAGCGTCAACACCCGCAGCGTCAGGATTTCGTCGATCTCGGTGGAGTCGTACAAGGCCACTGAACTTTCAGGGGCCACCACGGGGTGGTCGTACAGGATGATCGGCGAGACCAGAAGCACATCACGTTGCCCCTCCGGACCGGCAAGCACAGGCCAGCAACGGTGCTGGGCACACGATTGAACGGCTCCAAGCATCGCGTCCGGGGGGTCGAGAAGCGAAACGAAATCGGCATCATGTGCGCTCAAAAGCACGTGCGTTCCGATGAACGAGAGGGCTATGGCGTCCTGTTTGCCCGCCGGTTCCGGCAGCGCGGCAGCATTTTTGGCTCCGGTATTGACGGCGGTCACGCGCAATCGGACCAGTCCGTTGTCGACGCGGGCGGCTTCCAGCCGGACGTCACCGTGGAGCGCACGACGGCGGCGCACCAGGCGGCCGGCGAGCGTCGCCGCACCCGCGGCCTCAGGGTCCGCGGCGTCCGAGTCCAAATCCTCGACGTCGGTGCCCCCGGCGATCTCGACCGGTACAAGCAAGAGCCCGCCCGTTGCCATCAAATCAGCCACGGAAAACGGCCCCAACGTGACTTCCTGCTCGATCGCTTCGTCCCAGCTCAGCCAACGCCTGGCCCCGATGGTGAGCTCGCCCACGGGACTGAACCCTCCGCCGTCGTCCGCTTTTTCCACCGTGCGGGTCTGAAGCTGCAGGAAGCGGAGGTGGACCTCCACTGCGGCCTGCGGACCAGGGTTGAGGAGGCAATCGGCGAACATGTCCGGCTCTTCCCCCACCCCTGCCAGAGCCGCCCCCGGCGGACCCAGGATCCCGAACTGCCAGCGGGACTGGTTCTTCTGCGAGGATGCGCGGTAGGGGTATAGCAGATAGCCCTCATAGAGGACGGCGTCCGCGACGGCGCGTGCAAGGCTCAGGCTCATGTTCATGGCAATGCCTCTCCCGCCACCGCGGCGTTGCCGGAAAGCAACGCCTCCACGGTCTCGTCCCATGAGGTGAGGCCCCGCGCCGATTTGTACTGCGACAGCGCCGCGAGCACCTCCCGGTCCAGGCGGATCCACCCGGTGTTGGGAAAATAGAGGTCCATCAACTGGTGCCACGCAGCAACAGGAAGGCGGTAGGACGCCTCAAGGTCCCACGGCACTTGTTCCACGCCGAACCCTGTCAGGCCCTTCGTGAAGACGGTGCCGGAGAACAGGAACTCAAGCGGGATCTCGCCCTCGCGCAGTGCATGGAGGTACTTTGAGGCCGCGACGTCGAAGTCGAAGGTGCACGGCAAAGCGAGATCCACGTCGGCGGCACCAGTGAACCCCTGCACCATGGTGCTGCACTGCAACCACAGGAAAGACTTTAGAGTGGCTGGCCACCGGCCGCGCTCGCCGAACAGGTCAAGCAAGCCGGGTTCCTCCTCGGGTGCATAGCCGCGGCGCTGCGGGAGGATGCGCACTTGGCAGCGCAGCGCGATGGCGTGCACCTCGGCGCCGGTGGACTCCGTCACCCGCAGCCGGGCCGTTAGCTGCGGGGCAGCAGCGTATGGCTCGGGGTGGACATCCAGCACGGTGAAGGTGAGATCAGTCATTGCGGGCCTCCCTGCACGGACATGCGGCTGTCGTCGGGCCCCGGTTGTCCTCACGAAGGGGCTTGCTTCGCCTGCCGACCCGCGCGAAGAATTCGGCGAGCTGCCCGCGGGCCTCTTGTCCGCCGTCGAACCCTCGCCAGACGCGCCGGAGCTGCCCGACCAGTTCATAGCAGGCGTCCACGGGGACCAAATGGCAGTCGGCTTGCGGACGATCGGCGCCGGGGCCGCGGATCAGGAGGGCCTCAGTGTCCGGAGCCGCCACGGAAAGCGATGCGTTACGTACCAGCACAGCGTCCCAAGCGTCGAGGGGGAGTTCGGATTCGGTCGCGCCTGCGGGACCTGGATAGAACGCGACCGTCCGATCAAGCGTGGAACTCCGGAAAAAGAAGGCCAAGCCCACGGGAATCTCCAGCTCATCCCACTGGCCCGGACCAAGCTCGAAGTCCGGGAACGAGAGGTACCTGTCCGGCACGGAACGGTAACGCAAGTGGGCGGTACTGTCGGTGAACAGGAGATAGCAGGGCCGGCAGGTGCACATCATGGCATGGCTCTCGATGTCCACTACGTGCTGGTGCTCGTCGGGGATAGGCTCCCCGCACATCTCGCAGCGCTCGCCGGCTGCCGGAGCCGGCCTCACGGAGGCGATCCGGCGCAGCAAGGCAAGCGGCAGGCCGTTGGCGCTCGTGCCGGCCATCTCAGCTCCCATGCCCCGATGTCGCCGGGACGGCCACTGACATCACGCCGTCGCGAACCAACAAGGGGAGGGGATCCAGATGCACGGCCTTGTCCTCAAGGCAGGCGCCAGCCCGACGCACGTCGAAGTGGCTGCGGCAACTGGGACAACGCAACAGGCCTCCGCTGGTGGGCGCCGCGAGGGCCCGTTGGAGGGCCGCCCCTTTCATGGATCCCATGCAGCGTGGGCAATAATCGCGGTAAGCGTAGACGTCCTGGCCCGTCCGGCAGGCCAACACCGGGTAATCGCCCACGAGGAAGCCCGCCACCTCGCCGGGCTCAAGGCCCGCGATCTCGGGCACCGGCTCCCACGATCCGGAGAGCTCTCGTTGGGACGGGTGCCCGACGGCGGCCGTCCCGTGATCGGCGACCCGCACCATGAGCGCTTCCACGGGGATAAGCGCAGGCGTGGCGGCATGCTTTTCCTCTTCGACCACTTCGATCGAAGTCACTTCAGGGGCTGCGGTTTCGATCGCCTCCTCGACGGCGTACTTGAGCGTGACCGACGACGACGGGCAGCCCTGGCACGTGCCAAGCAGCTTCAACCGCACCACGCCCTCCGGGCCAATGTCCAACAATTCCACGTCGCCGCCATGGGACCCGAGATACGGCCTCACACTGTCGAGCGCCGCGGCCACTCTTTGTTCCAGGTTGTGCGGGTGCAGCCCGTGGATGATCAACAAGCCCGACACGAGCCCGTCCGCGGCCAGCGCGCCGAGAGTGTCGTCGTCGAGCTTTCCCTGGTCGTCGAGGATTTCCAAGATCCGCTCGAGCCCGGCGCCGTAGAGATCGGTCACCTCCCGCACGAGGTCCTCGGCGCGTCCGCGGGCAACTGCTCCACCGGCGCCGAGGGCATCGAGGAGGATGCTGATTCTGTCGCCCGCCTGTTGCGCCCGGTCCCCGCCGTGCATGGCGCTCTTACTCCCCAGTCAGGGTCTGGGTGGGGGAGTGCAGCTTCTCCAAGGTCTGGCCGTTGCCCAGGTACATGTGGACGCCGCACGGAAGGCAGGGGTCGAAGCTGCGGACCGTGCGCATGATGTCGATGCCTTTGAAATGCTCCCGATCATTCTCCTCGAAGATCGGTTGTCCTTGCACGGCATCCTCATAGGGTCCTGCGGTTCCGGACGAATCCGTGGGGCTCGCGTTCCATGGGGTCGGGGGATACGGGTGGTAGTTGGCGATCTTGCCGTCGCGGATCACCATGTGGTGGGACAGGACACCCCGCACCGCCTCGGTGAAGCCGCAGCTGATGGCTTCGTCCGGGACCGTGAAGGTTTCCCAGGTCTTGGTGCGGCCGGCGCGGATCTCCTCCAAAGCCTTTTCCGCGAAGTGCAAGGCTGCCGCGGCGGCATAGGCCTGGAAGTAGGTCCGGGCCCGGTTGCGTTCGATGGTGTTGCTCCACTGTGGAACTTTCCACTCGAAGGACACGGGACCCTTCAACGCGGTCTTCGGCAGGTTGATTTGCACGCTGGTTCCGGTGGCCTTGATGTAGCCGATATCCACCAGTCCGGCCAGCGCAGTCGCCCAGAGCCGTGCCAGCGGTCCACCGCCCGTGTCCAGTGCCAGGTTGTCCTGACCGTCGAACCACCGCGGAGACATCACCCAGCTGTACTTCTCCGAGAGATCCCGCTTTTGCGGCCTCGGGTTGGTGTGCTGGTTCCACGGGTGCCTGCGGTCCACCGGGTTGCCCAGGGGATCGCGGGTGACGAACATTTCCTGATCTTCCCAGTCCTCGTAATAGGACGACCCGAGCATGATCCGGATGCCCAGGTTGATGCGAACCAGGTCTGTGGTGACGAGCTTGCCGTCCACCACCACTCCCGGGGTGACGAACATCTTCCGGCCCCACTGCGTCATGTCCTTGTACTCGAAATTGCAATAGTCCGGATCCTGGAGGGATCCCCAGCAACCAAGCAGCGTGCGGCGCAGGCCTACTTGTTCGTAACCGGGGAGCGCTTCGTAGAAGAAGTCGAACAGGTCATCGTGCATGGGGACGACCTTCTTCATGAACTCGACATAGCGCATGAGCCGCGTGATGTAGTCCGTCATCAGCTGGATGGTGGCTACCGTTCCCACGCCGCCCGGGTAGAGCGTGGAAGGGTGCACGTGCCGGCCTTCCATGAGGCAGAACATTTCACGCGTGGCACGGCTGACTTGGAGCGCCTCACGGTAGAACTCGCCGGTGAACGGGTTCAACGAGCGCATGATGTCTGCGATGGTGCGGTAGCCGTGCTCGGCCTCGTGCGGTGCGCGGGTGTTCTCAGCCTTGGCCAGGACGCCGGGGTTGGTTTCGGACACCATCTTTTCGCAGTAGTCCACGCCCACCAGGTTTTCCTGGAAAATGTTGTGGTCGAACATGTATTCGGCCGCCTCGCCCAGGTTCACGATCCATTCACCGAGGTTCGGCGGTTTCACGCCGTAGGCCATGTTTTGTGCGTAACAGGAACACGTGGCGTGGTTGTCGCCGCAGATCCCGCAGATGCGGCTGGTGATGAAGTGGGCGTCCCGCGGGTCCTTGCCCTTCATGAAGATGGAGTAACCCCGGAAGATTGAGGACGTGCTCTTGCATTCCACAACCTGGTTGTTCGCGAAATCGATCTTGGTGTAGATGCCGAGGCTGCCGACGATCCTGGTGATGGGGTCCCAGTTCATCTCCACCAGCTTGTTGTTGCCCGTTTCGCTCCCGGAATTCATCGGAATAGTGGAGGTCATTGTGCTTCGCCTGTCTGGAAGAGGGGGGTGGTTACCAAGTGCGCTTCGCGCCAGTAAGGAGTTCGCTTCCGGGCCGGCGCCACTTGGGCTCCTGGTCCAGGGTGTGGGTGGTGATGTTCCGCAGTGCCCTGATCGCGGAGCCGTAGGGCTTGATCGAGTTGGTGGACAGCTTGCCTCCGGGAGGCTCGTCCATGAACGGCATGAACTTGTCCGGGAAGCCGGGCATGGTGCAGCCGATGCAGATCCCGCCGACATTCGGGCAACCGCCGATCCCGTTCATCCAGCCGCGCTTGGGGACGTTGCACTTGACCACCGGACCCCAGCAGCCGAGCTTGACGATGCACTTCGGCGAGCCGTATTCGGTGGCGAAATCGCCCTGTTCGTAATAGCCCGCACGGTCGCAGCCTTCATGGACCGTCTTGCCGAACAACCACGTTGGCCGCAGTGCGTCATCCAGCGGAATCATGGGGGCTTGCCCAGTCGCCTGGTACAGCAGGTAGGTCATGGTTTCGGAGAGGTTGTCCGGCTGGATGGGGCAGCCAGGCACGCAGACGATCGGGATGCCGGCCTTGGACTTCCAGTCGTAGCCTAAGTAGTCGGGGACTCCCATGGCGCCCGTCGGATTGCCGGCCATCGCATGGATGCCGCCGTACGTTGCGCATGTTCCTGCGGCGATGATCGCGGTGGCCTTTGGCGCGAGGCGGTCCAACCACTCGCTCGTAGTTATCGGTTGACCGGTGTTGACGTCGTTGCCGAATCCGCACCAGTAGCCGCCGTCGTCGTGCAGTTTTTCATTGGGGATGGACCCCTCAACCACCAGGACAAAAGGCTCCAGCTCACCGCGGTCAGCCTTCCGGAACCACTCGAGGAAGTCATCGGCTCCCTCCTGGGGACCGCACTCGAAATCGATCAGGGGCCAATGCATGGCGATGCGTGGCAAGCCGGGCAGGGCGCCGAGCGCGATCTCCTCGACGCTTGGTTGGGTGGCCGCAGTCAAGGCGACCGAATCGCCGTCGCAACTGAGTCCGGCGTTGATCCACAGCACGTGAATAAGGGCTTCTTCGGCCTTGAGGGAAGTTTCGGTAGGCATCGTTGCCTCTTTCAGTGGCCCGAACCGGGCTCAATGTGCGTCTGATAGAGATTCAGTCAAGGAATCTGACCGGGATGTGGAGCCGTCTAGCCAGTCATACCAAGCGGCAAGGCCGTCACCTGTAGTGGCGGAGAGAACCAGGAAATCGGTGCGCGGGTTGATCTGCCGGATCTGCCGCAAGCAATCGTCGACGTCGAAATCAACATAGGGGAGCAGATCGGATTTGTTGACGATCACCAGATCGGCTGCCATGAACATGTGCGGGTATTTCTGCGGTTTATCATCACCTTCCGTCACTGAAATGATGACTACCTTGGCATTTTCGCCGAGGTCAAAGAGCGCAGGACACACGAGGTTGCCGACGTTCTCGACGAAAACCGTGGATCCCGGCTGCGGGTCCAAGGCGTCGAGGCCGCGCTGGAGCATATCGGCGTCGAGGTGGCAACCGGCTCCCGTGTTGATTTGGATGACCGGACGGCCAACGGCCCGGATCCGGTCTGCATCGAGGGAGGTCTCCTGGTCGCCCTCGATGACGCCGGCCTGCAGTTTCGCACCGAGGTCGGTGAGCGTCCGGACCAGGAGGGTGGTCTTGCCCGCTCCGGGGGAACTCATCACGTTCAGCGCCTGGATTCCGCGGCCGGCCAACCAACCGCGGTTCCTCGCCGCGAGCAGGTCGTTTTTGGCGAGCAGGTTTTGCTCGAGCGTGATGGTTACGGGGTGGTGCTCGTGTTCGTGGTCGTGGTCATGTGGGTGTTCGTGCGGGTGTTCGTGTCTCAACGTTGCTCCATCGCGGGCAGAGACCCTGGTGTTCGTCTCGTCGCCGCATCCGCATGTTGTACACATTCCTCAAGCCACCTCCACAGACATCACCATGAGTTCGCGGCCGCTGAGCACTTCGACGTCGGCGCTTCCGCATGGACAGAGCAGGATCGGGTCGTTTAGTTCAAATTCCGTGCGGCAGTTTCTGCATCGAGCCAGGCCTCGTGGTTCATCGATCTTCAGTTGTGCTCCGGCGAGCGGAGTATCTGCGGAAACAATGTCGAAGCAAAAACGCATGGCGTCAGGCAGTACGCCAGAAAGCGGTCCAATTCTAAGATTCACGCCGGTGACTGTCCGTTCTCCGGTACGTTCCAGAACGGCATCAACAAGGCTCTGCGTGATTGAGAGTTCGTGCATGCTGGCACTCCTTCCTGCCAAGATAGGCTTGCTCAAGACAAAGCGCAACCACCCACCTGGGTTCATAAGTGAGTGAGCGTTGGGCCCTCTCCGACGCTCGCTCACATATGCGGGTCTTTTGGAAACCCTCGCTCATTTATCAGGGTCTTTTTGGGACGCTCGCTCACATCAGCTGAGCGAGCGTTTCCGGTAGGAGCGCCTTACGTGAGCGAGCGTTTAGGGTTGAGGGATGCCGTCGTTCCAAACCAAGTTGAAGATCACCGGGCTCAAGCCGGGCAATCCACCGGAATCGGTGATGGCCGCGGCGGTTGAGGCCATGGAAACACGACACCACGTCGAATCCAATCAATTGGACATCGTTGGCGGCGTCCCCCAGATCAGCCTTCGTTTCCTCGTGGAGCCGCGCGACTATCCGGGCGAGAACAGCGAGGCCCGCGCGTCGGCAGCCATGATGCGCGACGCCGTCGAACGCGTGGCCCTCACAGGGAACCTCTACGTGCTGCGCCGTATGCGGGGGAAATGGTCACCCGTCTGAGCCAGACGCCGGGGGAGCGCGTCACGCCCTGCAGCTTTTCGCGGACGTCGACGGCGCACACCTCCTGAAATTCGCGGAACAACGACGCGCGGCACCGTAAAAAGCCGCTCAGCGTGACGGCGCTGCCTGTCGAAAGGGCTCCTAAAGATGGGGCGGCTCGCCCGGCTCGTCCACCGGCGAACGGTCTCCCCGGCGGCGCGTCACGATCAGACCCACCACGACGCCGATCAGCAACCCCACGCCGACGCCGATCAGTGAGCTCGCCCAGAACGGAAGCTTCGTCGTCGAGCCGGCAAAGTAACCCAGCCCGACCTGCCACGTAGCCCACAACAGGCCGCCCAAGCCCGCGCACAGACTGAAACCGCGGGAGGAAACCTCGGCAATTCCCGAAGCGGCCGACGCCGCAAGCCGGCCACCCGGGATGAACCGAGCGCCGATAATCGCGCCGTAGGTGGAGGAACGGCCAGCCTTGGCGATGGCCCGGTGGATGCCCTGATGGACTCTGCGGCCCCAGACCCAGCGGTCCAGGAGATGGCCCAAGCGGCGTTTGAAGAGTTGAAAAACGATCATGTCGCCCAGCCAAGAGGCGACGGCGGCCAACGAACCCACCAGCCACAGATTGGCCTGGCCCTGCGCGGCAAGTGCGCCACCCGTGATCACCAGCATCTCCGAAGGGATGGGCGGGAAGAAGGCATCGCCCACCACCATGGGGATGATCCAGACGTAGATCGCGGCTCCCCAGCCATCGGCGGTGGTGATGTCCATGGGCACAAAGTACCCCACTCGGGTGCATCCGCCGGAACGTCGTGCAAGACTGGCGCCATGCGGCTCGAAATCCTGCAAGGCGACATCACCACGCGCGACGTCGATGCGATCGTTAACGCGGCCAACTCGTCTTTGATGGGTGGCGGCGGAGTGGACGGCGCAATCCACCGCGCCGCGGGCCGGGAGCTCCTGGCGGCGTGCATGGAGGTTCGCGAGCATTATCCGGGCGGTTTGCCCGTGGGGCAGGCCGTGCACACACCTGGATTCAGATTGCCGGCGCGGTGGGTGATCCACACAGTTGGCCCCAACCGGCACGCGGGGCAGAGCGACCCGGAACTGCTGGCTTCGTGTTTCCGCGAGAGCTTGCGGGTAGCCGAATCCCTCGCTGCGGGGTCCATTGCTTTCCCCGCGATCAGCGCGGGGATCTACGGTTGGGACGCGCGCGAAGTCGCCACTGTAGCGTTCGACGCCGTCCGGCGCTTCGACGCGGACAGTCCCGGTGCGCTGGACCTGGTCGAATTTGTGCTGTTCGGCGCGGAAATGACCGACGTGTTCCGGAGCGTCTTCGGGGTTCCGGAGGGCTGATCGAACCCGAGCGCTCCGTGTTCGGCGGCTCGTCGGACGCTCGCTCACGTATGACCGCTGCGTGGCCAACCCTCCTGCAGATATGGCCCTCAAGTGGACAATGTGCCTTCACATCCGTGAGTGAGCGTCCTGGGGGGAGGCCGTCAGGCGGGGTGGGCTTCGCCCAACTCGAGGCCGCTCCGGTATTCCACGGCTCGCCCACTGATGGGGTCAACAAAGCGGATGCCACGGGCCAACAACTGCAAGGGCTTGGAGTAGTCGTCCGGGGCCTTGTCCAGGAGCTCGGGATAGAACGCGTCGTTCACGATTCCCAGCCCGAGCGATGCCATATGCACGCGAAGCTGGTGGGTCTTGCCGGTGTGGGGCTCCAGCCGGTACAGCGCGCGGCGAGCCATGCCGCCGTTGTGAGTGCCGCCGTCGAGCGTTCTCAGCAGCTCAATGCGGGTTTCCGCGTTGGGTTCGCCGTCGATCACTTCGGCGAGGAGATAGCTTCGGGACTTGGTCATGCGGTTGCGCACAACGGCGGGGAGCTCGACGGCGGGAAAGCCTGCGGCGGGTGCCGCGGCAGAGACGCACTCGTACTCTTTTTGCACTTGACGCTTCTCGAAGAGCACCTGGTACTTTCCTCGGGTCTCCGGGTTCGTGGAGAGCAGCAGGACTCCGGCGGTCATGCGGTCGAGGCGGTGCATCGGGATGAGGTCCGGCAGGTCCAGCTGGTTCCGGAGCCGGACGAGTGCCGATTCCTGAATGTAGGTCCCGCCCGGGGTGGTGGGCAGGAAGTGGGGCTTGTCGACGACCAGGAGGTGCTCGTCCTGGTGCAGGATGCTGATCTCCACTGGCATGCGCGTCTCCGGGGGGAGGGTGCGGTAGTACCAGATGAAGGTGTGTTCTTCGAGAGGGGTGCGGCGGTCAAGGGGCGCGCCGCCCTCGCCGACAATCTCGCCGGCGTCGAACCTGTCCTCGATACCCTGCGGGTCGATATGCCCCCAGCGATGCATCATGTAATCCATGGCGGTGTCCCAAGGTCCCTCATCCGGGAGGCGCAGGCGGGTGGCGTTCACGCCGTCGCGCACTGGAAGGGGGGATTGCATCACCGGTCTATTCTACCGGGGTGCCCCGGGCGTTCCGCCAGGACCGGGCGCCCTGCCGGAACAGGGCGTTCCGCCGGACCGCGTCCGGTAAGCGCCTAGTACGTGGCGCCCCCCGGAAGGATGACGGGTTTGATCGGCTGCTGGTTGAAGTTGAAGTCATTTACCAGATTGCCGAGCTGGGGGTTGTTCTCGCGGACGTCGGGCCGGGGGTCGGGCCGTCCGTCCGTGGCGGGGTCGAGGCGTTGGCCATGCAGGAAATCGTCTTCGATGAACTTGGCATAGGCATCGTGGCTGAGGATCTGGTGGTCAATGTTGCCTTGTTTGGCGTAGGGGCTGATGACGATTCCGGGAACCCGAAGGCCGTACCCGTTTTGGTCCACCGTGGGCGGGGCCACGTGGTCGTAGAAGCCACCCCAGTCATCCCACGAGAGGAAGATGGCTGTGCTGTTCCACTCCGGACCCGCCATGACCGCGTTGATCAGGCCCGTGACGTACGCCTGCCCCGTGCTGATCAGTGCCGGGGGATGTTCGCTGACGGCTCCTGTCGGGTCGATCCAACTCACGGCAGGCAGGGTCCCGTTCTTGGCGGCGTGATAGAAGTTGCTCAGGGACTGGATATTGCCGAGCTGGCCATCCTGCTTCACGGTGTCGAAGTAGGGGAGCGGATTCCAAATGCCCGGTGTTTTAGCGTTCTGGGCTACTGGAGCGCATGACATTGCTGCGTCGTCTTGGCAGTCGGGCTCGGTGCCGTTGAAGACGTAGTAGGCCCAAGGCACGTTCTGCTGGTGCAGCAGGTAGGTGAGGTCCGTCCAGGCGTAGTCAGGGGGTGCCAGTAGTTTGGCGGCGGCCAGCAGTCTCTGTTTGAGGGCCTCGGGGAGGACCGCTTTGTCGATCGCCGCCTGGCAGCTTGTATAGGAATCTGAGCCAGCGCAGTTCTGCACGATGAGGGTGTGTAGTTGCGCGGCCATGTCCGGGGTGATCCCGGCCGCGGAGAGGGCGTCCTGGCAGGCTTTGTTCTGCAGGCCGGCCCGGCATTTGCCGATGAGGGTGGACTGGATCGCGGAGGTAAAGTCCGGCGGATTGCCGGGATTCTGAAGGGCGTTGACGCAGGATTGCGGGTCTCCCGAGCGGCTGCATTTGGCCGACCATTCCGAGACCATATACAGGTGGGCGGGCAGGCTCCACGAAGCGTTGGGCTCGAACATGTGGTCCTGAAGTGTGAAGTCCTTGGCATATGCCCAGTAGTTGGGCAGGTCGCGCGCGTCGTGGTAGCCCATCACGTCGCTTTGGTTGCCGCCCGCGCAGGCTGGGGCGTTCGGTGGGCAGTTGGTTGAGGCTTTCTCGGCTTGTGCGATGAAGCCGTCCATTTTTCCACCGTCAATGTCCGCCGTCGCATTGACCTGGCTGTGCGGTCCGCCGGAGTTCCGGTCCGAAGGATCGTAATACGGTTTCACGCAGGAGCCGTGGGCCGGATCGGGAACGCACACCGCGGGGGAGCCGTTCTGCATCGGTATCCCGTCCGCTCCCGGGAACGTGCCGAAATAGCTGTCGAACGAACGGTTCTCTTGCATGATGACAATGACGTGTTGGACCTTCGAAATCCCTGCATCCACCGCAGGTGCGCCGGCATTCCCTGCCGAGGCGCCGGCTGCAGCGGGGGTGCCAGCCGCCACCAATGACCGGGACCAGGAGGCGCCGAAAAAGACGGCGGCACCGACAAATGCGATGATCGCGAGGATGGACAAGGCAGCGAGGGCCGGACGCTGTAACGCCCAGTCCCGGACCCGCCCCCTGCGACGCCTGAGCGGCCGATCTGCTCCGGACTCAGCGGGCGGACTACTGAACCTCATCTTGCACCTCACGGACAGTGATACCCGCAGGGTACTCCTTCACCGACCGCAGCGGTACGGGCCGGCAGGGCTCCCTCTGACGGTGTCCCGCAACCCTCCGACGAGAAAAAAGTTCTTGACAAGAAAAGTTGTCGGTAGGCAGAATGGAAGCATGTTGGACATCGAAGTGATCGAGGATCCCGCCGCGGCGGAAGCGTCGCTGGACCCGATCCGCACCCGTATTCTGCAGGAACTGGCCGAGCCTGGTTCTGCCACGCAGCTGGCGGTCAAGGTGGGCCTGCCCCGGCAGAAGATCAACTACCACCTGAAAGCCC
This sequence comes from Arthrobacter methylotrophus, assembly GCF_039539965.1. NCBI lineage: Bacteria > Bacillati > Actinomycetota > Actinomycetes > Micrococcales > Micrococcaceae > Arthrobacter > Arthrobacter methylotrophus. The sequence continues at coordinate 3,972,283 of NZ_BAABED010000001.1, read as the reverse complement.
TGGAGCGTCACGGGCTGGTGGAGCTGGTGGAGGAGCGCAAGAAGGGCAACGTCACCGAACGCGTTTTGCGTGCGACGGCGGCGTCGTACCTGATCTCGCCGGTGGCACTCGCGTCCGTGGCGCCGGATCCCCGACGCTTCTCGGACCGCTTTTCCGCCTTCTGGCTTCTGGCCCTCGCCGCCCGGACAGTCCAGGAGATGGGCACGTTGATAGCGGGCGCGGCCGCGGACAAGAAGAAGCTTGCGAGCTTTGCGATCGACGGCGAAATCACCTTCCGCTCCGCAGCGGACCGCGCCGCCTTTGCCGAGGAGCTCGGCGTCGCGGTGACCCGACTCGTCGACAAGTACCACGACGGCGGCCCTGGTGCTTCGAGCGAAACGGTGAGCGGCGCACGCAAGCATCGGCTCGTCGTCGTACTTCATCCCGCACTCAAGACAAACACACAGCACTCTCCAGAAAAGGAACGGGACAATGACTGACAACCGTGAATTCGAAATCGTGGCCGACACCGAACTGCCCGGCACTCCTGAACGTGTCTGGCAGGCTGTCACCGCTGATACCTCGGCCTGGATGTTTCCGACCGATCAATGGCCTGCCGTGAAGACCGTGGACGAATACCCCAGCCACCTCGTGACCCGGATGGATGGGCCGGACGGCTGGTTCAATCAGCTCGAGCACGTCCTGGAAGCGGTCGACGGCGGACGGGCCAAGCTGCACTATGTCCACAGTGGCATCTTCGCGGACGACTGGGAGGACCAGTACGACGGCGCCAGCAAGCACACCGAGTTCTACCTGCATACCTTGGGCCAGTACCTTCAATACTTCGACGGCAAGCCCGTGGTCTTCACTGATATCCAAGGTCCGGGGTCGTCCCAGACGCCCGAGGGTTTCGTGCAACTGAAGAAGGCGCTCGGCGTAGATGGTATTGCGGAAGGTTCAGCGGTTGAGGTGGACGTCGACGGTGTCGGGCGGCTGAGTGGGGTGGTTGACTTCTCCAACCAGCACTTCCTCGGCCTGCGGACGGCGGATACGCTGTACCGTTTCTTCGGCCGAAACTCCTTCGGGGCCCCGGTGGGCATGACGGTGCACGACTTCAGCGGCAAGGCCGACTCCGAGCTGACCGCGAAGGCCTGGGGAGGATTCCTGGAAAAGGTGTACTCGTAAATCCCCTCAGGACCCACCCAACTGCCCCGCCCTGCCCAACTAGCTCGCAGTTAACGTCGTTATGAGCCCTCAAAACGACAACAACTGCAAGTCAGTTGGGTAAGGGGAGTCCGGCTTCAGCTCGCCCAGCCGCGCGTCACGGCGTCGAGGCCTGCGGCGTAAATCCCTTCCCATTCCGTCCCGGGCGCATCCATGTTCGTCAGCTCCAGGCCCACGAGTCCGTGCACCTGTCCCCAGATGGCCATGGCGACCGTTCCGGCATCCACGTTGCGAATGGTCCCCGCCGGCTGTGCAGCCGTCACGGCTTCCACAAGCGGAAGCATGGCTGCCGAGGCGACCGCCGGCGTCGGGCTGCAGTCAACATACGCGGCGAGCGCGCCACTGAACATGAGCCGGTAGAGGGAATGCGCGCCAACCGTTGGTGGAAGATCGGCAAAGTGGCACGCGTCGCTTCGCGGCGGACAGGGATTCGCCGCACCTGGGGCCGTGGCGGCGATTCATGAAGGAAGTCGCGGGTAGCGGTGACATTGGCGTGTGGCATGAGACGTATCGGGTGCCGACGCCGGGAATCGAAGTGGTTTACAACGGCATGCCTCAGTTTGGCCTTGCCAAAGCCACCTCGCATGTCCAGGTGAGTCCAGGTAGCAACACCGCCAAGCAACGCATGGGTTCCTTCTCGGAGCAGCACCCATAGCTTCACCCCGGGCCACCCAACTAACTCGCACTTGTTGTCGTTAAAACGCCTCAGAACGACATCTAATGCGAGTTAGTTGGGTGGGGGAGGCGGAGTTCAGGCCGGCTACGCGACGGCGGCCGGCTCCTTGGGTGCCTTAAGGGTTCTGCGGAGCTGGGGAGAAGCGTCGAGCTTCGCTTGGGCATCGCGCAGTGCCAGTACCGCGGTTTCGAGCTGGGCCGGCGGAAGGGTATACGGGACGCGCATGAAGTGCTCGAAAGCTCCACCGAGCCCAAAACGCGGCCCGGCTGCCAGCCGAAGACCGAACTCCGGAGCGATGACAGTGAGCGCAGTGCTCGACGGCGTGGGCAGCCTGCACCATGCAGTCAGCCCGCCCCGCGGACGTTCCACGTGCCACGTCGGCAGGTGCTCGGCCAGAAGTCCCAGGAGCGACTCGCGGTTCCGCCATAGTTCCGCGAGCCTCGCGTCCAGCGGTTCCGTGAACGCCCGGACCAGCCGCGCTGCCGCTAATTGCTCGACGACGGGTCCGCCCAAGTCCGTGGTGGTCCGCGTTGCCACGAAGCGGCTGATCAACTCCTCCTCGGCGCGGATCCACCCGGTTCGGAGCCCAGCCCAATGTGATTTGCTGAGCGAACCGATGGTCACCACCGCCGGGCTGAAGGCTGCGAGGGGCGAGGTTTCAATGGCGTCGAGGTTTAACTCCCGAAGGGTCTCGTCCACCACCAGGACAGTGCCCGTGCCTGCCGCTTCGCGGACCAAGCGGCGGCGCTGGAGATTGGACATGACCCGCCCTGTGGGGTTGTGGAAGTCTGGCACGAGGTAGGCCATGGACGGACGTTGGTGTCGCATCGCCGCCACCATTTCCTCGATATCCCAGCCAGCACCGGACGCCGGCTCAACGGCCGGTGGCATGGGCACCGGCACCGTGCGGGAGCCTGAAGTGCGGATGGCGTCGAGTGCGTTGGGGTAGCTGGGGTGTTCCACGAGGACCTTCTGCTGCCTGCCAGCGAGTGTCCGCAGGATGATGTTCAGGGCGTGCTGGGCCCCGGAAGTCACCAGGATCTGCGCGGCCGTGGTGGGGATGCCTGCTGCTGTGTAACGTTTCGCGATGGCTTCCCGGAGGGGTGGGAGACCGACGGCGTCGTAGCCAAAACCGGGCAACAGTGCCGGAAGGTCAATCAATGCATCGGCAAAGGCCCGGTGCACTACCTCGCCTGTTGCCGGCAGTGAAGCGTAGGCGAGGTCGAGAATCCCTGCCGGAACGGCGAGGCCAGGTCCGCTGACGGGAACCGTCCGGTGCGGAATGCCCGTCCGGCCCCGGCTCCCCTGGCTGCCACTGAGAAAGCCTTGCTCGCGCAGGCTCGCGTAGGCGGCGGTGACGGTGGTCCGGCTGACGCCCAAAGTGCTCGCCAGCGCGCGTTCGCTGGGCAGTGCGACGTCCAGCGGGATGCGTCCGTCCATCACTAAAAGGCGTACGACGTCGGCAAGCTCGCGGTAGGCGGGCGCGGCGCCAGTGTTCCACGCCCCGAGGAGACGGGCCATGGCTGGGGGGTTCAGGGATCCGGACATGAGACCAGTATCGCAAACTGGCTATGGAAAGCAATGCCAGTTTTCGGGAGCATGGTTTCATGATGACCCGCAGAATCACCCAGCTCCTGATCGGCCTCGCAATGTATGGGATTTCCCTGGCCATGTTCATCCGGGCCGGTCTTGGCCTGGATCCCTGGGATGTGTTCCACCAGGGCGTCTCGGGAAGGATCGGGTGGAGCATCGGTACCGTGGTGGTGGTGGTCAGCTTCCTCGTGCTGCTCCTCTGGATACCGCTGCGGCAAATGCCCGGCTGCGGAACCCTAGCCAACGCCGTGTTGGTGGGCGTCTTCGCGGACATCGGTCTGTCCCTGATCCCTGTCTTCTCGCACTTGGGGGGCCAGATCGCCATGCTCGCCGGTGCCGTGGTCCTCAATGGCATCGCCTCCGCTTGCTACATCGGGGCACGCCTTGGCCCTGGTGCTCGCGATGGGCTGATGACTGGACTTGCCCGGCGCACGGGCTGGTCGGTGCGCCTGTCCCGGACCTTGATCGAGGTGGTGGTGCTGGGGGTGGGTTGGCTGCTTGGCGGATCGCTCGGCGTGGGGACCGTCGTCTACGCCTTGGCCATTGGGCCAGTGGTCCAACTGTTGCTGCCCATGTTCACGGTTCCGGTGCAGTCTCCGCGAAGTGTTCAGCAAGCGGTTCCGGCCGCTCCGTGACCCGGATTCGTCCTGGCGACGCGCCGATTCCCTGACGCTCCGGGAGTTCCGGTGTCGCCAGGAATTTCCGCAGCGTCAGCCGTGCGATTCCACCGGCTGGCACTTCGGACAGAAGTAGATGGTCCGGTCTTCCAACCCCGACGCCGGGCCCAGCATTCCGCGGCGAATGGGTGTGCCGCAGCGCAGGCACGGCTGGTTCTCGCGGCCGTACACCCAGTAGCCAGGACGAGGAACCCCCCGGATGCCGGGGAGCATGGAACCACGCGTGATCCTTCGCCCCGGTCCTAAGTTGGCTTCAAGCAACACCTTGACTTCTGCGAGCATCCCCGCCAGATCCGGTACAGCCGATACCGGTGCGGCAGGATGCACTCCCGCCAGGAAGCACGCCTCGCAGCGGTAGATGTTGCCAATACCGGCCACCTTCCGTTGGTCGAGGAGTGCCAAGCCAATCGGCGTTTCCGGCGCGCCTCGCAACCGGCGCACGGCTTCTTCGGGGTCCCAATCCGGCCCGAGAAGATCCGGGCCAAGATGGCCCACCACGCGGTGCTCTTCCGGCGTCGGGATCACTTCCAGGATCCCCAAAGAGAAGCCGACGACGTCGGCCGTCGCCGTGCGGAGCACGCACCTGGCCGTGTGGCCCGGTTTCCTCCAACGGCCGCCGGGGGCGTAGACCTGCCAGCTTCCTTCCATTTTCAAGTGCGAATGGATCGTCAGGGCGCCCCGCGGCGGCTCGGCATCCGCCGCACCGGCATTCGGCGAAGCCGCTGCCGAACCAGGGGGAGCCGATCCAGGCGCCTCCGATCCAGCCCCCGCCGGCTCCAGCACGCGCATGAGCAAGTGCTTTCCCCTCGGCACCACCTCGGACACGGTCCATCCGGCCAGATTCAGCGTGGCAAACCTAGGCACCCGAAAATCTGAAGTGACAAGCACCTCACCCGCTAGTACGCGGTGAAGCTCCGCGGCTGCCCGCCAGACCGAGTCGCCCTCAGGCATGGATCCTCATTTCAGGCACGGATCCGCAATCCCTTCGGTGTGGAGTACGCGCCCGCGGCGGCAAGGGCAGAAGCCACGGGAGTGTCCAGAAGGTCATGGCCATTGACTTTCTCCATGATCAATTTGTCCACCGCTCCCCGGCGTACCACGCCTACGAGCGCCGCAGCGGCGGCCGCCAGGATGGCGTCGTCATGGCTGAAGGTGAGCAGGGTCTTCCCGCCGCGCTCAACGTACAGAACCAAGGCACCGTCGACCATCACCACCAATGCTCCGGCCTTGCGTCCGGGACGGTGACCCGATCCAGCATCGACAGCGAGGGCGGGCCAAGGGAGGGCTGCGCCATATGGGTTGGCGGGATCCGTGCTGGCAAGCGCCAGAGCTACTGGCTCGGCCTTGGCGAGTTGGGCGTCCTCCGTGAAGGAGCGCAAGCGATCCACCGTGGCGGGAACGGCAAACTGGGCTGCTCCGAGGTGCTCGATGAAGTAGCCCCGGCGGCACCGCCCGGCTTCTTCGAGGCGTGCCAGGACCTTGTACATCAGGCCGAATCCGCCCACGATGTTCTCCACCATGACTGAGCCGCGGGTCACTACGCCGTACCTGTCGAGAAGGAGCTCGGCGGTGCCTCGCGCATGGATAGTGGGATCGAGCTCGGGTGCGGGCAGGGCTGACCAGCGCCCCACGGCCAGCGGGGGAGTGGGAGCTGTGCCGGTGACTGAACCATAACGCCCGCCCGTGAGTCCTGGGGATCCCATCAGACCCGTGCCATGCGAGCGGCCGAGCCTGCTCATCCGCAAGGACCTGGCACGTGGAGGGCGGGCAACCTGCTTGTGCGCCGTGCGGCCGCCGGCAATCATTGCCCGAACGGGGGCGAAGGTGTCGCCTGTGATGCGGCCGGCCCAGACGAGATCCCACAGGGCGGTCACCACGGCGTCGTCGCTCAGTACCGCGTCCATGCCGCCGGCAACCTCCGTGAGTTGCCGGAAGAAATAGGCGCCTCCACCGGTCTGCAAGTACTCCAAGAGGCGGAGCTGGGCATCGCCGGGCTCGAAATCAAGGTCCGGGTTGAGCGTCAGTTCCGCGGCTTCCGCCACATGGAGGCTGATCCAACCGTCGTTTCCGGGCAATGATCCCGCCCCGGACCACAAGACTTCACCGGCGGCCATGAGCTCATCCAACATGGCTGGCTGGTAATCGGATATCCGGCTGGCAAGCACCAAAGGCTCCCACGCCGACGCCGGAACCGGCACGCCGGAGAGCTGGTCGACGGCCGTCATGATGCCGTCCAGCCCACGCAGTGCCTGGGCACCACGGGAACGGCCGGCAACGGGCACGGACACGTTCTGCCAGGCGGGCAGGAACCGGCCATACGCGGCAGCGTCCACCGGTTCCACTTCGGCGCGCAGCGCGGCAAGGGAACGACGCCGGAGCTTGCGTAGTACTTCGGAGTCGCACCATTCGCTGCTGGATGGGACTCCGCGGAGGGGAACGGTAGGAACCTCCGGCACCGCAACGGGCTCTGCCCCCGCCTCGGGCAGCGCCTCGGGCACGGTGGGGTGTGGGCGGAACTCGCCCTCCACCACCCTTCCGTCCGCCGCCAATCGTTTCAGGGCAGTGCTTACGACGGCGACACCAAGTCCCAGCCGGGCCGCGGCCTCCTCGGCCGTGAACGGGCCGTGGGTTCGTGCGTAACGGGAGACCAGGTCCCCGAGCGGATCGTGGACTGGTTCGATGAAGGCGAGCGGCACTCCCATGGGCAGCGGAACGCCAATGGCATCCCGCAGCCGGGACGCGTCCTCAATCGCTGCGAATCGTTCCGTTCCGCCGAGGGTCACGGTGAGGGCGCGATTGGCCTTCCGCAAAGCAGCCAGATGCGATGCCGCAACTAGGTGCATGGCGGGCAGATCTGCGGCGACATCCGCCCCTTCCCCGGGCTGCAACCGGGCGGCGACTTCTTCCACGTTCAACGGCCCCAACAAGCGCAGCAAGTCAGCAACGCCTTCCATGCCGCGGACACGCCGGTCCGGTGCTAGCCGCTGAAGCTCGAGCTCGGTGGCATCTACGACTTTTGCGTCGAGGAGTTCGCGTAGTTCCACCCGGCCGAGGAGTTCGTTCAGGAGCGTGGAGTCGAGGGCCAAGGCCGCAGCCCTTCGCTCGGCGAGCGGCGAATCGCCTTCGTACAAGTACTGCGCTACGTAGCCAAAGAGCAGCGACTTGGCGAATGGTGAGGGCTGCTGCGTGGTGGTCTGTACCAAGCGCAGTTCCCGGCGCTCGATCGAGGCGGCAATGTCTTTCAGCGCGGGCAGGTCGTAGACATCCTGGAGACATTCACGCACGGTTTCAAGAACGATCGGGAAGGACGGGTATTTCTTGGCGACATCCAGCAATTGTGCGGATCGTTGCCGTTGTTGCCAGAGCGGCTGCCTCTTTCCCGGATTTTGCCGTGGCAACAAGAGGGCGCGCGCGGCGCATTCGCGGAAGCGCGAGGCGAACAATGCGCTGCCGCCAACCTCGGCTGTGACGATCTGCTCGAGTTCCTCCGGATCAAACAGGAACAACTCAGCCCCGGGAGGCTCGTCCTCCATCATCGGCACCCGCAACACGATGCCGTCGTCGGCGGCCATCGCGGAACCGTCAAGCCCGTAGCGCTGCTGGAGCCGCTGCCCGACGGCGAGCGCCCATGGTGCGTGGACCGGCATGCCGAAGGGGCTGTGCAGAACCACCCGCCAGTCGCCGAGTTCGTCATGGAAGCGCTCGACGACGAGCGTCCGGTCATTGGGGACCACTTCCGTGGCCTGCTTCTGTTCGCTCAAATACTGGAGCAGGTTGCCGGCGGCGTAGTCGTCCAGCCCGCTGGCCTTGCAGCGTTCCAGCGCTGGACCTTGGTCCGAGGCGGAGAGTTCGCGCACGAATGCTCCGAGTGCCCGGCCGAGATCCACTGGCCGGCCCAAGGAGTCGCCTTTCCAGAAGGGGAGTTTTCCTGGCTGGCCGAAGGCAGGCGAGACCAGGACACGGTCGTGGGTGATGTCTTCGATCTTCCAGCTGGTGGCGCCCAAGGCGAAGACGTCCCCGACGCGTGATTCGTAGACCATTTCTTCGTCGAGCTCGCCGACGCGTCGTCCGCCTTTGGCAGCGCGCGACGCCGGGCTCGGCTCCTGCGCGGACGTGTCGCCGGCGTTGCCGGAGCGAGAGCCGGAGCCTTCGGCCTCTGTGCCGATGATGTACACGCCAAAGAGCCCGCGGTCCGGGATGGTTCCGCCCGAGGTCACGGCAAGGCGCTGTGCCCCCGGCCGGCCTTCGATGGTGCCGGCGTTGCGGTCCCATACGATGCGCGGCCGGAGCTCGGCGAACTCGTCGGAGGGATACCGGCCGGCCAAGAGGTCCAAGGTGGCTTCGAAAGCGGAACGGGGCAACGTAGCAAACGGGGCGGAGCGGCGCACGGTAGCGAACCATTCCTCAACATCGATGCTTCCGAGTGCCGTTGCGGCGACTGTCTGTTGGGCCAGGATGTCCAAGGGGTTGGCCGGAACATGGAGGCGCTCGATCTTCCCGCCCAGCATCCGCTCCACGGTGATGGCAGTGTGGACGAGGTCGGCCCGGTGCTTGGGGAAGAGCACGCCCTCGGAAATCTCACCCACCTGGTGGCCCGCGCGTCCCACCCGCTGCAGTCCACTGGCCACCGACGGCGGAGACTCGACCTGGACGACCAAGTCCACGGCACCCATGTCGATGCCGAGTTCCAGCGATGACGTGGCCACGACGCAGCGCAGCCGGCCGGATTTGAGATCGTCTTCGATGAGTGCCCGCTGGTCCTTGGAGACGGAACCGTGGTGCGCCCTTGCCAAGACCGGATCCGCGCCGCTAGTGCTTCCCGCCTGAGCCATCATGTGCGCGGGCGTCGCCGTCGAGGACGGCAATCCCGTGGACGGCAATCCGAAATCAGAGGCGGGTGAATCCAGCCCGGCCCCGGAGAAGACGTCCACTGCCATGAGCTGGCGCTCGGCGTAGATCTCGTTCAGCCGGGCCGTGAGCCGCTCCGCCAGGCGCCGGGAGTTGGCAAACACAATAGTGGACTGTTTCGAGAGGACGAGATCGACAATTTTCTCCTCTACATGCGGCCAGATGGACGCTTGCGGTTGGAGCCCGGAGGCCGGCCCGGAGTCGAAAGCGCCTGCAGCTCCTGCCAGGTCCGACATGTCCTCCACAGGAACGCTGACGGTGAGGTTCCAGTTCTTGCGGGATGGCGGTGCGACGATTTCCACGGGAGCCGAGCCCGCCAGGAACTGCGCCACCAACTCCCGTGGCTCCACGGTGGCCGAGAGTCCGATCCGTTGAGCGGGCTGGGGCAGGAGCGCATCGAGCCGTTCCAATGACACGGCAAGGTGGGCTCCACGCTTGGTGCCGGCAACCGCGTGGACCTCGTCCACGATCACGGTGTCCACCTCGCTGAGTGTTTCCCTGGCCTTCGACGTCAGCATGAGGAAAAGGGACTCGGGCGTGGTGATCAAGATGTCCGGCGGGTGGCTGAGCAGCGCGCGGCGGTCCGCCGTCGTCGTATCCCCGGAACGGACGCCGACGCTGACCAAGGGAGCTGGCAAACCGAGCCGCTTGGCGGTTTGGGTAATGCCGATCAACGGCGAGCGGAGGTTGCGCTCGACGTCGACGCCGAGTGCTTTCAGCGGTGAGATGTACAGTACGCGGGTCTTGCGTCGGGGCGCCTTGGGGCGGGTACGGCCGGGTGTTGCTTCAAGTCCCGGAAGGGCGTCGACCGAAGCAACCGGGGAAACGGACAAGAGCCGGTCCAGCGCCCACAGGAACGCGGCGAGCGTCTTGCCGGAGCCGGTAGGAGCCACCACGAGAGCATGCGAGCCCGAAGAAATGGCCTTCCACGCGCCGTCCTGGGCAGGTGTGGGTGCCGAGAACGCACCGAGGAACCACTCGCGCGTGGCACGGCTGAAGCGGTCCATGGCCGTAGTGCCAGGACCGCCCGTTAGCTCCTGCTCCTGCATTCCTCCATCATGCCTCACGGCACCGACACAATAAGGAACAGCGCAAGATAAGGTTCAGGGGCTAAGCCCCGCCGCCCTACCCCGCCTGGAAAGCCTGGACGCTCAGCAGGTTGATGTTGGTGTTGCTGCAAGCCGTTTGTTGCTGCGGGACGAACAATGACGCGGTGTCCTCGGGTGGGTACACCCGGAACCCGGCGGCAGGAACCTGGGTGCAGTCCATGTAGTTGCCGGCCTGGGTGTACCGAAGCTGGGCGAAGCCGGCCTTCCCGGGAGCGAGGACGACTTCTGCCACCGGCTGGGCGTCATCGCGCGCGGCGGCCGCGCCGATCGGATCTCCGGTGGGTCCCGCGACGAGGGACACGCCAGGGAACCCCCTCAGGACGCAGGATTCCGTGCCCGAATTCGTGAGGATGAGCTTCATGTAAACGCTGCCTGCCGCACCGCCGCCCGTGGAATCGACGGAAGCCGTCAGCGAGGCCGCTTTGCAGAGGGTGACGCCGGACGTCGTCGTCGCGGTGCTTGACGGCGTGGAACTGCCACTGGCGCTGGAACTGCCACTGGGAGCAGTCGAGGCTGAGTCCGAAGACGAGGCCGACGGCGTCCCGCTCGCCGAGCTTGTGCCTTGGCTTTGGCTTTGGGTCTGGCCCTGGGCGCAGCCCGGGAGCAGGAATATCGAGGCCGCTGCCACCATGAGCAGGAGACCGTTCTTGACTCGCATGTTCGTCATGCGCAAAGCCTTTCGTCGTCATTTGCCCGAGTCAACTGCGGCGCGGCAGCGGCGCCGGATTGGCGTCCGGATCGTAATGTTCCGGACGCCAACCCAGCGGACTCGCTACTGGGACACGGAAGCCTTGGCGGAGCGCCTGCGGAAGAACGCCGCGCCACCCAGCCCCAGCCCTGCCACACCGGCAATCAAGCCGGCCCAACTGCGCGCCTGCGAACCGTCGTCGGTCACGGAAGCTGCTTGCTCTGTGGAGATGGAAGCGGCTAGGTGACCACTATCTGCGGTAGCGTTCGCGGCCGTGACGGCCACCGACGGTGCCGGCGCCTTCAGGGTGTGCGGGTCCTGGCCGTCCTTGGGGATTTCAGCCCAGTTGGTCTGCCCTTGCTCACAGTTCTGGAGGGTAGGGAAGTAGAGCGTCTTGCCAGCGGTGTCGGGAAGCTTCACGGACAGGACCAGGGCGTCGCGCAAGTGCGGGTCCAGCGGGGCCTTGGCCGTGTAGACGATCTGGCTCGTGCGCTTGGTGATGGACGTACCGTCTGCCAGCTTCTTGGGCTCGGGCAGGGTCTGCGTCACTTTCTCGACGGTCCAGTTGGGGTTGACAGTGGGCGTCGCGTCCATCAGGTCCTCAGGGAGGTTGATGGTCAGCTTGGTGGTTCCTGAGGTGTCGCAACCGTGGGGCACGCCGAAGGTCAGCAGTGAGTACGAGTTGGCCGTGGTCTTGTCCGGGTTGATGGAGACGTGGGCCGAGGCGCCGGCGAGGCCGGCCATCATCAGGGCGGCGGTGCCTCCCGCGATTGCAGTGGCGGAGAGGGCGCTGCGAAGCGAGGACTTTTTCATGGGTGTTGCCTTTCAACGGGCGCGCGAAAGCGCGCCAAAGTGCGGGGATAAGCCCGTCACCAGGTGAAGGCGGTGCCGGGCGGAGTCAGGAAAGTACGACGACGGCGGGCGGGCCGCGCCTGCTGTCTTGCCTGAGGTTCCGCCACGGGCGGGGGAGGAATACGGTCGGTGCGCTGAAAGCTTGGGCCGAGTTGCCGGCGTCGGGCCGGAAGATCAGGCGGATGAGCTGCAGGAGCGGACGGAGCCACGCTGCGAGCTGCCACAGGGCCTGCTCGCCCTTGGCCAGGAGCATCGCCGAGGCGGCCGTAGCGACGGCGTGTCCCATGAGCATCAACCAGCTCAGGGGAGTGTCGGCCTCGTGGAGATGCGCTGTTTCAACCCCCAGCGGCGGGGAAAGGTGCTCGGCGGCTACATGGTGTTCCTGTGACCCCGGAGCCAAGCCGGTGAGTGGGCCGAAAGCCGTGAATGCTTCGTGCAAGGCGAGCTGACCGGCTCCCAGAAGCATGGCGATGGCCGGGAAACCGAGTTTGAACCGGGTGGCGAGAGTCGTGGCGAGGCCCGTCAACGCGAGGACCGCGAGCAGGACCGGGGCTACGGGAAGCTCGCCGCCGGAGAGGACATGGGCACCAGCGGCAAGGGCCACAATGGCGACCGCCAGGGCGCTTGAACGCATCGCATGGAAGGGCGTCCGGACAGGCGATGCGCGCACGGGTTCCTCCCTCGGTTGAGTCCAATCACGTCAGTGTACTGGTTCTTGGCTACTTCACCATCCAATGGACAAATCATGTCGAAACGCCACGGTGAATGGTCCGTCAAGCGGGGTGGGCCGGCCTGCCCTTGGAGGGCTCGTTGGGCGCGGGTTCCGAAAAAGCGCGCGCCGCCCTCGAACCCGCGATGGTGCTTGCCCCTATGCTGATGAGGGCTCCAAGGATCATGGCGGCGGCTTCGCCCGGTTCAAGCAAATGTAATTGGGTCCCGATGGTTGCGGCGGCAACGGGCACGCCCAGCTGGGATGCCGCCAGCACCGCAAGCGGAAAGGGCTGGCCGAGGATCCGAAGGCTTCCATGCACCACCAGGGTTCCCAGGCCAAGGCAGATGCCAAGAAGAACCATTCCGGGACTCCCCGTGAGGGTCCGGAGGTCGAGCGATGCGCCGAGCCAAACGAAAAACACCGGCCCCAGGAATCCATCGCTGACGGCGAAGAGTTGATGGGCAAGGCGCCGAGGTTCACCCACCGCGGCAACCACCAGGCCGAAGGAGAATCCCGCAAGCATGATGGAGACATGTCCAAGGACCGCCAGCCCCGAAAGCGCGAACAGCAAGGCCAGCTGGATCCGCAGCTCCAAGGCGAACTTCCGGTCTTCGGACATGTCATGCAGCCGTCCGCGGTTGCCGCTGTTCTCCAGCCAGCGGAGTAAGAGGAACAAGACCAGCGCACAAGCCGCGACGACGGCCGCACCCACGGCTGCCCGGCCCGCGTTTGGTGGGTCAACGGCCAACGGAAGCGCCACAATGCACGCAATGTCGGCGATCGCCACTTGCGCCGTCGTCGCCAGGACCTTCGGTCCTCTCAGCCGTAGCGAGTCGACGATCGGCAAGACCAGCGCCGCCGAGGAGGAAGCGAGCAGCACGATATAGAGGGGGGCATGTCCGGTGCCGAAGGCCATGGCGATGGCGATTCCGACGACGGCGGCCAGCACTGCGGTGATACCGGTACGCAGGGCCCCGCCGCCCAGTGCGGGACGGATGGCCTTGTCACGCACGGGAACATGGGTCCCGGCGACGAACATGATGAGGGCGAACCCGACGTCGGCCACGAACGTGAAAGTGGGATCCGAGGAGTCAACCAGGCCTAGGCCTGTGCGTCCAATGGCAATGCCGGCCAGCAACTGTCCCAGCATCACGGGAAGGTGCCACTTCCGAGGTAGCGCCAGCAGTGGTCCGAGGAGCGCGACCGCGGCGATCAGCGAAAGCTGAAAGAACGACACACGTTCCTCCTTCTACCGGCGTTGGTCGGCGGTGGTTACCGGGGCGCGTCAGCCAGTTTGAGCGGAATGTCAGTGTTTTCGTTTGTATAGTAGCTTGCGCACACCCGATGGTAGCCATCTGCCACCTGCGCGGGAATGCCCCGGGCAAGGTCGCCCTTGACCATGAGGACAGGCGAGAGCTTCTTGCCCTCCTTGATCTTCTTGAGGTCCGACGCCACGTGGGCGTTGTCCTCGGGCAACAGCACCAGCCGGGCGGCCCGGAGGATGTCCTTGGCCTTGCGATGCTTGATGGGCGCATCCTTGAGCGCCTCGACCACGGAGGCAACGACGTCGTCGGATTCCAACAGGGACAAATAGTCGGCCGCGCTCGGGTAGTCCTGGTCCTCGGGCTGCGGCAACCAGCGGACTTCGCCTTTGTCATCAGGCATGCGTTGTACTCCTCGGCCAGCGGTAACGGCTTGCAAACGTCGGCGGCGCCGGACGGGGGACCTTAGCGCGGTCCGTACCGGGACGTCGTCGTAATTCCAGGGCGAGGCCTTCTTGGCCGCGCGCCATCGCCCAACGGTGATTCGCCGCAAAAGCGGGCTTGAGCAGCCAGCTTAGCCGCCGGAGCAGCGGTTTGGATGTGCTGACACGCCAGTCATAGGTGACCATCGTTTCCGGTCCATCCTGTTCGAAAGTCCAGCGCACGGTACCACTCAGGTCACCGCTTGCTGAGATTGCTAAGCCTCGCTCCGTGATGGGTTCGGTGACTGTGAACCTCCAGCGCAGGGTGTACGGCAGCCAACCCTTGGAGTGCAGGGAGAAAGCCCTCCCCGCAACGCGCCAGACGGTGAGGAACTCGTAGTCGGCCCCGTTCTTGGAAGTGCCGCCCATTGCTGCCTACTCCTTCACCGTGACGGTCAGCCGCTGGACGTCGTTGTTCCCCATGCCTTGGTAGTTCCACTCCGCGGTCTCCGGCTGGGTCTGGCCGGTGGAGTCCGTGGCCCGGCACGCCAACTCATGGGACCCTGGTGTGGCAATCCAGGTGAACGTCCATCCGCGCCACGCGTACCGACCCCCGGGCGGTTCGAGGTGGGCCTGCTCCCACGCCCCGTCCACACAGACTTCCACGTTCGCCACGGTTCCATGACCGGACCAGGCGCGGCCGCTCAGCTGGACGGGTCCGGCCCCGACGGCGCGTTGGCGCGTGAAGAAGTCAGGGATGCCAGGGGGGACCATGAGGGAGCGGACTTTGATGCGCTGAACGGGTTCGCCGGGATCGTCGGCGTTCTGGGTGTAGCGGTAGGATCCGAGCTGTTGGAATCCATCGAAGCTGTGGTCTATTGCCGTGATTGATTGCAGCCATTTGACGCTGGTCATCCCGTACCAGCCCGGGACCAGTAGCCGGACAGGGTAGCCGTGCTGCGGTGGCACGGTTTGACCGTTGATCTCATAGGCGAGCAAGACGTCGTCGGACATTGCTTCCGCCAGGGTCAGGCTCCGCGCGTACTGATGCTCCACTCCGCCCTGGATCCCGCGGTCGGCCCCCGTGAAGACGAGTTCGACGGCGTCCGGTGAGACCCCGGCGTCGAGCAGCAAGGGAGCGAGTGGGGTACCGGTCCACTCGGCGGTGCCCACGCCGCCCTGGTCCCACGGCTGGCTCATGGGCCTCGGCTCGAGCCGAGAGCGGCCGTTGCCGGCGCATTCCATTGTGACGGCATGGGTGCGGCGCTCGCGCTGCTGGAGGTCAGGCAGGGTGTACTCGAGAGGGTGGTCCACCAGGCCAGCGATGTTCAGTCGCCAGGACACGGGATCGATCCGGGGGACATCGAAATGGACCAAGAGATAGTGCATGCCCACGGGGGTGACGGGCCATCGGAGCATCTCCATGGGCATGGCATGGTTGCGCGAAGCCAGTTGCAGTTCTTCGCGGGTGATGGGACCGGTGCTTGGAGTACCCGGTGCGGTTGCGGGGGCCGGGGCGGTGGCGGCCGAGCTGGCAACAGCGGTGCCCTCCGCTGTGCGGCGGGTCTTGACGCTCATGATCCCAGTATGGGCGTCCGGGATGGCGGTGTCACTGGCATTTGGATTCCCTGTCCGACGCCGGGCTGTTGGGAAAGTATTCTTCATTGAGATGGTCTTTGGGTCTCCCGCCCGTGGATCGGGACAGATGAAAGAAGGAGGGCCTCCATGAAGATCCGAGCCCCACGACTCGACGTGAGTGGCGTTCTCGTTGTTTGGGCCCTGATATTCGGGCTGTGGCAACCTTTTGTATGGTGGCGGGGGATTGTCGCTGCCGTATGTTTGGTCGGTGCGCTGTGGGGCTTTGTTGGATGGTACCGGCGTCGTCTTACGCAGGGGCGGTAGGTTGCGATCATGGTAAATGCCCTCGCGTGGTTCTCGCAGTCCGGTGTGGTGCAAGGATTGATTCTCGGTGCCGTGCTGGCGTTCTTGACGGCGATCCTCGTGATGAATGCCGTGGGCAGGACGGTCACAACCACTGTCAACGGGTGGAGTGCCATGCGCAAGTGCGGCCAGCCGGGCAACGGAGTCCTCGTGCGGGCCGCGTGCGCCAAAGCCCTGCCGGTCGTCAACGTGTTTGAGGAAGCCGCATACTGGACGACTACTGTGGATGGCTCAGGGCAAACGCTGAGCGGCGGGCATGGGTACGTCCTGCATTTTGCTGCCGGGAAACTCCCGCCGAATGACGCCTTCTGGTCGCTCACGCCGACCGATACGGTCGGGTATATGGTGGACCATCCCACTCATCGCTACAGCGTTGGTGACCGTTCGACCCTCGCGCAGAATGCCGACGGTTCAGTCGATATCTATCTCCAGCATCAGGCTCCGAGCGGGCAAGAGCAGAACTGGCTGCCAACTCCTTCCGGGAAGTTCAAGCTGATGTTCCGCGTGTATCTGCCTGGGGCCGCAATTCTCGACGGCACGTACCAATTGCCGCGCATTGTCAGGGCGCATTGAGATGAACCGCCTCATCTTGAAGTACGGGCGTTCCCTTACAGCCGTCATTCTGGCGGTCTTCGCTTGGGTCATCTACCGGCGGATCGCCAGCGGGGACGGGATCATTCCACTAGTCATAGCGGCAGCCATCGTATGGGCACTAGGGGCGCCCGCTTTCATTTACCTCTGGCCGCGACTCACGGTCAATGGATACAAGAGGGCGATTACCAAGCATGGGTTCGGTGACGGCCCGGTCCCCGTCAACACGCTGTACGCCGTGCCCGGCACCTCTTCCCCGTCGACGTCGCGCGGGAGCCTCATGGCAACCGGAGCCGATGATTTGCTCTACGTCGGCGGCTGGCTCGACTTGAGCAACGGGCCGCAAGTCCTGCACGTACCGGACATGGCCGGGCGCTACTTCAGCGTGCAGTTCACCGACGCGTCGAAGAGCACAAATTTTGCCTACGTCGGCAAACGCACCACGGGAACCAAAGCCGGGGACTACGTCCTCAGCGGGCCCGGCTGGAAGGGAACCGTACCGAACGGCATGACGCAGATTTCTTCGCCAACCCACTCCGCGCTCGTCATTGGCCGTGTCTTCGTCGAAAGCGAGAGCGATCTTCCGATCGCCTACGCGCTTGCGAAGCAAATACAGCTCGCGCCGCTGAAACAGTAGCGGTCGAAACAGGGACGCGTTGGCATTCCAGACCGACTTCGAGGCGACCCACGCATTCCGTGTGAGGGTTATCGGAGAAAGGTGACGTGGATGATGCCGCTTTCGGCGGTCTCTGACGTGACGGTGTATTCGCTTTCCAACCCCCGGAGATCGTCCCAAAGCCGTATTCCACGACCTAGCAGGATCGGGGTGATCCCGACATGCAGCTGATCGACAAGTCCGGCCCTGAGGTAGTCGCGCACGACCGTGGGACCCCCTCCAATACGCACGTCCGCGTCACCCGCCTCACGGCGCGCTCGTTCAAGCACGTCTTCCGGGCTGGCATTCACGAAGTGGAAGGTTGTACCGCCAGCCATCGTGAGGGTAGGGCGGGGCGTGTGGGTGAGGACGAACACGGGGACGCGGAAGGGCGGCTCGTCACCCCACCAGCCATTCCAATCGGGGTCATCGGGGAAGTTATGGAACCCGAACATGCCGGCACCCATGATCTCTGCTCCGACCCCCTCGAAGTAGGCCCCTGCGTATTTGTCGTCGATGCCGGACGTTCCTTCTCCGCTGGTGTCATGCAAGACCCGCTCACGGAATGTGCGGGTGGACGTGTATGCCTCAACCAGACGGCCCCAATCCAGGCCAAACGGATTCTCCGGAGTTGCGTCGGTGGTCGTGGCGAAACCATCCAGCGAGATATTCAGGTCAACTCGAACAGCCATGGTGAAGGTCCCCTCGGATCAGTGGTTGCGTTGTGCAATCACCATACTGGTGGTGAGCTCATTTGCAGGGAAGAAATCACGAAGCCGCGGTATGAGAGCTCGTCTTCGATACCCGGGGCACCGAGCCAGATACCTCCGGCACATCTCGGTGGAGCTATCGGCGGCCCTGTGTATCAGCAGGCTTGAATAATGGTCGATCGAGGCTGTTGATCGCTGTCTGGATGTCGGCGCAGAAGTCGATTTTCGCCGCTCCAACCTCGGTGGCCATTGCCTTTAGGTCCTTGTCGGAGATGCCAACGCTGCCTTCAGCCGGCTGGCGCTCAAAGAGGAGGTTGAAGAATTCGGCGTACTTCTCAGGCGAGGAATTCACCACGCAAGCAGCTGCGTTGGCTGCGTGTGAGGAGTAGTTGGTGGTGGAGTGCTGGTCCAGCAAGCCCAGCGAACGGTATTCGAGGGAGATTTTTCCTTCGTTGCGGAGGTTGGTCAGAGACTCTCCGTAGGTGGTTTCGAAGCGCTTGCAGTTTGGGCAGATGAAGTCGACATAGGCAATAACCTTGACGGGCCCGCCGGCCTCGGCACCCGGAACTGTCACAGTGGCCGGTTTGGTGGCCGGTTTGGTGGCCGCAGGGGCCGGGACGTCGGCAACATTGGCGGTGGCCGGTTCTGACTTCACACCTTCGGTGTTCGCCAGAAGCGTCACGCCGCCTTGCACATTACCGTTAGCCGGCACGGGACCTTGGTCGGCAATGGGTGCGTTGTTCCGGACGTTACCAACAACCATGAACGCCACCACCGCGATGATGACGACGATGGCAACCACAACGCCCCAGCCGACCAGAAGCGTGTTGCGCTTCTCCTTCTTCAACTGTCCTTCGCGGATTGCGCGCGCTTTTTCCTGCGTCTGGGCGGTGCGTTCAGCCTTGGACAGGGGAGATTCGTTTGCGGGGCTCATCAGTTCCTCGGGATAGTCGACGGCTTCATTGAAAAGCTAGAACAGCAGGGCGTTGTGTCACCTTCGGAAGGCAGGGCCGTCGGCAGACGCCGCGGGGCATTGACCCGCTAGCGGGACTACGCCCCGGCACCGGAGACTTGGTGCTCCGGGAAGAAGGGCCTTTCCGTTCAGGCCCGCTTTGTTTCGAATATGAGCCTGTGGAGCAAGGCCGCTGTGATGGCTCCTGCTATGGGTGCCGCTATGAATACCCATAGTTGGCCGATGGCCCAACCTTCGGAGTAGATCGCAGTGGCGACGGAGCGGGCTGGGTTCACCGAGGTATTGGTTACCGGGATGCTGATGAGGTGGATCAGCGTCAGACTAAGGCCAATGGCGATGGCCGCGAAGCCCCTTGTCGCGCGCCGGTCCGTGACGCCCAGAATAACCAGCAGGAAGATTGCTGTCAGGATAAATTCGATGCCAAGCGCGGCGGCTAGCCCGAATCCTCCAGGGGAGTGCTCGCCGAAACCATTTGACGCGAACCCGTTGGCGCGGGCGGCACTGAAGAACCCATCGGGACCGCCTGACGCGATTGCTGCCAGCAAGCTCGAAGCGAGTATGCCGCCCACCATTTGGGCCAGGACATAAGCTGGGACGTCCTTCGAGGGAAAGCGCCCTGCTGCTGCTAGGCCGATAGTCACAGCGGGGTTGAAATGTCCTCCGGAGATGTGGCCGAAAGCGTAGCCGCCGGCGACGACCGTCAGACCGAATGCCAGTGCCACTCCCACATATCCGATGCTCGATGCGGCGAACAATGCCGCACCCACGCCTCCAAAGACCAGTATGAACGTGCCGACGGCTTCCGCGCCGAGCCGTGAAAGCAACGCGGGGCCGGCGTCGAGCGTTGCCATAGGTGCTGTGGTCTGGATACTGTCCTCAGCCATAGTGCGCCTTTCGAGTGGATTTTAGGGGAAGGCATGATACGTGGCCGGCCGTGTATCTGCTGATAGCAGCTGACGCTTTGCAGCCTTCAATACGTTGATGCCGAACGCTATTTGTTAGCCACGTAACAGGACAAAGTGACGGAACCACGACGGAACCACGACGGAACCGTCAGGCCGTATACCGACTACCGGGGCCAGCAAGTTCGAAGACATCGGGTAAGCCCTACGTGGGTGACGTTTATTCGCCCCGGACGATCAATCAGAACCTGTCCGTACTCAGCGCGTTTTATGACTTCCACCGGAGGGCGCTGAGCGGACCTTTACGTGATCCCGTAACTGAGAGACTCGTCGATCGCGGCCGCTTCGGGGCCCATCACAATCCCGAAAATGAATACAAACCGGGTCGCCGGGCTGACTACCGGCAAAAGGTTCCCGTTCAGGCGCCCCGTTCCATACCGGACAAGGCCTTCGAGGACTTGTTCGCTGCGCTCGGTACAGACAGAGACAGGGCCCTGGTCGCGTTCTATGTCTCCAGCGCGGGGCGACCTTCCGAGCTTGTCGGACTAACCAACGGGATGGTGGATGTCGGACAGCTTCACGACTTCCGTCGCGCCGCCGCTAGTCGAATGGCACGAGACCTTACCGTCTCCCTTACCGACGTCCACGTTGACACGGAGCCGTTCCTGCGCCCGACTTTCGGGTTACCTGTTGCGATGATGTGCAGGTTTGGTGTCGCGTGCGGCCTTATTAAGGACCCGCCGATTCGTTAGTTCCTGATTTCGAAGGGTTCCTTGGCTGCGTAGGCCAAGGCTGGTTCGGTCAGCTGGAGATTTTCCGCCTCGGTGGGCACGAAGCCGGACTTAAGCTCGGATTGGAGCTTCTCGGCGTCGAGCGCGTGCTGCCACTTGGCGATGGCGACGCACGAGACCATGTTGGCGACGGTGCTGGTGAGGGCGCGGGCTTCGCTCATGAAGCGGTCGATGCCGACGATGAGGGCCACGCCGGCAACGGGAAGTGTGGGCATGATCGTCAGGGTCGCGACGAGGGCGACGAAGCCGCTGCCTGTCACGCCCGCTGCGCCTTTGGAGGTCAGGAGCATCATTCCGAGCATGAGGAGGATTTGGTCCCAGCTGAGGTGGATGTCGCAGGCTTGGGCGATGAACATCGAAGAGAGCGTGAGATAGACCGCGGTACCGGTGAGGTTGAAGGAGTAGCCAGTCGGGACTACGAGGCCGACGACTCCGCGGTCGCAGCCGATGCGCTCGAGCTTGGAGAGCAGGCGCGGAAGGACTGGTTCGCTTGAGGACGTGGCGAGGACGATGAGGAACTCGTCGCGGAAATAGCGCAGGATCCGCCAGAGACTGAAGCCGGTGAGCTTGGCGAGGATGCCGAGTGCGACGACCACGAAGATGATGCACGCGGTGTAGAAGGCGAGGATAAGCATCCCGAGGTTGCCGATCGAGTGGGCTCCGTACTTGCCGACTGTGAATGCCATGGCGCCGAACGCTCCGATCGGAGCGACCTTCATGAGGTAGCCGAACACGACAAACAGCAGCTTGTTGAAGCTGTTGACCACGTTGAGGGCCAGCTGGCCTGGGCCGCCGAGTTTGGTGAAGGCGAAGCCGCAGAGCAGGGCGATGAGGAGCACGGGCAGGACGTCGCCATCGGCGAAGGCTCCGACGAAGGTTGTGGGGATGAGGTTCAGGAAGAAGTCCACCGGGTTGCTGCTGGGCAGCTGGGTTGTGTACTTCGAGGCGACCGAGGGATCGAGGTGGGCGGGGTTGATGTGCATGCCCGCTCCCGGCTGGAAAAGCATGACCGCGGCCAAGCCCATAGCCAGGGCTACGCCTGTGAGGGCGTAGAACAGTCCGAGTGAACGAAGCAGGGTCGGGCCGATCTTCTTGGTGTCGGTCAGGGAGGTGATGCCGCTGACGATGGTGCAGAAGACGATCGGCGCGATCATGAACTTCACCAGCTTCACGAAGCCGTCGCCGAGCGGCTTGAGGGAGGAACCGAGGTCAGGCCACAATGCGCCGACGAGGATGCCGAGCCCGACGCCGATGAGTACCTGGACGTACAGGTGGCCGAGGATGGATTTGATCTTCATTGAACAACTTCCTGGGTGAGTGCCCCAAATCCGTGATGGCAGGGCATGGTGGGAGGGGCTAGGCCGTCTGCGCGACAGGTTGTGCGACGTTGATGTCGGCCGCGGCGAGATGGCGGGCTGCCCGATGCAGCACTACCTCGGTGACGTTGCCGTCGTTGTCGGTGACGACCTCGGTGGTGATGACACCGGCAGGTGTTCCGATCCGCAACAGACGGGGTCCCTGGTGAACCCTGCCTGCGGGAGGCAGCACCTTGGCTACCACCGATCCTGGCAGCGCAGCAGCGAGGGAGACTGCCACCGCGGAGGTCAGGCCGATGGCGGGGTGAGGTGTCAGCATCGAGAGCATGCGGACCCGCAGATCATGGCTTTCCGCCGTGATCCTCGTTCCGTCGGCTGCGGTATAGGCGCCGGGCGCTGCCACAACACCAACCTTCGGAACTGCATTCTGCGGAGGATCTTCGGGCTTCCTGAGCCCCATCGCGAGACCGGCCGAGGCGCGGGCCTTCAGGAGACGGGGTAGGTGCTCGGCGAGGTTGCCGGTCATCGACGACAGGTCGATGCCTGCCTCATCCGCCAGGATGAGGGCTGCCGGGGCCCCCGCGTCGACCAGAGTCGCTGTGAGCGTGAGGCCGCCGACGGCGATTTCGTCGGTCACGTTTCCCGTGGGCAGGACAGCGCCGGTGGTCCTGCCCCATGGGGCGTGGAAGGAGAGGCTCACGGGGACCCCTGGTGCGCTGCTGCCGGGAACCGTGGCAAGACCCGATGTCGGAATGCTGCCGCCCGGGGTCACGATCGTGCCACTGAGCACTGCCCCGGTGTTCAGGTTGCGCATGCTGACCCGCGTTGTTCCCTCCCCGGGAGGAACGACACCTGACTGGACCGCGTAGAGGGCGATCGCAGTGGCGCAGTTCCCGCAATTGGAACCGAGCTCCACGGTCGGGTCTCCGATCCCGACCTGGGCGAAGAGGTAGTCGAGGTCTGCGGGTCCATCAGGTGTGGCCCAGACCACGGCTGCCTTGGACGTCGTCGACGTCCCGCCGCCGACACCGTCGAGCTGACGGGCATCCGCGGCGCCGAAGGCATTTGCCAGCAGCCCGCGGATCTCCTCATGGCCTGCAGCATGCGGGGCTACGTCTTTGGCGTCGAAGAGCCAGCACTTGCTAGTGCCGCCCCGGTACCAGTGACCGCGGAGTTGCATGGTCTTCATTCCTTCAGGTGTCGTTGTGTCGCGCCTCACGGCGCCTGCTCCTTCTACGATCCACGGGGCCAGACTTCAGCACAATCACAGGATTCTCGACTACCGTCCACTTTTGCTAAACTCAATGCATGGCCGACCTTGACCTGCACCGGCTCCACCTGCTCCGTGAAGTAAGCCGTTCAGGCTCCCTCACGTCCGCCGCGACGGCCCTCTCTTTCACGACGTCAGCCGTCTCCCAGCAGATCGCGAAGCTCGAACACGAAGTGGGCGTCGCGCTGATCGACCGGCATCCACGGGGCGTCGTGCTCACCGACGCAGGCCAGGCACTCCTGCGCTACGCAGACGACATCGACAGGACAATCGAGGCCGCCCGGGCCGAGATGGGCGAGTTCGCCGGGCTACGGCGAGGCCAACTACGCATGGGCACGTTCCCGACCGTCGGCGCATCCCTCATGCCCGACGTCGTGCTTGCCTTCCGCGCCCGCCACCCCGAGGTCGCCGTCACGGTAGTCAGCGCGCGCCGCGACGGCCTGCTCGAACGGCTGCGGCGGAGGGACATCGAACTCACCCTGCTGTGGGACTACCCATGGGAACGCATCGAGGACGAAGACCTGAGCCTCATTCGCCTTATGAACGACCCCACCATGCTGCTCGTACCGTGCGACCACCCTGTCGCGGCACACCGCTCGGTGGGGATCGGCACGCTGAGAGACCAGGAGTGGATCGTCCGCGACGAACACCCCGTGGCCGACGTCCTCCGACGGGTCTGCCGCGATGCCGGCTTCGAGCCGCGCATAGCCTTCGCCGCCAACGACTATCAGGAAACGCAGGGCATGGTCGCCGCCGGCATCGGCATCGCACTGGCTCCCCAGCTCGCTCTCAGTGCGCTACGCCCCGACATCATCGCCGTACCTCTCGCCGACTCCCCGACACGCAGGATCCTCCTCGCCCACCTCGCGAACCGCAGGCTCAGCCCCGCCGGGCAACAGGCAGCATCCGTGTTCCGGTCTACGGCCAAGCGGATGCAAATCCCCGGCAGATCCACAAGGACTACCTGAACCAAATCGTCACGGCCTCACCGGCGAGTCACAAAGCGGAACCCAATGACAGCCGTCCGGGCATCCATGCGTGTTGACGATGGCCAGTAGTCCGGCGGCCATGCACAACCTAGGGTGCTGTCGGAGCACGAAGCCGCAGACTCGTCACAGTTTGGCAGTTGGTCTGTACTAGTAGATGGCTGCTGCTCGTCGGTGGGGACCATGGGCAGCAGCCATCCGAACCTCGGGTTTCGTTGCGCTTGCGTCGTGAGTTCGGTGGCCGACTTCGAGTTCCAAGTCATCATGACCAGCCCATCACTTTAAGACGTTACCTGGCTATAAACACCACACAGAGTGTGGATCATTGCTGATTTGAAGGGGAGGGGCGTGGGTTTAGTCATGTCGAGGCGGTTTGGTGATGGTTTGCGTCGTGCTGGGAGCGTCAAGAGGGCTCGCATGCGTCGATGGCGCTTTGGGCTGGCTTACTTTGCGCTTGTGGTCCTTCTGGGAGGCATGGCTGTCCCGATTACTTCGACTGCTGCTTATGCTGTTGACTTCGGTGGCCCGAACGTGAGTGCGGCCGCGAACCCGGATGTGCGGAATATGTCCGATGCGGCTGTGCAGAATCTGGTGCAGGAGATCCTCAGGACTTCCGGCCCCACCATTCAAAGCGTGGTACCCCGATCGGATTACTACTGGAATGACATGGTGGTCGCTTTTAGTTACCGGCCGCCGAATGATGTCTTCGTCAATGGGATTTCGGATAATGGGGGTAACCGTCCGTTCGGAGACCAGCCTTGGAATTTGGCCGGCTCTCTCTCTGGAGAAAACATCGGAAACTTTGTTTTCGCTGCCCCCATCAACACAATCAATCCATACCTGGGGGTGCTGGAAGATGTCGGCCCTAATGCAGCCCTCTATGCCTATCTGGTTCGAGCGCCAGGCGGTATCGACCTTCGCGCTACGGCCGGCGCGGTTCCGCTTCCCGGACAGCTTGCGGAACATTCGGTCGGCTATATTGGCGGAGTCCGGTCAGAGTTCATTGCCGGGGCTATTCAATACAATGATCGCGCCCCCGTTCGAGCATGGGAGAACCGAAATTCCATTGTTCAGATGCCCCCGGTTGTGAACCCGGAGAACCTGCAGGTCGAACGTTGGCACAGCGGTCATCCTTTTGGCAACGCTTCGGTGTCCTACACGCCGCCCTTCTTCGATGGTCATGGCGGGCCGAGCTTCACGACGCCTGTCCCCTCGGGTGCTCGATTGCCTCAATACTGTGTAGCCGAGTTGAGGTCGGACCGTGCAGCTAGGGCTGCCGATTCGGCCGGCTCGCAATGCATACTTCAGGCAGGGGCAGGTAGCGTCAAATTCGGGTCTGTACCCGACCCGTATGACGGGCAGTCGTTCGCGATGCGGCCGAAGTTGTTCCATAACAGGGCATTGGACATGAACAAAGAGGTGACGACCTGGCCCGCGAATGAGAATCCCCACCAGATCTTCATCCCTGAGCGCGTCAGCGCGAGCCCAGGCTACTACCGCCTCAAGAATGTTATTACCAATCAGTATCTAATACACGATGGCACCAATCTCCTAGGTGTTCTCTATAGTGATTCGGATCGCGTGATGTGGAGATTCGAGCGCACGGGTGATGGCTGGTTCCGGATTATCAGCAAGGACGGCCGATTCCTGACCCGGCCGGTAACCGACTCGACCTCGGTGTTCGTGGTCGATTCCACGGGCGGGGTGCGAGATCAGGACCAGTGGAATATCGCTCGCATCGGTGGCGAACCGATCAATTACGATCGCATTTCGCCTAGTGCCCAGCCGATGACTCGGGCGCTCGGAGCCCCGCCGGGAGTCCCGGGAGGTTCCTCCGTGACGGTTCAAGCACCTTTCAACAACCCCGGCTCCACGCAAAGGTGGCGCTACACCTACGATCCGCACCGTGGCGCATACATCTTGGGAAACTACGCGAGCACCACCGTGCCGGGACGGTGGCTCAACCTCGCTCGGAGGAGCACTCTGTATCCGGCAACCACTGTTGAGATGTGGGACGGTGGGCACGACGACCAATACTGGATCGTCAGAAAGAACCCGACCGGGTTCTACGAGTTCCTCAACTACAACATGCCAAAAACCTTCGGATTAACAAGTGTGGAGGTATACGCTCTCACGTTTTCCAGCACCACCACCGGGACAGTCGTCAACGCCCGGCGCTATGGTCTCGGCAATCAGTATGGTGCCGACACTCAGCGGTGGCAGATCTGCACCATGCAAAGATACGACTCCACCCTCTGCGAACGGTGATGATCAGCTGACTGGCCAGAAGCGGACCAAGGCCTAGAACGCGGGACCGCTGCGTCAGTGCGAGCCTTCATAGATTCAGTGGCTCTCTGCGTACAGCGGCACCGTGGTTCGTGGTGAACGGATTCCGTGTCTTCCCTCAGCTCAACCCGGGCCAAGCCAAACACCGAACGGATCTGAGCACGATGAGGCCTTGAGATTCTGTCTGTCCATTCATAGTCCACGAGGACCGAGACCTCGGTTTTCACCTGACTGGCAACATAGTCCACCGCATCAGCCGGGAAATCCGAGAGGTCTTGCGGGAACATGGCTTCACGATCAAGAACTTTAACTTCAACATCAACGCAAATGCCAAGCCCCCCGGATACCGGGCGAGCCGCTGCAGTCCACCCAAATCCGCAGCTGATTACCCGTCATTACCGGACTCTCCTAAGATGCCTCGGAATCACCGTCGCCTCCTGCTCGGCCATATCCGCCGGACTACTGCGGGCTGCTGCCCCTCCCGACGAGCTGAGAGTCCTTGACCCAGTGGCGAGTTCTTCACCTTAAGCCACTGCCTCTTGCCGCCCACGTAGGCTCAGGAACACGTCGACTGTTGTTTGCCGCATAGACGCAGGCGCTCGATTCATCGAAAGGGTTTACACATGAGGATCCACCACGAGATTCTGATCATTGGCGGCGGCAACGCCGGGGTGAGTGTCGCAGCGAGACTCCGTCATTCCGGACGGACTGACATCGGCCTGATCGAGCCCAGCGCGGTGCACTATTACCAGCCTTTGTGGACCTTGGTCGGGGGAGGCTGCGCCGATCAGGAGGAATCCGTCCGCCCCCAGTCCTCAGTCATTCCCCACGGGGTTGCCTGGATCAAGGATGCTGCCACGAACATTGATCCGGAACGGCACAGCGTCGCTCTCGCCTCGGGCGGGACGGTTACGTACGACTACCTCGTTGTCAGCGCAGGCATTCAGCTCGACTGGGACAAGATCCCCGGCATGGCCGAAGCTATCGAGTCGCCTGCCGCCTCAAGCAATTACCGCTACGACCTCGCCCCCAAGACCTGGGACATGATCAAGAACCTGACCTCCGGCACGGCCGTCTTTACCCAGCCGTCCGGGCCGATCAAATGCGCCGGAGCTCCACAGAAGATTGCCTACCTTGCGGCAGATTACTGGCGCAGCCAGGGGGTGCTGGAGGACATCCGGGTGGTGATGGTTCTTCCGACGCCGGGCATGTTCGGGGTCAAGATCTTCTCCAAGGAACTCGAACGCGTGGTGGCCGAATACGGAATCGAGGTGCGCTTCAACAGTGAAATGGTTGAAGTGGACCATTCCTCCCGGACCGCTGTCATCGCGGACGGCAAAGAGGGGTCCAAGGAATCGCTGCATTACGATCTGCTGCACGCCGTGCCGCCGCAGTCGGCCCCCGACTGGCTCAAGCGCACGCCGTTGGCCGATCCTGCCAACCCTGCCGGGTACGTGGAAGTGGACAAAAACACCATGCAACACGTCCGCTACCCGGAAATCTTTGCCTTGGGTGACGCCGGATCCACTCCGAACTCAAAAACGGGTGCGGCTATCCGAAAGCAGGCCCCGGTGCTGGTGAAGAATCTCCTGGCTGCGATCAACGGTGCGATCCCGGCGGCCCGGTACGAAGGCTACTCTTCCTGCCCGCTGACGACGGCGCGCGGCAAGATGCTGCTGGCTGAATTTGATTATTCACTCCAGCCGGCCCCTAGCCTTCCCTTTATTGACACAACCAAGGAACGCCGTGACATGTGGCTGCTCAAACGCTACGGCTTGCCGTTCATGTACTGGAACCTGATACTCAAAGGCCGTGTCTGAACAAGGCGTGGCGGCCCGCATCCGAGCTCTTCGGCACGATCGGATGTCACGGAGGTACTTCGCGAATCGGGATGACCCTTTGAGGAAACTCAGCGATCCACAGGAGAGAGGACGCCGGAAGCTCGTCCCGTTGCCCTTACCCCCAACTCCACAAAATCCCCTCACGGCTACAATGGGAAACATGCCGGACATTGAGCGTTGGCCTACGGGGCGCTTGTTGTCGACAGCGGCCCGGCTGGTGGAACACGCTTGGGATGAGAATCTCAGGTCGATCGGCCTTACCCACGCCGGAGTCATCGCCCTGGAAGTCCTTGCAGCCACGGGCCCCATCACCCAGACCACGCTGGCGCAGATCGTGCGGGTCCAGGCTCAAACCATGGGCCAAACCCTCAATAGGCTCGAAGCCCACGGCCATGTGGCCCGCCGTCGAAGTTCCGAGGACCGCAGAGTACACGTCGTCTCGCTGACCAGTGCCGGCAAGGAAGCCCTGGAGCAGGCTGAAGAATCGGAACAGCAAGTCCTGGCCCAGATGTCCATCGATACGTCGATGTTCAGGCAGGAATTGAAAGTACTGGTCCGGGAACTGGCAAACTATCAACAATTTGAGACCAGGGGAGATCCCGCTTCGAGGCCTTTGCTTCCGCAGGACGCGAGGATTAGTCCCCGCGCGAGTGGGTAGCCGTCACCTCGCCGCGGGCAGCCAACTCGTCCAGGACTCCGTCGTACCAAAACTTGATCCCGAACTCAGGCTTCCCGATGTCGAGAAGCCTGAAGAGAGCGTCCGCTAGGAAATTAAGTTCGGCGATGGACAGACTGGCAAGCCCCCCGACTGGATCCAGTTCACCCTCCAGGCATGAGGCTAAGAGCGCGTTCACAGCGCAGTTCCAGCCGTGCGGATCTTCGGGGAGGTGGGGGTCCGGCGAATCATGGGTCACTCCATGGCAAAGTTCCGAGGGCCGGCTGCATAACCCACCCTGATGATATCGACGCCTTGAGGCGCGCAGCAAGACCGCCGCGCCGTCCGAAGCCAGCATCAAGCGAAGCCAGCATCGGCACGGGCTCAGTGGTGCGTTCAGTCCTTTCCACACCGCCGGACAAGCCAGGCGACCAGGACCAGCACACCGGCGACGCAGAACACCGGGCCGAAACGGCGAACCAGGACCGGCCACATGGCGGAACCCAGATCCAATTCCGACGACGGCGCGGACAGCGGTGCAGTCGCAGACACAGACGCAGTCGCAGACACAGGCGCCGTCGGAGGCGCAGCCACCGGTGCCGCGGGACTCGCGACGGTGGGACCGGCGGCGGGCTCCACAGGCTCCGCCACCTCGCCCCCAGCCGTCCCGGACTCGGCAGACGCCGCCACGTCTCCGCCGTCGGGCTCGGCATCCGCGGTGGCCCCGCCGCGCGCCTTCCCGATCACGCACTGGACAAACTGCGCCAACAACTTGTCTGAAATGTCCTGGATGACGCCCCGGCCGAATTGGGCCGGCTTACCGGTGACGTTCATATCGGTGGTGACGTCTACCGAGGTGCCGTCACCGTCAGGGCTCAACACTGCAGTCACAGTGGCTCCCGCTGTACCGTTGCCGCGCTTGTCCTTCCCCGTGGCGGAAATGACCACGGTGTGCGTTTCTTGGTTTCTCCCGAGAAATTCGCCGGTTCCCGTGTAGATCATCGCTATGGGCCCGAGTTTGACCTTGACCGTGCCGGTGAACTGGTCGCCGTCCACGGACGTGAGAGTCGCTCCCGGGAAACAGGGCGCTATTTCTTCCAATTGGTTGAAGGAATTCCACGTGTCCTCCAGCGAACTGGGAACCACGAAGTGATGTTTGAGTTCCACGTCTGCCTCCCGCCGTATCCGTTAGAGCCCGGTGGCCGCGATAACGGCCCGCTTCGTCAAGACCTCGGCCAGGTGGCGTCGGTACCTCGCGTCCCCGTTGAGATCACTGGCCGGATCGGTGCCATCGGCAGCATGCGAGCTGGCGGCGGCGATCGCTTCCCGGGTCAATGAGGCACCGATCAGTGCCTGTTCGACGGCGGTGGCCCGCAAAGGCGTGCTGGCCATGTTGGTCAGTCCGATCCGGGCTTCGGCGATGGTGCCGCCCTCAACCCGGACCATCGCGGCCACCGCGACGATGGACCATTGCTGGGCGACCCGGGTGAACTTCTCATAGTGGGAACCCCAAGCGGTGTACTTCGGCACCCGGACGTGGGTGAGGATCTCGCCGTCGTCGACGGCGGTGGTGAAGTAGCCCTGGAAGAAGTCCGCCGCTGCTACGCGGCGTTCCCCATCCGGTCCGTTAAGGATGAACGTTGCCTCTGTGGCCAGTACCGGCGCCGGCATGTCGCCCGCCGGGTCGGCGTGCACCAAAGCGCCCCCGAAGGTGCCGCGGTGGCGGACCTGCGGATCCGCGACCGTCGCGGCGGCCTGGGCCAACAAGGGCACATGTGCGGCAATGAGCGGGTCGGTGGCGATCTGGTGGTGCGTTGTCATTGCTCCGATCAGCAGGGCATCGCCGTCGTCGCTCACGCCGGACAGCTCGCCGATCCGGCCCAAGTCGACCACCATCGCCGGGTCGGCCAGGCGTAGCTTCATCACGGGGATGAGGCTTTGCCCTCCGGCCAGCAGCTTCACGTCGTCGCCGGCGCCGGCCAGCGCTTCCAGTGCCTCAGCGACCGTCGTAGGCGCGGCGTAATCGAATGCGCTCGGAATCATTGCACACCTCCGGTCATCTTGGCTTCTGCAAGGGCGGCCCACACACGCGAGGGCGAACAGGGCATCTTGATGTCCTTCACGCCCAGGTGCCGCACTGCGTCGAGGATGCCGTTGACAATGGCGGGCGTCGAGGCGATGGTCCCGGCCTCGCCGACTCCCTTGGCACCGAGCTGGTTGGTGGTCGAAGGGGTCTCGGTGCGCCCCGTCGTAAAGTGTGGGAGGTCCGGTGCGCCGGGCACCAGGTAGTCCACAAACGAGCCCGTGACCAGGGTGCCGGCGTCGTCATGTACGGCCTCTTCGTAAAGGGCCTGCGCGATTCCCTGCGCCAGGCCGCCGTGGACCTGGCCCTCCACGATCAGCGGATTGACCACCACGCCCACATCGTCCACGCAAACGTACTTGCGGATGGTGACTTGCCCGGTCTCGGTGTCTACTTCCATGGCCGCCAGGTGGGTGCCGTGCGGGAAGGAGAAGTTCTGCGGGTCGAACGTGGCATCAGAATCCAGATTGGGCTCGAACCCGTCCGGCAGGTTGTGCGCCGAGAAGGCGGCGAAAGCAATTTCACCGAGTGCAGTGGACTGTTCAGTGCCCTTGACGCTGAACTTGCCGTCCGTGAACTCGATGTCGTCTTCGCTGGCCTCCATCATGTGCGCGGCAACAACTTTGGCCTTCTCGATCACCTTGTCCGCCGCGGCGAGCACAGCCATGCCGCCGACGGTCAACGAGCGGGAGCCGTAGGTGTCCAGGCCCCGTTGGGAGGTTTGGGTGTCCCCGTGCAGTACCTCGACATTTTCGAAGGGCACGCCCAGCCTGTCCGCCACGAGCTGGCTCCATGCGGTTTCGTGGCCTTGGCCGTGGGCTGAGGAACCGGTGACCACCTCGATATTGCCCGTGGGCAGCACCCGCACCTGGGCGTGCTCCCAGCCGCCGGCTGCGTAGCTGAGCGCGCCGAGCACCCGGGAGGGAGCCAGCCCGCACATTTCGGTGAAGGTGGAGATGCCGATGCCGAGCTGGACGGGATCGTTGCTTTCGCGGCGCCGCGCTTGTTCGGCCCGGAGCTCGTCGTAGCCAAAGAGTTCCACGGCCTTCGCCGTGGCCGCCTCATAGTTGCCGGTGTCGTATTCAAGCCCGGCGACGGTGGTGAAGGGGAATTCCTCGTGCTTGATCCAGTTCTTTTCCCGCAGCTCCAGGGGATCCATGTCCAGTTCGACGGCGAGTTCGTCCATCAAACGCTCGATCGCGAAGGTAGCTTCCGGTCGACCCGCGCCGCGGTAGGCGTCGGTCCATGCCTTGTTGGTGAAGAGGTTGGTGCATTCGAAGCGGTAGGCCGGGAACTTGTAGATGGAGTTGTACATGAAGGCGCCCAGGATCGGGATTCCGGAGGTGACCAGGCCCAGGTAGGCGCCCATGTCCGCCAGCAGATGCACGTCCAGTCCGGTGACGATTCCATCCTTGGTGGCCGAGAGCTTCAGCTTCTGCACTTGGGCACGGCCGTGGTGCGCCGCCATGAGGGACTCGCTGCGGGTCTCGGTGTATTTGCAGGGCTTGCCGGTGTGCCGGGCGGCCAGCACGGTGATGGCTTCTTCCGGGGTCACCTGAAGTTTTCCGCCGAAGCCGCCGCCCACATCGGGGGCGATCACGCGCACTTTGCTTTCCGGAATGCCCAACGTCAGAGCCAGCATGAGCCGCAGAATATGCGGTATCTGGGTGGCCGACCACACTGTGATCTGCTCACCCGTGGGGTCAACCACGGTCGATCGGGGTTCCATGAAAGCGGGGATGAGCCGCTGCTGGTAGAACGTGCGCTCAATGAGGACTTCGGCGGCCTCCAGCGCCTCGGCGACCGGCGTGCCGGTCCCGGCGTCGCCCGAGTCAAAGATCCAGGTAGCCGATTTGTTGGTCCCCAGGTCCGGGTGGGCCAGCACCTCATCCTTCAGCGCTTCCTCAAGGTCCAAGACGACGGGCAGCTCCTCGTAGCTGACATCCACCAGTTCGACGGCGTCACGTGCGGCGGCCGCGGTGCGCGCAACGATGCACGCCACCACTTCGCCCGCAAAAGCCACGGTATCGACGGCGATCGCCGGGTGGGCCGGAGCCTTTTGCTCCGGCGTGATCGGCCAGGCGTTAGGCAGGCTTCCCTGTAGCTCGGCCACATCGGTTCCGGTAAGCACGGCAACGACGCCGGGCGAAGACTTCGCGCCGGAGGCATCGATCGAAATGATCGTCGCGTGGGCGAACGGACTGCGCACCATGGCCAGGTGCAGCATTCCCGGGAGCGTGATGTTGTCGGTGTATCTGGAACGTCCCGTGATGAGGTGCGCATCTTCCTTGCGGAGGCGCGCCCTGCCGACTTCAGTGGTGGTCATGCCACACCTGCCGTTTCCGTTGCGTCGCTGTCCGCGGAAACCGTGCCGTCCGCGGCGGCCTGGACCGCTGCGACAATGTTTTGATACCCGGTGCACCGGCACAGGTTTCCTTCCAGGCCGTCCCGGATTTCCTGCTCGGTGGGGTGCGGGTTTTCGTTCAGCAGGGACGCGGATTGCATGATCATTCCAGGCGTGCAGAAACCGCATTGCAGCGCATGGCATTGGTGGAACGCCTGCTGGAGCGGGGCGAGTTTCCCGTCCCGGGCCAGGCCTTCGATGGTTGTGATGCTGTGGCCGTCTGCCTGGACCGCGAACATGGTGCAGGATTTGACGCTGACTCCGTCCAGATGGACAGTGCAGGCGCCGCAATTGGTGGTGTCGCAGCCGATCAATGTGCCGGTCTTGCCGAGCCGTTCGCGCAGGTATTGGACCAGCAGCAATCGTGGCTCGACATTATCGGTGTAGCTCACATCATCGACGTCGACGGTGATCGTCTTGGAACTCGCCATGGGGATCTCCTGTCGTCTTGGAGGACGAGCACGACTGCCCGGCATCCAGTCCTGATGTGACACAGGTTACTCCTCGGAGCGGGCAAGCGCCTTAGCTCGACTTGAGTTCGTACCCGGCATCCTCGTGGTCCGAGTCGGCCGTGGGTTCGTGATGAATCCGTTTTTCCATGGTGCTCAAACGCTGACCGCCGCCACCCCAATGCAGCGCAATGATTTCGGCGGCGATGGACACGGCGGTTTCCTCTGGCGTGCGGGACCCCAGGTCCAGGCCGATCGGGCTGGAAAGCCGGGCCAACTCGGCATCGGTGAGGCCCGCTTCGCGCAGCCGTTCCAAACGGTCGTGGTGCGTGCGGCGGGACCCCATCGCCCCGACGTAGGCAACCTCGTGGCGCAATGCCAACTCCAGCAACGGGACATCGAATTTCGGATCATGCGTCAGCACGCAGATCACCGTGCGCTCATCCATCTGGCCTGCAGCGATCTGGGCTTGCAAATAGCGGTGCGGCCATTCCACCACTACCTCGTCCGCTTGCGGGAACCGGGCCGCCGTCGCGAACACCGCGCGTGCGTCGCACACCGTCACCCGGTAGCCGAGGAAGCTGCCCTGTTTGGCGACGGCGGCGGCGAAGTCAATCGCGCCGAACACCAGCATCCGCGGCTGGGGAGCGAAACTGAGGGCGAACACGCGCATGCCCTCCCCGCGGCGTTGCCCGTCTGGTCCGTACATCAGCGTGGCATTGCGGCCTGCGGCCAGCAGGCCCTGAACGTCGTCGCAGACCGCATGGTTGGCGCGCTCGCTGCCCAGGGAGCCGACGAACCCTTCCGGACGGACCACCAAATGACGGCCCAGCCAAGCTGGATCGGGGTGTTCGATCACGGTGACGACGGCCACCGGCCGGCCGGCGCCGACGTCGTCCGCTACTTGGGGCAATTCCGGAAAGATCCCAGTGGAAACCGGCTCGACAAAAATGTCCAGGATCCCGCCGCAGGTCAGGCCAACCTCGAACGCGGCGTCGTCACTGATGCCGTAGCGCTGGAGTACCGGCTTGCCGGACTGGACCACCTTGGTGGCCAATTCGTAGAGCGCGCCTTCGACACAGCCGCCGGACACCGAGCCCACCGCGCTGCCGTCGGCGTCGACCATCATCGCGGCCCCGGCGGGCCGCGGTGCGGAACGGAACGTGCGCACCACCGTTCCGAGTCCGACTGTGTGGCCGGCCGCTATGGCTGCCACCAGATCGTCCAAGACTTCACGCATGGGCAACCACGTCCAATAATTCCTCGAAGCTCTGCATTGAGTGCCCCCCTATAAAGTAGTCAACGTGCGGCAGTACTGCCCTGATTCCCTGCTGTAGCGGCTGGTATCCCGCTTTGCCACGGTGCGGATTGGACCAAATGATCCTCCGGGCCAGATGGTGCAGCCGCTCGGCTTGGCGTCCCAACAGGGCCGGGTCGCCCCGCTCCCATCCGTCGCTCGCAATGACGACGACGGCGCCACGCACCATCACGCGCTGGCCCCAGCGGTCATTGAACGCGCGCAGCACCTCGCCAAGCCGGGTTCCCCCGGACCAGTCCGGGACAGTGCGGCCCGCGAGAGCCAACGCAGCGTCGGCGTCCGGGACCCGCAGTGCCGCGGTCACCCGGGTCAGCCGGGTGCCCAGGGTGAACACTTCCACTTGGCGCGGGGCGGCTTCCACCACCCGGTGGGCCAATCTGAGCAGACTTTCCGCGTAGGGCGCCATCGAGCCCGAAACATCGATCAGCCACACCAGCCGGCGGGGTTTGCGCGGCGCCCGGGCACGGCGCAACGGCCCCGGTTCCCCGCCGCGGCGGAGCTGGTCACGCAGGGTCCGCACCCGGTCGACGTCGCCGTGCCGGTCCAAGTGCCTGCGCCGGGTCTGCCGGGTGGGCAAGCGCACCGGGAGTTCCTCGAACATGCGGTGCAGCAGGGCCCGTTCGGAGTCGTCCAGGACGGCAACGTCGCGATGCCTTAGCCGTTCCCGACGGCTGGCGAGCGCCCGCAACTGTTCGCGCCCGCCCTCCCCGCCGCCGTCGTCGTTGTCCAAAGCGGCAGCGGTGACGGAGGTCGCGGACGACTCGAGACGCTGGGCCGCTGAATGTTCCGCCGCGAACCAGGACTCAAAGGCCCGTTGGTAAGCCGGCAGGTCCTCCGGCGAGGCGCACATTGTGGCACGGCCCGCCCAGAAGACGTCCGAGCGGCGCTCCAGGGCGAGCCTGCCAACGGCGTCGACAAAGCTGCGTGCCCGATCCGCGGTGACCTTCACACCCGCGGCTCGCACCGCGGACGCAAAGGCCAGCAGGATCTCTTCGGCGCTGTGCTGCTCTGGTTTCTGCCCTGCCGGGGTGCTCTGGCCTGCCGGGGGCATGGGCTCAGCCGAGCATCCGGGACAGGGCCGCCGAGACCCGCTCGGTGTCTTCGCGGTACTTGCACAACGCACCGATGCTGGCCGCGGCCGAGGCCAGGTCCAACTCGGCCCGGCCGAGCTGATGCAGCGCCCGGGCCCAATCCAGGGTCTCGGCGACGCCGGGGGGCTTGAGTACCTCGTCGGTGGCCCGGATTTGTTGGACGACGCGCACCACCTGTTCCGCCAGCAGCGCAGGCACCTCGGGGAGCCGGGTTCGTACGATTTCGACTTCCCGGGCTAGCCCCGGGTGGTCGATCCAGTGGTAGAGGCAACGACGTTTGAGCGCATCGTGAAGGTCGCGCGTCCGGTTGGAGGTGAGTACCACAATGGGCGCGGTGTCCGCCTTGACTGTGCCGAACTCGGGGATGGAGACCTGATAGGTGGAGAGAACTTCCAGCAGGAACGCCTCGAACTCGTCGTCGGCCCGGTCGATTTCGTCGATCAGCAGCACCGCGGGGCTTTCCTGCAGCGCTTTGAGGATGGGCCGGGCCAGCAGGAACCGTTTGTCGTACAGGGAGCTTTCCAATTCGGCCACGCTCATTCCGGCACCGCCGCTGGCCTCCACGCTGCGCAGATGCAGGATCTGGGCAGTGAAGTCCCAGTCATACAACGCCTGCGTGGCGTCGATTCCCTCGTAGCACTGCAAGCGGATGAGCGGCAGCTTGAATCCTTCTGCGAGGGCCTCGGCCAGTGAGGTCTTGCCGGTTCCGGGTTCCCCTTCCAGAAGCAGCGGCCGTTCCATGCTCAGGGCCAAGTATCCGATGGTGGCCAGGCCCTCATCGGCGAGGTAGCCGGTGGCGGCCAGCATTTCGGCCAGCGCTGCGGCGGAGCTGATCGACGTCTGCGTCATGGCACCAGCATAGGGGCGGCTATCCACCGATGTATGACATCTCGATTTTGTGTGCCGCGGCGGGGTCTTTAGGTGCGTGGGCACTGTCTTGGGAGGTGTGGGCACTGTCTTCGGTTGTGTGGGCACTGCGCAGTTCCGAATAGCGGTCTGTCCGCGCACCCCAGAGGGCGGACAACGCCGTCGAGAGCTCGACGTCGGACGCGCCTCCCCTCAGGAGTGCCCTCAGGTCCGTGCCGGTTGTGGCAAAGAGACAAGTGAACAACTTACCGTCGGCGGAAAGCCTGGCCCGGGTGCACCCGCGGCAAAAGGCCTGGGTCACGCTGGAGATGACCCCGATTTCGCCGCTGCCGTCCGAATATCGCCAGCGGCCTGACGTTTCACCCGGATAGTTGGGCGCCACCGGCTCCAGCGGGAACACCGCGCCGATGCGGGCCAGGACCTCGGCGGAGGGAACCACGTCATCCATTCTCCAGCCATTGGATGCGCCCACGTCCATGTATTCGATGAAGCGCAGTATGAATCCAGTTCCCTTGAAATGGCGTGCCATGCCGAGGATGTCCTGGTCATTGATCCCGCGCTTGACCACCATGTTGATCTTCACCGGCCCCAGCCCTGCAGCCTGGGCGACCTCCAGGGCGTGCAGGACCTTCGCCACGGGATAACCGACGTCGTTCATGGCTTGGAAGGTCTCCTCGCGGAGGGAGTCCAAGGACACTGTCACCCTATTCAACCCGGCATCCTTGAGGGCCTGAGCCTTCTGCGCCAGAACCGAGCCGTTCGTGGTCATGGCCAGATCCGGCGCCAGCCCGTCGGGAGTACGCAAGCTCGCCAACATCCGGACCAGTTCCTCGATATCTTTCCGTAGGAGCGGTTCCCCGCCGGTCAGCCGGATCTTCCGCACCCCATGCCCGACGGCGATCGAGGCCAAGCGGGTGATTTCCTCGAAGGTCAGCAGCTGGTCCCGCGGCATGAAAACAAAGTCCCGGCCGAAGATCTCTTTGGGCATGCAGTAGACGCAACGGAAATTGCATCGGTCCGTGACGGAAATCCGCAGGTCCCGCAGGGGCCGGTGGAAGGTGTCGGTAATGATGGAGTTGGTGTCCATGCAGCGCCCCTCAACGTGGTGGCAGTGCCCACCGCTCGTGCCTCTCCCAGAGTATGCCCGGTTCCGAGCGCCCACAATGGACTTTAACGCGGCAAGCGAGGTCAGGACGGGCATCTCTACTTGCTTGGCAAAACGCCTAGTAAATTTACATCATGTCTAGAAACCGTTGACGCTGTTCCCCTTGTCTTTGAACGAACCTTAATGGCCGGGCGGTCCGTGGGCTCACCCCCATGGGGGAACGCTATCGTGCCAGCCGCGGCACCGGCGGCATCACCAAGCCACGGCCGACGCAGCCGGTCGTAACCCAGCCCGACGGCGCCTGTGCCGGGACAGAAGCCCGAGCTGTGCGTCGAAGGGATCCCGGCGACAGCTGTGCTGTGCGTTGCTTTTGAAAAAGAAAACCCCGCCGGCGTGAACCGGCAGGGCTTGTCTTAGTAGTGGTAGCGGGCTTGCAGGATGGTCACGTAGTTATCGTCGGCGATGTAGACGAGCCGGTTTGTCTCGTCAATGCGACGGGACCAGGCGCCGGCCATGGCGTGCTTCAACGGCTCCGGTTTTCCGATCCCATCGAAGGGGTCATCCCGGAGGACGTCCTCGACGAGCGTGTTGATGCGCTTGAGAGTCTTCCTGTCTTGGGTCTGCCAGTACAGGTAGTCATCCCATCCTTCGTCAGTCCACGCGAGCTTGCGCCCGCTCACTTTTCCATGACCTCGTACGTGACGACCTGATCATCAGGAGCGATGAGCCCACGCTCGGCAACCTTGCCCTCGCGGGCGGAGTTGAGGGCAGACAGCAGGCGCTGGGCGTTTTTGGGGGAGCGCAACAGGTAGCTGGTCTCCACCAGGGCGTCATACTCGTCCTTGGACATGAGCACGGCAGAGCCACGCTTCGACGTGATCTCGACTTCGGTCTGGTCGAGGTTGACGCGCTCGATGAGCCCGAAGAGGTCGCGCCGGGCCTCGCTTGTGGTGATTGCCATAATTCCTCCTAGTGGTACAAGATATGGTACCACTTCGGGCTGGTGACCTGAAGTGCCGGCGGGGTCAGCCGGGTGTGGCCGGCGACCTAGTCGTACTGCTGGGTGCGCTGGGCTTCGACCCATCATGTCGCGGGCGACTCTCATGATGGAGGTCATGGTCCGGATCTTCTCCAGCGTCTCCTCCGCGGTGTTGTCCTTGAAGACAGCTCCAGGCAGTAGTGGAGATCGAGGAGAATTGGTACTTCTCCTCGATCTCCTCCACGGTCAGCACTTCGCTGTAGAGCTCGACTTGGTGGTCCCGGATCTTGATGTTTCCTCGGGCGCGAACTTTTTCGGGCTGGGAATGTGGTAGAGCATCTGAGCGGTCCGGACCAACTGGCGGGAGTCGTAGAGATCTAGGTTCATCGGGCGCTCGTTCTGGAGTTGCTCCCGCAGCGGGCCCATGAACGCCTCGCGGTCGGCCGCGAATTGCGCGTTCCAATCAGCCTCGTGTGAGGCCCGCTTCGGCTTGGGGTGCTCGGCGATCCACGCTGCGCCCACACTTCCGTATGGTCATCCACCTGCTTCTGAACCTCGTTGAGCCGGGTTTGGTAGTAGACGTTTTCAAGCTGCGTCACGATTTCGTCCGGGATGGCCACGTTGGACCAGAACCCGATGCAGTGTTCGGCTGTGCTCGACGGGGACGGCTTGAGAACGTGCCGTCGTTGCGGTCGAACAGTGACGTCGTGGCGAAGCCGCTGGCGGTCTGAGGCGCAGCTTCTGTTTGTGGTGATGTCACGATGTCGACATTCTTACTTGATAGCGATTGATTTCCGGACTGAGGTTACCGGCGAACCGGACCTGGACTCAGTTTCGGACGCACTGGATAACGCCGTCTCTCTGGCAAGTGTGGGCAAACCCCTAATCCGAACAAAGCAAAAGGCCCCCGATCCCTTATAAACTTGGATTCTAGGGGTCGACTCTTCTATGTCTGTCAAGCCGCGTTCATCGCTATTGCCGCGGCGCTGAGCGCGCGGTAGATGCGGCGCGCCAGGTAGCGTTTGATGCAACGACGAATTTCCTTGTCCGTACGACCCTCGGCGCGTCGCTTCTCCACGTACTCGCGGGTTTCGCCGTCATGGGTCATCCTGACGATCGCGACCATGTGCAAGGCACTGTTCAGGGACCGGTCACCGCCCCGGTTCAACCTGTGCCGGACAGTGTTCCCGGAGGACGCGGGGATCGGGTTTACCCCGGCCAAGGAGGCAAATGCTGCCTCGTTGCGGACCCGGCCCTTGTGTGACCACGCGGCGAGGCACTTCGCGGCGCTGATCGCCCTGAACCCCGTCTCTTCCAGCAACGGTGCGGCCTCGCTGACCTTCACGAGGTCGTCCAGCTGGTTCTCGTTGGCCGTGAGTTGCTCATCCAGCGCCAGGACATGTCTGGCCAACCGCACGGCCTCGGCACGGGCGATGGACAGGGAGAGCTCTTCCTCGCGGGAACGCCACTTTGAGACCTCCGTGATCTGGGCGCCTGTGAGCTTTTGGCGGGCATCGATGCCCAGGTCGTTGCCGCGCATCAGGGCGTTGAGGGCGTTGACCGACCGGGTCCGGTCCTTGCTCATGGATCCCCTGGCCGTGACCAGGATCCGCACGC
Source organism: Arthrobacter methylotrophus (assembly GCF_039539965.1). Classification (NCBI taxonomy): domain Bacteria; kingdom Bacillati; phylum Actinomycetota; class Actinomycetes; order Micrococcales; family Micrococcaceae; genus Arthrobacter; species Arthrobacter methylotrophus. The sequence continues at coordinate 3,931,351 of NZ_BAABED010000001.1, read as the reverse complement.
CCTGGCGGACCCCGTCGTGAAGGCGTGGTCGGCGCAGCTTGTCCGCCGGCAGAGGCAGAACGGCCATGGCCATCTGGTGGGCGTCCAGAGCATCGGACTTGCCCACACCACGGCGCTTCTTGGCATCCATGCGCGGCGCCTCGGCGACTGGGAATCCATGGGTTGCCACGGTGCCCGCGAGGATCGCCCCGTAGGACGCAGCGCCTTCGATCACCCACAGGGTATCGGCGTCGGCGTTGGTGCGGCGTGCCACCCATTTGATAGCCCGGTTGATGCCAGCTGCGGTAGTCGGGAATGACTGCGTATCCAGCAGCGCGCCGTTGGTGGCGTCGAGGATGGCGTAGACGTGGTTGCGGGCGTGAGTGTCGACACCCACGACAAATGGGTGAGAATGCGCGACGATAGACAAGGCGGTCACCGTACTTTTCCTTTGTGATGGACTCGGGTGGTGGCCGTTATAGGCCGGCACCAGTCCGGGTAGGAATCACGTCGGAACAGCACTGTGATGGGTCACGCCCCGAGGGGTGGACAATCTTCTGATTAAGCTACCGAGGTGGGCCGGACGGGTACCGGCCACCCACCTGTGGACGGACAAGTCGACCCAATGACACCCTGAGGGTCAGTCGCAACATGAGTCACCTCCACGGGGCGGAACGGCCGGTACCTATCCTGCCAGCCAGTCCCAGACCAGCTACAAACAACTCTCACAGTTGCAACACCTGTTGGTTAGGTGGTTAGTAGTAAATCACGCAAACGCTCGGCTGGAGTATTCCAGCCGAGCGTTTTGCGTGGGCGTCCGTTGAGTTCCTGCGCGACGTGTTCGAGGTCTTCGGGGCCGTAGACGGACAGGTCGGTGCCTTTGGGGAAGTATTGGCGCAGCAGACCGTTGGTGTTTTCGTTCGTGCCCCGTTGCCAGGGGCTGGCGGGGTCGCAGAAGTAGACATTCATGTCCGTGGCGAGGCTGAAGGATTTGTGTCCGGCCATTTCGGCGCCTTGGTCCCAGGTCAGGGAGCCCCGCAGGTGCGCCGGCAGGGTGTTCATGGTGGCGATGAGGCCGTCGCGGACGGTTTCGGCGGTGTGGTCGCCCGGGAGGTGGACGAGCATGACGTAGCGGGTGGTGCGTTCGACCAGGGTCGCGATCGCTGACTTGTTGTAGGCGCCGGTGATGAGGTCCCCTTCCCAGTGGCCTGGCACGGCGCGGTCCTCGATCTCGGGCGGGCGCTCGGAGATCATGATCATCGGGTCCACGAACCGGGGGGTGCGCTGCTCGCCGGTGCGGTGCGGCTTGCGGCGGGTCCGGCCGGTGCGCAGCGCTACCTGTATCTCGCGTTTGAGTCCGCCTCTGGCCTGGACATAGAGGGCTTGGTAGATCGTCTCTGGGCTCACGCGCATCTCCGGGTTGTCGGGGAACTCTTCGACCAGCGTGTGGCTGATCTGCTCCGGAGACCAGCGTAGGAGCAGTTTGTCCTTCACATAGCGCCGCAGCGGACCCTCTACAGCGAGCTTGGCCGTCTTGGGCCGCGCCCGCCGGGCAGCGGCCTTCCGGTGCGCCCCGTGGGGCAGGTATCCCAGCCGGGGATCGGTATTTCGGCCCAGCTCGCGGCTGATCGTTGAAGGCGAGCGGCCAAGCGCATGGGCGATGGCCCTGATCGAAGTGCCCGCGGCGTGCAGGTCCCGGATCATCTCCCGCTCCTGCACGGTCAGGTATCGCGGATCGATGGCCTTCTCCAGTGCCGATACCGGTAGGAGGACCTGGGTCGTTCCGGTCGTGCCGGCGGGAGGGGTCAGGGTGGTCACACCACGTTTGTAGTCGACGATTCGGCCATCCGGGTAAATGCGTCGGCCGCCGGACTTGCGGATTCCGTGGTCCCACTCTTGGGCGGTCCGGAGATGGATCCCGACTGCTGCGGCAGCTTTCCGCCGGCTCATGCCGGTCTTGCGCAGCCGGAAGTACTCATCCCGGCCCGGGTGAGGACCCGTCCCCGTTTTGCCGTGGCTTTTCAGCCCGGCGTTGCGCACCCAGCCGGCGCACGTGTCGGGGCTCAGTCCGAGTTCCCGTGCTGCCTGCGTCGTGCTCTTGAGGCGGTCGAACACAAGGAAGAACTCTTCCTTCTGCGCGGGCGTGTATTTCCTCTGCCCGGGCACCCGATTCCGGGGGACCTGCCCAGGGAGCCGGGATTTGTGGACCCACTGGTAGCACGTCATCAGGTTGAATCCGAGCTCCTTGGCGGTCGCGCTCACACTCCCAAGGCGGTCCAGCACCGAAAAGAACTGATCCTTCTGCCCCGGCGTGTACTTCCTGCGCCCGCCTGTTTTCTCCGTTAAAGACGACACGGTCGTTGCAACTCCCAAAAATTCTGGGTGTTGCAACGACCGCTAGAACCCGCCTAAACAAAGGGAACCAGGGGCCTTTCTCATTGGCGGTGACGGTGGGATTTGAAACCTTTTCAGCCCCAATGCTGGTAAGGGAAACCGCTAGATTCCGGGGATTTTCATCACCTGGAATCACCTCATTTCACACCGAATGTGGGCAAAATGTGGGCAGGATGTGGGCAGAAGGCTTAGCTGGAGAGTTTTCGGAGTGCTGCGGCGATGCGGTCTTTGTCGTGTCTGAATGGCCGTCTTGCTGCGATGATCTGTGTGATCTCGTCTTGTTGTTCCGGGGAGAAGCGGTAAAGGCGCCCGATGCGGTCACATGGCCATTCGCCGGTCTGGGCCTTGAGGCGTACCGTGTGGTCGCTGATCCGGTACTTGGCGGCCATGTCCTGTGTCGTAGCGTAGGACCGCGTCTGGCTCATATCGCGTTCTGACTGCTTTCGAATAGTCATGGTGCCGATGATAAACCGGGCACTGAGTAGGCTCGAACCATGAATGACGCCCCAATGATGACGGTCGCGGATCTAGCGGCTCGGCTGAACGTATCCAGGGAACTCGTCTATCGCATGTGCAGGTCCCGTAAGTGGCCACACAGCAGGATCGGCCAGCTCTACCGATTCAACGAAGACCACTACCAGGCGATAATTGCCACTCCGGTGCTTCCGGAGCGAAAGCCGCGCACGCAGCGTGAGAGAATCACGGCCCTACTCCGGTCAACCTCCTATACCCCGCCGACGGACTGAGTTACGGCTGGTGTTACTTGACTGGCGGTTCTGCCGGCAAAGCATCCAACCACGCGTCTAGGTCTGCGTGGCGTATGACGCCTTTTGAGTTGGCGTATCGGGCTCTCAGGTTGCCGTCAGCGACCTGCTGTTTCAGTGTCCGGATTGAGTAGCCGGATTGTTCCGCGGCCTGCTCGAAGGTGTAAGCGAGCCTTTGAGTGGTCATGGCAGGTGCGGCAGCCGGCTCAGGCTTATTGGGCGGCCCCGGGAACGGCGCTAGATCGGCGGGGTCCGCCAAGTGGCTGAGAGGTTGATGTCCCCCTTTCGGTTCGGTGGCAAGCGAATTCAGCCAGTCTTGGAGCTCGTCCGCGAGGATGATTGCCTTGCTGTTGGCGTACCGGCTTAACAAGTCATGGCGCCGGATCGCAATACGGAGCGTGGCCACGCTATAGCCCGTTGCCTGGGCTGCTTCTTCCAGGCTGTAGGCCAGCTTCGGTTTTCCATTGAGGGGATTCGGTTCCTGAGTCATGCCGCCGATGGTACAGCCGGCACTCGATTTTCAGCGATCCCTTTTTGGGGATCCCTAATTAGGGACGTGGACCGGGCATTGCTTTGGCCGAACCGATAGCAGAGGATACGGGCATGGGATTCTTCTACCGCAAGCGGGTCAAGCTCGGCAAGACCGGGCATGTCAACATCTCCGAGTCCGGGGCGTCAGTCTCCGAGAAGCTCGGGCCGGTGACGGTAAACAGCCGCGGACGCGTAACCCTGAAGATCCTGCCCGGCTTGACGTTCCGGTTCGGCAAGAAGCGTTAGGTATGCGGAGCGCGCCGGCCCACGCCCTGCGGATCGGTTGGTACCACCCGTTACGGGCAAAGGTTCCCGAATGTCTGTGCCATCTGACAGTATTGCGTTATGACAGTCCTCCAGCTCATTTCATACGATAGGCCTCAAGGCCGGTCGGAGCTTTCGATTGTCCCGAACCCCTCAGAACGGGATCCTGAAAGCTTTGAAGGTGCCACGATGCACCCGATGCTGATCGGATCCCAAGAAGTCATTTTCCTTGCCGCTGGACTCTGCAAGCAGGGATACAGAGTCATGGATGCAGTTCTAACTGATCGATTCTTTACTCGTCTGGAAGGCGAGGAAGTTGATGAACTTCGGAGCGAGCTGGTCGCACTCGTAAATTCCGTTGATCCAGACGGAATTGAGGCTTTTCTAAAATCGGAACTTCCCGGAATTTATGTTGATTCCATCCGCCTACTTGATGCCAGCAAGAACGGCAGCGTTTCCCTGCGCCAAGAAGGAATAGTGATCACAAGCCCAAACGTTGAGCCCGCCGAATTGAACCGATCGGTACAGACGGCTGCCAGGTGGGCTGCTGCCGGTTGAAAATCACCTGGACCACGCTCGCTGACAGCATTAAGTACGCAGTAACAATAGTCGTGTACAACATCACCAAGGGCCTTCCGCCCAACTTTGGCAATCAGCAGGTCGACGCCTTGGTGAGCATATTTGTGGCCCTTGCCTCTGGCCTCGTCACACTGATGCTTTTCAATGTCCTACTTGGTTTTCCGAAGGTGGAGCTGACGTGGGTGATAGGGCGGGAGCCGCCCGCTAACAGCAGGCCCGAGCTCACGCATCGTGAAACCGGAGTGTGCTTTCGCTATCTGGTCACCGCCGACACCTACCTCGCGCGATGGATACTAAGCCTTACCGCAAGGCATCTGGTGGAAGCGCAGCTTCAGTTCTCTCCGATGGAGAACCTGCGCATCCGCAAGCAAGTCTATGGTCGGGAAACGGCCCTGAGCGGCGGATGCTTGACTACGCGATTCAAAAATGGGCTTTCGAAAGGTCCTGGTGCTGACGGGGAAATATCTCTACATCTGAAGGAGCCCCGTTCAATCTCAACAAAAATTGATTGTGAACTTTCCGTTCATCCGCTGGTCAAAGACAAACGATCGTGGCGGGCTTTATTGCTTTCAAAATGTTTCAAAACAGACGCGACCATTGAAGGTTTCGCAATGAAGGGGGACTCCATTGGGAGTGTTGACAAGCGGGATGATATCCGTCAAGCCAATCCGGGTAGCCTATAACGGCAAACTGGATGATCTGCTAATCGAGATCGAAGATAATAAATACCCAACAAACCCCACCGCGCCGAGTGAGGGTTTTGGCAGTTTGCAGGACGAGATGGCTGTCGTCAATTCCTCGACAGAGATGGTTTTTCGTCCGGGGACAGCCCGTATAGAGGACCCTGGCAACGGTGCACCGCGTCGCCTTCGCGTTCGCTACTACTATGACGTGCTCAACAAGACGCTTCTTCGCCTTCTCGGGCAGCATTCCGACTGGAAGGCGACGTACGTCCGAAAGGCCTTCGATATCACGGTATACGAAAACACTGGCGAGGACGGTACATCGGTCCTAGTCAGTGCGCGCGATGCTCCGACGGTAAAAAACCCGGTGACCAACGCGGTAAAAGCAATGTTCCCGTCATTCGGTCCGGGCGGGGTGAGCATGGAAATGGACACGATCCCCGAGTCCGTCATCTCCGACTTTTTCCTTTGGATTCTGTACCGATTCCAAATGACCCAGCAACTTGCCCCTGATGTGTCGATCAGTTGGGTGGAGGAGATGGCGTCCAAGGACGGTATGCGACGAGGTGCCCGATTCACAGACGACGCCGCGTTCGGCCGGGTGGATCTGTCGTCGCTCATCGCTGGCGGCAACGCTCACTTTGGTCCTGCCAAGATCGAAATTCGCGACGCCAGCCTCGACGCAAATTTCAGCTTGGAAATTCACTTCGACGGTGGATTTGTCGTATATCGTTCGAGCCATTATGCCGGAATCCATCACAGCTCCGAGTACCTTGGCTTGGCCCTGTCCGATGACCTGTGGATCACAGTACTTCCCAAAATTCGTGACGAATACAATAAAGACACAGAGTGGACCAGCGTCGGCCGAGACAAGCTCACCGAGCTCGCCAGGGAAACAATCAGGGCCTCGTTGAACTTCTGATGCCGTAGGAATTGAAGGACACAGGGCTGGGGCACCCTGCCGGGGAAACAAAGGGGGGTCTGCTAGTTGAGACATTTCCTTTATCGCTACCCTGACGGGCTATCGGCCGGCAGCCTGTGGAGATTCCGCTAGCCCACCCTCTGGCGCCTGGTGAGCGTCCGGGGGCGGGGTTACTGGAGGACGCAGAATGCCCCGCACTGGCCGGTGAGGCGTGCGGGGCATTCGCGTTCGCGAGTGGCCTACTCAGGCGCCAGTGAGGACATTCAGTGCCGCCGAGATTGCGGAACCTGACTGAGTAAATTCTTTCGCTGTCAGAGCGGACTGCCCGTCTATTTCTTGGCCGCCAACTTGCGAAGCGCAAAGTCCAGCAGCTCTACGGTCGCATGCCTTCCATCGGTTGCGCCGGGCAGGATCTCAAAATCGCGGCCTTCTCCCATGTGCACGGTGAAGTGCGCTCTCTCCGTCTTAGATCCGCTTCCGTCTGGCCAGTAGTCTCGCAGCGTCAGGCCTGTGAGTTCAGTCCACGGGATCACCCGGGTAGTTCCTGCGCGGGGCCCCTGCGCAGCGGTCCCTCCTGTGTTATCCGTCAGCACGTAGGCCTCTGTGAATACGAGCGCCTCAAGGGTAACTCCGCCGTCGTCGGTCGGCGCGGCCTTTCCGTGCGCCCAGATGACCCGTTCTTCGCCAATCGTCTTGAGGAGCCTGTACTGGGCAAGCCCTGCAAGGGTCCCTTCTACGCCCCCGAATGCAGAGGCTGGCCACTCGTTGCCTTGTCGGTTGAGGTGTTCTACAAGCTCGGTGAGTTCCACGCGTTCCCCAATTCGTCTCCGGGCAGCCCCAATGCTGGCCCGGTAGGGCTACCTTTCCACGGGGCCAGGGTAAAAGCCAGAGACGGGCCCCCGATTGTCTGCCCGCGGTGGCAGACTCTGGCCATGGAGGAAAAGAAGTTCTGGGGGCCGCCCCAGTCGCGCAAGGTCACGCCCGTGGTGCCGCCTCTGGATCCCGCGGCGGTGGCGGGCGCGACGAGGCCCAAAGAGCCGCTGCCCGTGTTCGTGATGCTGGATTACAACAACGGGCAAAGCCACGAGGTGCCAGCCTTCGCATACGGATGGACCCGGGTGCATGTGCTGGTGTCAGTGCCCTGGCCGATGGACTACTACGAGGGCCGCAAAGAGGTCTGGGTGGAAGCGTCCCGGGTGCGAAGGCGGAAGCTTGACCCGAGGGTGCGTTAAACGACAAAGCAGCCCCTCACTGTGCGAGACCGTGGCTATCCGTGCACTACAGGGCTGCATCCCGGCGCGAATCCGGGCGTGAGCTCGGACTGACACAGAATACGAGGCGTGGGCGCCATCGGCAACAAGACAGCCTCTCGTCATTCATTGCGGCGTGGAAGTTATAAGAAATTCCTTATACGGGCCGTATATCTCCTTATAGACCCCCTGCGCCGAGGTCGCACCAAACCGGCCTCCACGCCCAGCCACCACAGCGCGAGCGTGCCGACTAACGAAAAAAGCAGAAGGGCTATCTGTTCACAGCCGTTGAGGCGAGGGAGCGGTGCTCTACGCTGAAGCGACTGTTGGCACCTAATTTGGGGGAACCTATGAAGACATCGATTGTGCTCTTCCCGCTCGCTGCCCTCCTACTGGCTGGCTGCTCGGCGCCGGCAGTGTCGCCTCAAGCTGCCACAGTAGCGACGTCGGCGACTCAGACGGGCACGGCGGCGGCTTCCACTCCTACGGCCAGCCAAACACCGTCGGGGTCGGTCCAGGGGCTAAAAACAGCTCTGGATGGAATGACACCCCAACAGTCAGATGACATCTTCCTGAGCGCGGCTCGGAAGTCTATTCCGACGGGCAGCGATACGGAACTCAAGGCTGCTGGGCACAAAGTCTGCGAGTACATGGCCGACGGCATCACAGGTGCACCACTGACAACTAAAGTCGAGGCGCTCGGGTACACGCCCGCACAGACGATGACCCTAGTAATCACTGCCGGCCTGGCCTATTGCAAAGCTAAGTAGGCGGGGGCGGATAGCGCCCGTACTCACTGAGCGAGTACCCTTGGCGGCGCATAGTTCTTGCCGTCCATGCCCTGCACGAGGGCAGGTGCCCCTTTGAACAACGCAGAATGCCCCGCACTGGCTCGTTGGCCATGCGGGGTATTCGCGGGGCTGTATGGGCTGCTCAGAAGCCGGGCGCCTCGGCATCGCGGGCATCGGCGTTGCGCGCCTTCCATCGCTCACTGGCAGAGAGTTTCGGCGCATCAGCCCTCGGCTTAGATCGCCGCTTAGTAACCTCGTCGCTGGCAATCTTCACGCGCGCCCTGGCCATCGCCGGAATAGTCAGGAGCAGGGAGTCGCCGAGCCGCTGAACCAAGATATTCAACGTCACCGAAGAATTGGGCTCCTCCGCCTCAGCGAACCGACGCACAAAAACGGCAACCTCGTAAGCCTGCCCGGTCTGCGCCCACAAGAGACCCTGCGGCTTCTTCCAGAAGTAAGCCCAAAGCTCAACCTCGCGGTCAGACTGCGTTGGCAGCGGCCACTCGGGCACAGGACCGGAATAGTCCGACGCCGGAAGCATGGTCCAGCCCGCAGTATCGCTTGGCCGGTCACGACGTAACGCGTTAGGGTCTGGCGCCGGTCCTGGCATGATCTTTACCTCCATACGGCCTCGTGCCGCTTAGAAACGGCCTGAGTCTGGCGCTCAAGCCGAAATGTTCTAACTTGACTGAGATCCGAGACGCAGCCCTCACGGTCTAAGTCAAAGGGCCCGGACCATAAGGCACCCCTGGGGGTAGGGGCCGCCTCAAACAAGGGACCGGGGGTCTTGGCCGTCGGAGTCAAACGGCGACGCGTGCGGCTGACTGCCGGCCGTTTGCTTTCCAACTGTTGGCTGCTTGCCCTGTGCTGGTGCTCCCTGTGCCGTTGCCGCTTGCAGTGCTGCCCTGAGCTGAGCGTTCTCGGCTTCGAGGTCTACGATCTTGGAGTCTCTGCGGTCGATGCCATCGACGATGGCCAGCAACGCTTGGTCATTTTGCATAGAGGTGTTCCTATTCCTATCGGTGCTGTGTGCCATGCTCAGGCTCATGCGAATTGCTGGCTGGTTGACGGCTGGCCGGATGCGACTTCCTGGATCTTGTAGTCACTGAGGCTCTGGAGCTCCGGCGGCTTAGCGGCGTAGTAGGTGAAGAATCCGCCGAGTACTGCGCTGGCCTTACCGCTGGACATCCCGAGATCCCAGAGTTCCTGGGCGATAGCCTCTTTGGTGGGGTTGCGTTCGACGTACGCGTTGATGACACCGGCCCATTGGTTGGAGTAGCCGACGTCGAGTAACGCTCGCACCATGAGATCGTCGCCGGCGATCATGGCCCGGTTGATGAGTGCGATGGCTGTGGATTCATCTTCCGCCTTGGCGGCTGCTCGATCCTGAGCATCCCGGTACGACAGCGAGACGCTTGCATCTCCAGGCGCGGGAACGCCGTAAAGCTGTTTGGCAAGCGCGTCGGCTCGACCGTTGGTTGCCGTTTCGAGGTCGGTCCTGAGCTTCTCCAAGGCTGTGGTCGCGGCCAGGTAAGCCTGGGCGATTGCGCGGCGACGTGCGTCGCCGGACAAGTCGGCGTTGTTCCGGGCCCTGTCGTATGCAGCCTCGGCGGTGGTGCGAATGTCGTCGGGTGTTGCGGTCATGCTGTTCTCCGTTCATTTCGTAATGCCTTGTAGCTGTCCAAGTCAGACGGGCTAACTCTCCAGCGGCCATCAACCTTTACTCCGACGAGTCGCCCGTCTTTCAGCGCCTGCCTAATTGCTGAATGAGTTATTGAAAGCTGGTCTGCAATTTGTAAGGGTGTAAGCCACTTATCCAAGTCTTGGTTACTTTCATCCTTCTTGGCCGTCTTCCTTGCATTGATGAAAGCTGCAAATTCACTACGTGCTAGTCCAATCGCCCGGAGGCAGTCAATGAGGTCTTCATTGCTGCCCCTGAGCGCCTTTGGTGCGGCTTGTTTGTCGAGGACATTTGAAAGCAGGAAAGCATCTTTGCGGCTCAGGACCACGACGCCGCTGACGTACCGACGTGAGCGGCCATATCCTTCGATCATGGTTGTCTCCTACTGGGCTTGGATCGTGTAAGCCAGCGGGGCCGGCTGCGGGGTCGGCGCCATCGATGCGGCAACGTTTGCCGCGGCGGGTGACGCTGCCGGGAGTGTGAATCCGGGTATGAGAGTCTGCACGGCCGCGGTGAGTGCCTGGATCTGCGCGTCCTGCTGTTTGACGACGTTGAGCAGTTGGACCGAGAGCAGGTCGTAGCGGACTGAGTCGATGTTTCCCTCGAACCATGAGATGAGCTCGGGGCAGTGTTCGGCTACCTGTTCGGCGATGAGGCCGTATTCGTTGGGACCGCCTGCGATCTTGTCGTACAGCACGGGCGTGAGGGCCAGGACATTTGCGGGGTCCGTGAAGTGGCTCCGGACGTTTTCCTTGTACCGGATGCTGGAGACGTTGCGGCCGAAGTGGAAGCCGCCGTCATTACCCACCCAGACGGCGTATTGGGTGGTTCCGGCGACGTTGTTCGTCCACCCGTACTGTGAGCCGTCAGACTGCGGCACGGTCCCGGATGTGATGTCAGCGCCGACGTGCGTGTGGGCGGACGGCGGGAACGTGGTGGGCTTGCCTGACACTGTTGCCCATGTCGTGGTCTGCGCGCCGATCTGGACCCATGTGGAGCCTACGAGGACTTCCACGCCGTACTGACCGGGGTTCGAGTTATCGAGGGGCCCGAACCGGGCGACGGGTGTTGTACCGGTTGCATCCATGACTACGAAAACGCCGGTCGCGTCCATGCTCACACCAACCGTCCCGTCAATGCGGAGCGAGTCAACGAAGCCGGCGACGTCGATCCCGCCGGGCTTTGGCGTGATGCCCATGGTGGTAAAGATGTTCGCTGCGGCATTCTCGCGTCCTTGCCGTTGAAGGTCTTGGATCATGCGCATCAGGTCGCCATCGTTGCTTACCTGTGAGCCGGGTAGTCCTGGTTGCCATGCCATGTTAGTTGTCCTTCTGGGTGGGGGTTTCGATGGTTTTGGGTGTGGCTCTGATGTTCGGCCGAAGCCAGGGGCGGCAGGTCAGGCAGGGAATGGGTAGCCCGTCCGGAGTTTCAGAGAGCCAGCCTTTGGTGCAGTGGTGTTCTGGTGGATCGGGGATGACTGGCAGACCAAGATCCTGCCGGCGCTCGTTATCGGTGGCGCTCACGAGGCTTCCCGTTCCTGCTGCTTTTCGTATTCGGCCACTCGTTGATCCATTAGCCTGAGCTGCCTTGACCGTTCATCCTCGATCGAAGAATTTCCAACCAAGTCGGTTCGTTCGCTCGCTCGCGCGTTGGTGAGACTAAAAGCGCTGGTGATTTGTACTCCTCCCCGTTTTTCCTCAAGTACTCCTCCTAGTGGTTCCTCAGTACTCATAGGGGGCACCGTCAGGGTGCCGCGCTCTCCACCTTTAGGGGGGTGCACATGGGGCACCTTTTTGGTGGGAAGTGGGGCACCTTTAGGGGGGTGCACATGGGGCACCTTTTTGGTGGGAAGTGGCACCCTGGGAATCGGTGTCCATCCGATGTCTCGGCCAGTGCCCGCGGACTTGTACGTTGACTGTGGATCCAGGGCTAGGGCGTACTCGGCCCTAACTCGGAGTTTCGCCTGGCCGCTCGAAACCACGGCGCCGGAAGCAACTAGCCCCGCGATGGTCCTTCGGTATTGCTCTTGGGCATTGTCCCGCTTGCCTTCACAGTCGAGTCCCAGCGCCGATGCCACGGCTTCCCAGCCGCCGAAGTAGACGGGAGGTTTGTCAGCGTCAAGAGATACGTTCGCCATGAACACCAAGGCGCGCACTTCCCGGTGGCTAAGGTGCCGCCAGTGGGTGAATACCTTGGTGACGTTCTGAGCTCCCATTCGGCTGTTTCCGTTCGTGTTGTAGGGGGCTCAGGCCGGCGAGCCGAAGATGAGTTTGGCGAGAGTGGACGGTATTGCCAGGGCGAAGTACAGGAGGCAGGTGGCGAGGATCCAGAACGCGGCCTGCGCGGTCCGCCTGAGCCCTTGCCGCATTACTTCGTCTCTCCGGCAGCCCGAGCGGCCTGGGCGGCCGCGATGAGATCCGCCGCGAGCTCAATGGCTTCGTCGGGAGAAAGGACTGAGTATGTCGGCGGCTCATGATTCGCTGTCCACAACTCGATGGAGTGAAGGCCGGTGGTCGAGTTCCACGCCGGCGTGATGATCCAGCCCCGCTTGATGATTTCGGGGCCGGTCCAACGATCCGAGCCTTTCTTATACCGGACGTATCCGGCTGGTGGCGTGCTCACTTGGTGCCCTTGTTGGCGAGTTCCATGATGTCTATCGCACTGACGTCCATCGCCACGGCTACACGGTAAAGGTCCGTCACGGTCAGTACGCTGTTGCCGTTCAGCCTGTCTCGAAGTGTGGAGCGTGAGATACCTGATTCCACAGCAAGTTTGCTGACGGAGTACGCCGGTACTTGCTCCCGGATGATCTGTACTGCACAGATGATCCGGTGCACGAAATCCCCGGGTGTGACCTTGTGCCCAATGGGCTTAGCCAGCCATTCGGCCATCTGGCGCACCTGCCACTGATGGGCGGCGGCTTCGACTTCCAGCCGTATTTCTTCGCGGTGGGGTTCGACGGGCTCCAGGAATACCGGTTCATAAGGCGCACTCACCATGCCGTCGTCATAGATGTGCCACTGAACCGCGACCATGGCAGGGTGGTGGATGATCCCCTTCGGCATTGACACGACGGTCCCGGTGCCGATCACGTCAGCGAACGCGGAAGTGTTGTGGTTTAGGACAACGAGAGATCCGATGGGGAACTTCACCGGGGGAAAGTCCGACCCGTCGTGGTCGGTTTCGGCATCCTGCACGAGCTTGAGGGTCTTGGTAGTCTGCATAGTGAATCTCCTACTTTGTGGTGGTTGGTTCATCGGCCGTGGCGGATTCTTTGACGGGAGCGCCGCGGCCTTTCTCTGTCTGAGGTCGGGGTTCGCCGCAGTGGTAGCAGGCGTCCCGGTGCTGGTCCCAGCCGGGCCAGTCGTAAACGTGCGGCTCACCGGAGCGCATGGGGCAAGTCACGCCGCTGCCCTCTGACTTGAGGCGCACCTTGCACGCCTTGGCCGGGGTGGTCGGCAGCACTGGCGAAAGTTCGCAGGAGCAGTCCCCAAGCCACTCGCACTCGCAGCGGCTCATTCGGTGGGCTCCGGGTCTGTCTGCTTGTAAGGGTTCCGAGCGTCAACGACCGCGGAGTTGAGCGGCCCCTGGTGGCTCGTCCCATGCCAATACCCGGACTCCCACGCGGCGGCCAGCTCGGCGTCAAGCTCCGCCCTGGTGATCATGCCGCCACCGATTCCGGGTTGTGCTTGAACTCCATCCAGCGCCGGGCCACGCTTTCGCCCACCGGATCGCTGTACGCCAAGCGACTGTAGGAATCCGGGTCATTGCGGGTCAGGTAGTCGCCGGCCATTTTCTTGGCGCGGCGGGTACTCATCACAATGTTGGACTCGGCAGCGGCTTCGAGGATCCACGACTTAATGGTGGTGAAGGTTGGGATATTTTCTGGCATGTCAGTTCGTTCTTTCTCAGCTTGGTTGCTTGCCGTCAGACAACGGTCTTGGTGATGCTCTGTGGTTCGGTCCTGTGTTAGGCCGATACCTGCTCCCCGGTCTGCTGCCGGGTCTGAGCATCTAGCCACGCCTCTACGTCGCTAGCGCGGTAGCGGATGCCGGAACCAAGCTTGATGAACTTGGGGCCAATGCCTTTGTATCGCCACTGAGCCAACGCGGCGGCCGATTTATGCAGCTTCTCCGCCAACTCGCCTGAGGTGAGTAGTTCCAATCCCATCGTTACCTCCTTGATAGTTGAGAGATCATTTCGATCCCCTAAGAATCAAGATACATGGTGAGTCCCCATGAAACAAGTAGAGCTTTGATAGATCATTTTGATCTGCAACAATGGCTGCATGGCTGATAAGAAAAACCCCCTTGGCCCGACGGGTGAAATCGTGCGGGCAAACGTCTCACGGCTGCGCGGTCGGACTCAGTACAAGGAGCTATCTGAACGCCTTGCCGCGCTGGGTCGGCCTATCCCGGCGCTTGGACTGCGCCGCATTGAGGCGGGAGAGCGGAGAGTGGATGCTGACGACTTAATGGCGCTAGCTGTTGCTCTTGGGGTTCCTCCGAACAGTCTGCTGTTGCCTCACACGGACCCATCGCCGGAGCCGGCGGCCACGGCCGTTGGGCCCGTCAATTTCCCTGAACTGTGGTCATGGGCGAGTGGTAAATCGCCCCTACCCGGACATGGAGAGGAGTCGCCCGCGGAACGCTTGGAGCGGCTACTGCTTGCGTGGCCGGCGCAGCCAATGGATGTCACGAAAAGGGACTCCGAGACGCTGAATGGAGAGGCGGCTCGCAATGGCGACGATTGAGCCCTATGACACGACGGCGGGCCGGCGCTACAGGGTCCGCTATCGGAAGCCGGACCGGACGCAGACCGATAAGCGCGGATTCACAACGAAGCGCGATGCTGAACGGTTCGCCAGGACGGTGGAGGTTTCGAAGGACCGCGGCGAGTTCATCGACGCTACGGCCGCAAAGGCGCTGATTGGGCCGCTGGGCGCGGCGTGGCTGGCCCGTCAGACGCACCTGAAGCCGTCCGCGCTTCGGCCGCTTGAATCCGCCTGGAGAATCCATGTGCTGCCGGTCTGGGGGAGTGTGGCCGTGGCCGATGTCCGGAAGACGGCTGTTCAGCAATGGGTCTCCGAACTGACGCTAGGAGATCCGGACGCTACACCGCCCCGGAAGCCTAAGGGTGCAACGCTGGTAATCCGGTCCTACGGTGTCCTGGCATCAATCCTGGATGACGCCGTGAGCGATCGGCGGACACTGAGCAATCCGGCCCGGGGCGTCTCGCTTCCCCGGAAGGTGAAGAAGCCTCACGTCTACCTGAGCCACGATCAGGTGCACGAGCTGGCGGCAGCAAGCAAGTACCCAGGGCTCGTCCTGGTGCTGGCCTACTGCGGCATTCGCTGGGGCGAGGCGACCGCGCTGAAGGTCAAGCACCTGGACATGCTGCGCCGCCGTCTCATGATCGAAGAGAACGCCGTCCAAGTGGGTTCCGTGATCCACGTCGGGACACCGAAGAACCACAAGAAGAGGACAGTACCCTTCCCCAAGTTCCTGGCGAAGCAACTGGCGCACCAATGCGAGGGAAAGGGCCGGGATGAGCTGGTGTTCCCAGACGAGAACGGGCACTATCTGCGCGCTGCCAGGGTGCACGAGGACAACATGAGCTGGTTTGCCTACGCAATTAAGCGGGCTGGCGTTCCCCGGATCACGCCTCACGATCTGCGGCACTCGGCCGCGAGCTTCGCCGTATCGGCCGGCGCCAACGTGAAAGTGGTCCAAAAGATGCTCGGCCACAGCTCGGCAGCCATGACCCTGGACACGTACGCGGACCTGTTTGACGGGGATCTTGACTCAGTTTCAGACGCCCTGGATCACGCCGTCTCTCTGGCAAGTGTGGGCAAAATGTGGGCACCGGCCTGATTTTGGGCAAGAGAAAGGCCCCGCTTCCCTTGCAAATAAAGGGATGCGGGGCCGTTCTGTTCCGCGGTGACGGTGGGATTTGAACCCACGTTGGCTTTTACACCAAACAACATTTCGAGTGTTGCACCTTCGGCCGCTCGGACACGTCACCAACTGAAATAGGGTACCGGAGTGGGGGCCCGTTCCCCAAAACGGTCGGGTGGCAGACGCCTTATAAGTAGGCTTCCCTTCCGCAATCGCAGTTGCCGGGCTAGATTCGCAAACACGATGACTTTCACACGGCAAGCACCCCCGCACACACAAACCGCATCGGCTTACTGGACGGTTGGCCCCTGCCGAGGTGAACTGCGGAGCGAGGAGCTCCCTGCACCGAGAGAAGGCGAGGCTTTGGTCCGGGCACTGTGCTCCGGGGTCAGCCGGGGCACCGAACTTGTGGTCCATGGAGCCCGCGTTCCTCCGCGTATTGCCAAGGAGATGCGCGCACCCCATCAAAGCGGCGAGTTTCCGTCCCCGGTCAAGTTCGGCTACTTATCGGTGGGCATTGTCGAAGAGGGCCCCCGAGACTGGATCGGCCAGAAGGTCTTCTGCCTGCACCCGCATCAGGACCGCTACGTCGTGCCGCTCACATCGCTCACCAGAATTCCCGACGGCGTGCCGGCACGCCGCGCTGTGCTCACCGGCATCGCCGAGATCGCCCTCAACGCACTCTGGGAAGCCGGGCCCCGCCTCGGTGACAGGATCGCCGTCGTCGGCGCCGGCCTGGTGGGCGGGATGACCGCGGCGCTCCTGCGCGGCTTCCCGCTGGGGCGCTTGCAACTGGTGGAGACGGATCCGGGGAAGCGCGGGTTCGTGGAATCCTTGGGCGTGGACTTCGTGCTGCCGGGCGAAGCGAGCCAAGACTGCGATATCGTGTTCCATTGCTCGGCCACGGACGAAGGTCTGGCCCGTAGCTTGGAGCTGGCGGGCGACGAAGGCGAGATCATCGAGATGTCTTGGTACGGGGACCGGCCGGTTTCCCTGCCATTGGGCGAGGACTTCCATGCCCGGCGGCTATCCATCCGCGCCAGCCAGGTGGGGGTGGTTGCGCGTTCGCGCAGGCACCGTAGGACCACAAGCGAGCGGCTCGAGTTGGCAGTCTCCTTGCTGCGGGACCCCGTGTTCGACGCCTTCCTCACAGGGGAATCGCCGTTCGAGGAGCTACCCGCGGTCTTCGATGGCTTGGAGAATGGCGAATTGGACGATCTTTGCCGTGTTATCAACTACCCCCCGACCCGGGAAGGAAACCAGGACTAACGATGTTCAGCCTCACCGTGCGCAGGCACTTCATGATTGCCCACAGCCTTCCGCGGGAGTCGTTCGGCCCGGCCCAGGGACTCCACGGAGCCACCCTCGTGGCAGAGGTGACGTTCCGTCGGGCGGAGTTGAACGACGACGCCATCGTCCTGGACATCGGAGCCGCCGGAACCCTCCTGGACGATGTGCTTGAGGGGCTGGACTACAAGAACCTTGACGAGCATCCCGACTTCGAAGGACAGCTCACGACGACGGAAGTCCTGGCCCGCTTCATCGCCGAGGCGGTCGCGGCAAAAGTCCGCGAGAGCGACGACGGCGGTGCGCTCGCCGGCGTCGACGTCCTTCTCCGCGAACATCCCGACGCGTGGGCAGGCTATTCCCTGGAGTTCGAACGATAGTTCCTCCGGGACAGCCGCGGATGACCCGGTAGACGCAAGAAACGAAATAAGTTACGTTTAGTACTCTAAGGAGTGGTCATGAGTGCTACAGCATTAAAGTCAGAAACGTATGTTCCACGGGAGGAAAGCCGGGGACTGGCCGAAATTTACGACTTCCTCAAAGCACACGAGAACGCCGGCCGCGGCCTTCCACCCTCGCGGTATTTCCTTGCCGGTGCGGAGGCCGGGGAACAGGTCGAAATCCCTGCCGCCATCTACCCCGTGCTGCTGCAGGTCATTGATGCAATGCGCCAGGGGCTCGCAGTAACGGTTTCCCCGCAGTCCATGAAGATGACGACGCAGCAGGCCGCCGACCTTCTGGGGATCAGCCGTCCCACCCTGATCAAGTTTCTCGACGAAGGCAAGATTCCCTTTGAAAAGATCGGTGCCCACCGCCGGGTCTTGCTCCAGGATGTCCTGGACTTCAGGGAACTCCGGAGGGCAGCGCAATACGCCGCGCTGGAAGCGACCGCGGCTCCCTTCGACGACGAGGACGACGTCAGAGGCACGCTGGCGGACCTGAAAGAAGCCCGCCGTGTCATCTCAGCGCGCCGCCGAAGCGCCCGCAGCCTTTGACATGATGAGGGAATGTTCACCGCCCTCCTGGATACTTGCGTCCTGTGGCCCAGCCTGCAGCGTGACTTTCTACTGTCCCTGGCCGTGGAAGGGCTTTACCGGCCCATCTGGAGTTCAGCGATCTTGGACGAGCTGGAATACCACGAGCACAAAAAACGTGTACAGCGCGGGGCCGCCAGCTCCGTGGCCGCAGAACTCGCCTCCCATCTGGTGGGGCAGATGCGTAAGGCTTTTGAGGGATCCGAGGTTGTCGGATGGGAAGGGCTCGACGGCAAATACGGGCTCCCCGATCCGGATGACGAACACCTTGTCGCGGCCTCCGTCGTCGGAGGCGCCGGTGCCATCATCACCGAAAACGTAAAAGACCTCCCGGCAGACAAGATCCCGGAGGGGATCGCTGTCATAAGTCCCCAGGCTTTCGCCTACCAGACGGTCGCGCTCGATCCTGCCCGGGCACTGTCAGCCGTCACCGCCATATCCAGCAGAAGCGGGCGGAACGGACCTGTCATCTCCATCGACTCAATACTCGACATACTTACCAGCCGCTACGGGATGGACGAAGCTGTAGAAATCCTCCGCACGATCTAACCCAGCGATAAATGGCGGGCAAACAGTGCAGAATGGGGCCATGACGTCCGCCGTGCTTTCCACACAAACGCTCACTCCGGAACTGCTCCGCGCCTGGGCCTGGCATAGGCAGGGACTCGACGGCTCGCTCGCCGGCAAGTCCTCGGAAGAAGTCCTGGACCACGCCGGCTGGGCCCGTTCCGTGGGCGGCGCCAACCCGTACCTGACGCTCTTCGCCCGCGCCGGGATCGGGCGCGAAGAAGCGGACCAGGACGTCGCGGACTTGAAAATCCACGAACTACCCACGGCCCGCGGATGCACCTATGTCCTCGGTCGGAACGATTTCGCCTGGGGTCTGCAGGTGGGCCGGGAAGCCGCGGTGGCGCCCTTCAGGGTCCTGGCACGGCTCGGCGTCGAACGCGGTGAGATCACCCTGCTCGAAGAGCAAGTGCTGCACACCCTCACCGAGTCCAGCGACCCCATGGACCCCAAACAGCTCAAGGACGAGCTCGGCGAATCCGTCCGAAGCCTCGGCGAAGAAGGCAAGAAAAAGGGTGCGGCAACCACCCTGCCCACCGCTTTGGGCCTCCTGCAAGCCGATGGCCGCATCCGTCGCGTCCCCGTCAACGGCCGCCTCGACCAGCAGCGCTACGCCTACACCTCTTGGGCGCTGCCGCCCAGCACCATCGACGACGACGCCGCCCGCACACGCTTGATCGAACGGTATCTGCGGTGGACCGGCGGTGCGACGTTCAAGCAGAGCCAATGGTTCACGGGCTTCACGGTCGCGCAGAGCAAGGCGGCGTTGACCGCCGTCGACGCCGTCGAAGTGACCGCGGCGGCCGGCGAGCCGCTGTGGATGCTGCCCGACGACGTCGAACGCCTTTCCGCATTCAAGGCACCGCAGGAGGAACAGATCCACCTCTTGGCCGGGACGGACTCCCTAGTGCTGTTGCGCCGGAACTCCGCCGACATGCTGGCCGGTGAGGACCGCGGCAGGAAAGTCTTGGACACGACGCTCGCGTTGCAGGCGGACCTGTCGGACCACCCGATCCTGGATCGAGGACGGATCATCGGTCTGTGGCAATACGATCCGGGCAAGGAACGGATCGCAGCCTGGACCTTCGCCAAGCCAAGCGCTGCCGTCACACAGCGGATCCGTGAGGTGGAGGCCTGGATCCGCGAGGACCTGGGTGATTTCCGTTCGTTCAGCCTGGATTCGCCGGCGTCACGGCAGAAACGCATCGATGCCCTGGACGAGGCGAACGCGGTCTAGGCCTCCCTCCGGTTCAGCCCACATCGAAGCTGGAGAACTCCCCGGTGGCCTTCTGGCGTTATTTGTACCAGATGGCCACCCCGCCGTGGTGGGAGCACGTGCCTTGGTGGTTCGCCGAATAGGAGAGTGTGCCGTCGTTGCATTGCGCGGTTGCTCCGCCCCCTGGAACCGGTGCCGGGGCCGGCGCAGGCGCCTGAACCGGGGCCGGGGCAGGGGCCTGAACGGGTGCAGGTGCGGGTGCCTGAACGGGTGCAGGTGCGGGTGCTGCCGGGGCCGGTGCAGCGTCCTGGGCGGGTGCGGCAGGGGAGGGCGTGGCCGGTGCTTTGGCGTTGGTGGGGGCGGTTTGGTTGGGGCAGTCGGCCAGGACGTTGGCCATGGCGTCGTGTTCGGCCTGGGTGACCCAGAGGTTGTACGTGGCCTTGACGGAGATCTGCCGGGCGACGTAGTCGCAACGGAAGCTCTTGTTCGGCGGCAGCCAAGTGGCCGTGTCGCCGTCGCCCTTCTGGACGTTCGTCGGACCGTCGGTGGCTTGGAGGTTCAGCGGGTCGTTGGCGAAGGCCGTGCGTTGTTCCAGGCTCAGTTGCTGGGCGCCCTTCTGCCAGGCGTCGCCGAGGGCAACTACGTGGTCGATCTGCACCGCGGCGCTCGTGCTGGTGCCGCGGACGAACCCGATGGACTTGCCCGTGTACGGATCGGCCAGGGTGCCAGTCTGGACCTTGCACGGAAGACTGTTCGTGTAGCTGAGCTGGGTCAGGTCGCGTTTGAGGATGTCGTTGCGGGTGTCGCAGCCGTTTCGGTCGACGTCGGCCCAGGCCTGGCCGAACTGTGAGCGGTCGTACCCGGTCATCGGTGCCCGGCCCTTGACCGCAAGGGTGGACAGGAGGTCCACGGCTTTGCTCGCGTAGGCAGGCTGGGCGTTGGGCGCCGTGTACGAGGCGGTCGTGGCGAGTTCGGTGACGATGTCCGGATCCAGCGGCTCGCCCGTTTGGGACGGCGTCGACGTCGGCGTGGAGGCCCGGGTGGGGGAGGCGGTTGCTGTGGCCAGCCGGGCGGCGGCTGCGGCCGAGGATGCGTCGAGGCTGTCCTGGGGCTTCTTCGGGGACAGGGTGGCCCCGAGGATGAAAAGCACCAGCGTGCAGGACAGAATGATGGCTCCGGCTCTGCGGCCTCCGGGCACCATCGCCCACGATCGCCGGCCGGTCGCGGCAATGTATAGGCCGGTGATCAGGCCAATGAGGGCCAGCATGATCAGGAAGCCGCCGAAACCGGTGGCGAAGATGCTCACGAAGAGAAGGAGGAGGGCAACGATGCCCGTGCAGATGGTGGAGGTGGGCAGGCGGAAACGGCCCGGTGGTGTGTGGTTCGACAAAGAGGATCCCCATTTTCGATATCAGTCAGCGTGCGCGGCCGTCACAGGCGCTGTGAAGCGCACCAACGGGAATCCTAGTATTTGAATTGCAAGTTTGTAACTCTCTTGGATTTATGACGTGTGCTCGCCAGACCGTCCCGAAGATGGCTCCCGGTAAATGGGCCCTAAGCCTCCCTCCGGTTCAGCCCACATCGAAGCTGGAGAACTCCCCGGTGGCCGGAGTGAAAACCGCATCCACGTGCCTCACCCGGCCAGGGGCGTTGCGGGACTGCAGCCATCCCAGCAAGGAGTCGACGGCATGCCGGTCACCCTCTGCGATCACCTGCACCGAGCCGTCCATGAGGTTGCTCGCTTCACCTGTCAGCCCGAGCCACCGGGCTTGGTGCAGTGTCGAGTAGCGGAATCCCACGCCTTGGACGCGACCAGTCACCGTGGCCGTGACGCGTACTAGCGAATTCATGCGGAACCCGATCCATACGGACGCGTGATCGCTTCGAGGAAATGCCCGTCCGGATCCGCGAAATAGACGCCGCGACCGCCGTCGTTGTGGTTGATCTGTTGCGGGCGGTACCGCGCCGGGTCCGCCCAGTAGGAGACGCCCTCGGCCTGGATTCGGGCGAAGATTCCGTCGAAGTCCTCCTCACTGACCAAGAAAGCGTAGTGCTGCGGGGAGATGGGCCGGTCCGCCGTGGCAAAATCGAGCGCCACTCCATGGTCAAGGGACACGGTCATGAAGGACCACATGGGCTGGGGTTGCGGCAGTCCGAGCACCTTGGCCAGGAACTCCGCCGAACGGCGCTTGTCCGTTGCATAGACGATGGTGTGGTTGAAAGAGACCGTCATCGTGACCTCCGTGGGGTGTGCTACCTGAGACCATCTGACGTCCAACACCCCGCGAATTCAAGAGTCACGGGCCGGCGGCGGATTTTGCTGGATCATTCCACTCCCGGAAGTTGGCTGCCGCGTGATTCCAAGGCGCTGGGGTTGATCCATTCGAATGATTGCGCAGAATCCGACGCGTAGGCACCTGGCTGCTACTTCCGGTGGGCCGCGAAGAAGTCGCGCAGCAACTCGGAACATTCCTCCTCGCGTACGCCTGGATAGACCTCCACCCAATGGTTGAGCCGGCGTTCTCGCAGGATGTCGAACACCGATCCGGCGGCACCGGCCTTTTCATCCCAGGCGCCGAACACCACCCGGGGAATCCGAGCCAGCACGATGGCTCCGGCGCACATCGCGCACGGCTCCAATGTCACCACCAACGTGCAGTCCTCCAGCCGCCAACCGTCTCCACCTTCGCCGAGTTCAAGGGCGTGGCGCTGCAGCGCGGCAGCCGCCTCACGGATGGCGACGATCTCCGCGTGCGCCGTCGGGTCGCCGTGCGCTTCCCGTTCGTTCCGGCCGGCACCCAGCACACCGCCGTCGGGCCCTAGAACAACAGCACCGATCGGGACATCCTCCGTGTCGAGGGCACGGCGGGCCTCGTCCAGGGCCAGGCCCATCCAGGCCGCATGCTCTGCGTGATAATGCTCGTTGGTGCTCATGCCTCAATGATAGTTTTGGAGTCATGCGCACACTCGTCGTGGACCACCCGCTGGTCGCTCACAAGCTCACCGTTCTGCGGGACAAGAACACTCCTTCACCGGTCTTCCGGCAACTCACCGAAGAACTCGTCACCCTCCTGGCCTACGAGGCTACCCGCGAGGTCAGGACCGAGCCGGTTGAAATCGAAACTCCCGTCACCAAGGCGATCGGTACCGCCTTCACCAAGCCCACGCCCCTGGTTGTCCCCATCCTGCGCGCAGGCCTCGGCATGCTGGAGGGCATGACCAAGCTGGTTCCCACCGCCGAAGTGGGCTTCCTGGGCATGGCCCGCGACGAAGAAACCCTGGACATTATCACCTACGCCGAGCGTCTGCCTGAGGACCTCACCGGCCGCCAGATCTTCGTCCTGGACCCCATGCTTGCCACCGGCGGTACCCTTCGCGAGGCCATCAAGTTCCTCTTCAAACGCGGTGCCTCGGACGTGACGTGCATCTGCCTGCTCGCCGCCCCGGAGGGCCTGGCCAAGCTGGAAGAAGAGCTTTCCGAAGCCAACGTCAAGATCGTCCTCGCCTCGATCGACGAGAAACTCAACGAGAAGGCCTACATCGTGCCGGGCCTGGGCGACGCGGGAGACCGCCTGTACGGGGTGGCGGGCTAGCTCACCGCCGGCGGTCCCGGCGGACGGAGCCGGGTCAAGGCGGCCCCTACCGGTTTCCCGCCTCCGCGGATAGCCTTTGGCGCATGGACTGGAAACTTGAACTTGTGTTTGTCCCTGTGTCCGATGTGGACCGCGCCAAGGATTTCTACGTCAACAAGGTGGGCTTCAACGCCGATTACGACGAGCGGCCCATGGACGGCATCCGCTTTGTCCAGTTGACGCCACCGGGCTCGGCCTGCTCCATCTGCATCGGGGAGGGACTCAACGACGCACCTCCAGGCACTGCCCCGAGCCTGCAGATGGTGGTGGGCGACATCCATGAGGCCCACAGCCAGCTCAAGGCCAATGGCGTGGACGTCAGCGACATCGACGTCCAGGACTGGGGTCACTTCGTCTACTTCGCCGATCCGGACGGCAACAAATGGGCCGTCCAATACATCCCGCACCGGCCCAACGGTTAGGACTCACACTGTAAGAGTTGGGCAGCGGAGCCGCAGGGCAGGCAGGATGGATGCATGAACTTTTCTGCTGAAGCCGTGAAAACCCTGGCTGTCCGGGCAGTCCTCTTCGATATGGACGGCACCCTGGTGGATTCCACCGCGATCGTGGAGCAAGTATGGAGCGAATTCGCGGGCCGGTATGGCCTGGACATCGAAGAGATCCTGCGGACTTCGCACGGGATCCAGGCCAAGGACACGGTGCGTCGCTTCGCCCCAGAGGGAGCTGACCTCGATGCGCTCGCCGAGGAACTCGGCGAGATGGAACGGACCCGGACGGATGGAATAGTGGCGTTGCCAGGGGCCGCGGACTTGCTGGAGTCCCTGCCTTCCGACGCCGTCGCCATGGTCACCTCGGCCGATCGCATCCTCGCCAGCGCGCGCATGAAGGCAGCCGGACTCGAGATGCCAGCGACCACTGTTACCGCTGAGGCAGTGACGCGCGGCAAGCCGGACCCTGAAGGCTACCTCACGGCAGCCGCGCTGTTGGGTGCCGAGCCTGCCGACGTGGTCGTCTTCGAAGATGCCCCGGCGGGCATCGCTGCCGCCCGTGCGGCGGGCATGCGGACCGTGGTGGTGGGCGACGCCGGCGGCGAGGCGGCGGAAGGGCTCTGGCAGATCGCGGATTACTCAGCTGTCACTGCCATGGCCGGTCTGGACGCTTCGGGCCGCCGGGTGGTCGAGCTCCGGTTCTAGCCGCCCTTAGCCCGCCAGCGCGTACACACTGGTCCCGCCGATGGTCTGTGCTTGGAAGTTCGCAGCCACCCATTGCGCGATCTGGGCCGGATCGTTCGATCCGCTGTTGGCTTGCATGGTCCCGCTGGCAATGAAGTAGTGGATCTTGCCTTGCGCCACGAGCTGTTCAAACTGCTGGAGCGTGGGGGCAGGGTCCGTGCCGTTGAAGCCGCCCACCGCCATGACCGGCAGCTCGGTGGCCAGCTGGTAACCGGCCGCATTGTTGGAGCCAACGACGGCGGCCGCCCAAGTGTAGTTCGCAGCTCCGGTTTTCAGCGCGGAAACCAATTCCGACGACGGCGTGCTGGCGCCGAGCAAGCCGCCCATGCCGCCTTGCCGAGCGCCACCAAAGCCGCCTTGGGTCCCCGGCTGCTGGAGGGGTCGAGGCGGCGTGTTTTGCCCGAAGCCGCCTGCGCCGAAGCCGCCTGCGCCGAAGCCACCGAATCCGGTGGCGGGACCGGCGCTGACGATTGCGCCACTGTGCGGTACGGATGCCGTTGAAATGGAGTACGCCAGAGGGCCGGCGAGCGAGGCCGCGAGGGCGAGCACCGCCGTCGTGCGTTGGAGGAGAGGCGAGGCGAAGCGTCCCGCGAGCAGTCCGGCTGCGGCGGCGAAACCACCAAACAACACCAGCCACCGCAACCACGGCACGAAGGTCGGGGTGCTGCCCAGGAGGCCGAACGCCATCAATCCGGCAGCGGTCACGGCTGCGGCAAGCAGAACCGCAGCCACGAGCTGCGCGCGGTGCTGCCACAAAAGCGCCCCGCCCAAACCGGCGAGTCCGGCGATCCCCGGAGCCAGCGCTACCGCGTAGTAGGGGTGGATGATGCCCGCCATGAAGCTGAAAACCAGTCCGGTGACCAGCACCCACGAACCCCACACGATCACCGAGGCGCGGACGCCGTCAGTGCGGGGGGCGCGCCGACCCAGCCACAGCAGCCCTCCCGCGAGGAGCAGCACGGACGGCAGCAACCAGGCAATCTGGCCTCCGAACTCGCTGTTGAACATCCGGAGCAGCCCGGGAACTCCCCAGCCGTTGCCCCCGCCAACACTTCCGGTCTCGTCGCCGCTGAGCCTGCCCAAGCCGTTATAGCCGAGCGTCAGTTCCAGGATCGAGTTGTTCTGTGAACCGCCAATGTATGGCCGCATAT
Organism: Arthrobacter methylotrophus; assembly: GCF_039539965.1. Lineage (NCBI taxonomy): Bacteria > Bacillati > Actinomycetota > Actinomycetes > Micrococcales > Micrococcaceae > Arthrobacter > Arthrobacter methylotrophus. Next base: position 3,905,536 of record NZ_BAABED010000001.1, on the reverse strand, counting down.
TCGCGGGAATGAGTTCGACGACGGCGAGCCACCATCCTGCCGAGACCACCATGGCTGCTCCTGCGCCGAGCAGCCGAAGCAGGCGACGGCCTACTCCACCTTGGGCGGCAACCACGTACGCCACGGCAAAACCGGGAACCACCAGGAGCACCTGGAGTTGTTTGGTGAGGAAGCCAAAGCCCAGGAACACCCCGGCCAACAGGATCCAGCGGAGCTTGTTCTCCTGGATGGAACGGAGCGTGGCGTAGCCGGCGGCCGTCATGAGCAGCACCAGCAGGGCGTCCGGATTGTTGAAACGGAACATGAGGGTTGCCACCGGGGTGATGGCCATGACGACGGCGGCCAGCAGCCCCGCCCGGTGCGCGAGCCGCGGATCGTCCAGAGCAGGGGCCGCCGCGCGCCGGACCGCCACGTACAGCAGCCACACGGTGGCGACACCCATGAGTGCCTCGGGTACCAGGATGCTCCAGGAGCTTAGCCCGAAGATCCGCACTGAGAGGCCCATGATCCATAGCGACGCCGGCGGCTTGTCCACCGTGATGGAGTTGGCGGCGTCGGATGATCCGAAGAACCAGGCTGCCCAATTCTGCGAACCGGCCTGGGCTGCCGCGGAATAGAACGGGTTGGCCCAGCCGGAGGCGCCAAGGTTCCAGAGGTACAGGACCGCCGTCGCGAGGAGCACGATAGCGAGCTCCAGACGGTGTCGCAGGACATGCGGGCCCCGGTTCCGGCGTTCGCCCCTTGTTCCGGGGCTGCCCGGTTCGCGGGGAGCGGGCCCTTCCGGGAGCGCCGGCTCAAGCAATCGCGATGGCTGAGCGGGCTGCCCTGGCTTGGAACCGGTGTCTGTGGAAGAGGAAGTGGTCATCGGAATCTACTTTGTCAGCTTGTAGACGGTGGAGTTGCCCACCGTCTGGGCTTGGAAGTTGGCTTGCACCCAAGCGGCTACCTCGGAGTTTCCGCCTTGGCCGCCGAATCCGCCGCCGCCCAGGCCGCCACCGGCGATGTAGTAGCCGATTTGTCCCTTGGCCACCATGTCTTGAAATTGTGCCAGTGTCGGGTAAGGATCGCCGCCATTCCAGCCGCCGAGCGCAATCACGTTGGTGTTCGTGGCGAGCTCAAGGCTGGCTGCCTGTGTGGCCCCGGAGACGATCGCGGACCACTTCGTGGTGGTGGACGTCAGCAGCGCGGTCAACCCGGCGTCGGCCGTTCCCTCGGAACCGGGGCCGCCTGCAGCCTGCCCCGCGGATTGGCCCATGGTGCCGCCGCCAAAGCCCCTGGTGCGGTTTCCGAAGCCGCCCGTGGCGGAACCGGAGGGTCCCGACGTCGGGATGGAACCGGAGTGCGCGGTCGCCGCCGTCGCGAGCGTCCACGCCGCAGTACCGAGTCCGCCGGCCAGAAGGGAAACGACGACGACGGCCGCGGCAGCCGCGTTCCGGAACCGGCCGGCCGTGTTCTGAGCGACAAAGCGCAGCGAGTCGACGCGAAGCAGGATTGCCGCGGCCGCTACCACGCCTAGGACGACGATCGCGATGCGCAACCATGGAAGCCATGAGGCGTCACGGCCCAAGAGAACCGCGGACCACGCTGAACTACCGAGGATTACCACGGACAAGACAATCCTGGCTGGCCAATACCCGCGGCCACGCCACAGCTCAACGCTGCCAATGCCCACCAAGGCGGCGATGGCCGGTGCGAGCGCTACCGCGTAGTACGGGTGGACGATGCCGCTCATGAAGCTGAGGATTCCCGCGGTCACCAGGAACCAGCCACCCCACAGGAGGAGCGAGGCCCGGGTACGCGATGCACGCGCTTCCCGGCGGGTGAACCACAGGCCGGCGGCCAGCAGGATCAGCGCGGCAGGCAGGAGCCAGGAGATTTCGGCGCCGAAGCTCGTGCCAAACATGCGGGTGATCCCGGCAGTTCCGCCGAAGCCGGCGTTGCCGCCACCACCGCCACCGAAGGCGCCCCCGGGTGCTCCAGCGCCACCGCCGCCAGGGCCGCCTTCGCCCGAGCCGGTGATGCGGGACAGCCCGTTGTAGCCGAAAGTGAGCTCAAGGAAGCTGTTGGTTTGCGATCCCGCCATGTAAGGCCGTGCAGAAGCCGGAGTGAGCTGGAAGAGGGCGATGTAGCTGCCGGCTACCACTGCGATACCGGCCAAGGCGCCGAGCAGGTGCAGCAGCCTGCGCCGCAACGGGGTGGGGGCGGCCCAGAGGTACGCGAGTCCCAAGCCCGGAACAATCAGGAATCCCTGCAGCATCTTGCTCAGGAACGCCAGGCCCACCACTGCGCCTGCCGCGGCGAGCCACTTCCAGCCCGCGCGTTCGATGGCACGGGTGGTGAAGTACGCCGCGAGCACCAAGCACAGGGTCAGCATGGCGTCGGGATTGTTGAACCGGAACATGAGCGCCGCCACCGGAGTCAGTGCCAAGGCGCCGCCGGCCAGCAAGCCCGCGCCCGGCCCGGACACGCGCTTGACCGTCAAATAGAGGAGCCCGACGGCGGCCACTCCCATGAGCGCCTCGGGAACCAGCATGCTCAGGGGCGAGAAGCCGAAAATCCGGCCCGCCAGCGCAGGGATCCACAGGGCGGCCGGCGGCTTGTCCACGGTGATGGCATTCCCGGCGTCGAGCGAACCGAACAGCAAAGCCGTCCAGCTCTTGGTGCCGGCCTGGATGGCGGCGGCGTAGAAGGAGTTTCCGTAGCCCGTGGCCGCGAGATTCCAGAGATAGAGGAACGCGGTGGCTATGAGGAGCCCCGCGGCGGACGGCCGTACCCAACGAGGTTGCCCGCCAAAAGCGTATCGGGTCCAGCGCGGAGTGCCGCCGGGAGCTGATGGTCCTATCGAGTGGCGGCCGTGTGCCTCGTCGGCAGTTTCGACGGCGGTTCCCGTGCTTGCGGGAGTAATCGTGGAGGTCATGATGCTGCCGTTTCTGTGTGCGCGGTGGCTTGTGTGGTGGGTGCCGGCTGCTCTGGCGCTGTTGGCTGCTCTGGCGCTGTTGGCCGGGCTGGCTGCCGGAAGACCCAGAGCCGGAACAGGAGGAAGCGGACTGCGGTGGCGGCGAGGTTCGCTGCGACTACTGTGAGGAGCTCGCCCCAACGGTCCGGCGTCGTCGTACTGTGCACTAACGCGAGCGCTCCTGAAGTGAGGGCAAGGCCGATGCCGAAGACGATCAATCCCTCGAAATGGTGGCGTGCGGGGTTGCCGCCCTGGATGCCGAAAGTGAAGCGCCGGTTAGCGCCCGTGTTGGCAATGGCCGTGACGAGCAAGGCAAGGAAGTTGGCGAGCTGCGGATCCATAAAGCCACGGCACAACAGGAAGATCAGTACATAGGCGAGGGTCGATACAGCACCAATGGCGGCGAAACGCACCAATTGCCCGAAGAGGCTGCTGCGCGGATTCTGCTCCGCCGTACGCGACGACGCCGGGAGTGGCCCGCGCGCAAGCGCCGCACGCAGTTCCGGGATGGGAATACGTCCGGAGAGCAGGTCCCGGGTGAGCCGGACCATGCCGCGTATGTCGGCCAAAGCGGTGCGCACCACGTCCACGCTGGAGTGGGGATCGTCGATCCAGTCGACGGGAACCTCATGGACACGGAGACCGCAGCGTTCGGCAAGGACCAGGAGCTCGGTGTCGAAGAACCACGAGTTGTCCAAGGTGTGCGGGAGGATCTGTTGTGCCACATCGGCCCGGATCGCTTTGAAGCCGCATTGGGCATCGCTGAAGCGGGCTCCCATGAACGAGTGCAGCATCAGGTTGTAGCTGCGCGAGATGAATTCGCGCTTGGGCCCGCGGACAACCCGGGAGTTGCGCGTCAGCCTGGTGCCGATGGCAAGGTCTGAATGGCCGGAGATCAGCGGCGCCAAGAGGGGTGCCAGTGCGGCGAGGTCCGTGGACAGATCCACGTCCATGTAGGCCAGGACCGGCGACGGCGAGGCGAGCCACACCTTGCGCAAGGCGTTGCCGCGTCCCTTCTCCTCAAGATGGACCACCGCTAGTTCCGGAAGTTCCCTGGCCACGCGCTCGGCGATTTTCAAGGTGCTGTCCGTGCTGGCGTTGTCCGCCACGGTGATGCGGAAGCCGTGCGGGAAGGACTCGCGCAAGTGGTCGTGGAGCCTGCGCAGGCACTCTTCGAGGTCGTGCTCCTCATTGAAGACCGGGATGGTGACATCGAGGACGGGGATGGTGGTGTGGGTGTCCACAGGGGCGCGTCGCACAGCGCCTTCTTGGAGGGGGAAACGGTGAGCAGGGGTGCTCGGTTGGTGGGGAAGGCGCGGCGGCACCACCGCGGGGTCCTTCAAGGTTCCTGTGGTGGATTCGATGAGCGTCATGTATCCAGAGTGCCGCGGCGGAATATGAAGGCTTTAGGCGGAACCTGTGACGTGGCTGTGGATATGTGCCTGGTCAAAGGCGCAGAGGTCCGCCCCTTGGTGGGACGGACCTCGCGCGCATCGATGCCTGTTTGCCGGTCTAGTACCAGTTGTGGGCCAAGTGGAAGGCCCAAGCCGCAGACGGTGATCCGTAGCGTTCCTTGATGTAGTTCAGGCCCCAACGGATCTGGGTTTGGTAGTTGCTCTGCCAGTCGGCGCCTTCGGAAGCCATCTTTTCGCCCGGAAGCGACTGCACAATGCCGTACGCGCCGCTGGAAGCGTTGGTGGCAGTGGTCCGCCAATCGGATTCCTTGTTCCACAGGGTGGTCAAGGCGGACATTTCGCCCGGGCCCCAACCGTAGGAGGAAAGCACGCTCGCGGCGTAGGCCTGGGCGCCGGCGGGGTCATCGACGGCCACAGGAGCGGCCGGTGCTGCCGGTGCTGCCGGGGCGGGCGCTGGAGCGGCGGGCGCGGGTGCTTGGGGTGCTCCGGTGCTCGGAGCGGGGGAAGGTGCCTGGCTCGGGGCGGCGCTCGGCTTGGAGCTAGCGTTCGCCGACGGCGTGGCTGCCGCCGACGCGGTGGCTGAGGGCTGTACCGTGCGTGATTCGGAAGCCCGGCTCATGTCCTGGGCATCGAGGGCTTGACCGGCGGCTTGGGTGGCCGCACCTGCGCCAATGAACACGGCAACAACGCCGGCAACAACGGCCATCCGCTGGCCGGTGCCGAGGTTTGCCGCGACTCGCCGCAAAGTGGTACGTGACTTGTTTTTTCCGGCAGGTTCGCCGCGGTGGCGCGCAACAGGGCGCGACTGATTCTTGGAACCAGACATGATGATTGCCTCTCAACGCCTGCGGAGTTAGCTGTCGGATTCGGATGAGGTCATCCGGCCGTGGCCACTGAGAATCGTGGCGGTACGGCTTCACCCCTAGGGCCGGCTCAACATGAGCGCTTGCCCGGAGACCTGGGTCCCCCGTCTCTGCCTGGACTGTTGGCACCGGGGAGGGGCAGAGCTCGGCGCCTACCCGGCGGTGGCAGGAACGATCCCGCGCACCCATCGACGGTACAGGAGGATTCCGCTTAAGTCACATTTGGGTAACGGAGATCACGACGCCGGTGAGTCGACTTGCGCCCGCCACCATCCGTCGTCGAACGCTTCTTTGTGCACTTTCAGGCCAGGGCGGTCCTGACCGCTGGAAGGCGCACGGCAAATTCCGTCCGGCCCGGCCGCGAGGTCACTTCAACGGTACCGCCGTGGGCTTGGACGATGGATTCCACAATCGACAAGCCGAGCCCTGACGTGCCCTCGGAACCGGAGCGGGCCGCATCGGCACGGGCAAAGCGCGAGAAGATCCTGCCCTGGAATTCGCGCGGGATGCCTGGTCCGTTATCGGTCACGGTAACCACGGCACTGCCATCGGCGGAGCGCATGACCCCCGTGACAACGGTGGTTCCCGCCTCCGTGTGTTTGCGGGCGTTGGAGAGCAGATTGGCCAGGACCTGGTGGAGTTGCGTGGTATCGCCGCGGACGGTGAGGGGCTCGTCCGGTAACTTGAGCTGCCAGACGTGCTCGGGAGCCATGACCTTCTCATCGCTGACGGTCTCCACCACCAACTGCGTGAGGTCCACATCGGTGAACACCGGGGCCTTGCCTTCATCAAGCCGGGCCAGCAGAAGGAGGTCCTCCACGAGGGTGGTCATGCGTTCGGACTGGCTTTGAACCCGGGCCAGCGACTTGCGGCCGTCTTCGGTGAACGTTTCGGTCATGCGCAAGAGTTCGGTGTAGCCGCGGATGGCGGTCAGCGGAGTGCGCAGCTCGTGCGAGGCGTCGGCCACGAACTGGCGCACCTTGGTTTCGCTCTGCTGCCGGGCCTCGAGCGCGTTGGAGACGTTGTCCAACATGAGGTTCAAAGCGTGGCCGACGCTGCCCACCTCGGTTCCTGGGTGAGCCGCCGACGCCGGAACGCGCACCGCGAGCGCCACCTCGCCGGCGTCGAGCGGAAGCTTGGACACCTTCGTGGCGACGTCGGAAAGCTGCTCCAGGGGACGCATGGTGCGGCGGATCAGAACAGTTCCCGCGAGCCCGATCAACACCAAGCCTCCCAAGGAAACCAGGACCATGGTCCAGACAAGCAAGGCCTCGGTGTTCTCCTTCGATGCGAGGGGCAGCCCGGTGATGACCTCATCGCCGTAGGGGGTTGCGCTCGCCACCACCCTGTAGCCACCGTTGGAAAGGTTCAGATCAACCGCGCGCCCGTTGGGGGGGAGCGCCAACAGAGCGGCGGCGTCGTTGGCGGTCAAAGACGTACGGGTGGCGTCGGAGGACAAGAATCCGGCATCGCTGCTCACTTGCCCGCCGGCAATGCGTGCGTTCAGCGTGCCGATGCTTTGGCCGCGGGCATCCAAAGGATCCGGCCGCCCATTCGGATCTCCAGCGGGCGGGCGGCCATGGGAGGCCTGCACGAGTTGCTGGTCAAGCTGCTTGGTGAGGAACAGGTCCATGGAGGCGTAACTGACCACGCCCACGGCTCCACAAATGGCGACGAGGAGCGCCATCGAGACCAGGATCAGGCGCGTGCGCAAATGCCAGGTTGAAGGGTTGAACCACTGATGATCGGATTGGCGGGGGATACCCGAGAGTGCGGACATACGGCGCTCCGGGCTATTCGGCAGGCTTGATGACGTAACCGGCCCCGCGCACTGTGTGGATCATGGGCGGGTGGTTGGCCTCGATCTTCTTGCGCAGGTAAGAGATGTAGAGCTCAACGATGTTGGCTTGGCCGCCAAAGTCGTAGTCCCAGACGCGGTCCAGGATCTGGGCTTTGCTGACCACGCGCTTGGGATTTTCCATGAGGTAGCGCAAGAGCTCGAACTGGGTTGCCGTGAGCGGGATGTCTTCGCCCCCTCGGGTGACCTCGCGGGTATCTACATTGAGGGTCAGGTCGCCCACCACCAGTTCGGCCGTGTCCATCGCGGCCACACCCGAGCGCTGGACCAGTCGGTGCAGGCGCAACAGGACTTCCTCCATGCTGAACGGCTTGGTGACATAATCGTCCCCGCCGGCGGCTAGTCCAAGGATGCGGTCCTGGACGTCGTCCTTCGCGGTAAGGAAGAGCGCGGGAACCTCAGGCGCAAAGGCGCGGATCCTGCCCAACAGTTCAACGCCGTCGAATCCGGGAAGCATCACATCGAGCACCAGGACATCCGGCCGGAAGTCCTTGGCGAGCTTGACCGCAGCGGGACCGTCGCACGCCACGGCCACCGACCAGCCTGCCATGCGCAGGCCCATGCTCATGAGTTCGGCGAGGCTGGGTTCGTCGTCCACCACCAAGGCGCGGATGGGGGAACCGTCCGGGTGGCTAAGCTGCGGGAGGTTGTTGGTCATGGAGTGCGAGGATGCCATGAGATAACTCTCCAATCTGCCGTTTTGCCAGTGCTGAGCCGATGCTGTGAGCACCCTGTGAGTCCCAGCCTAGCGAGCTGTCCAGAGGCACGGTACGTCCAACGCGCTGTGATGGCGTTCTTGCGGGGCCATACGGGGCGGGCCCGGCTGGGGCGGGGCCGGCTGGGTTGCGGCCGGGCCTCCGACACAACGCTGCTGCAGGTCACAGGCAAGCCTGCAGTTCGACACAGCCAACGCACAGCAAAACGGCCGACGCTGTTGGGGACAGCAACAACCACGACCAAACAATCTCGACTTCGATGGAGAACACCATGGATCAGCAAAACAACCCCTCCGTACCTGGCTCCGAGCCGGAGAATGGGCACCCGCAACCGGTGATTCGCCCCCTTGATGATTCTGGGCAGCCTGCCGCGGGGTGGGGTGCGCCGGGTGCGCCGCAGCCGCCGGTGAACCAGCAGCCTGCCGCGGGGTGGGGTGCGCCGCAGCAACACAACCCCGGGCAACCCCGGCCTTCGTTCTTCAAGAGTTGGAGCCTGAAGAAGGGGCTCATCGTTGGCGGCGTCGCGGTCGTGGTCGCTGCGGCGGCAGGAGCCGGTGCATATGCCGCAGGAAACGGGACCGCGGCAGCTGATAGCACCAACACGCAGGGGCCGGGCGCCGGGCAGAACGGCCAGGGCGGATTCGGTGGCCCAGGCGGGACGAACGCAGGTCCGGGCGGCCTCGGGGTGGGCATGGGCGGCCTGAACGCTGCAGTCCACTCGGAATATGTGGTCCTCCAGAACGGCAGCTACGTCACCATGGCGGGCCAGCTGGGTACGGTCACTGATATTTCGGCAAGCTCCATGACAGTCAAGAGCGGAGATGGATTCACCCGCAGCTATGCTCTGGGAACGGACGTCGTGGTGGCGGAAGGCATGCGGCAACGCGGAGGCGGAAGCACTGGCACGACTCTGACCCTTGCCGATGTGAAGTCCGGATCCAACGTGAGGGTCACTGCGCTCAAGGAATCCGACAAGTACACGGCCCAGTCCATTCAGATCGTGACTGCAACCGCATCAAGTTCCCAAGGATCGGGCACCACCAACTAACCCTCACTGAGCGTAGTTGACAGCGTTACGGCGGCCGGCCAGGAGAGACGATGCGGGGAGGTGAGACGCCGGATACGATGTGACTTGCATAGTCCTGTCTTGCTTCGGGCAACATGCCGCAGTGGGATGACAAGAGGCTGGACGTGGGCTCATGGACGATCCCGGTGCGGATAGTGCGGATAGTGCGGATAGTGCGGATAGTGCGGATAGTGCGGATAGTGCGGATAGTGCGGGAGCGGGTCGGCCCGGTAGCACAGAAAAGGTGGGGTTCCCATGACCGTGTCGATGGTTGAGCGGCACAACGTCACGGTCTTGGGGGCCTTGGACGGCCAGGTCCTGATGTTCGCCCACGGTTTTGGCATGGACCAGAAGATGTGGGACCGGATTCTCCCGTTCCTGACGGAGCAATATCGCTTGGTTCTCTTCGACCACATGGGTTCGGGGACATCAATCACACCTATGGCCACGCCGCGGGGGACCAAGTCCTCGGCCATGTCGCCGGACGCCTCGCCGGGGCGGTCCACGGCATCGATACGGTCGCGTGCTACACCGGTGATGAATTCGTCATTCTTCCTCCGGCCCTGGAATCGCCCGAGGAAATCGCCGTGGTCGCTTCCCGCATCTTGAACAGCTTCGATCCGGAGTGCCTGGTGGGAGAGTCCAAGCTGCGTGTCGAGGTCGCGGTAGGCCAATCGGTGACAACCGAGATGAGGCCGATGCTTCCCGACGCACGGGAAGAATTGCCGCGGCAGCTTCTCATGGAGGCCGATGCCGACATGTACCGGTCCAAGCCAGGGGCCTGGGTCGAAGCTGGAAACCACCGACGCGGCGTGAGGCTGGGGGCGTTTGTAAAGGCCCTAGCAGACGATTTACCAGGGAATTTTCATGAGACACCGTTCCAGGATTGGACAAGGGTTGTTTCATATCGCGAGATTCAAGGGCAAGCGCGTGACGTAACTCAATATTCAAAAAATGCCATTCTGGTAAAATTATCTTCGAATATTGCCGTCAAGACGTCCACTGTGACGAACGAGAATGGCTCACATTTAGCAATATGTGAATTGTGATGTGCGGCACAATAGTGCGATTCGTCTCAAAATGTGGACCATTTGGTCCATTGTTACTTGCATGTTCCCTTTGTTACGTTGCACACTTCAAATGTGAACAAGAACTCAACAGCATCTGCAGCCGCAGCGATCGAAGCCAGCGCACCCGCTGGTTCTTCGATGAGCTGTTGTCGAATGCATGCCTAACTTTCAACCCCAAAAAGTTTCAGGCATTCGCCCACTGCCCAGCGTCGGGCGCCCCTCCCCATCTCATTGCGGGGACTAGATCAGCATTCGAAGCCGCGATGACGGCTATTCACCCTGAGGTAAGCAATCCATGTCAGTTGCATCCGGATACGTCCACATCTCTGTCCGTAACGCCAATAAGGCCGCGTCGAACGCCGGCCTTCGTCCCGGCTTCGGCAACCGCCCGGCCTACGCGCAGCCCGCACCGCAGGGCGGTAGCCAGGCACCCGGCTACGTGCCCCAGGGCTACAACCCCAACTCCTACGGCCAGCTCCGGGCCGTTCCTGCCAACGAGGCCGCGCCGATGACTGCGCCCACGCCTGTTCTGGCCCCCGCAGACCGCTCCATCCGCCCTGTTGCCAATGACAACGTGGCCCGTGGCTTCGTGCTCTACATGGGCATCGACGAGGACACCGCGGCGGCTGCCGGAACGTCCATCGCCAAGCTCGCCCAGGAAATCCGCGCTTACGCGCAGTCCCTCGTCTCCGGCGCCGAGAGTTATGCCGCCGTCGCGGTAGCCCCGTCCAGTGCGCCCGGTTCCGCGCTCGACGTCGTCCGCTCGACTTTCGGTGACCCCACCGTTGGCAATCGCCAGCGCTCTGAGGCGCTCCGCCCGCAGCCTGCCCAGGAAGCCCGCCCGTCCGGCGTCTTGATTGACCTCGCCCGCCGTGAAGTGCACCTCGATGGCGAATCCCTGAACCTCACGTTCAAGGAATTCGAGCTGCTCAACTACCTCGTTGAAAACGGCACCCGCACCGTCGGCCGCGATGAACTCCTCGAGGGCTTGTGGCGCAATGCCGAAGAGGTTCCCAACGAGCGCACCATCGACGTGCACATCCGGCGTCTCCGCTCCAAGCTCGGCCGCCTCGCGAACACCGTCCGCACCGTCCGCGGTCAGGGATACCGTTTCTACGAGCACCCTGAGGTCATCGTCTGGGCCGCTCCGGAATACTCAATCTAAGCTCTTGGCCCACCCAACTAGCTCGCAGTTGTTGTCGTTACGAGGCCCCAAAACGACAAGTAATGTGAGCTAGTTGGGATAGTAGGGTGGGGGGATGAGCGAGCATCACATCAAGCGTCTGGTGATCATGCGGCATGCGAAATCGGACTGGCCTCTCGGGGTGCCGGACCATGAGCGGCCCCTCGCCGAGCGTGGCCACCGGGAAGCGCCGCTAGCCGGGAAATGGCTCCTGAAGCACCATGTGATTCCGGACTTCATCCTCTGCTCGTCTGCCCTCCGGACCCGTCAGACCTGCACGTGGGTGTGCAGCGAACTGGGGGACAAGGCGCCGACGCCGAAACTCGAGGACGGTCTGTATGCCGCCTCCGCGTTGCGCATGTTGGCGGTCATCAACCACGTGCCGGAAACCGTCACGACCTTGATGATCTTCTCGCACATGCCCGGAGTGCAGGACCTCGCCATGCACCTGGCTTCCCGCGACTCGGACCATGACGCCTACATGGATGCCGCTACCCGTTACCCCACCAGTGCCATGACCGTGATGGAGCTGGAGAAGTCGTGGGCCGAACTCGATGGGCAGGATGCTCGCCTGACCCACTTCGCCGTTCCGCGTCCAAAGAAGTAACCTCGGGGCGCGAACTGGCAGCTCCTGCCCCTTGCAAGGCCGCCAGGGGGCATCTGCTGCCAGTTCGCGCGACCCGCGCCGCTTGCCCGCGCCGCTAGCCCGCGTTGAGTCCCACGTCGAGTCCCGCGGCCACGTCCTGCAGCAGGCGGACAACATGGCGGATGCTGGGGCTTGCCGTCATGGTCTTCCGGTATACGATTCCCACTTGGCGTTGCTGCACCGGATTGACCACGGGGACAGCTACCACCCGGGGGGAAGTTCCGGCCTGCCAAGCCTGGGCACCAAAGCCACCGCGACGCCCTGCTGGACCATAGCTATATGCGTGGAAAAGTCGGGATCGTAGACGCGGATGTCCGGCACGCGTCCGAGGCCCGCGAGGATCGCCAGCAATGCCTCGTTGCAGATGGCGCCGGCGGGGGTGCTGATCCAGCGTTCGTCCGCCAGATCGGAAGGCTCGACGGCGGTCCTGTCGGCCAGCGGGTGCGCAGAGTTGAGCAGGACGTCGGCCGTGTCCAGGCAGAGGTCCTCGTGCACCATGTTTTCCGGAATGACCAAGGGTACCGAGTTCCAGTTGTGCACCACGCCGAGATCGGCTTCACCGCTTGCGACCCGTTGGACGGCCTCGCGCGGGTCTTCGGCCACCACCCGGACCTCAAGCCCGGAACTGCGAGCAGTACCGGCAGAGGAACCCCCGGCTGTGCCGAGTTTCCCCAGCATCGGCCCTACCAGTCCCCGGCAGGCCGTGGAGAACGCCACGAGCCGCAGCACGCCGCTTGGCTTCGAGGGGTCGGCGAGCAAGGTGGCCTGGAGCTCCTCCAATTCGCCCAGGATGCGGCGTCCGTACTCGGCCAACGCCATGCCGCGGTCTGTCAGTAGTACGCCCCGGCCATGGCGCTCCAGGACGGTGACGCCGCTCTGCTTCTCCAGCTTCTTGATCTGCTGGGACACCGCCGAAGGGCTGAACCCCATCGCCTCCGAGGCAGCCACCACCGAGCCTTGCTGCTCCACCGCTACGAGGGCCCGTAAGGCCGCAATCTCAATCATGAAGCAAACGTACATGATTCGATGAAGAATTCAACGCTGGTGCTTCATCCGCATCACTGTCAGAGTTGAATCGTGAACATCCGCCACTCAGCACTTGCCGTCCTTGTCGCCGTCCTTTGGGGCCTGAATTTTGTCGCGATCGACTTTGGCCTGCACCCCGCAAGCGGGAATGGCAGCAACGGGAGCGGTGGCGCGGCAAATGTGCCTCCGTTGTTGTTCGTGGCGATGCGCTTCGTGCTGGTGGTGTTCCCTTGCATCTTCTTTGTCCGCAAACCGGATGTCAGCTGGAAGGCGATCATCGGCGTCGGACTGTTCATGAGCGCTGGGCAGTTCGGCCTGCTTTACCTGGGCATGGCCCTCGGCATGCCCGCCGGGCTCGCCTCTTTGGTGCTGCAAGCCCAAGTGCTCCTGACGGTGCTGTTGGCCGCCCGGTTCCTCGGAGAACGTCCCAGCAAACGCCAACTGACAGGTGTGGTACTGGGTGTCGCGGGGCTTGCCCTGGTCGCGGTGGGACGCAGCCTGGTGGCGCCCGTGGTGCCGCTCATGATCGTGCTCGCAGCGGCACTGTCCTGGGCTGCGGGAAACATCATCGCACGCAAAGCCAAGGCCGCTTCGGGTCTGGGCCTGGTGGTCTGGTCCGGGGCTGTGGTCCCGCTGCCGCTCGCAGCCTTGTCTTTGATGGTGGACGGGCCTGCCGCCGTCGTCGGGACCCTCACCAATCTGCAACCGGCCACGATTCTGAGCGCCCTCTACACCGCGGTGTTCGCTTCACTGGTGGGTTACGGCATCTGGAATCGCCTGCTGAGCCTCTACCCGAGTTCAGCCGTGGTGCCGTTTACTTTGTTGGTTCCGGTGGTGGGAATGACCGCGGCCTGGTTGCTGATCTCAGAGATCCCGACGACGGCGGAACTGGCTGGCGGTCTCCTCCTATTGGGCGGCGTGGCGACGGCGGTCCTGCAGCGGCGCGCCAAAGCTGCAGCCCCGGCGTTGCCCGAAGATCGTCAGCGCCTGGGAGCGGGCTTGCGCTGAACTGGCGATCCCTGAGCAGAGGACCCCGACGTCGGACGCTTTGCGGGCGTAGCCGGTGTGGGTGTTGGTTTCCGCTGGACAGCTCGCTTCACCGCCCCTGACGCCGGACGGGCCGCCGGCCGCTGGGCGGCCCTGGCAGGCGCCAGTGAAGGACGGGAAGAAGGCCGCTGCGCAGATCGGGCCGCTGGCCGAGCCACGGGGCGGGACGCCGCCGCTCGGTTCCTGCGGGATGGCCAGACTGCACCCACAAACAGGACCAGCAGGGAACTGCAGCCTGCGGCGGCTGCGAGGTAGAAGTAGATATCCGAATCTTTGCTGCTCACCGCGCTGCCCAAGGCATTCTCGTCCTGGTTGAAGGCGAGGCCCCACATGCGCAGGAACGCGATTCCGAAAGCGATGAACAAGGCCGATGCGATCGTGCCGAGGACCAGCATGAAGTAGCGTCGCCGCGCGAAGACTTCCGCGACGCACGCAAGGTAGCCGATCGCCAAGACCGCGAGGAACGTGTACATCACGGTTTCCTCCAGGGTGATCGCGAGCAACACCAGCAAGCCAGCCGACACTACAGCAGAGATGATCGCAAGCTTTCCACTGTTCCCCAGGCGCATGGAAACCATCATCCCCGACCGGGCGGAATCGCCACGCCCGTACGACGCCGCAGTTGCCATACCGTTACCGCAGGACGTAGCCCCGCATCATGGTCATGATGGCTGCGACACTTTGCTCCCGGGTACGTTCCGGGTTGTACGTTTGCCGGTCCAGGCCCACAACGAAGATCGCACCGAACATTGCCGCTTCGAGGCTGCCGCGGGCAATGCCCGTATCCACGGTGTATTCGCTGGCCACCTTCTCGATCGCGGCGCCGATCACTGCCAACAACTCGCTACGGAGTTCGACGAAGAGGCTGCCCCATTCGCTGGGCGTCCGCCAGTTTTCGCTGATCCAGAGCCGCGCGAAGGACGGGTAGTCGTCCATGAAGTCCATGGCTTGGCCAAGCATGGCTTCCATGGCCTCGAGCGGATCGGCGTGCAGTCCCTCGATGGTTTGGAGCCGGCCGAGCATGATGTCGACGCCGTGGCGCAGCAACTGGGCGATCAGATCGGCCTTGCTGCCGAAGTTGTAGTAGACCGTTCCCTTGGACACGCCGGCTGCGGCTGCGATCTCGTCCACCGTGACGCCTGCCGCGCCGCGCTCGCCGATCAGTTCCATCGAAGCGTCGAAGAGGCGCTGTTTGCTCGCGTTGGTGCGGGCTGGACGGAGCTTCTTTTCCGGAGTCTCTGGACCCGGGCCGTCCGGGCCCTCGATGGCCTGCGTCGCAGGCTCTTGCATGCTCATACTGCGATCTCCGGCTTCAGGGTCTTGAGGGTCCAGAACTTGTGCTTTCGGACGGCCAGCGTGGAAAGCGCGGCTCCCAGCACAGTGTAGCCACACAGGCCCAGGACTATCGGCCAGATCATCGACAGCTCGCCGCCGTAGATCAAGTGCCGCATGCCCGTTACCACGTAGCCCATCGGCATGATCTCGTGGACCACGTGCAACGGCATCGGAGTCGTTTGCCACGGGAACGTTCCACCGGAGGACACCAACTGCAGGACCAGCAGGATCAACACCACGAACTTTCCAGGAGTCCCCAGCAAAGCCACGATGCCTTGGATGAGGGCCGTGAACGCCATGACGGCGGCCAGCATGAACAACCACATCCACACCGGGTGTGCCGCGTTGAGGCCCAGCCCCAAGTCCACTACGAGGGTGAGGATGCTGGCCTGCAGCACGGAGACCACAAAGAAGGGGAGCCAGCCACCGACGGCGATCTTCCACGACGGAGCGTTCGACGCCAGGGCCCGCTGGGTGATGGGGCGCATCGCTTGGACGAGCATGAACACGCCGATCCAGAGCGAGAGTGTCAGGAAGAACGGGGCCAGGCCGGCGCCGTACGATCCGGCCTTGGCTTGGGAAACGTTGTTGACCGCGACCGGATCCGCGATCACCTTGGACACCTCGCTCTTTTGGGCGTCGTTCGGGTTCGGGACCTTGCCTGCGCCCTTCGCCAACTCGCTCGCCAAGGTGCGGGATCCGTCTGCGGCCGTGGCGGCGCCGCTCGCAAGTTGCGCCGCGCCGTCGTCGAGCTTGGCCGCACCGTCAGCGAGGGAAGCCGTGCCGTTGACAGCAGACTGTTCGCCTGCCGCCAGGGCCGCAGCGCCCGAGCTGAGCTGGTCCGCGCCGGCCGAGGCCTGGCCGATGGCACCGGTCAGGGCAGGCGTGGCGCCCGCGAGTTTGGCGGCGCCCGCGCTGACTGCGGCTGATCCGTCGGAGAGCTGCTGGATCTGGGCGGCATCGGCCGAAATCTTGGCCTTGGCATCCGTGACTTGGCTGGAAGCGGCGGCAGTGTCGAAGTCCGCCAGGATCTTGTTGGCCTGGTCTTGCGTGATGACTCCCGCGGACACGAGCCGCCCGTTGGAGGCCACCACGCGGTCCCGGGCTCCGGCGTCGAACGCGGAAAGCTGCCCGACGACGTCCTGGACCTTCGCATTAAGCTGCGCGTTTCCGGCGGCTACTTGAGCTGCGCCGTCGGCGAGCTTTTGGGAGTCTGCCGGGAGGGACGCGGTTTTGTTCTTCAGTTCTGTGAGTCCAGTGCTGAGCTGCCCGGCGCCGTCGTTGAGCTGGTTCGCTCCGTCGCGCAGTCGGCTTTGGCCCGCCAGGAGCCCGGACGCGCCGCTGCTGAGTTGGCTGGTCCCGTCGTGGAGGGTGGCGGCACCGTCACTGAGTTTGCCGACGCCGTCCGCGAGCTGGGCCGCGCCGTCGGATGCCTTGACGATGGAGGCGTGGATGGTGCCGAAGCCTGTGAGGAGCTGGTTGGCAGTTTCCTCTCCCACTTCCTTGGCCACGGTGGAGTGCACCGCGGTGGTGAGCTTGTCCACGATGGTGCTGAGGAGGTAGTTGTTGGCGTCGTTGGTGGTGACGTTGAGCATTGCCTGGTTGGCGGCGTCGAAGCTGCCCGGCGAGACCAGGTTGGCGGAAAAGTCCTTCGGGATCTTCAGGGCGAAGGCGTACTTGCCCGATTCAACGCCGGCGTCGGCTTCGGCCGTGGTGGTCACCCGCTGCCAGTTGAAGACGTGGCTTTCCACGAGGCTGTCGGCTACCTTCTGGCCTGCCTGCAATTCGGGGCCGCTGGCCGGCTGGGCTCCCGCGTCCTCGACCACCAACGCGGCGTCGATCTGGTTGAGGTTGCCGTAGGGATCCCAGTTCGCGTAGAGGTACACGGCTCCGTAGAGGAGGGGCACCATGGTCAGGGCGAGGATGGTCAGCTTGGGCAGGAGCCCGCCGGTCATGCGCTTGAGTTCGGAGCGGGCCAGCCGCAGAACAGTCACTTTGCGGTCCTTTGCAGGGTTTCGGGTGCTTCTTCGGGATCTTCTTGGGCGTTTTGGAGGGGTTCGGCGGGGGCCGCGGGTGCCGTATGCGTGACCGAGTTGCCGATCACCGCGGCCGGGCCGCGCCAGCTGTCCGGGAGGGCTGAGACGACCGCGACGACGGCGAGCGGCCGCCCGGCGTCGTACGCCAACTGCTCCAGGCGCGGGAGCCAGTCCGCAGGGTTCGCGCTGTGCCGGTCCGGGGAGTCGAGTACCAGCAGATCGAGGGCCGGATCCGCGAGGGCCAAGGCGGTCAGCAACTCGAAGCGGCGGTCCGCCGGGAGTTGCTCAATCCACAGCCCGGCGATGTCCTCGAAGCGATTGACCTTGAGCCATGGCTTGCTGAGGAGGGCACCTCGGTAGCGGCGGGGAATGAGCGAGAGGTCTTCCGTCACGAGGTCGCGGACGCTCAAGTGCTGCTCCGGTTCATTGACGCCGGGAGCGTCGATGAGGGCGCTCGCTGCCCGGAGCTTCTTGGTCTTCACGGAGTTGTCCCAGCTCAGGAGTCCTTTGCCGGGCTTCATTCGGCCGCTGAGTGCCAAGGCCAAGGCTGTGCGCTGGTCCTGGCCGTCGCCGGTCACGAGGAGGAGCTCTCCGCGCTGGGCTTCGAGCGAGGTGGGAGGCAGGAGATCATTCCGGCGGCCGTCGATCTGGAGTTGCTGTGCGGACAGCACAATTGGACCTTTCGCAGAATCTGGTATCTACTCAAATCGTAACTGAACTGACCGGTCAGTTCAAATAGATCCATTGTCCTGCTGTCACGAGATCCGCGTAAAAGTCCCCAATCCTGTCTTGTCGTAGAAATCGAGGGTGACGCTTGGTGCAGTGCCGCCGCCGCTTCCGGCAAACAGTGCACCGGCGAGCCCATTTCCGTTCTCTCCCATCGACTCAAAGCTGAAGGTGTCGGCGTCAAAGTGGGCCAGCGGGAAAGTAGTCGGGTTGCCCGCCGGCCCCATCTTCAGGGCGAGTTTCCCGTCCTGATCGAGGACCACGAGCGGGCCGTAGTACGAGTTCGCGTACGTGCCGGTGTACGCATTGTTTGGCCGCGCCGGAGCAGGGTTGGAAGGCAGCTTGGAGTAGTCGACCTTCGGCTTCTCGGAGTCATCGAGCTGTTTGAAGATGCCAGCGGTGAATGCCAGCCAATCGACCGTGGGTGCACCGTGCTGCGCTGCGTCCAGGAAACCCGCGGTAATTGCTTCGGGAATCCCCTGTGGCCGTCCGTTAGTCAAGGCCACGATGGCTAGCTGTTCCCCAGGGAGCATGGCAACAGCGGTGGCGGTGCCAAGATTGAACGCGCCGGAGTGTCCCAACTGGACACGTGCTTGATCGTCATAGGAGACGTTCCAGCCCAGGCCATAGAAACGGGAACGAGCGGCCGGAGACGACGCCGGTCCGGAAACCGCATGCGGAACATGAGTCGTTTGGAGGGCGGTTGGATCGATAACCGGCTTGCCCCCAAAGCTGCCGTTGCCGAGTTGCAGCCGGAGCCATTGGGCGAGGTCCCGGACCGAGGAACTCGCACCGCCCGCCGGAGCCTCGGAGTCGGCGTCGCGGTGGTACTTCGCTGCCCATTGCTTGTTCCCGAGCGGCACGTGGATGGCGGCTCTGTCCGACGCCTTCTCGTAGTCCGAGTTGCGGTAACTGCTTGCGGACATGCCCAGCGGCCGGAACAGGATCTGGTCCGCCAGATCCTCCCAAGACATCTTCATCGCTTTGGCGGCTGCCTCGCCGCCTGCCGTGTAGCCGAAATTGCTGTAGTTGTAGCTCGAGCGGAAGGTATCAAGGGGCTCTTGGTTGATGTGGCTGAGGATGTACGAGCGGTCGAATCCGAGGTCTTCCAGCAGATCACCCGACGCTGTTCTCAGGCCGCTCTGGTGCGACATGAGGTCGGCAAAAGTGGCACTTCGGGTGACGTAGTCATCCTTGAGCGCGAAGCCCTTGTCGGATTCAATGACCGGGTCGGTCCATTTGATGAGTTGCCGCCCCACAACGCCCGCCACCACGGTTGACGCCAAGGGCTTGGATACCGAAGCGAGCTTGAACACCGTGTCAGGACCGATCCGCTCCGGCTTCCCGACCTCCCGGACGCCGAAGCCCTTGGCGTACACCACCTCATCCTGGTACACCACGGCCACAGCCATCCCCGGCAGCCCGGTTTGTCCCATGGCGTCTTGGACCAATCCGTCGAGCTTAGCCAAGGCATTGGTGACCTTCGCCCGGTCCAGCAGCGGTTCGATCTGCCCGGGGGAACCGGAAGCAGTGATGCGGACGCCTGCGATGCAGGGTGTGCGGTTTCGCCCGTGCAGGCCGACAGTACTGAAATACCCGCGATACCGGCCGCTCCAAGCCCGATCGACTTGAGCAGCACACGTCTATCCGGAGAAAGGTCCATTAATCCTCACAACCCGTACTTCTCAAGCAGCCGCAGCCACACCTCGCTGATCGTGGGGAACGACGGCACAGCATGCCACAGCCTGTCCAAGGGGACTTCGCCCACAATGGCGATGGTGGCACCGTGCAGAAGTTCAGCGACGCCAGGCCCCGCAAAGGTTGCCCCGACCACCACTTTGTGGTCCTCGTCCACCACGAGTTGCGCCCAGCCTTCGTAATTCTCCGAATGCAGCTGGGCGCCGGACACATTGATGGGGACTTCCACCGTTGTGGCGTTGATGCCCTTCTGCAATGCCTGCTGGAGGCTCGGGCCCACGGATGCGAGCTCCGGATCTGTGAACACCACGCTGGGGATCGCGTATTCGTCGGCTGTCTTGGCCTGGGGGCTCCAAGGTTTCGGCGCGCCGTGGAGGGTTCCCTTGGCACGCGCCACGATGGCGTCGCCAGCGGCCCGGGCCTCGTACTTGCCTTGGTGAGTGAGGAGGGCCGAACCCGCCGCGTCGCCGGCCGCGTAGAGCCACAGCCCGCTGGTACCGTCGCTGGCAGTTCCCTCCACCAAGCCGCTCGAGTCGGTGGTGAGGCGCAAAGCCTTGCCTTCTTCGGCGTCGAGCCCCACGTTCTCAAGCCCCAAATTGTCCAGGTTGGGTCGCCGGCCCGTCGCTACAAGCAATTGCTCGCAACCCACGGTCGTCCCGTCCCCGAGCGTGACGGTGAACGCATGGTCCGCGTCATGTTCGACGCGCGTAGTGTCCGTCCCGAGCCGGAGATCGACGCCGTCGGCCCGCAACCCTGCGGCAACCAGTCGGGCGGCTTCCTCTGGAAAAGTGCTGAGCAGCCTCCCCCGGGCAACGAGCGTGACAGACGAGCCCAAGCGGGCAAACGCCTGGGCAAGTTCGACCCCGGCGACGCCGCCGCCCAGCACCACGAACCGTTCAGGGATGCTCCGCGCCGAGGTGGCGCCGCGGGTTGTCCAATAGGGGACGTCGCGCAGGCCTTCAATCTTCGGCATGACCGGTGTGGAGCCGGTGGCCACGACTACGGCGTGGTGGGCCTTGAGCGAATAGCTGTTGCCGTCCTTGCCATCCACTTGGACTTCGCGGGGGCCCGTGATGCGCGCCCGGCCACGGACCAGTTCGATGCCTGTGTCTACGAGCCACTGCACGGCGCCGTCGTCTTGCCACTTGTTGGTGAAGTAGTCGCGGTACTTCAGGACAGGTGCGGCATCCAGGACCTTCGTCACGGCGTCGGCTGCTCCGGGCACGGATTGGGCGGCGTGCAGGGCAGTTCCAGGCCGAAGGAGCGCTTTGGACGGTATGCAGGCCCAGTAGGAGCACTCCCCGCCGACCAGCTCGGCCTCCACAATCGCTGTGGTGAGGCCTCCCCGGGCCACTCGGTCTGCAACGTTCTCACCCACGGCTCCGGCGCCGACCACAATGACATCGAATTCCCGGATGTTCTCCTCAGCCATGGGAGAAGCCTACGCCCGGACGCAGCTTGGGATCAGGGACCCGGCGACGGATTCTGCGGGATCATTCCTCGAAGCCGAATCGTCAAGCCTGTGTTTGCGCGGATGTTTTCCCACGAGATGCGAATGATCCAGCGGAATTGAGCAGCCTTGGGACGACCGGACGCTGCTAGCCGTGCATCGCACCCTTGAACCAGCCGGTGATGCTGGCCGGATGCGTGATTGCGGTACCCACGACGACGGCGAACGCACCGGCGTCGAGGGCTTGGCGGGCCTGGGCAGGGGTATGGATGCGGCCCTCGGCGATGAGTGGCGTGCCTAGTCCAGCGCCGGCGATCTCCGCTAGGAGCTCAAGGTCGGGGCCATCGGTCTTGGGACGTTCACCGGTGTATCCGGCGAGCGTGGTGCCGATCAGGTCCGCACCCGCGTCGACCGCGGCCGCCGCATCGGCGTAGGAACCGCAATCGGCCATCACCAAGGCATGCGTTTCCGCGTGAAGTCCGTCGATCGTCTGTTTGAGGCTCAGGCCGTCGGGCCGTGCTCGGCGCGTGCCGTCGATGGCTACGACGTGGGCGCCGGCATTCGCGACGGCGAGGGCGTGGCGGAGCGTCGGGGTGATGAAGACGCCATCGTGGCCGTCCTTCCAAAGTCCGATCACCGGGACCTCGACAGCCGTTCGGGTGAACTGGACGTCCGCGAGGCCTTGGACACGGATTGCCGCAGCACCACCGATTACCGCCGACGCCGCCACTTGGCCTGTGGTTCGGGGATCGCGCATGGGCTCGCCCGGATAGGCCTGGCAGGAGACGATCAACTGCGAACGGAGGGCTTCGAGGCCTTCAGGGGTCAGGATCATGGGGTCTCCTTGCAAGGTTTTCGTTATTAGTTCAGGACAAGCTTGGCTGCGCCCACAATGGCCGCGGTGTTCCCGAGCGCCGCACGGAGCACGGGAATGTCAGCGAGCGGGCCCATGAGCTCCTTGCGCATGGCGCGTTCCATGGGTTTCCACCAGAGATCTCCGGCGTCTGCCAGTCCACCGGAAACTACTACCGTCTCCGGGTCGAGGATGTTGACGAGCCCGCCGAGGGCCTGTCCGGCGGCACCTGCGCCCGCGCCGATAGCCTTGATGGCGGCAGCATCGCCATGGAGCGCCAGGGCAAACACGGCTCGGGTATCCGGTACGTCCGGCGAGCCGCCGAAACGCACGAAGGATTCATGGATGGCCGGGCCGGAAGCGATCGCCTCAACATGGCCGGAACCGCCGCACACGCAGGGGAGCGCCTTACCTTCGTGGTAGGCATACGGCGACGCAAAATGACCTACGTGGCCGCCCACATAGCGATGCCCCAAAACAGGAGATCCGTCCAGCACGAAACTGCCGCCGACTCCCGTCCCGAAGGCCACCATGAGCGAACTCGACGACCCCGCAGCCGCCCCACGCCACGCCTCGCCCAAGGCATGCGCATGGACGTCGTTGACAGCCCTGACCGAGTCCCGCGGGAATCCCAGCCGTTCCGCCAGGCCCGCAGCCAACCCGGTCCCGGCCCACCCCAGGATCGAGTCGGTAGCGGAAACCACGGTCCCGCTCGCAGCATCAATGACGCCGGCAGAACCGACGCCGACACGCCCGACGGCGATTCCCTCGCCTGCCGCGCGCCGCAGAAGCCGTGCTACGAGCGCCGCCGTAGCACCCAGAATGGCGTTCCCACCCTCGCGATTGAGCGTGGGGATTTGCTCCGAAAACAACACGCTCCCGTCGGCGGCAACAACCCCGGCGGCGGTCTTGGTTCCACCAAGATCGACACCGATCACGTGCATCATGTTTTGTCCTTCGGGTCTGTTGCGAAGTCTTTTGCGGGGTCCGTCAATGATGCCATGTGTCACTGGCCAGCTCAGCCGTGGGTGGGACGGCGCGAACCCGTCTCTAGACCAGGCCGTTGCGTTCCAGGATGACCTTGATTGCGGCGGTTTCTTCGGCGTTCAGGGAGAGCATGGGGGCGCTCATCGTGTTGGATTCGATGATGCCCATGACCTGGAGGGCGGTCTTGAAGGCGCCGAGGCCTGCTGCGCCGCCGGAGACCCGGCCGTTGGGGGTGTAGACGATCTCGAAGACGTCCGCCAAGCGGTCCTGTTCGGCTGCGGCCGCCGTCCAGTTTCCGGCCTGGCTGGCATCGAAGAGGCGGCGGTAGCCGGCGGGGTCAACGTTGCCGAGGCCCGGGACGACGCCTTGGGCACCGCCGAGGAGGGCTCCGTCCACGACCACTTCGTGGCCCGTGAAGATGTCGAAGTCGGGGATGTCCTTGGCTGCAAGGAGCAGTTGGCGGAAGGAGACGTCGTCGCCGGAGGAGTCCTTGACGCCCGCGATCACGCCGTCGCGACCCAGACGGACCAGAAGGTCGGTGGGCAGCTTGAAGTGCGTACGGACGGGGACGTCGTAGGCGAAGATCGGCTTGTCCACGGCAGCGTGGATGCTTCGGAAGTGGGTTTCGGTCTCCTGGGCGTTGCCGATGGCGTAGTACATCGAGGTGACTACGATTGCGTCGGCTCCGAGGTCGATGACCTTCTTGGCTTCTTCGATCACGCGGTTGGTGGTTTGTTCGTTGGCGCCCACAACCAGGGGCACGGCACCGGCATTCGCGTCGGCGATCGTGGAGACGACGAGTTCGCGCTCCTCGTTGGTCATGTAGGGGACCTCGCCCGAGGAGCCCAACACGAAAAGGCCGGACACGCCGCCGTCGAGCAGGTGCTTGGTGACGTTCTTCAGGGACGCGGTGTCAACGCGGCCGTCAGCGTGGCGGGGGGTGATGACCGGGGGAATGACGCCCTGGAACTGAGTAGACACAGAAATCTCCGTTGTTTGGATCTGAAAGGGAAAAACTTAGGTGTGGAGCAGGCTTGGTGCGGCGCCGAGCAGCTTCTTGGTGTAGTCGTTGCTTGGGTTGTCGAAGACCTGTGCGGCCGGGCCTTCCTCGACGATCTGTCCGAAATACATGACGCAGATCCGGTCCGAGACGTAGCGGACGGTCTGGATGTCGTGCGAAATGAACACCATGCCGAGGTTCAGCTGGGTCTTCAGATCGGACAGGAGGTTCAGGACCTGGGCTCGGACGGAAACATCGAGCGCCGACGTCGGTTCGTCCGCCACGATGATGTCCGGATCCAAAGCGAGGGCGCGCGCAATCGCCACGCGCTGGCGCTGGCCGCCGGAAACCTGCGACGGCGTGACCTCGCCTGCCGATTGCGGCAAACCGACGAGGGCCAGCAGTTCCTTGACTTTCTCCGAGCGGGACGCTGCGTTGCCGATGCCGTGGACTTGCAGGGGATCGGTGAGGATATCCTCGATGGTCATGCGCGGGTTGAGCGCCGTGGCCGGGTCCTGGAAGACCACGGATACGGCACGCCCGAAATCCTTGCGCATGCGTGCGTTGCGTTTGATGGCCGGCTTGCCGTGGAATAGCACCTGGCCCGACGTCGGGGTCTGAAGTCCCACGAGCACCGAGGCGAGCGTGGACTTGCCGCAGCCGGACTCGCCGACGATCCCGACAGTCTCGCCACGGCTGATGCTGAAGTCCACACCGTTGACGGCCTTGACGATGTTGGGCCGGAAGAGGCCGCCGGTGCGGGCCCGGTGGTGAACCTTGACGTCCTTGAGTTCGATGACCGGTTTGGCTGGGATATCCCGTTGGGAAGTACTCACTTTGCGTCCTCCTTCAGGTGGCTGGCCCAGTAGTGGTCCCGGTCTGCTCCGCCACCGGCGGATTCAACAACGGTGAGGACCAATTGCTGGTTCGGATCGGCGTCGGGCCTCAAGGAGCGGGCCGCAAAGCGGTCGCCCGAAGCGAAATCCCGCGGAGACGGCACGGTGCCGGGGATCTGGTGGAGGCGGACGGCGTCGGCCTCGATCGAAAGAACTGCGCCCAACAGACCTCGCGTGTATTCGTGCCGCGGGTTCTGCAGGAGCTCGGAAGCCTGTGCCGATTCCACTACCTGGCCTGCGTACATGACCGTGATCCGGTGCGCCAAGGAGGCAACCAAAGCGAGGTCGTGGCTGACGAAGACCATGGCGAAGCCGAGCTGTTCGCGCAGTTCGTTGAGCAGCTCCACCACCTGCTTCTGGACGGTGACGTCCAGGGCCGTGGTGGGTTCGTCGGCCACCACGATCTTCGGCGAGCGGGAAAGAGCCATGGCGATCAGCACGCGCTGGCGCTGGCCGCCGGAGAGTTCGTGCGGGTAGCTGGCAAGCGTGCGGACGGGATCGAGTTTGACCAGTTCCAGCAACTCGGCGGGGGTCTTGCGGCCGCCGCGCTTGGTCAGCTGGGTCATCTGCTCCTTGATCTTCATGGACGGGTTGAGCGAGCTCAGCGCATCCTGGTAGACCATGGCGATCTGCTCGCCCCGCAGGCCCTGATAGGCCTTGGCGTTGCTGTGCTTCGAGCCGGAATCCAGGAGTTCTTTGCCATCGAAGACGATGGATCCGGTGATCTCGGCAGTCTTGGGCAGGAGGCCCATGATGGCCAGGGACGTGATGGACTTGCCGCAACCGGATTCGCCCACCAGGCCCATGGTTTCCCCTTCGCGGACGGTGAAGGAGACGTTGTCCACGATCGCGGTTTCGCCGAAGCGCCCGGGGAAGCGGATGGACAGGTTCTTGACCTCCAGCACGTTCCTGGCGCCGGCCGGGACCTGGGGGAGCCGATCGGTGCGCTTGGCCTCGATGGAAGCCAGGAGTTCGAGTTCCTTGTCGAGGAGCGCGTGCGGACTCGCCAGGGCAATCCTCGGATCGTTCAGGACCGACGCCGTGTAGTCCTCTTCGGAGAGGGGATCGTTGTTTGCCGGCCGAACGCCGTCGAGTTCGTGCTGTTCCACGACGGATGGCTGGGCCACCGACGTCGCGATTTCGGTATCGACGGCTGCACCCGCCACGGCGGCGCCGGCAAAGGCAGCGGCAGCACCGTCGTCGTCCTTCACCACCGGGGCCTTGCGCAGCTTCGGGTTCACCATGGCGTCGGTGAGGCCTTCGGCCAGGATGTTCAGCGCAAGGACAGTGAGCAAGATCGTGAGGCCTGCGAAGGTCGTTGCCCACCAGCCACCTGAAAGGACCAGGTTGCGGCCGTAGGAGATCACGTTGCCCCAGGACGGTGCGGGATCCTGGACGCCGGCTCCCAGGAAGGACAGCGAGGCTTCGAGGATGATGGCGTCGGCCACCATGACCGTGGCGAAAACCAGCACAGGGGCGGCGGTGTTACGGACGATGTGCTTGAGCAGGATGTAGGGGCGGCTTGCACCCATCACTCGTTCGGCCCGGACGTAGTCTTCACCGTACTGGGCGAGCACATTGGCGCGGACCACCCGGGCGAGCTGCGGTGTGTAGATGATGGCGATGGCGACGATGATGGTGGGTACCGAGTTGCCGAAAGCCGCCAGCAGCACGGCTGCGAGGGCGATGCCCGGGAACGCCATGAGGATGTCCATGAGTCGCATGATGATCTCGTTGACCGCCTTGCTGGACGTCGCGGCGAGCGAGCCAAGCACGGCGCCGACGACGATCGCGAGGGCCACCGCGCCGAGGCCGATCATCAGGGAGGATTGGGAACCGTAGAGCAGCCGGGAGAAGACATCACGCCCCAGACGGTCGGTACCGAAGAAATGGTCGCCGTCCGGCGCTTGGGCCGGGATGAACGTTTCCAGGGGATCGTGCGGTGCGACGAGGGGCGCGAAGATAGCCGCCAGGCCGATCACCACGAGGAACAACAAGGCAAGACGCGATCCCCAAGGGAGGGACTTGAAGCGGACGCCCGGGGCGCTGAGCCGTTCAGCAAGTTTGCTGCGCATGGCTATACCGTCCTGATTCGGGGGTTGATGAGCAGGTACAGGAGGTCCACCACGATGTTCACCAGAACGAAGGTGACGGAAATGGTGAGGACCACGCCCTGGACCAGGTTGACGTCCAGGTTGGTGATGCCGTTGAGGATCAGCTGGCCCATGCCGGGAAGGGCGAAAATCATTTCGATGACGACGGCGCCGCCCAGCAGGTAGCCCACGCGGAGTCCCAGTACGGTCACCGGAGTGACCAGCGCGTTGCGCAGGACGTTCCTGGAAACCACTTCACGATAGGGGACCCCGTTGCCGATGGCCGTGCGGACGTAGTCGCGGTCCAATTCCTCCACCATCGAGGTGCGGACCACGCGAATCAAGGAAGCGGAAACGGGGATGCCGAGCGCGAGGGCCGGGAGTGCCATCGAGTTGAGCCAGCCGCCGAAGCCGGACTCCGGCGTCGCGATTCCACCCGAAGGGAACATCGGGTTGTCACCGAGCGCGAACCACTGGATGAGCAGGATGCCAAGCCAGAAGGACGGGGTGGCGATGGCCGCGATGGAGAAGATCCGGACCAGCTGGTCCTGCCACTTGTCGCGGTAAAGGGCGCCGATGATGCCGAAAACCAAGGACAGTACGACGGCGATGATCACGCCGAGGAAGGTCAGCTGGAGCGTCAACGGGAAGGCCGAGGCAATCATGCTTGCCACCGATTTGGACGGCGGCGTGGTCACGCCAAGATCGAGATGCACGAGCCTGCCCAGGAAACGGAAGTACTGGATGAACAGGGGATCGTTCAGGCCGTTGTCCTGGCGGTACTGCTGTTTGGCGGCCTCGCTGGCGCCTTCGCCGAGGGCCGAGCTGGCCTGGTCGCCCGGGGCTGCTTGAAGGACGAGGAAGACCAGCAGCGTGATGCCCAGGATCATCAAGGGCAATGCCGCGAGTCTGCGTCCAAGCAGACGCAATATCATGACCATTTGTTCTCCGGTTTGCTTTGTTGCGGCCGCTGCGTGGCGGTCTCGCGGGGTAGTGCTTCCAAGGGGTGCGCCTCGCCCAACTAACTCGCAGTAGGTGTCGTTTTGAGCCGTCTAAACGACAACAAATGCGAGCTAGTTGGGGTTGGGTGCGGCTAGGAGGTGCGGCCGACGCCGATGAAGGACAGGCC
The DNA here is from genome assembly GCF_039539965.1 of Arthrobacter methylotrophus. Lineage (NCBI taxonomy): Bacteria > Bacillati > Actinomycetota > Actinomycetes > Micrococcales > Micrococcaceae > Arthrobacter > Arthrobacter methylotrophus. The sequence goes on along the minus strand of NZ_BAABED010000001.1, from coordinate 3,877,487 downwards.
GGTGGTGGGCAGCGGCTTGAAGCCCGAGAGCTTCTTGTCGTCCCATGCGCTGGGGAGCTGGCGGTGGAAGATCGGGTACAGCGGGAGTTCCTCGGAGACGAGGTCCACGATCTGCCCGGTGATATTCTTGGCGTCAGCGGTTGAGGCCTGTGAGCCCTTGTCCATCAGGCCCTGCAGGGTAGCGCTTTCCGGAGCGGTCCAATAGGCACGCTTGGTCATCCAGGTGGCACCCGAGTAGAACCAGCTCAGGAGCAGGTCTGCGTCGTTGCCGAAGACTGAAGGATCGCCCGGGGCCGCGACCACGGAGAAGTCGGCCTTGCCAACCCTGTCTGAATACAAGGCGCCGGACTGCAGGTTCTTTGCGGTGACCTTGACGCCGGGGATCTTGTTCCAGGATTCCAGCATCAGCGGGGCAACGTCCTTGACCCAGGCTGTGTCCGTGGTGAGCAGTTCGAATTCAAGATTGCTCACGCCGGCTTGCTTGAGGAGGTCGGCGGCCTTCTGCGCATCGTAGCCGTAGACGTTCTTGGCCTTGACGTAGTCCGGGTGGCCTTCCTGGAAGTACGACGACGCCGCCTTGGCGTTGCCGAACAAGGCCTTCTTGATGATGGAGTCTTTGTCCAGTCCGTAGTGAAGGGCTTGGCGGACCAGCTTGTTGTCGAACGGGGCCTTGGCACAGTTGAACATCAGGAAGAGCATGCCGAAGGACTGCACGGATTCAACCCGGTCCTTGGACTTGAGTCCGTCCATGTCCAGGTACGGTACGTCTTCGATCGCCTGGACTCGGCCCGACTGGGCCGCGGTGACACGGGCAGCGGCGTCTGAGAGCAACAGCCAGGTCATGCCCTTGGCGAGTGCGGGCTTGGGTCCGTTGTAGTCGGCGAATGCTTCGAAGACGATCTTGTCGTCCTTGACGGCCGAGATCAGCTTGTACGGGCCGGAACCGACGGGCTTGGCATCGAATCCCTTCGGGTCGGTCGAGGCCAACGCCTTCGGAACCACCTTCACCACGGAGATTCGCGGTCCGAAGCCCGGGAACGGGTACTTCAAGGAGAATTCCACCGTCTTGGTGTCGAGGGCCTTGACGTCCTTGATGAACGGAATGAACTGGGAGAACAGGGACTTGTTGGCCGGGTCCATCACGCGCGTGAAGGAGTAGACAACATCGTCCGTCGTGACAGGTGCACCGCTGTGGAACTTGGCACCATCACGGATGGTCACTTGGTACGTGGTGTCGTTGACCTTCTTGGGATCGCTGGCGGCCAACGCGTTATAGGGCTCGCGGGTGGCGGGGTGGAGCTCCACGAGCCCTTCGAAGATGTGCAGGTTGGCGGCCTGCGGTGTGGCACCAGAGGACGTCAGAGGATCGAAACCTGTGGACAGCGCATAGGAGATGCCCGCTTCGATGGTGAGGTCCTTGTTGACCGCAGCCGTATTGTTCCCTCCACCCGCGGTCGTTGCGGCGGGGCCGCCACATGCCGAAAGGGTAGCCGTGAAAGCCGCGGCAGCGCCCGCCGCCGCGCTCAGCTTGAGAAAGTTGCGTCGGCTGGCGTCGTTGACCACCGACAGGTTGTTAATCGTGTTGCTCATAAGATGCCTCACCATTCAAGTTTTCTGGTTATCGGATGTAGGACATCCGATGCTCGTAATGAAACTGTAAGGGCGGTCACAGGAAGTCGTCAAGCGAGATTTGGGTCACCTTCGGCTCTGGATAGGCCTGTGACGCCGCCGCGCGGGGGTTCGGCTGTCCCGGCGTGCGCGGCTGCGCCGTGATCAACCTGGGGGTTCAAGCAAAAATCAGGGCAAACATCTATCAAGGAGATGGGACATCCGATATTGTATGTTGCGTAGCACCGTCTTCATTGTGGGCGCTAGGCTCACCTAAAGATTAACACCGCACTGATTCCTTGTCCTCACTCCCGAAAAATGGATAGCGGCCAAGGTTGAGTACTTTTGCAAGGAGAGCCATGACCACTTCCGGTGTCGTTCCGCAAGCGCGGTTCAGCGCACAGGCCCGGCTCAGGGCCCTTCAATCGGACATTATGGAGCTGATCCTCGAGCGCGAGCTGGAGGCAGGCGATCCTTTGCCCACGGAAAATGAACTCTCCGTGGCGCTGGGAGTCGGGCGGAACACCCTCCGTGAGTCCCTGAAAGTGCTCCAGGCCCTGGGTGTCATCGAGATTCGCCACGGCTTCGGCATGTTCGTCGCCCCCAGCAATTTCGAGGCCCTCGCGGACGGCCTAACCTTCCGTGGCCGTTTGTCCCTGCGCCACCAGGGGTTCGAGGCGCTGCAACTCGTGGATGTGCGCCAGGCCCTTGAATCGGGGCTGATCGGCTCCTCCATGGACGTAATGACCTCCGAGCAGCTCGCGTCGATCGAAGAAACCGTCAAGCAGATGGAAGAGCTCGCAGGCGCGGGAGAAAACTTCGTCGCCGCCGACGCCGAGTTCCACCGCCGGCTGTTCGAACCGCTGAATAACGAGCTCCTCATCAACCTCATGGGCGTCTTCTGGAAGGTCTACCGGAAGATCCACGTGGAAATCGGCTCGGCCAACGAAGACCTTGTAGCCACCGCTGCCATGCACCGAAACATCTATTCCGCCGTCGCAACCGGCGACAAGTCCGCTGCCGCCGAACTGCTCAACCGCCACTTCGACGGAATCCGCCGCCGCATCAGCGAGGCCGTCGCCGCGTAGAGCGGGCGCCCCGCAGCCCAACTAGCTCGCATTTGTTGTCGTTTTCAGCCCTTATAGCGACAACAAATGCGAGCTAGTTGGGCTTTCGACTTTACGAAAGAAGACCCGCACCGAGCTCGGTGCGGGTCTTCATTTGTGCGCCCAGAGGGATTCGAACCCCCGGCCTTCTGTTCCGTAGACAGACGCTCTATCCAGCTGAGCTATGGGCGCATCTTAGTGATTCTCGGGAGTTTCAAACTCGTTCCCCCCCTCGAACCTCAATAAACTTTACGCGAGATCGCCGTTCGTGCCAAATTGGCTGGATGTAATCTACCTAACTAGACCGGTCTATGTGACCTTAGTCACTAAATTTAGCGAATCGCTGAACAAGATCCTTGATTTTTAGGGGTTTTGCTTCGAATTGCTCAAGAGATCCCACGTCCGAACCCAGATTGGTCTACTCCGCGAGCCCTAGCATTTAGGACACACCACTGAACCCGAGGAAGGGAACCACGATGGGCGATCTGGCGCGACTGCCGCTGCTTGAGAAGGCACCTACTACGCATGCACGCTTGTTGGCCTGGGTGGAGGAAGTAGCCGAGCTGACACAGCCGGACCGCATCCACTGGGTTGATGGCAGCGAAGCGGAATACACGAAACTGACCGACGGACTCGTCGCCGCGGGCACCCTGAAAAGGCTGAACCCGGAGACGTTCCCGAACTCCTTTGCCGCTTTCTCCGATCCTGCCGACGTGGCCCGTGTGGAAGAGCAGACCTACATCTGCTCCGAAAAGGAACGCGACGCAGGCTTCACCAACAACTGGATGGCTCCGGCCGAGATGAAGCAGAAGCTGCGTGGACTGTTCGCGGGCTCCATGCGCGGCCGCACCATGTACGTCATCCCGTTTGTCATGGGCCACCTGGACGCCGAAGACCCGAAGTTCGGCGTCGAGATCACCGACTCCGCCTACGTTGTTGCCTCGATGCGCATCATGGCCCGCATCGGTACCGACGTGCTGGAGCGCATCACGCAGACGGATGCGTTCTTCGTCCCCGCGCTGCATTCCCTGGGCGCCCCGCTTGAGGACGGCCAGACAGACGTTGCCTGGCCCTGCAACCCGGACAAGTGGATCGTGCACTTCCCGGAAGAGCGCTCCATCTGGTCCTTCGGCTCGGGCTACGGCGGCAACGCCCTCCTCGGCAAGAAGTGCTACGCCCTGCGTATCGCGTCCGTCATGGCCCGCGACGAAGGCTGGCTGGCCGAGCACATGCTCATCCTGAAGCTGACCTCGCCTGAGCAGAAGACTTACTACATCTCTGCGGCCTTCCCGTCTGCTTGCGGCAAGACCAACCTGGCCCTTCTGGACCCCGCCATCAAGGGCTGGAAGGTCGAAACCCTCGGCGACGACATCACCTGGATGCGCTTTGGCAAGGAAGGCGAACTCCGCGCCGTCAACCCCGAGGCTGGCCTGTTCGGCGTTGCTCCGGGCACCGGTTGGGGCACCAACCCGAATGCCATGCGCGCCATCGCCAAGGGCAACAGCATCTTCACCAACGTTGCGTTGACCGACGACGGCGGTGTGTGGTGGGAGGGAATGACGCAGGAGACTCCTGCGCACCTGACTGACTGGCAGGGCAACTCCTGGACCCCGGAGTCCGACAAGCCCGCCGCACACCCGAACTCCCGTTTCTGCACGCCGATCGACCAGATCGACATGCTGGCCGAGGAGTACTTCAGCCCCGAAGGCGTGGAACTCTCCGCGATCCTCTTCGGCGGACGCCGCAAGACCACCATCCCGCTGGTCACTGAGGCACGCGACTGGTCCAACGGCATCTTCATGGGTTCGACGCTGTCCTCCGAGACCACTGCTGCTGCGGCAGGTGCCGTCGGCGTTGTGCGTCGCGACCCCATGGCCATGCTGCCGTTCATCGGCTATGACGCAGGCGATTACCTGAACCACTGGGTGAACCTGTCCGCCAAGGCGAACTCGGAGCGGCTGCCGAAGATCTTCCTGGTCAACTGGTTCCGCCGCACCGCTGATGGTGGTTTCGCGTGGCCTGGCTTCGGTGACAATGCCCGCGTCCTCAAATGGGCTATCGAGCGCATTGAAGGCAAGACCGACGCCGTCGAGACCCCCATCGGATTCGTGCCGACAGGCGAGTCCATCGATCTCGAAGGACTGGACATGACCCCCGCTGAGGTGGAGGCCGCAGTCCGCGTCGACCCCGCCGAGTGGAAGACCGAACTGGCATCGATCGAGGAGTGGTACGCAAAGTTCGGCGGGTCCCTGCCGGCTGCGTTGCTGTCCGAGCTGGAAGGCTTGAAGGCCCGCCTGGCCTAGATCGCCACCGCCTCCCTCGCTTCGCTACGCTCAGCCAGGGAACCCTCGGCGGCGGAGGCCCCTTCTACGGACGGCGGTCCCGCACCTTGCGCTCAAGGTGCGGGACCGCCGTCGTCTCCGGGCATTGTGCCGTGCAAGCGCCCGGGGTAGCTTTCAGGGAACCTATAGTTCTCTACTTTCAGGGACCACCGATGGACGACGCCCAGCCGCCAAAACCAATCCTCCATGCGCCCGCCACGGTCAGTGAGCCCCAGATGGCTCAGCAGATCACTGCGTCACTGGCCGAGTTCGGTAGGGGCGACGTCGCCGTCGCCGGCGGCAAGGGTGCGGCCCTGGGGGAATTGGTGCGTCAAGGGTTTCCCGTGCCGCCGGGATTCGTCATCACCACGGGCGCGTACCTCTCCTTCCTGGCGGAAACGAAGGCGGGGGCAGAACTGGACCTCTTGTTGTCCTCGGAGCCCGGTGACGCGTTCGACGGCGGTGCGTCCAACGGCGGCAACGGAACCCACGCTGCCGCCATCCGGGAGCTGTTCGCAAGCGCGGATATGCCCGAGCGCGTTCGAGACGAGATCCTCGCCGCCTATGCGAAGCTGGGCCGGGGTGCGGTCGCTGTCCGTTCCAGTGCTACTGCGGAGGACCTTCCCGGGGCCGCGTTTGCCGGGCAGCAGGACACCTTCCTTAACCTGACCGGCGAGGATGAGGTGGTACGGGCAGTCGCCAGGTGCTGGGCTTCGTTGTGGACCGAGCGGGCCATGACCTATCGCCGCCGGCAGGGAATCGACCCGCGCGAGGTGGCAATCGCCGTCGTCGTTCAGAAAATGGTGCCCGCCGCCGTGGCGGGCGTCATGTTCACAGCGAACCCGGTAACGGGTGAGCGCGGCGAGATGGTGGTGGATGCGAATCCCGGGCTCGGGGAAGCCGTGGTTTCGGGGCGGGTGACGCCAGAGCGCTACGTCCTGGACGGCTCCGGAAAAGTGCTCAGTTTCGTGCCGGGTGGTCGGGAGGTAGTGATCAGTGCGGCTGCGGGCGGGGGAACGCGGGAAATGACCGGCACGCCGGGTGCTAGGCCCGGGCTCGTGGCGGAGCAATTGGCGGAGCTGGCACAGCTGGGACAGGAAGCCCAGCAGCATTTTGGCCGTCCCCAAGACATTGAGTGGGCGGTGGCGGGAGGTGTGCTGTATGTTCTGCAGGTCCGGCCGATAACCGCACTCCCGCCCCAACCGCCCAGCCTCAACTGGTTTCAACGGTGGGTGGGACCCTTCTTCTGGGAGATGTTCCAGGAGCGGCCGTATCCGCTGGACGTTTCGGGGTGGATGCGCCTCGGCATATGGGAAATGTTGCGCGGGATGGCCGGGAGCGTGGGCGTTGCCTTCCCCATGGTCGAGGAGTTCCTGCCTGAGGAAGACGGCGTGGTGGTGCAGCTCATCCCGCCCGTGCCGCGCCCGACCCTCCGGTCGCTTGCTGCGCCGGTGTCATTGCTGCGACGCTCAAGGGAATTCAAGGCCAGCGAGTGGACCCAGGATCCGCGTTTTGAGCAGTTCCTTGCCGACACGGAACGGCTGAACGGAACGGACCTCGCTCCGCTGCGATGGCGCGCGGTCATCGCCTTCGTTGAGGAGTGCTTCGGGACGATGCGGGCCATCAGGAATCTCCGGATTTCGTACCTGCCGGGGGTTCTCTTGCCAATGCTGAAAATGCGTCTCATGCTCCTGTTGCTTGGCAAGATGAAGCTGGCTCCTGTGCTGATCGCGGGCGCGGAGACCCGGACAAGCCAGGCGAACCGCGCCCTTGAACGGCTGGCGTCCATCGCGGCGGACGACCCCGGGCTGTCACGCGCCTTTCTTGAGACCGATTCCGGCCAGCTGCTGGACCTGGTGGAAAAAGATCCCGAACATGGTGCTTTCCGCGCGGCGTTCGAGGCGTTCCAGCTTGAATACGGCCACCGCGAAACCACCAGCGTCGTCTTGAGCAGTTCGCCTACCTGGTCCGACGCCCCCGAAGTGGTTCTGGGCCTCGTGAAAGCGATGTCCGGAGGGCGGCTTCAAACGGTTGACAAGGCCGGGACGGCGATGGAGGAATTGAACCGCCACCCGGTGCTCCGTTTCGAACCACTGCGCCGGAGGATGCTCGCTGCGGTCGAGTCCGCCAGGGCTGGAATTGCGTTCCGCGAAGACAGCCACTTCTACGCCACCAAAGCCATTCCGCCGATCCGCCGCGCCTACCGGGAGCTGGGACGCCGGTTGGTGTTGGCGGGCGTGATCGACAAGCCGGAGGAGATCTATCACTTGCGGTTCGAGGAACTGGAGTCCATTACAGACGCCGACGACGGCGCGCTGCCGGCTTCCCTCCGGCACCGCTTCCGGCCGCTGGTGCTGGCTCGGGTGGCGAAACGGCGTGAGCTCGAAGGGATTCCGCTGCTCGATCCTGCGTTGCTTTTTGCTGGACGCCTGCCCTCTGGAGGCGTCTTGGTTTCCGGTACGCCGTCCAGCCGTGGCCAGGCAAGCGGCCAGGTTCGCGTGATCCGGGTACCGAGCGAGTTCGGCCAGCTGCGTGGGGGGGAAATCCTGGTCTGCCCCTATACCAACCCTTCCTGGACTCCGCTGTTCCAACGGGCGGCCGCGGTTGTGGTGGATGCCGGTGGACTCGCCTCGCATGCGGCGATCGTTGCGAGGGAATACGGAATTCCGGCCGTCATGGGCACCGGCTCGGCCACCAGCATCTTGACCGACGGAGAGTGGGTGCTCGTCGACGGAACCTTGGGAGTGGTCCTTCCGGCCGCTTCGAGCACCCCAACTGACTCGCAGTAGATGTCGTTTTGGGGCCTCTAAACGACATCTGGTGCTAGCTAGTTGGCGAACCAGATGTCCGGCCCGAAGACTTCGTAGTGGATCTTCGTGGCAGGGATTCCGGCATTGATCGCTTCATTGCGAATGTGCTTCATGAACGGCAGCGGGCCGCATAGGTACAGCGAGGCATCGGCCGGAAGGTCCACTTCGCGCAGAGACATAAAGCCCGCATTGGACCCGCCTTGCGGTTCCTCCAACCAGAGCTGAAGTTCTGCCGCATCCAAGCGCTCGACGTCGTGCGTCATCTGCCCGCGCAACGCCCAACTGTCCAGATTGCTCTCGGCGTGCAGGACCAGGACCTGTCGATTCGAGCCGGAATCGGCGAGCGAACGCAGGAGGGAAGCCGTGGGCGTGCAGCCAATGCCGGCCGAGGCGAGGACTACGGGCCCGTCGCCGTCCTTGAGCGTGATTTCGCCATAAGGGTTGGAAATCTCCAGGACGTCACCGACCTTCACTGAGTTGTGCAGCACGGGGGAAACTTCGCCGCCGTCGTCGATCTTGGTGGTGAAGCTGCGGCTGGTGCCCGCGGCGCCCGAAAGCGAGTACTGCCGGACCTGGCGCAAACCGTCGGGGAGCGTGACCTTGACGCTGATGTATTGGCCGGGCAGCGCCTCGGTGACCGGTGTATCGTCTGCGGGCTCCAGGACGAAGGTCATGGACCCGGTGCCCGCGGGAGTCTTGGACGCGACCTTCCAGGGGCTCCACATCTTGCCGTTGGCCTGGGCTGCGTAGAGCCCTTTTTCCAGCTTGATCAGGGCGTCCGCCATGAGCCAGTAGACCTCAGTCCACGCTTCGGCAATTTCAGGGGTAATGACGTCGGCCAGGTCCTCTGCGATGGCAGCGAAGAGGTGCTCGTAGACCACTTGGTATTGCGGTTCGGTGATGCCGAGTGAAGCGTGGCGGTGGGCGATGCGGGACAACACAGTCTCCGGCAGGCTTCCCGGGTTGTTTATCAAGTGGCTCGCGAATGCGGCGATACTTCCGGCGAGGGCTTGCTGCTGGCTGCCGGAGCGCTGGTTCGAACGGCTGAACAGCCCGTCGAGCAACTCGGGGTGCGCGGCGAAGAGGCGGTCGTAGAACTTGGGGGTGATGTCGCCAATCCTGGAGCCGACGAGCGGCAACGTCGCCTGAATGACGGGGAAGGACTTGTCCGAGAGCATACGTACTCCTGTCGTAGTGGCCCACAGCTTCCGTACGGGCCGAGACTAATACTTGTATTTCGAATGCAAGTATCTATGGTTCATTTCTACACGTCGTAGAAGGATTTTGCCAATCGACGGCTGAGAGTTACATCCCGGGGCGCAAGCCGATCGTTTGGAACACCGGGGCCATCTGCCGAAAACTCGGCAGGGAGGAGACGACGACGCCGTCAAGCTCCCGGTAGAAGGCCTCGCGGGCGCGGGCCAAGGCGCCACGTAGGCCGCATTCGATGATCAAGGGGCAGTCGCCGTGGGAGGAGTGGCACTCCGCGGGATCCGATCTGGTATCAAGTTCCCGCAGGAGCTGGCCCACGGTGGCTTTGTGTCCGGCCTGGCTGAGCCGGGATCCGCCCTTGCGTCCGCGCTCGACGTCGATCAAGCCCAACTCGCGCAGCCGAACAATGGCCTTGCTGACGTGATGGTAGGGCGTCCCTACAGCATCCGCGATGTTTTGGGTGGTCAGGAGTTCCCCTGCGGGCGCGGACGATAGGACCAGGAGCGCGCGCAGGCTCACATCTGCGAAGGCATTGATCTTCATGCCTTCAAGCTTACGTAGTCAGGTCTAGTCCACCCAGATAAGGGGTTCGTTGGTATCTGCTTCTGCGGTGTCAAAGGCGAAACCTTCGCTTGTCTTTACATAGGGGATCACAGCTGCCATCAGCCCGCCGTTGCGATCCTCAGCAGCGGCGTGAATTCCGTCCGAGCCATGTTCGGGAAGGATGACGTCGCTGGCAATCGCCGCGGCGCGGTATCCATCCCGACCTTGACGGAGCAACTCAAGGATGTCTGCCAACATCGACTCGGTGTCGACGTTTCCTTCGTCATCCGGCTCGCCGGGCGAGACGAAGACGAGCCGGAGTTCGTCGTCGTCCGCGAGCGTGACTGCGAAGGGCAGGAAGCCGCCATTTTGTTCCAAGTGTTCCTGCGCCGTCGCCAAGGCGGCTCCCAAGGTCTCACGGACGTCGTGGAGTTCACGCTCTGCCGCATTTTCGGGGTTGTTGGCTGTGTTACCCATGCTACTGCTCGTCTTCGGGCCTGCTGGCTAGGCTCGAACCAGGGCGAGGACGCGGTCGCGGACCTTTTCCATGGTGGCCACATCCTTTGCTTCGGCGTTCAGGCGCAGGAACGGCTCCGTGTTGGACGGACGAAGGTTGAACCACCAGCTTCCATCTTTCGCGGTGAAGGTACTGCCATCCATGGTGTCGACATCGACGTCTTCGCCATCAAATTCGGCGCGGACGCGCTCAATGGCTCCTGCCTTGTCTTCGATTTCGGAGTTGATCTCGCCGGAGGAAACGTAGGGCTCGTACTGGCGGCCGAGCTCCGACAGCGGGCCGTCCTGCTCGCCCAAGGCTGCCAACACGTGCATGGCCGCGAGCATCCCGGTGTCCGCGTTCCAAAAATCGCGGAAGTAGAAGTGGGCCGAGTGCTCGCCGCCGAAGACGGCCCCTTCTTCTGCCATGACCGCCTTAATGAAAGAGTGTCCCACTCGTGTGCGGACAGCCCTGCCACCATCCGTGGCCACGAGCTCCGGGACGGCCCGGGAGGTCAGCAAATTGTGAATGATCACGGGGGTTTCTTCTCCCGCGGCTTGGGCGCGGGCGATTTCCCGCCGCGCAACCATGCCGGTGATCGCCGAGGGCGATACCGGCTCGCCCTTCTCGTCGATCACGAAACAACGGTCGGCATCTCCGTCGAACGCCAGCCCGATATCCGCGCCGTGCTCGATGACGGCGGCCTGCAGATCACGCAGGTTTTCAGGTTCAAGGGGATTGGCCGGATGGTTCGGGAAGGAACCGTCCAACTCAAAGTACAGGGGGACGATTTCGAACGGCAGCGCCGGAAGCAGCGTGTCACCGAGCACGGCGGGCGTGGTGAGTCCGGCCATGCCATTCCCGGCGTCGACGACGATCTTCAAAGGACGGGAGACTTTAAGGTCAACCAAGCTGCGCAGGTATTCCGAGTAATCCTTCAGTACATCGTGGGAGCTGATCTCACCGTGGACGTCCGCAGCAGGAATGTCGCCGTCATTGAGGTACTTCTCCGCGAGTGCTTGGATTTCCTTGAGTCCTGTTTCGGACGAGATCGGCTGAGCACCGGCCTTGGACATCTTGATGCCGTTGTACTCTGCGGGATTGTGGCTCGCAGTGAACGTGGCGCCGGCGGCATTGAGGGCGCCGCAGGCGTAATAGAGCTCGTCGGTGGAGATGAGGCCCAGAAGCTGGACATTGGCACCCCGGCGAGCGGCGCCGTCGGCGAATGCCTTGATGAACTCGGGCGATGACGGGCGCATGTCGCCGCCCACCAGAACGGTCTCGCCCGAAAGCCCGAGGGTGTCGACGAAAGCGGCGCCGACGGATTCCACGATGCGGGATGTAATGGATTCACCGACGATTCCCCGAACGTCGTAGGCCTTGAAGGAAGCCGAGAGGTCAAATGTCTTCTTCTTCTGCTCGCTAGTCACGGGCTCAATCCTACTGTGGAGCCCGGCCGTCACCTTGCCAGGAAAGCGGCTATGTGGAAAACCTTCGCTACACGGATGTTCGTCCACATAGATGAAGTTCCAGGTTCTGGCTGTTTGCGCATGCTGGAATACTGAACCCATGCCCAACAACCCTGATGCTGCTCTCCTCGCAGCAGAACAGTCCACCACCCGGCTGCAAGCTCTTGAGGTATTGCGGGAGCTTGTGGGGAGTACGGACGCGCAATTCCACGACGGCCAGTATGAGGCGATCGAAGCCCTCGTCGACGCCGGACGGCGCGCCCTGGTGGTCCAGAGGACTGGCTGGGGTAAATCCGCGGTGTACTTCGTCTCGTCGTTGTTGCTGAGGCGGCGAGGAGCCGGGCCCACGCTGATTGTCTCCCCGCTGCTCGCACTCATGCGGGACCAGGTGGCCGCCGCCGCCCGGGCCGGTGTGCGAGCAGTGGCGATCAACTCGGCCAACCAGCTCGAGTGGGACAACGTTCGCGAGCAACTCGCCGCTGACCAGGTGGACGTTCTTCTGGTGTCGCCGGAAAGGCTCACCAACCCTTCCTTCCGGGAAAACCAGCTCCCCGAGCTCATCCGCCGTACCGGCCTCCTGGTGATTGACGAGGCACACTGCATTTCGGACTGGGGCCACGATTTCCGTCCCGACTACCGGCGCATCTCCGATCTCATCGAGCAGTTGCCCGGTAACGTCCCCGTGCTGGCGACCACGGCGACGGCCAACTCCCGGGTGGTGCATGACATCGAGGAGCAGCTCGGCTCCGGCGTTCTTACCATCCGTGGCACTCTTGGCCGAGAGTCCTTGCGGCTGGGTGTCCTGAAGCTTGCCGACTCAAGGGATCGCCTGGGCTGGTTGCTCACACATCTTGCTGATATGCCAGGCAGCGGGATCATCTATACCTTGACCGTTTCCGCCGCCGAAGACACTGCACGGCTTCTCTCCGAAGCGGGCCACCAGGTCTTGTCCTACACAGGACGCACGGACCCTGCGGACCGGGAACGGGCCGAGCAGCTTCTCAAGGACAACCAAGTGAAGGCGCTGGTGGCCACCTCGGCCCTCGGCATGGGTTTCGACAAACCCGATCTTGGTTTCGTTATCCACCTCGGCGCACCTTCGTCGCCGGTGGCTTACTACCAGCAAGTGGGCCGAGCCGGTCGTGGCGCCGCAAATGCCGATGTCCTCCTCCTGCCTGGGTCCGAAGACCGCGAAATTTGGCAGTACTTTGCCACCGCTTCCATGCCTTCGGAGGAAAAGGCCGCAGCCGTCCTCAACGTCCTGGCCGGGTCCGGCTCTGCGTTGTCCACCGTGGCCCTCGAAGCGCGGGTGGACTTGCGCCGGACGCCCTTGGAACTCCTGTTGAAGGTCCTTGCGGTCGATGGCGCGGTGGAGCGAGTCGGCGGCGGCTGGAGGTCCACGGGACGTCCCTGGATCTACGATGCCGAACGCTACGCTCGTATTGCCGAGGCCCGGGTGGACGAGCAAGACTCCATGGTGATTTACCAGGACACTGCTGGATGCCGGATGGAATATATCACCGCCGTCTTGGACGACGAGTCCGCACGTGCCTGCGGCCATTGCGACAATTGCGCTGGTACATGGTTCCCGGCCCACGTGGAAGCAGCCGCCGCAGACGCTGCGGGGCAGACCCTCCGGCGCGCGGGCCTGGTGCTGGAACCCCGGCTTCAATGGCCCAGCGGCATGGACCGGCTGGGCGTGGCCGTGAAAGGCAAGATCAAGCCGGAAGAGTTGCTGGCTGAAGGCCGTGTCCTGGCCCGCCTGACTGATTTGGGTTGGGGAGGGGCCCTCCGCGAACTCTTTGCGACCGGCGCGGCTGACCGTGAAATTGAACCGGCTATGTTGCAGGGCTGTGTTCAGGTCTTGCGCGAGTGGGCCGTCGGAGATGGCAGAACCGCGGGGTGGAGCGGGCAAGGACGGCCGGTAGCCGTCGTGAGCATCCCCTCCAGAAACAAGCCGGTGCTGGTTGAATCCTTGGCCCGCGGCATAGCGGGGATCGGCCAGATGCCGTATCTGGGCCCCCTCCAACTCGAGCATGGTGGGCCCGCCGGCGCCCGGGGAGGCAACAGCGCCTACCGGCTGGCCGGTGTCTGGGACCGCCTAGTAGTTGGCACCGAACTTGCACAGAACCTCGCCTCGCTCGGCGGCCAAGGCATCCTCTTGGTCGATGACCTGGCGGACAGCCGCTGGACCATGACCATTGCAGGCCGCGCCCTCAGGCAAGCCGGAGCGGGATCGGTGTTACCCCTCGTACTCGGTCAAGCAGCTTGAACGGCGCAGCCCCGCCTGTCGAGTCCGGATCCAAGTGGCAGCCACGGCTCGCACTGCTGGTTGCCGCCACCTTCTTCATGGAGTTCCTGGACGGTACGGTCCTCACTACCGCCATGCCCAGCATTGCAGCCGACTTCACAGTCGCTTCTGCCGATATCAACGTCACGATGACCGCCTACCTGGTGACGGTGGCCATGGGAATTCCGCTCAGTAGCTGGCTCGCAGAACGCTTTGGGGCACGTCGAATCTTCTGCCTGGCGATAGCAGTATTCACGACGGCATCGTTGCTTTGCGCGGTCAGCCCGGACCTCACCTGGCTGACGCTGAGCCGGGTCGCACAGGGCGCCGGCGGGGCCATGATGGTGCCGGTAGGGACGCTCGTAGTGCTGCGGGGGACACCCAAATCAGAGCTTCTCCGAGCCACGGCATTCCTTGTTTGGCCGGGCTTGCTCGCTCCCGTTTTGGCGCCTCTCGTGGGCGGAGCTTTCACCACCTATCTTTCATGGCACTGGATCTTCCTGATCAATGTACCGCTGGGTCTTGTCGCGTTCCTCGCGGCGTTGCGGCTGGTTCCGCGCACGGGAGGTGACACTGGCCGACGGCTCGACTGGCGGGGGCTCGCGCTAACCACCTTCGGCGTCGGATCTCTCGTGGTGGGCCTTGAAGGAGTGGGCGGTCACGGCCCGGGCGTGATTCCGGCCGTTGTGCTGTTGGCCGGAGTATTGGCTTTGGCCGGGGCGGCCTGGTGGATGCTCAAGGCCAAGTCGCCGCTTTTCGACCTCCGGGTCTTCGCCACGCGCACGTTCAGGGCGACCTCCACGGGTGGGTTTGTCTACCGGCTGACCATCAGCTCGGTACCCTTCTTGCTGCCGTTGTTGTTCCAAGACGGTTTTGGCTGGGATCCGCTCAGGTCCGGCGCCATGGTGGCTGCCGTCTTCATCGGCAACATCAGCATCAAGCCTGCAACGACGCCCATCATCCGCCGTTTCGGCTTCAAGCCCGTCTTGGTCTTCGCCTCCCTTGCGTCTGCGATCACCTTTGCAGCTTGCGCAATGCTCAACGCCGGGACCCCGGAGCCGTTGATTTTTGTCCTGCTCCTGGCCAGCGGAGCCTTCCGTTCGATCGGCTTCTCGGCCTACGCCTCCGTGCAATATGCGGACATCGTTCCGGGAGAGCTTTCCTCGGCCAACGCCGTTTCGGCCACTCTGGTGCAACTTGCAGCGGGGACCGGCATCGCGGTAGGCGCACTCTTCCTGCGCCTCTTCGATCATGCTTCACTCTTCGGCGGCGGCCCTTCCTCCGCGTACCGTGGCGCGTTCCTCGCGATGGCTGTAGCGATGCTTTTGAGCACCGCGGACAGCCTCACGCTGCCTCGGCACGCCGGGGCTGCAGTCAGCCGGAGCGTGAGCAGGCCCGAGAAACGGCAAGGCTAAACGGCAAGGCCAGAGGGCTGGCCGGGCAAAACGAAAGACGCCGGGCGCTAGCTAGGAAGCCGGGTGCGTAAACGGTATCCGGTCGAAGGACACGACGGTCGCTGCATCCTCAGGATTGATCGTGACCTTGAGCCAGTCTTTCGCATTGTTCGATCCATCCACAGTGACTCGTGTCAGGTTCTTCGCCGCAGTGGGCTGGCCGTAAAAGGACAGCCACGCGGAACCGGCCGCGAGGGGATGGTCCTGGTGATAAACGTGGCTGTCGCCGTTTATCAGGTAGACGGGTCCACCGAACGAGTTGGATTCCTCGATCAAGGTCTGTACCAACGGCTTGAAAGCGCCAAAATCGACCTGGGACGGAGCCGCGATTGTCGGGTCGAACATGTCGGCTTGCGTCATCACGACGACGGCTCGGTCGCCGTTGTTCCGCGCCTTGCGAAAGGTGTCCTTCAACTCCTGGATATCCGCCTGGGTCCGTTGCTGGACCTCGATGAGCTGGGTGGCCGTGGGCTGGGTTTGGCCCAATCCCGTCCAAGGCAGCATCGAGTTGTTACTGCCTGGAATGTTGACTGTGGCGAAGGCGACCTCATGTTTGCGGAAACTGACGTTCTCCGGGAAGCCTTCCTTGGCCTGGGACCTCACCTGCATGGGCGAACCAAGCGTGACACCGGGTTTCGGGAAGAAGATTTCCCGAACCCTGGCCAGCCTTTCCAAGGGGTCGTAGGCTCCGTTGTTCGTCCGGTGGCAGTCTGTCCATTCGTTGTCGCCCGGGGTGTAGACGAGCGGCGCGGTGAAACTGTCAAAGTTCTTCTTGATGGCTTCGAAATACTGGTCCGTGCACTGCGATGATCCATTCTTGATGTCGCCCACATGTGCTACAAAGCTCAGTTCCTTGTGGGCGTTAAGATCCTGGATATAGGACGGGAATGCCTGGATTTCAGCATCGCCGTAGGGTACGTCGCCGATTACTCCGAAGCTGAAGCCATCGGTGTTGCCTTGGTGCCCGTTGCCGTTAGAGCCGTTGCCGGCCGCCAATGCAGACGGAGTGAGCACCATGGTTGACAGTAATACGGCCCCAACCGTCGCGATGGCGAATCTCGTCATTGAACGCATGAACTTCTCCTCGTCGGTCTCGGATCACCCGGACGAGGCTACTGGCGCGAGCTGAATTCCAAGAGTCTGCGACATGAACCACGCCAAAACCCAGAAATTCCGGCCCTCGGGACCTGGAATGCAAAAAGGCCCCGGTCCAAAAGACCGGGGCCAAAACGCGGAGACGGGGGGATTTGAACCCCCGGTGGAGTTGTGCCCCACACTTCATTAGCAGTGAAGCCCATTCGGCCGCTCTGGCACGTCTCCAGTTGCTATTGCTAGCCAACCAAGGATACGCAGAACTGGGCACGCAGCGCAAAACGGGGGAGTCTAGCAGCCGCGGGGCGGGCCGGCAGGGTGATGATCAGGCCCCGGCACCCTGCCGGCCCGCAAGTGCCCGCCAGAGGAAGTGCTGGCTGCGGGCTTGGAGCGAGGCCGCCTGGCGGTTGTCCGAGGCCCCTGCATGACCACCTTCCAGCGCTTCGTGGAACCACACGTTCGGGATGCCCATGGCCTGCATCCGGGCAGCCATCTTCCGGGCTTGGACCGGGCCCACCCGGTCATCGGAAGTGGCCGTCCAGATGAACGTCTCCGGGTAGTCCACACCGTCGCGCAGCAGGTGGTAAGGCGAGAATGTGCCGATGTAATCCCACTGTTCCGGGATGTCGGGATCGCCGTATTCCGCAATCCAGGAGTAGCCCGCAGAAAGCTTCGTGTAGCGGCGCATGTCCAGCAGCGGGACACCGCACGACACAGCGCCGAACAACTCCGGGTACTGGGTCAGCATATTGCCCACGAGCAGTCCGCCGTTGGAGCCGCCGACGCAGCCGAGCCTGCGCGGGCTGGTGACGCCGCGCGCGATGAGGTCTCGCGCCACTGCGGCGAAGTCTTCGAACGCGCGGTGTCGATTCGCTTGCAGGGCTGCGCGGTGCCAAGCAGGACCGTACTCCCCGCCGCCGCGGATGTTGGCCACGACGTACACCCCGCCACGGGAATGTTCCGCGGAGCCGTCTTCGGATTGGATGCTTTCGCTTCGGCGTTCCAGCCAGGCACGCCCGATGGCTCCGCTGTAGGCAGGGGTCCTCGAGACCTCGAATCCACCGTAGCCCGAAAGCTGCGTGGGGTTCTCGCCGTCGAGATCCAGGCCCTTCGAAGCCACCTGGAAGTAGGGCACCCGGGTGCCGTCTGCCGAGGTGGCAAAGTGTTGCTGGACCTCATAGTCCGCCTCGTTGAAGAAGGACGGCGAGGACTTCACCACTGCGTGCTTGCTGGACACCCCGCCGTCGTGTCCTGCATCGAGGGTGTAGCTGGGGGTGCCGGCAGACAAGGTGCCCCGCAGGAGGGTGGTGGGAGTGGTGAAGCCGGTCGCAACGAGCCAGTAGTCGTTGCCGGCGTCGTCGCCCTCCGTTTCGTCCTCGTCGTCCACCGCGTAGGCGTTCACATCGTGCAACGGCGGGCACGCATCCAACAGGGTCACGGCCCACCCGCCGGCAGAGTCCTTGCGCGCGGGGTCCAGCACCCTGATTTCGGAAGAGACATCGTGCAGGAGGTTCAGGAGGAGGTAGTCCCGCGTCCAGCTCCAGGACTGCAGGGAGGTGTGCTCATCCGGGGTGAAAAGCACCGTGAAGTCGCGTGCCCCGGACAAGTAGCCCTCGAAGTCGGCAGCCAGCAGAGACCCGGCGGGGTAGGTGGTTCCGCCCGCGGTCCAGTCCTGCCGTGGACGGAACATGATCCATTCGCGGTGGGAACTGAGGTTGACGTCAGTGGGGACGTCAAGGGGAAGCCATGCGTCGTCCTGCAGCACGGAGGTGGTCCGGTTGAAGAAGTCGATCCAGTCCACTGCGAAGGTGCGTTCAAATCCAGGCGTGGAGTCGTGGGCGACAAGGGCCATCATATGGTCTTCGGGGATCTCGAAGATCCGTTCGGCTTCAGCCAAAGCTTGCTTGCGCCGAAGCCTGACTCCCGTGCGCGCATAGGATGAGCTGGTGCGTGGGAGACCGTCGGCGGTAGTGGCAACCAGCAGGGTATCGGCGTCGAGCCAGCTCACGTTGCCCTTCGCCGTCGGAAGGTCGAAGCCGCCCGCGGCCGGGTCCACGAAACTGCGGGTCTCGACGTCGAACTCACGATGGCGGTTGGCGTCACCGCCGTCGGGGGAGAGGGCGATGATGGCGAAGCGATGCGGTTCCCCTTCGGCTGGACGCAGGAAGTTGGCGCCGTGGAAGACCCATTCTTCGCCTTCCGTCGCGGCCAGGGCATCGATGTCCAGGAGCACGTCCCATTCCGGAGCCTCGCTGAGGTAGCTTTCCCAAGTGGTCCGGCGCCAGAGGCCCTTGGGGTTTTGTTGGTCTTTCCAGAAGTTGTAGTAGTGCTCGCCGCGTTTGTTGACCATGGCGATCCTGTCCGTGGAGTCCAGAACCTCCAGGATTCCGGCTTCCAAGGCGGCGTACCCGGCGTCGTCGAGCAAGTCTTCGGTGCGGGCATTTTGCTCCCGCACCCAGGCCAGCTGTTCCTCGCCGTGAATGTCTTCGAGCCAGATGTTCTCATCGACAGGTTCGGGGGCGATTGCGGTTCCCTGGGCAGTTTCGTTGTCGGGCGCGGGCGCTTGATCAGCTGCTGTGGTGGTCATCCCTCATCCTAGGGTGACTGTCTGAGCAGGAAGCAAGTCACAAGAAGTTAGGCTTGGGCGTGGGTAAATCGCAGAACATTCGGGTGGGGCTGATCGGGGCAGGTCCCCGCGGCACCAGTGTGCTGGAGCGTTTGCTCGCCAATTGGGCTGCGACGGAAACGGCCGGACGTTCCTTGCACATCGACGTCGTGGATCCCTATCCCGCCGGTCCCGGACACGTCTGGCAGCCCGAACAATCCCGGCTATACCTCATGAATACGCAGTCGTTCTACCCCACGTTGATCCCCGAAGACCCCGGGCTCGCGCCGCCGTTGGCCGGGGGTTCCTTTGAGAAATGGCGCGCGGAGCAGCGCTCCGGCGACGGTTCAGGCCTGAGCGCCGAGGAACGGGCCGAACTTGCTGCGCTCGCTTCCCGCGACTTTCCCAGCCGCGCCCTTTATGGGCGGTACCTGCGTACCACGCTGGAAGAACTGCTGGAGCGTGTCCCGGCCGGCGTCGAAATCGCTTTCCATCGGAGCAGCGCCGTGGCGGCCCGTCCCTTGCCGGACGCGGCGGCGGGGCCCGCGGGCGGAGGGTTCGACGTCGAACTCGACGACGGCGGCCGGCTCGCCGTCGATTCCCTCGTCCTTGCGCTGGGCCACCTTGAGTCCCGACTCAACCCGGAGCAGCGCTCGTTCAGCGAAGCCGCGGCGGAGCTTGGTTTGCTGTATCTGCCCCCGGCGGCTCCGGCCGACGTGGACTGGGCACTGGTCCCAGATTCCGAACCGGTGCTGGTGCGGGGTATGGGACTGAACTTCTTCGACCTGCTCGGCCAGCTGACGGAAAGTCGCGGGGGACGATTCGTGGCTGCGGGCGATGGCCTCCCGGGAAAGCTCAAGTACTTGCCGTCGGGCAGGGAACCGAAGATCATTGCGGCATCCAGGCGCGGCACTCCGTACCGGGCCAAGGCCGGACTGGATGGCTATTATCCGAAGTCCGTGCGTTTGCGGTACTTGACCGAGAGCGCATTGGAACGCTTCGCCGCCGCGGGCATTCAACCCGGATTCGATCACGATCTCTGGCCGCTCCTGCATCGGGATGCCCTGTGGGCCTACTACTCGACGTTGGTCGTGGCGGAACCAGTGGCAGTGTCTCATGCGACGGACTTCCTGACTGCCCTCGAAGAGCTGCTGCGGCCTCATGCGCATGCCACCGGTCGATGGGAAAACCAAGTAAACGAGCTGGTTTCACACCATGTTGCAGCGTCACGCCGCCTCGACCTGCTGGGTCTCGCGGCGCCGTTGGCCGGGCGTTCATTTGCGTCGAGGAAGGCACTCGACGACGCCGTCGTGGACTATCTGGACGACGATGCCCGCCGTTCCTCCCTGGGGGAGGCCGATCCCGTGAAGATGGCCATCGGTGCCCTGCATACGGGACGGGCCGTCCTGAAAAGTGCGGTGGCCGACGGCGGCATCACGGACCAATCGTGGGTGGGCGAGTTGCGGGGCTGGTTCGAGTCCTTCGTCGAGGGACTCGCTAGCGGGCCTCCCGCGCTGCGCGCAGAACAGTTGGCCGCCTTGGCGCGTGCCGGCGTCGTGAGTTTCGTGGGTCCGGATCCGCGATTCAACGTGGACCGTTCCAGGCGTGCCTTCCAAGCGGTATCCGCCTGGGTGCACGACGACGCAGCGCAAGCCAGGACTTTAATCGAGGCCATGTCCCCGGCGAACAGGGTGGGAGTGAGCGATTCCCCGTTCCTGCGGCAGTTGCTTGCCGACGGCTTGGTGCGGCCCAAGATGATGATGACCGCCGAGGGAATGCCGGTGCAGACCTCCGGATTGGATGTTCACTCGCATCCGTACCGTTTAGTGGGCGCCAACGGCTCCGTGACTCCCGGGTTGTACGCCCTTGGCTTGCAGCTTTCCTCGACCCAATGGGGGACGGCCATTGCCGCGGAGGCCCGGCCTTCCAACGGCCCGGCGTACAAGAGCGGCCAGCGCACACTCCGCGACGCGGACGAAATCGCCAGGGACATGCTCGGCCTTCCCCTCCAAAAATGAGCATGCTCCGCAAAGAAGAATGAGCATGCTCCCCGCCCGTCTCAACGAGTGGGCATATTCCTCATATGTCCATCCGCCGAGGCCAAGGGAGAGCATGCTCATCCGGGGTTGGTGCTGAGATTAGCCCCTCAGGCATCCCTGGTATTCAAGCCAGGCAAAGGCATACTTGAGCCAGCCAAGGATGTCGTACCACTTGTTTGGCATGACAGGCGCAGTGCACTTCGGAGGCAGCGGGAGGGCAATCTTGACGGCGGTCTTCACCACGGTCCCGGACTCGACGGCGGTGAGCGCCAAAGTGCCCGTGCCGGCGGCCGCTCCTGCAGGTACCTTGACGTTCACCGTCGCTGCACCGGAAGTCACGGCGACCGTTCCCAGCTGGGTTGCGAGCCCCTTGGCATCCGTGAAGACAGCCCGGAGCGAGGTGTTTTGCGGGCTGCCGAGCGAGGTCAGGTTCAGCTTGGACACGGCCAGGGTCACCGCGTCACCGTTCTTCACTTCTGCCGCCGTGGTGTTCGCGACGGCTACGGATCGGCGGGCGAAGTCCGGCGACACGGGCTGGTGCTCTCGCAAGTACTTGATCCACGCGTCACGATCCACCAGTCCGGAGTCCTTGGTATTACCGCCTTCCGTGAAGACCCGGAAGTTGTCGCCACCTGCCGCCAAGAAGCTGAAAGTACCGATTCGGTACAGCTTGGTGGGGTCGATCAGCGCGCCATTCACCCAAACGGAGGTGACCCGGTCGCCTGCCGCACGGCCGGCGTCGTACGTGTAGTTCACGTTCTTGGATACGCCGAGCTGCAGGTACGGCCGGCTCGGCACAGAACCATCGGCGTTGGTCTGCCACTGTTGCTCAAGAAGCGCCTTGAACTTGGCACCCGTCAGGGAGGTGGTCCACAGATTGTTTACGAAGGGAAGTACTGCGTTGGCCTCCGCGTAGGTGATGGTGCCGTCGGGCGCGTAGTAGAGCTCGTTGCGCAAACCGCCGGGGTTCACGACGCCGATCTCAGCCCCGCCAAGTTCGGGTGCCCTGAGCGTATCCACCAGGGAGTCGGCCACCAGATTGCCCAGAGTGGATTCGCTCGCGCGGTCATCACGCTTGGGAGTCCCGCCGGCGGGGTCAGGCGTGAACGCCGTGGTGATATCCCCAGTCACTGCGCCAATGGGGTGGTTGCCGACGGCGGCGGCGTCGGCAAGCGCCTTGTCGACGATCGCCTTGACCTGTGCAACACGGGGGTAGGTTCCGGACATGTCCGTTGTTGAGCGCTTGACGTTGCCGGCTGTGTAGGCGGTCACGGCCATGGTCTTGGTGTCCAAGGTCAAGGTGATACGCCCGATGTTTTCGCCGTAGTTGCCGGTCTGGACGATCGGGCGGGTCTTGCCCGTCGGCTGGCCCTTGGCGTCGAGGATCGGGGCGTCCCAGGCGTATTCCTTGTGCGTGTGGCCGGTGAAGATGGCCGCCACATCGGGGGTGGTTTCCTTGACAAGCTTGGCGAACGGGCCGCCCGCGGCGATTTCCTGATCGATGGTGGCGCCTTCCGGCGTACCGGCTCCGGCGCCGTCGTGGATCTCCGCGACGATCACATCGGCCAGCTTGCCGCCCTTGATCTTGGCAGCAACGCGGTTGACGGCGTCCACGGGGTCACCGAACTCGAGGTCCGCGATTCCGGCCGGGCTGACCAAGGACGGGGTCTCCTGTGTCACGGTGCCGATGACAGCCACCTTGACGCCGTTCATGTCCACGACGGTGTACTCGGGCAACACCGGGGTGGTGCTGCCCTTCTGATAGACGTTGGCACCCAGGAGGGGGAACTTCGCGTTGTTTCCGCCAGCGATGACGCGGTCGCGCAAGTCCGCCCATCCGCCGTCGAACTCGTGGTTGCCCACGGCGGAGGCCTTGAGCTCAAGGGCGTTCAGCACATCGAGAGTTGGCTGGTCCTTGGCCACCGCGGAGGCGAAAAGGGATGCCCCGATGTTGTCTCCCGCGGAGATGAACGCAGTGGAACCGGGTGTGGCCCCCGCACGGAGCTGTTCGATGGTGCTGGCAAACAGGACGGTGTTGCTGTCGATGCGTCCGTGGAAGTCGTTGATCCCCAGGAACTGCAGGTCGACGCTGGCCGGGGTGGTGGGAAGGTTCAAGCCAACCACGACGGGGTCGTGGTCACTGGCCCGGAACTGGTCCGCGGCGTAGTAGTCCACCACGTTGTTGTTGTACCTGCTGTACTCGAATGCCACCGACTCCACCGAGTTGATGTTCCAGATGTCGGTTCCCGTGACCACCTCATGAGCGGTGGGAGAAGCCAGGATATGGTCGAGGGAGCCGACCATTCCGCCGAACAAGTACGAGTGCTTGCCCGTGGTGGTTTCCAGATCCGCGTAGCCGGCCCCCGTCAGTACGTTGATCGGGTCCTCTTTGGAATAGGCGTTGAAATCGCCGATCAGGAACACTTTGTCGGTGCCCATGGAGGACTTCAACCCATCGGCGAAGGTTAGGAGCGACTGGGCCTGCTTGGTGCGGGCAATGTTGGAGGCGCCTTGGCCCTTGTCGGTGTCGTCCGGCGTGACTGCGGAGCCCTTGGACTTGAAGTGGTTCACGATCGCGATGAACTTCTTGTCATCGCTTGCTCCCACCGGCTTGAAAACCTGGGCGAGGGGCTTGCGTGCGCTGGCGAAGGCAACGGTGTCGTTGTGGATGATCGACTCACCCAGTGGTTCGGCTGTGGCCTTCTTGAAAATGAAAGCCGTACGGATCATGTCTTCGTCGCTCAGTGGAGGAGCGTTGGCAGGCGTGCGGACGTAGTCCCAGATTCCCGGGGTTTCAATGTTGAGGGAATCCACGAGCTTCGCGAGGGCATCGTCGCGGTTCTTGCCGAACTGTGCCGAGTTCTCGATCTCTTCGAGGGAGACGACGTCGGCGCCGGACTTCGTGATGGCGGCGACGATCTTTGCCTGCTGGCGCTGGAGGTTCTCGGCATTCGCCGCGCCGCGGGCGTTGCAACCGTCCTTGACCGTAATCGGGTTGCCGTCGCGGTCCGTGTAGTAGGTGCAGCCGCTGAGCTGGTCACCGGTGGTGGGGAAGTAGTTCAACACATTGAAGGAGGCGATCTTCAGGTTGCCTCCCACGTTGGCCGGGGCCTGGGGCCGGCTTCCGGCGAAGCTGACCGGCTGCACGGAATCCGCGGTGGCCGGGGTCAGCTGGGAGAGCGGCTGGAATTTCCAGGCGTTGTTCCCGTAGCCGAGGATCACGTTGGTACGGAAGCTCGCGGCCGATCCAACCCGGACGGGATCACTCGCGCTCAGGTAGGGGAGCGCCTCCGC
This sequence comes from Arthrobacter methylotrophus, assembly GCF_039539965.1. Taxonomy (NCBI): domain Bacteria; kingdom Bacillati; phylum Actinomycetota; class Actinomycetes; order Micrococcales; family Micrococcaceae; genus Arthrobacter; species Arthrobacter methylotrophus. The sequence goes on along the minus strand of NZ_BAABED010000001.1, from coordinate 3,853,148 downwards.
CTTCGTGGAGGCGTCCTTGAGGAAGTTCGTGGACGCGCCGTCGTCGAGCTTGATGCCCCGCAGGGCGTTGTCCGCCACCACGGCGTTGTATTCCGGCGAGCCGTAGCTTGCCACTGCTGTGGGCTGGACCAAAGGGGAGGTCCCGCCCGCCAAGGCGATTTCGCCGTACTGGTTGAGCGAATAGTTGTCCGTCACCGTAAAGGGACCCTGTGGGGCGACGAGCATCCCTTCATAGCGCTCGCGGGTGGCTTCGTCAGCCGGTAGCGTGAAGTTGCTGGGCTTGACCTCAGGCGCGGCGTCGCTGAGCTTTTTTACTCCGGCTGCGTCTGTGCTGAGCTGCGTCTGGTTGGCGAACTCGCTCACCACGCCGGTGAGCTCGAGGTAGTCGCCGATCCGGGTGCTTTCCACGGTCGACGGCGAGTAGACGAAAATCGCGTCCGACGCCGTCCTGGCCGCTGGATCGTTGTCGCCGCCGGTTCCGGGGGTCTGAACGTAATAGCCGTTGAAACCACCCGTTGGGTAGACGGCGGTGACCTTACCGCGGGTGGTGACGGTGGCGCCGGTGAACGGGCTGGCTGCTCCGGTGCCTTGGATCTCCGCGATGGTCTTGGTCTCCGGGCCTGTCGGCGGAGGGGTTGTGGCCCCGGCCGCTGTCGGAGTGATCGCGGCGCTAAGGCTTAGGTCTGCGGCATTGTTGTTGGTGTCCGCTCCGTTGTTCCGGTTGAGGCTCCTGACATCGGTGTTGCTTGCCGGCGCGAGGGCTGTTGCGGTCTCGAAGGTGTTCGTGGTGCCGTAGCCGAGCAGATCGGCTACGGCGGGGTTGCCCACTACGGAACCCGTGGGGAGCGGGTTCACTGCGGTGCCTTGTTTCGCGAGGACGATCGTGCCGGCACTCCCGCTGGGGTTGAGCGTGCCGGAGCCGTCGACGTCGGCGGCTGGCAATTCTGCCGCCGTCGAGGCCGCGTTGTTGCTGGCGCCCTTGACGAGGAAGTATCCCTTGGCCGGGATGCTGCCGCTGAGGGGAGTGATGAAGGTGGGCGGATTGACGTTGCTCGCCGCACGGTATTGGAGGGACCATCCGCTCAGGCTTACGGCGGAGTCGGAGCTGTTGTACAGCTCCACGAACTTGTTCCGGAAGGCGGCTCCGGCGCTGCCGCCACTGAGATAGGCCTCGTTGATCACCACCGACGCGCCTGTTGCAGGGGGTGTATCGGCTGCCATCGCCGGTAGGGTCGCGAGCGGGGCTGCTAGCAATCCCGCTGACACCACCAAACCGACGAGTTTCCCATTTTTAAATTGCATTAGCTCAAACTTTCAATTGGCCGTGTGGGCGCACTGGAAGACGCCCGTCGCGTGTGTTGTCGGGCGGTGAACCGGGCTTTACTCCGGTGGGGATATCACGCTCGGCATCACATCAGGCGTGGGTGAATACCGGGTTGCCATGTGGTGACGGCACAAACAATAGAGAGCATGCCCTCCCTTTGACGCGGGGAGTGGACATATTGCCAATATGTCCACTCCCCGCGTCGTGGGGGGAGCATGCTCTCTGGTAGGTGGCGGGCTGCGCCTAGCTGGTGTGGGCTTATGCGGGCTGGTTTTCGATGAGTTTGAAGATCGCACCCGTCGGGTCGGTCAGGGTGGCCATCCGGCCGTAGGGAGTGTCCTCAGCCGCCTGGACGATGGTGGCGCCCAAGGAGACGGCCTGCTCGATGGAGGCATCGACCTTGTCCACAGCGAAATAGACGCCCCAGTAGGACGGCACCTCGGCAGGCAGGAAACCGGAGGCATCCATGATGCCTGCCTTGGCTTGGTCGCCCGCCCCCAGCGTGGTGTAACGGAACTCCGGGGAGTCACCCATGACGGTGGTTTCCCAGCCGAAGACGTTCTGGTAGAAGGAAACTGCCGAATCGTACTCCTTGGCGAACAGCTCGTGCCAGGCGGGTGCACCTGTTTCGGCAGCCACCTGGTAGCCCTTCATTTCGCCGAACTGCCAGGCACCGATGGCCGCTCCGGAGGAATCTCCATACATTGCCATGGTTCCCTGCTCCGGTACTTCCATGGGTTCCATGTAGACCTGGCCGCCGTTGGCGACGGCTGCTGCGGTGGTGGCCTTAATGTCGTCAGTGCGCAGGTATGTGGACCAGACGTCGGGCATCTGGGCCATGTTTTCTTGCTTCTGCATGATCCCGGCTACCAACTTGCCGTCCTTGGAGGCCGTGATGTAGCCGCCATACTTTTCTTGGTCCCCGGTCTCGTAGGTCCAGCCGAAGAGGGTGTTGTAGAAGGACTTTGCTTTCTCCGGGTCCGAGGTCATCAGGTCGATCCAGCAAGGTGATCCGGGGGTGATGTCAGGCGTGGGCATGTTTGCTCCTGGGTAGTTACCGCTGCTGTGGCTGCGGTTTCATGAGTGGGTGGTGGAGACAGACAAAACCCTATGCGGGGCCCCTGACAGTTTCAATGCTTTCGGCGGGTGCTATCCCATCACGAGCATCAAGACGAAGTAGATCGCGCCGCCGACCACCGAGTAAATGGCGAACGGCGTCAGGGTGCGCGTCTCAAAGAAACGGAGGAGGAACTTCGTGGCGAACCATGCTGCGACACCGGCGCACAGCGCACCCACCAGGAACACGCCGCGCTCGTCGGCCATGGCCGGGGCGAAGAGTTCGGGAAGCTTGAGCAGGGCGGCCGCACCGATGATCGGCGTCGCGAGCAGGAAGCTGAACCTCGCGGCGTTCTCATTGTTCAGCCCCGAAAGCAAGCCGCCGGCCATGGACGAGCCGGAGCGGGAGATTCCCGGGATCAGGGCGGCCGCTTGGGCCGTTCCGATTCCCAAGGCACGCTTCCACGACAAGGTGGCGATTTCGGCGTCGGAAGCTGTGGCAGTCACCGGTTGCGCCGCGGCGCGGCGGCTGTCCCTTGTCCGCAGACGTTCGGCCCCAAAAAGGACAAGGCCGTTGACCACAAGGAAGGCCGCAGCGATCAGCGGGGATCCAAAGAGGTTCCGAATGGGCTTTTCCAAAACCAAGCCGATGATTCCAGCCGGTACGGTGCCGACGACAAGCAACCAGCCGAGCTTTGCGTAGGTGTCTGAGGGCGCGATCTTCCTGTCCCGGATGGAGCGTCCGAGACCCTTGGCGATTTCAATCCAGTCCCGGAGGAAGAAGAAGAACAGTACGACTGCTGTCGCTAGATGCGTGGCTATGAGGAAGTTCAGGAATCCTGGTGCCGTCTGGTCCAGGCCCCAACCGAAGAGCTTGGGCAAGATGACGCTGTGGCCGAGGCTGGAAATCGGGAAGAGCTCGGTGATTCCCTGCAGCAGGCCCATGACGATGGCCTGGATCATATTAATCATGGGCTCGATCCTAGCCAATACCGGTTACTGGGAGATGAACGTTTGCTGGGAGGCAGCCGTGTGCCAGCAGGTGAACGCAGCTAATAGGGCGGGTGGCTAGTATCGACGAATGACCTAAGAGCGATGGCGGCAGGTTTCCGAGTGGCCTATGGTGGCGGCAGCAGTGCTGTTCCTGGCGGCCTACTCGTTCCAGGTGATCGCCAATCTCAGTGAGGCCCAGTCCACCGTCGTTGAGACGATCATCTGGGTCACATGGCTGGTGTTTGCCCTCGACTACGCTATGTGCCTCCTCTTGGCGCGGCGTCGCGCTCGGTGGTTTGTGCGAAACCTCCATGAGTTGCTGATACTGGCTCTCCCGGTCCTGCGACCGCTGAGGCTGTTGCGGCTCGTAACACTACTGAAGCTGCTTCATCGCACCGCCGGAAACGCGATGCGGGGCCGCATTCTCACTTTTGTCCTCGGGTCCGCGGCCCTCCTGACGTACTGCGGTGCGCTCGCCGTGCTCGATGCTGAAGAGAACGCCCCGGGCGCCAACATCACCAGCTTTGGCGATGCCATCTGGTGGGCCATGGTCACGATCACCACCGTGGGCTATGGGGACCACTACCCGGTGACCGTGGTGGGTCGCTGCGTTGCCGCGGGATTGATGGTCTGTGGAATCGCTGTCTTGGGCGTCGTGACCGCCTCGGTTGCCTCGTGGCTGGTTGAACAGGTTTCCTCGGGAGCGGCGGCTGCCGCGACAGTCGCCGAGGAGCCCATGAGGCAGGAGATCCGCCGGCTGGCCGAGCAGGTCGAGCGGTTGAGTGCCCTCTTGGAAGACGCCGACGGCGGGCTACGGGGCGGCGTGGCCGGAGCCAGCGGCGACCACTCGCCGTCGCCGTAGCCCGCCAAAAGGTGCGTTCTTAGCCCTGGCTGCGGACGGGGATGGTCGCGGAAGAGATCAGGACGGCGTTTTTTTCTTTGTTGGTGGCGGGGCGGATTTGGCCGCGTTCGGGGGTGAAGGTGATGGTTTCGTCTTTTTGGTCGGGGGCGTTGACGAAGGAGCGGAAGCGGCGGAGGCGTTCGGGGTCTTTGAGGGTTTGGGCCCATTCGTCCTGGTAGTTTTCGACGTGCCGGGCCATGGCGGTTTCGAGGTCGCCTGCGATGCCGAGTGAGTCGTGGATGATGACTTGGCGTACGTGTTGGAGGCCGCCGTCGAGTTCTTCTTGCCAGTGGGCGGTGCGTTGGAGGCGGTCGGCGGTGCGGATGTAGTACATGAGGTAGCGGTCGATGTATTTGATGAGGGTGTCGTTGTCCAGGTCTTGGGCGAGGAGTTGTGCGTGGGCGGGGTTCGCGCCGCCGTTGCCGCCGACGTAGAGGTTCCAGCCTTTGTCGGTGGCGATGATGCCGACGTCTTTGCCGCGGGCTTCGGCGCATTCGCGGGCGCAGCCGGAGACGCCCATTTTGAGTTTGTGGGGGCTGCGTAGTCCGCGGTAGCGCAGTTCGAGGTTGATGGCCATGGCGACGGAGTCTTGGACGCCGTAGCGGCACCAGGTGGAGCCGACGCAGGATTTCACGGTGCGCAGGCTTTTGCCGTAGGCCTGGCCGGATTCGAAGCCGGCGTCGACGAGTTCTTTCCAGATTTCGGGGAGTTGTTCCAGGCGGGCGCCGAACATGTCGATGCGTTGGCCGCCGGTGATTTTCGTGTAGAGGCCGTATTTCTGGGCGACGGCGGCGATGATGCCCAGTCCGTGGGGGGTGATTTCGCCGCCGGGGATGCGGGGGACCACGGAGTAGGTGCCGTCTTTTTGCATGTTGGCCAGGGCGCGGTCGTTGGTGTCTTGCAGGGTCCCGCGGCCGGCGTCGAGGACGTATGCGGAATGCTGGGAGGCGAGGATGGAGGCGATGGTGGGTTTGCAGATGTCGCAGCCGGCGCCGGTGCCGTAGGTGGCCAGGATGTCTTCGAAGGAGTCCAGTTCCAGGACGCGGATGGCGTCGAAGAGTTCTTGGCGGGAGAGGCTGAAGTGCTCGCAGAGGGCTTTGGAGACTTCGATGCCGGATTTGCTCAGTTCGGTTTCGAGGAGTTTTTTGAGCATGGGCACGCAGGAGCCGCATTGGGTGCCTGCGCGGGTGCAGGTTTTGAGTTCGCCCAGTTCCTGGACGGGGGTGTTGCCGTCGCAGGCGCCGCAGGCGTTGATGGCTTCGCGGATGGTCCCGGCGGGGATGTTGTTGCAGGAGCATAGGATTGCGTCGTCGGGTAGTTCGGTGTCGGGGGCGTCCGTGCTTCCTGCGGCGGTGAGGTAGGCGCCGGGTTCGGCGGGGAGTTTCCGGCCGAGCAGGGGGCGCAGGCTCATGTAGGGGGTGGCGTCGCCGACGAAGATCCCGCCGAGGAGGGTTTTGGCGTCGTCGGTGGTGACGATTTTCTGGTAGACGCCGCGGGCGGGGTCGGCGTAGACGATTTCCAGGGCGTGTTTGGTGGTGGCGAACGCGTCGCCGAAGCTGGCGACGTCCACGCCGGAGAGTTTGAGTTTGGTGGCGGTGTCGAAACCGGGGAAGGTCGCGTGTCCGCCGTGCAGGCGGTCGGCGACGATCTCGGCCATCGTGTTCGCCGGCGCCACGAGCCCCAGGCACATCCCGCCGAAGTTCGCGACTTCACCGATGGCGAAGATACCGGGGACTGTCGTGGCGCAACTATCGGAAATGACAACACCGCCGCGCTGGCCGAGCGTGAAGACCTGTTCCTCGCCTTCCGCGGCACGGAAGAGTTCATCGCGCGGCCTCACTCCGATCGCGGCGATCACGATGTCGGCGTCGATGATCCGGCCGTCGGCCATGAGGACGCCGGTGACCTGGCCGTCGTCGTCGGTCAATACTTCGGACGGGTAGGTTCCGGTGAGGACTTCAAGTCCTTTGTCTTTGACGAGGCGGCCCAGCGCCTGGCCTGCGCCTTCATCCAGCTGGGCATTCATGAGCCAGGGTGAACCGTTGATGACGGTGGCATGCGCGCCGAGCTCCATGGTGCCTGCTGCCGCTTCGAGGCCGAGGAGACCGCCGCCGATGGTGACGGTCTTGACCTTGCGGCCCAGTTTCTTCGTGAGCCGGGTGATGGCCTCGTTAATGGCCCAGACGTCTTCGAGCGTGCGGTAGACATGCGCGAGCTCGCCGCCGGGGAAGGGAAGCGGCGCCGCATCCGAGCCGGTGGCGACCACGAGGGCGTCGTATTCGTAGCTGTTGCCCGCCGCGGTTTCCACGGACTTGGCTGCGGCGTTGATCTTCACCACCCGCTCGCCCGTGCGCAGGTCCAGGGCATCGTGCTCCCACATGGACATGTCCCCCAAAGTGAGGTCGTGATCCACCTCGATGAGGGCCTTGCTCAGCGTGACCCGGTCATAGGGAAGATGCGCTTCTTCGGTGAGGACCGTGACGTGCCAGCCCTCAAGACCGCGCGTATGCATGGCATCGGCAAAACGATGGGCCGCAGGGCCTCCGCCTGCCACAACAACACGGCGCTGGCTTTCGGGGTTGGAAGTGTGTCCGGTCACTGGTGGCCTTTCGCATACGCCGCAGAACGTACTCCGCAACTTGTCACTTCAGACTACGGACGGGCAGTTTCCCTTCAGTTTCCCTTTTGTTTCGTGGTCTTAACTTCTGGATCACGATTGGATGTCGTTCCGTGTGAGGTCTCTTTTACGCACCGGACACATCGATTGCATTCCGGCGAAACATGACGGGCCTACCGTGAAGGTATGGCTGCTTGGCGGCAGTCGCCTAAAAGGCAAGGACAGAGGCAAGGACATCATTCGTCCGCCGCAGTCAAGAGCGAGAGGGGCTGACATGACCGTCATTCTGGAGCGGGAAGAACAACTGACGAACGCGCCGATGGCGTCCGGCTGGCATCGCGTCTGCCCGTTGGACGAGCTGGAGCCGGCGTGGGGCGAGGCAGCCTTGATAGAAGGCGTCCAGGTGGCGATCTTCCGGGTCGACTCCGAGAAGGTTTACGCAGTTGCGCAGCAGGATCCTGCCACCTTGGCTAACGTCATGGCCCGCGGTATCACTGGTTCCCGGGGCAGCCGTCCCACCATCGCCTCGCCGCTTCACAAAGAGATCTACGACCTCGAAACCGGCGAATGCTTCACCAACCCCGAACTGCGGCTCGCAATCTACGCCACACGTCTGGTGGACGGATACATTGAGGTAGCCGTCTAAGCTACCAGCGCTCGACGCCGATCATGGCCGGTTCCGCTCGCGGAACCGGCCATTCGCGTCTTCTTGGCGGGTCCCCAACCCGGCCCTTAGGACCCGCCGATTAAGGAGAGAGGCCGGTTCGTGGAATCCAAAGATTCGCACGAACCGGCCTCTCAGCTGCGCAAACAATGCGCCACGCGGAAGGTAAGGGATTTGAACCCTTGGTGCGGGGTTACCGCACACTGGTTTTCAAGACCAGCTCCTTAGGCCGCTCGGACAACCTTCCCTGCCTAGTAGTGTTTCATAGGGAGTTGGCTGCGCCAAAAACCTGCCGCTGCGATAAACACGGTTAAGGTGTCCCAAAGGCTAACTGCATTGAGCAAGGAATCGGGAGCACTTCATGAAAGCCGTCTACATCTCCGAACCGGGCGGGCCCGAGGTTCTGGAAATCCGCGACGTCCCAGCTCCGGTTCCCGGCCCCGGCGAGGTTCTCATCGACGTCGTCGCCGCCGGCCTCAACAGGGCTGATGTCCAGCAGCGCCGCGGTTTCTACCCGCCGCCCCCCGGTGCATCCGAGGTTCCTGGCCTTGAGGTCTCGGGCCGGATTGCCGCTTTCGGCCCCGAGGTGAGCAAACCGTTTTCCGTCGGCGACAAGGTGGTCGCCCTGCTTGCCGGCGGTGGTTACGCACAACAGGTTGCTGTCCCGGCCGAACAGGTCCTGAGATTGCCCGACGGCGTGGACCTCGTGACCGCTGCTGCCTTGCCCGAGGTGGCCGCCACCGTGTACTCGAACCTCATCATGACTGCCCAGCTGCAACCCGGCGAGACTGTGCTGATCCACGGCGCCACCGGCGGTATTGGCACCATGGCCATCCAGCTCGCCAAAGCCTACGGTGCCACAGTCGCGGCGACCGCCGGAACGGCTGAAAAGGTCAGCACTGCCAAAGCCTTCCTCGGGGCAGATATCGCCATCAACTATGCGGAGGAAGATTTTCCCGCAAGCCTCAAGGCACAAAACGGAGGCAAAGGCGCGGACGTGATTCTCGACGTCGTGGGCGCCAAATATCTGCGGCAGAACGTGGAAGCGCTTGCGGACTACGGCCGGCTGGTGGTGATCGGGCTGCAGGGTGGCACCAAAGGCGAACTCGACCTCGGCCAGCTGCTGAGCAAACGCGCAGCGATCATCGGCACAGCGCTGCGCCCGCGCCCGGTCGCGGAAAAAGGCGTGATCATGAACGCTGTCCGTGAATCGGTCTGGCCAATGCTCGCCGATGGCCGGATCAAGCCGTTGGTGGCAAAGTCGTTCCCCTTGGCACAGGTCCGCGAGGCCCACGAATACTTCGATTCCGGCGAGCACATGGGCAAAGTCCTGCTGCTGCTCTAGAACGCTCCAGCTGCAGAAGGAGAGAGATGTCCATCCGGTACAGCATCCTGGCATTGCTCCAGGAGCAGCCACGCTACGGGTACCAGTTGCGGGCGGCATTCGAGGAACGCACGGGGGCGGTCTGGCCTCTGAACATAGGCCAGGTTTACACCACCCTGAACCGGCTGGAGCGCGACGCTTTGGTCCGCAAAGAGGGCGACGACGGCCGCGGCCACGTGCTTTTCAGCGTCACCGACGCCGGGGCTGAAGAGATCACCCGATGGTTTTCAACTGCGGTGGATCGTGGAGCTCCGCCGAGGAATGAATTGGCCATTAAGCTGGCGCTGGCAGTCACGACGGCGGGAATCGACGTCCCCGCCCTCATCCAGGCCCAACGTGAGATTTCGCTGAAGGAACTGCAGGAACTTACCCAGACCCGCAAGGACCTGGCCGCCAACCAGCGATTAGCGGATACTGCGCGGTTGCTCGTCCTGGACTCCCTGATCTTCCATGCCGAGGCTGAGGCCCGCTGGCTGGATCTCTGCGAGGCGAGGCTGGTCCAGCAGGCCAATGGCGCCGGCAACGGCACAGCCGGAATGGTCCGTGGCCCGGGAGTACCCGCCGCATGAACTGCTACCTCCAGGAGGTGCCGATATCGCATCATTGACGAATGCCGACGTTCGGATCCGGCTGCTCGGCCCCGACGACGCCGACGCGCTGATCCGCCTCGCCGAGACAGACAACTTGTTCGATGAGGACCCTTCCGTGCCGCCGCCGTGGTGTCGGCCGAACCCTCTTGGCCGTCATGGAGGACTGGATGCGGGAACACGGGATGGAAGAAGTCTGGGTTCCCGCCAACCTCTATGCCACGGGCTTCTATGAAAAATGTGGTTTCGCTAAGGACGAAGGCGAAATACTCGTCAAGGCTCTGGGCTGAGTTGCGGCCCGTGAGAGTATGAACGCATGAGCGATCAGGACGACACTCAAACCAGTGGCGAGAGCTTTGACGACATCCCGGTGGAGGGCACAACCTTGGACGCTGGTACGGCGGAGAGCACAACTGAAGCGGGCTCGAAGCCCGAGGCCAAGTCTGGTGCCAAGAAAGGCAGCACGCTGCAGGACCTCGTCGACGAGCCTGCCAAAGTCATGCGGATCGGCACCATGATCCGCCAATTGCTTGAAGAAGTGAAGAGTGCTCCCTTGGACGAGGCTGCGCGCGGGCGCCTTGCCGAGATCCACGAACGCTCCATCAAAGAGCTGGAAGAGGGCCTCGCTCCGGAATTGGTGGAGGAGCTGGAACGCATCAGCCTCCCCTTCCCTGAAAACTCCACTCCGTCCGACGCTGAGCTCCGGATTGCCCAAGCCCAGCTGGTCGGTTGGCTCGAAGGGTTGTTCCACGGAATCCAGACCGCCATCGCAGCGCAACAGGCAGCACGGGAGCACGCGGTTGCCCAACTGCAGCTTCGCCAGCTGCCGCCCGGGACCATGATCGCCCCGGGCGTCGTTATTGGCGAGAATGGTGAGCCGCAGCGTGCCCACCTTCCCGGCAAGGAACCCGAACCCGGCAAGCCGCCGCGCGTTGAAGACCCGGACCGCCACCCGGGCCAATACCTCTGAGCGCTGGATTGGGATTTTTTGGGGCCGTCCGGCAGGGACGGAAGGATGATGCTGAGCTAGGCAAAGGATTGTGGAGGCGTGCCCACGATCGCTTCCACCGCGGCCTTGACCGGTACCACCAGGTGCTTGAGGGCGTAGAAGACGAACAGCTCTATGTCGAGCTAGTAGCCATTGCCAACGAATTGGCCGACTTGTCCTCCAGGGTGCGGGCCATCTGCGTCGAGGCGCAGCTCCGGGCACCCAGCGACGGGCTCGACATCCCCGGGCCGCTCGCCGGGGTCCACCGTGCGCTGTCCAAAGCGGGGAACTCCCTTGCGACGACGGCGGAGGCAGCCGCGATGCTGCGTCTCGCCGTCGGGCCCGTCCCTGTGGGAGCGATTTCGGTGCGACGGCGCGCCGAAGCCGTTTACGAGCATGTAGAGGAAGCCGAACGGTTATTGAGGGGACATGCCGGCTTGTAGGATTTCGGCCGATTTAGGTGCAGACGCGTCTATTCCCACACGGCAACTATTAAGCGCCTAGCTTAGAGGGGCCGGAATCCGTAGTCACCCGGTGTGCGCGGCTGGCAGGATGGAGGCCATGACTTCGTCACCGAACCTCACTTTTAACGACGGCAACACTATTCCCCAGCTCGGCTACGGGGTGTGGCAGGTTGAGGACGATGTAGCCGAAAAAGTGGTGCGCCAGGCCTTCGACGCCGGCTACCGCCACATCGATACCGCCAAGATCTACGGCAACGAGGCAGGCGTGGGACGTGCCATCGCTTCCTCCGGCCTCAAGCCCGAGGAAATCTTCATCACCACCAAGCTGTGGAACGCGGACCAGGGTTACGAGTCCACCCTCGCCGCGTTCGAAGAATCGATGGATCGCCTCGGCCTGGCAACCCTTGACCTGTACCTGATTCACTGGATGCAGCCCAAGCAGGAAAAGTTCGTGGACACCTGGAAGGCGCTCATTGAGCTCCAGAAACGCGGACGCATCAAGTCCATCGGCGTCTCCAACTTCAGCAAAGAAGGCCTGCAGCGCCTGATCGAGGAAACCGGCGTAGTTCCCGCGATCCACCAGATCGAGCTGCACCCGTTCTTTAACCAGGCCGAACTCCGGGAATTCGATGCCTCCCAGGGCATCCTGACCCAGGCGTGGTCGCCCCTGGGCCAGGGCGGCGAGCTTCTCGAGAACGCCACCATCGCGCAAATCGCCGCCAAGCACGGCGCCACCCCGGCGCAGGTTGTTATCGCCTGGCACCTCGCGATCGGTAACGTGGTGATCCCCAAGTCCGTGACCGAGTCCCGGATTCAGGAGAACTTCGCAGCGCTTGGCGTCACTCTGGACGAAGCCGACGTCGAGGCCATTAACGGCCTGGACCGAGGCGCCGAAGGCCGCATCGGACCGGATCCGGCAGTTTCCGACTTCGCCTAATTTCTCGACATTCTTGACGGGAAGGCCTCGCACCGCCAGGTGCGGGGCCTTTGCCGTATGTGTCCCTTTGCCGTATGTGTCACTGCCGCGTCGAACCATTTTCCGGCGAGTTCCGGTGGCCGGTGGCGAAGGGACTTGGTGAGCATCTGGCTGGAGAGCAGGATGATGCTGATCTAGACCCCCAAGGTCACTGTGCCGGCGTCTCCGTCTACAGTCACCTGTTGCCCGCTGACTATCCGCTGTGTCCCGTTGCCGGTGCCCATGACCGCAGGGATGCCATACTCCCTGGCGACGATGGAGCCGTGGGCTGCCACTCCGCCGATGTCCGTGACCAGACCCCGCGCTTGGGCGAAGAGCGGCGTCCAGGCGGGAATGGTCGTGGGGCAGACGAGGATGGTGCCGGGCATCATCTTGTCAAAGTCCGCGGGTGAGAGGATCACGCTTGCCGGGGCGGTGACCCGTCCGGGGCTCACGGGGAAGCCCTGCAGGGTTGGCCCCTCGTCGGCGTTCCTCTTCTGGGTCTCGAAGCCGGATAGATCGATGCGTCCGAATTTCCATCTGGCGGCAGGGGGCACGGCCGCGGGCGGATGCAGCCGCTTTCGGGTCTCTCGAAGCTCGCGGCGCTCCGTGGCGATCCGGGCCAGGTCCGGGCAGTTCCGCCCTGCTCTTCGCCCCCCACTGGCTGTCAGCAACTCTCGGGTCTGAAGGTAGAACACGTCGTCTGGGGCATCGAGGGAACCTGCCTCGGCCAAGCGCCGCCCCAGCTCCAACGCCAGACGACGGAGAGCAGGCCAGGCCGAACCGATGTAGAAGAGCGTCTCTTCCCTGTAGGGGGCGAAGCCCTGTGCCCAGTGGAGAATCTTCAGGAAGAGGCGCCGGCGCAATGGATCGAGGTGGCGGGCCGTCTGTTCCACCAGGCTTTCGCGGTCGCGGACCATCTCCGCTTGCCGTACCCTCACCTCCACGCCCGGGTGATGCACCTCAGCCTTCAGGCTCAGCAGGACTGGTATCGGGTCCTCGTCCTGGGTCGGATCCGCGAAGTCCAGGTTATAGACCTGGTGGCCGTAGCGTCCGAGGTAATCCTGGAGTTGCTCGGCCACGTCGCCGCCCCCGGCGCTCAGGGCATCGAGCAGCCGCTGAACGGGGATAGAAAGGGCGATCTGCCGTAGATCCTCGGAGGCACGGATGTGCTCGGCAATCGCCTCGAGCTGGGCTTGGGCTTCGAGGGCTTTCGAGGGGAACCCGCGCAGGAAAAGCGAGCTACTCAGTCCGCTTCTTGGCATGGCGATGGCCAGGAAGCGGCCGAGGAGCATATCGCTGCCCTTCGCGGCAGCCAGGGCAAGGGTGGTGCTGCCCCAGTAGCGGGCCTCGGAGAGGGCGAGCTCGCGGATCCCGTCGAGGAGCTGCTCGTCCGGTGCAAAGGCCAGGTCCAATTCCTTCCATCGTTCCACGGTCTTCAGGTGGCCCGGCAGCACCTCGTCTCGCCAGTACGGTATCGCCTGGACGAAGGTCGCGCGCATTGTCTTGCCGCCGAGAAGGGATGCCAGGAGTTTCAGCAGGCCCCTCGCATTGATGGTGAAGCTTGCACACATGTAGGCGTACCCGTTGACCGTCGCGTAGGAGGGGAGGCCAGTGTTGGCGACGACACCTGGGTATCCCAGCATCTCCATGTCCATCTGCATGGCGAGCTCCATCCCATCGCTGAGGTAAAGCTCTTCGAAGAGCGGAGACAGGGGCTCGGGCATGTTCTCGGCCACCTGGCGACGGATCCATTTCGTTCCCGGGATGGGGGGATCCCACCGCATGTCCTTGAGCGGGGCGGCCGGCAGGCCCGTCATCGGCCGGGCCTGGAGGATCCAGTAGCGCCCATCGGCGACCGCCCACTCGAGGTCCTGGGGCACGCCGCCAGACTCCCTCTCCACCTGAAGAGCCAGTTTCCCCAACTCCTTCACACTTCGCTCCGAGAGGGCCAGCTGCCTGCGGCGTCCTTCTGGAACGCCTTCAGTGACCGTTCCCTGTTCCCCGGTGGCCCGGATCGAGACGTCCTTCATCCCGAGGGTCGCCCTCTTCACTATCAGGCTGGTCTTGTCCACCACGAAGGTGTCCGGCGTAACCCGGCCCGACACCACAGCCTCCCCGAGGCCGTAACTGGCGTTGATGACCATCTCTTCGCGCTCGCCCGTGGTGGGATCGGCCGTGAACAGCACCCCCGAAACCTCCGAGGCCACCATGACCTGGACCACCACCCCCATGGACACCGATCGCTGGTCGACCCCCATCCTCAGCCGGTAGGCGATCGCACGAGCCGTCCACAGGGAGGCCCAGCAGCGCACCACCGCCCCCAACAGCTCCTCCTCGCCGCGCACGTTAAGATAGGTCTCCTGTTGACCCGCGAAGGACATTCCGGGCAGGTCTTCCGCCGTGGCAGATGAACGCACGACGACCGCAGCACCTCCGGGCAACCGTGTGTAGGCGCCCGCGATGGCGTGAGCGATCTCAGGCGACATCGGAGCGCTGGCGAACAGACCGGATATGACGCTTGACGCCGTCTCGAACGATGAGGGCTGCGATGGGTCCGCGGCGTCAAGCGCATCCAAGATGGCAGGTTCGAGTCCGTTGTCAGTCACAAAGTCTCTGTACGCCTCGCTGGTGAGATGAAAGCCGTCTGGTACCGGCAAGCCCCAGTCGGCAAGTCGCGCGAGCGATGCACCCTTGCCGCCGACGTTCTCCAGCGTCGCGCGCGGATCAGCTAGGGAAAGCGTGAATTCCCGTGTCATTGCTCGGCCTCCTGGCAAGGCGAGGCCGTTCTGATGCGGTTCACTTGGCACCGGATTCGGGACTCGCTCACACGGCCCATCTAACGTGACACTCTCCCCACATTCAACCAATTCAGGAGCAAGAGCACGCGTAAGATTGGTGCATCCCGGGAGAGCTGGGCATGCTCGCGACCGAGGCGGCGGTGGCGATACCGGTCAAGGACGGTTAGCGCTCGCGCCGGCCCAGCAGGTGTCCCGCGGCCCATACGTCAACCGGGACAGACTGCCAGCCCGTTCATAAAGGTCTACCCTTCATTGACGGAGCGCTCCAGGGTCGGGGATCTGCGCGGTGTCTCGACCGGAGCGTCTGGGCTAAGTCCCCATTCGGCCCAGGATCCGTCATAGACCCGGACACGCTCTCGTCCGAGAAGTTCGGTGAGCACGTACCATGCGGTGGCCGCGCGGCCGCCTACGGTGCAGTACGTGATCAGCTCGTCTTCTCCCTCGAGCTCGGGTACGGGCATCGCCTGGCGCAGCTCGATGATCGGGCGGAATGCGCCATTCTGATCGTAGAGATCGCCGAACGGCCGGTGGACGGCCGTCGGGATGTGGCCCGCGCGCCCTCCCGGTTCCATTCCGCCGGATGGCCAGAACCGCTCACCGGCGTACTCGGACTCGGAGCGGACATCCAGAATTGTTGTTCCCGGGCGCCTGATGGCCTGCCGCACGGCCGGCATGTCGGCGAACAGTCCGTGGTCCCGTTCGGTGAGCGGGTACGGTGCCGCTTCCAGACGGGACGGCGCGGTGCCGCAGGGATGTCCTTCGGCGCGCCAGGCGTCTCGTGAGCAGTTCAGGATGCGGACGTCGGCGTGCCCGTACAGCTTGAGCAGCCAGTAGCCGAGCGCCGGGGCGTAGCCGTAACACACGACCGTCGAGGCCGGGCCGATGCCTGAGCGAGCCAACAGTCGTTCGATCGCTTGTCTGCCGACCGGGCGATACCGCTCGTCTTTGAGGTCGGCGTAGACGTTCCACAGTACGGCGCCGTCGATGTGCCATTGATTGTAGGCGGCCGCGGAAACGTCCACTTCGACGACGCGGACCGCAGGATCGTACAGGTGATGTGCCAGCCAGATGGGTTCGATGAGCATGTCCATAGTCTGCCCGCCTGTCGTTGGGCCAGAGTTGGCTCAAGGTTGGCGATACCTTGGCGTCGGGGTGGTCCGGCTATTCCACTTGGATCCACCCCAGTAGGTCCTCGCGACTGACTGCGCGGAGGAGCGCCGGGTGGTCGCTGGCAATATGGCCGCGGATCGCACCGATCACTTCTTCGTCGGTGTCGCCGCGGACGACGAACCCACATTCGCATCGGATGAGCTTCGCCATAACGACCTCCCAAACCTGGTCGAGCCCTCGGAGTGATGAGGGCACATGCGATCATGGTGTCATGACCGTGCAGTCAGCGCTGCATATCCAGATCTGCGGACCGCTGGTGGTGGAGCGGGACGGGCTCAGGCTCGACCACGGCCTGCCCGGTCGTCAGGGACGCCTGCTGTTCACGTACCTCGTCATTAACCGGCACCGTCTGGTGCCTCGCGACGAGCTGGTCGAGGCGCTCTGGCGCTCTCCCGATCCCGCCGGGATCGACGCGCGCCTCAACCCGTTGATTTCGAAGCTTCGCCACGTCTTCGGTTCGGATGCGGTGGATGGACGCGTCACCGTCCAGCTCCATCTTCCCGGCGCGTGGATCGACCTCGAAGCCGCAGTGGAAGCAATTCACCGCGCCGAGTCCGCCGTCGCTCAGCATGATTGGACCCGTGCCTGGGGGCCTGTTCTGGTGGCGCTGTTCGTCGCCGAACGCGGATTCCTGCCCGGCGAGGATGCTGACTGGATCGACCAGACCCGTAAGCAGCTCGCCGAGATCCGGCTGCGAGCCCTGGAATGCTACGCCGCCGCCGAACTCGGCGTCGGCGGCGCCGAAGTGGCTGGCGCCGTCCGCGCCGGCCGCCGACTCATCGCCTTGGACCCTCTGCGCGAAAGCGGCCATCGCTACCTGATGCAAGCTCTCGCCGCCCAGGACAACCTGGCCGAGGCGCTGGCCGTATACGTGCAGCTGTCCGACCTTCTCCGCGAACAGCTCGGCGTCTCGCCCAGCCCGACGACCCGTGCGCTCTACCAGCAGCTCCTCGGCCGGACCTGACCTTCTGGAGACCCCGGTTCGCCGATCGCTCCCGGCCGCCCGGATCAGTAGACCTTCACCGGGACGAGGTTATAGGAGTTGTCACAAGCCCCGCGGGGCCCGGTGTGCGCGATCCCGTACAGGTGATCGGAGATGGAGCGGTCCGGCCTGCTCGCCACGACGCGGATCCGGTACAGGTCCAGGCAGTAGGCCTCGGCGTGCAGGGCGTGTTCGTTTCCTGTGACCACCGGCTTGATGATGTGCGTGGAGGTGGCGCCGTCGACCCCGGTGTGCCATACCCCGTCGAGAAGGGCAAGGATGGTCTTGGGCTGATAGCCGGCCACGTCGCGCCCGGTGTAGTACACGGGCTCATAGGCATCATCGCGACTGGCCTCGGCCTGCCTGACCAGATTGAAACGCCCCCTGGCCCTCCGACAAGAAAACCGGGCCATGCCGACCTCGGAGGACTCGAAGCTGACGGTGGCCGGGGGCGCTGCCCTCCAAGACAGACAGGGAAGGGCCGCCGAATGGCGGCCCTTCAATGCGTCCTCTGGTAAAGACTAGGCCGGGACGTCGAACCGCTGGCCTTCGGGCTTGGGCGGAAGGAACATGAAGATCAGCAGCGCCAGGCCACCGAGGAACGGAACGAGTCCGATGAGGATCAGCCAGCCGCTGAAGTTCGCGTCGTGCAGGCGCCGGACGACGAGGGCCAAGGACGGGACGATGACTGCCAGACCCCAGATGACTAAGAGGATGACGCCAACAATCATGCCGGGCCCCGGAACCATTGCCCCGGAGTCATTGACGGTCGCGCCCGCGGAGCCGGCCACGGACATGATGATGTTCAGCACAATGCTCACGACGCCGGAGATGAGGGTCCACCACCAGTATTCGCTACGGCTGGCCCGGCCGGTGAAGGTCGCGTACTTCTTGAAGAACCGGCGTGCTGCTTCGCCGATAGGAGCACCGTAGTACGGGGCCCAAAGCGGGACGGCGCTGCCAAACTGGGTGGTCTGTTGCTGTTGGTACGACAAATGGATCTCCTAAATAGACGAGTGATGACGCTTCATCGTAGGGGTCCAAGCCATCGGCCAAGTTGTCCTGCAGATGAAATTCCGGCGGCGTGTCGGAACTCGCGATCACTCTCGAACGTTGAAGCGATCTGCGTGAGTGCCAAGCAGGAAAATGAGACACCTGAGACAGCGAGCAAAGGTAGCGGGTTCAGGCGGCCGGCTGGTTGAGTTCGGGTTTCAATCACGACCCAGGGCACACGGCGAGGTTCGGGCATGGAGTCAAGCAAAGCGCGGACGTCCGCAACCACTTGTCACGGTGTCCGTCCGGCAATGCCGGATCCCGCCAGTTCTCAAACAGTACCGAGATAGCCAGGATCTGGTCATCGGGGTCGTGCAGGTAGCTCGGGATTTTCCCGCCACTCGGGAGCTTCTCCCACTCGTAGCACCCATCGGCAGCAAGCGACACGCGTCGCGCCGAGGCCGCTTTCCGGAACGACGGTTTCTCGGTGACGGTTTCCATCCGGGCGTTGATAAGTCGCGCGCCGCCCTTCGGGACCCGCGCCGCCCTTCGGGACCCGCGCCGCCCTTCGGGACCCGCGCCGCCCTTCGGGACCCGCGCCGCCCTTCGGGACCCGCGCCGCCCTTCGGGACCCGCGCCGCCCTTCGGGACCCTTCGCTCACGACGGCACCGGTCCCCAGCGAGCCGTTACCGGCTTCCTTGTCACCGGTTCGCCTTCCCCGGAGCTCCGGTCGACGTAGGCTGTCAGGCCTCGATGCTGGTCTTGGTCATTCGATTATGTGCCGGCCAAAGCAACAACGACGACCACGACGGCGAGCACCGCCAAGACGCCCAGCCCGACATGGCTGATCCATCTCGGTCGCTGTCGATGAGGGTTGATATCGATATAGGGCATGGCCGCTGCTACTTCTCGGGGCGCGACGATGCCGAGCCCGACCGCTTGCGCCACCCCAATAGGAGCAGATGGACGGAAAACATCAGTACGAGTGAGAGGCCAGCGAAGACCATTAGGCCGCTGAAATATCGGTCTGGATCCACAAGCAACGGCGCCTTTCAGTCGGACAACCTGCTGATCGTAGCTTGGGATATCCCTCAAGAGACAATTTGCCCTACGCGGCGAAGGTCAAGATCGCCTAAAGAAAGGATCAAGATTCCCATAAGATCGCCAAGGGGAGCGCTCGACAGGTACTCAAACGCCTAAGGGGTGGTCCTCGTCATGACGATCCGGCTGCCGGCAGCGCTTCTATCGCAGCCATGGCCACCTTCGTTGCTGGAAGATTTGTAACTCAGGCACCATGTGTCGCCGTCCGTCATCAAGCGTCCGCGTGGGGCGCGTAATCGTGCGATGCCTAATCGAGAGCGTCAGCCCGATCCGACACCTGATGCCTTGGCTAATCTGGGCAAAACACCGTATGCGCTCCCGTGCCGAGACATGCCGGGAGAGTGGTATCGGCTACACCTGAGGCGTTTCAGGGCAAGCACGCCGGACAATAAGTAGGCCCGCATCCCTTGTGAATACCGGGATGCGGGCCTACTCTGTTCCGAGCTTCCTATCAGAATCGAACTGATGACCTTTTCATTACGAGTGAAACGCTCTACCGACTGAGCTAAGGAAGCACCGCGTGATCGTCCGGATTCCGGCTGAATCACGCAAGATACAACTGTAATAGAGTCACCTCGCCCGGGTCAAAACAGCGGCGGACGTAGCTCCCGCGGCGGCGTTGTTGCGGAATTCACCCACACGTTGCGCCCGGTTCAGGCCGTCGTCGCGGACCGGGGGCAAGCTGGGCGGAATAACGTGGCCGCGCGATTCCGGCCATCGACCAGCGAAGGGGCGCCATGAGCATGGACAGCAGCAACAGGATCAACGCGGACGACGCCGGGGCACATCGTGCACAGCGGCTCCGGCTTGCTGTACTGGACATGGTGGGCACCACCATCACGGACGATGGGCGCACGGAACGCGCCATGTCCCGGGCGCTGCAAGAGACCGGCGTCGAGCCCGGTTCCTCCCGCTTCGAAAGCATGCTCGGCTACGCCCGGGACACCATGGGCTTTTCGAAGTTGACCGTCTTCAGCCACCTTTTCGAAGACTTGGAACGGGCCGAGAGCGCCAACAAGACCTTTGAGCGCGCCTACGACGATCTGATTGCCGACGGCGGCGTCCGGCCGATTCCTGGAGCCGAGGAAACCATTGACTGGATGCGAGACTCCGGCATGAACGTCTGCTTGGCTACCGGCTTCGGACGCCATACTCAGAACATGGTCCTTGAGTCCTTGGGCTGGATGGGGAAGGCCGATCTGAGCCTGTGCCCCGCCGACGCCGGCCGCGGTCGCCCTTACCCGGACATGATTCTCACGGCAGTGTTGGCCCTTGACCTGGATGATGTACGCGAGGTCGTCGTTGTGGGGGACACGAGCTCGGATATGTTGTCCGGCGTTCGCTCCGGGGCTTCCGCCGTGGTGGGCGTGCTCACCGGCTTCCACTCCGAGGCGGCCTTGCGCGCGGCCGGCGCCACCGCCGTCGTGCCCTCAGTCAAGAACCTTCCTGCGCTACTGGAACCGCGCGCAGCACGGCTCTAGGACCAGGTCTCAACGATCGACCAACTTTCCCGTGTGCTCCGCACCGCGCGAGCCGCCAGCCCGCCACTGACGTTTCAGGGTGGTGGGCAAAAGCGGTGAGACGTGGCGGGGTTAAAATTCCCCGGGTTATCCACATAGGCATGGTGCCGTCTCCCTAGGAACGCTGCCTGTGGGCATTGTGGAGTATGGATCTCATGGCTGCTCTTCGTGCACGAGGGGGAGTGGCCCTGCGCCGGGACCTCCTCAAGGCCGGTGTCGGGGCTTGGCAGCTCCGCACCGCGGCACGGCGGGACCGCGTGGTGGTCCCTTACCGCGGCGTGCTGGCCTTGGCCGATGCGCCCCGTGAATTTGGTGCGGCATACAAGCACGGAGGTGTCCTCACATGCATCTCGGCCGCCCCACACTATGGACTCTGGCAACTGAATCCAGCCAATGAGCTCCATTTAGTCTGCGGTAACGGGATACCTCGCGACGGCGTAGTGCTGCACCGGAGCGCTTCGTTGCCACCCATGCCGGGCCGACCGGTGGCAGCTCTTGCCGATGTGCTGGTGCATGCCTTGCGATGCCGGCCAACCGAGGAATCGCTGGTCATGGTGCAATGTGCGGTTATTCGCGGCGACACAACTGTGGATTTCCTGCGCAAAAGGCTACCTGGCAACCGGAATGGCCGGGCGCGGGACGTTCTGGATTTCGTGTGCCCGAAAGCAGATTCTTTGCTCGAACCCCTGGCGGCCATGCACTTCAAGCAAGCTGGAATCGCCTTCGTGCAGCACGTGGAACTGCCTGGAGTCGGAGAAGTCGATTTCGTCGTCGAGCGCTTCTTGATCGTTGAGCTGGACGGCAAAACGCACTTCGAGCCCCGTGCCATCAAGAGGGATCGACGGCGGAACAACACTTCCGTTGCCGGCGGCTTCACCGTGTTGAGGTACTTCTACGAGGACGTTGTGCACCATCCGGAAGCAATGGTTGCCGAGGTGCAGGCGGCAATCCGGGCTCACCGTTCAGGGCTACGCCTCAACAAATGACCAGCTTTGAGGGCCGCAAGCACCACGCGTCCGCGCCGCGCCAGGGATTGCCAGCACAGCCCAGCCCCAATTGTGGTCGCTTGTGGCGGCCCAGCCAAAAGCCAGTCAGCACATGGTCCCGTCTGACGGCACCTTCCCGTCCACGAAGTAGTCGTCGACAGCGTTGGACACGCAGCTGTTGGAGCGGCCGTAGGCGGTGTGGCCTTGGCCCTGCCACGTCACGAGGGCAGCGTTGCCGAGCTGTTTCCGCAATGAACCTGCCCATGCCACAGGTGTGGCTGGGTCGCCGGTGGTGCCGATGACTACAACCGGGGCCTTGCCGGTGTACTTGACGGGGGCCGGCGTGTGCACTGGCTTGTACGGCCAGTCCTTGCAATTGATGCCGCCGTACGCGAAGTAGTAGCCGAAGGTGGGGGAGAGCTGCTTCAATCGGGCTTCCTCAGCACGCATTCCCGCCGTGTCCGTGACCATGGGGTAGTCCAGGCAGTTGATGGCGTTGAACGCGAACGTGGTGTTGGAACTGTAAGTGCCGTTCGGCTCCCGGTCCGCGCCAAAGTCGGCAATCCGAAGCATGAGGGACACATCGCCCTTGAACGTGGCCACCAACGCCTGGGTCAGAACGGGCCACGATTCGTTGTCGTAGAGCGGGGTGAAAATGGCGCTGACAAGCGTCGCCCCCGTCACCAGCCGGCCGTCCTTTGCCCGCTGGGGATTCTGTTCCACGTCGGCAATGAGACCCTGGATCTGCTGCACGCCATTGTCGACGCCCCCTGTCAGCGGGCATCCGGCCTTCGCTTGGCAATCCGCCACATAGGTGTGGAGTGCCTTTTCGAACGCTTCCGCTTGGCCGGCGGTGAGGTCCTCGTTGTTGAGGGCCGGATCCACCGCACCATCCAGCACGAGCTTGCCGACGTTGTCCGGGAACAAGGACGCGTAGGTGGAGCCGAGCAAGGTTCCGTACGAGAAGCCCAAGTAGTTGAGCTTTGCGTCGTTCAGCACCGCGCGGAGGATATCCATGTCCTTGGCGGAGCTAACGGTGTCAATGTGTGCCAGGGCCGGACCGGACTGGTCCACGCACTTGGCATTGATGGCTTTGGTGTCTGCCAGTGCCGCGGCGATTCCTTGGTCTGTGTCGTAGTTGTAGACCTTTTCGCGGGATGCATCGCGCTCGGCATCGCTGAGGCACGTTACCGGCGCCGAACGCTTGACGCCGCGGGGATCGAAGCCCACCAGATCGAAGCCGGACCGCAATTTGCTGGTGAAATGCGTCTTGGCCGCATCCCTGACGAAGTCATAGCCTGAGGCGCCGGGACCGCCTGGGTTGACCAGCAGTGAGCCTTTCTTCGTGCCCTGGCTCTGGAGTCGGATGGCGGCGATGGAGATGCTGCCGCCGTCCGGCTTGGCATAGTCCACCGGCACTTTGATGTTGGCGCACTGGAATCCTTGTTCACAGGACGTCCAGCTCAGGTTTTGGGAGTAGAAACTCTCCAGTCCCGCCGGGGCCGCAGCGGCAATGGACGCGTCCGGGGTGCTGACACTGACGGAACCGCTTCCGGTTCCGTCAGTGGGTGCCGGCAAGGAGAACACGCAGCCGCTCAGTAGCAGGCTGGCGGAGACCGTGGCAGCGAGTGCCGATACCGCCCGCCGCAGGGATGGGAACCGTGTCCGTGAACCGGACCCGGCGGACCGGCGTCGTGCGGGCGTCATGCGTTTCTCCTCGTGGTGGGGAAGCGTGCTGTACTTCTAAACTATCCGGCTATTGCTGAATCAGGCTGCTCGCCATGGATTCGACGGCAAGCAGGGGTGCCACGTTGGTGGTGGTTATCCGGACGCGCGCCTTATTGATGGCATCCATGCGCCCTAACGTGACCTCAGGCGTGGAGCCAGCGGCATACGCTTCCAGTTCGCTCCTGAGTTCAACGTTGACCAATTCCACGGCGTTCCCTAACTGAATGACCAAGACGTCCCGGTAAAAGGACAGCAGATCGGTCAGGGTGCGGTCCAGCGAATCGGTGATGGAGCGTTTGGCCCGCCGTTTCTGGTCGTCCTCAAGTTGCTTCACCTGACTGCGCATCGACGGCGGCAACGTCCCCGATTCCGGCGCGCCCAAGCTCGCCAACAAGGCGACCTTCTCGGTGGCGTCGCGTTCGTCGTTGGAGCTGTTGGCCTCTTCGGTCGCGATCTTCACCAACTTTTCCGCCATCATCACGGCAGCAGTGACGCCCCGCAGACCCAGCGGGAAACGGACGGTTTCCATCCGGCGCTCCCTGGCCTCCGGATCGCGGGCGAGCCGACGCGCGATCCCGATGTGGCTTTGGGCTGCGCGGGCGGCCCGGTCGGCGATGGCGGGGTCGACGCCGTCGCGCCTGACCAGCAGGGCCGCGACGTCGGCAGCTGGCGGAATCCGGAGGCTCACCGGGCGGCAACGCGAGCGGATGGTGACGAGGACATCGGCCGGTGACGGCGCGCACAGCATCCAAATGGTTCGGGGCGTCGGCTCTTCGATCGCCTTGAGGAGCACGTTGGTGGTGCGCTCTGCCATGCGGTCCGCATCCTCCACCACAATGATCCGCCAACGGCCCGACGCCGGCCGGTCCCCAGCCTTGGACACCAGCTGGCGGGCCTCTTCGATGGTGATGGTGACTTTCTCCGTGCGGACAAAGGTCACGTCTGAATGGGTTTCGCCAAGGATAGTCCGGCACGAGGCGCACTCGCCGCAGCCGCGGAGGGCAACATCGTCCTGTTCACAATTTAGCGCCGCAGCGAACGCCTTGGCCGCGTTGGACCTGCCGGAACCGGGCGGACCGGTGAACAGCCAAGCGTGCGTGAGTCCGTCGCCTTGGGCGGCGGCACGCAATTGCGCGACGACGGGCGCCTGGCCCTGGAGCTCATCCCAAACGCTCATGTGCGGCTCCCGAGCAAGTCCTGCACACGCTGGAGGATCTGCGTGGCAAGGTCCTCGATGGCATCCTTGGCGGGCAGTACGAGGTACGTCTGGGGGTGGGCTTCGGCCAGTTCCAGGAACGCGGTGCGAATGCGGGCGTGGAAGTCATCCGGTTCCGACTCGAGCCGGTCTTCCGCGGCATCACCGGCGGTTCTGCGGTCCCGGCCATCGCCGGGGTGAACATCCAGGAGCACCGTCAGGTCCGGTTCGAGGCCTTCGGTGGCCCATTCGTTGAGCTGCCGGACGTCTCCGGTTCCAAGGTCCCGGCCAGCACCCTGATAGGCGACCGAAGAGTCGATGTATCGGTCCGTGATGACCACGGAACCTTGTGCCAAAGCGGGACGGATGACTTGGCTTGCATGGGCGGCCCGGGAGGCGGCGAACATGAGGGCTTCGGTCCGGGGGTCGATAGTGCCGTGGCCGTGGTCCAGCACCAAGGAACGCAGCTTTTCGCCGATCGGAGTCCCACCGGGTTCGCGCGTGCGCAGCACGGAAAAGCCGTGGGACTCGAGTGCCTCGGCCAGGAGGGCAGCTTGTGTGGACTTTCCGGCCCCGTCGCCGCCCTCGAAGGCGATGAAGAGCCCAGGGCGCTGGTCCGGCGTGGGGTTCTGGTCCCGCTCTTCGCGCTGCGTAGTCACGGTTCTAAGCCTACAGAGGAACACCGACAGTGCTCGACGGCGGTGCTGGCCCACCCGTGCGGGACCGAACCTGCCGCTCGGCGAAACTCAGCCGTAACGCCTTTCCAGCCCCGGCTCCCCGGGCCTTAGGCTGGAGCAATGAGTCTTTCCCGAGAACATGCCGCGGATCTATCCCCTGACACTGTGGTGGTCGCGGCGGGCCGTCCCGAACGTAGCCATGACCAGCCCGTCAACCCGCCTATCGTTCTGTCCTCCACGTATTTCGGCACAGGAGCGTTGGGCGACGGTGACCGCGGGTACGGACGCTACGCCAACCCCACCTGGGACCCGTTCGAGGAAGCGCTGTCCCAGCTGGAGGGAGCCGAACTTCCGGGGCTGCTCTACGCTTCGGGCCTGGCCGCGGTCAGCTCGGCGTTGTCACTCGTGCCCGCTGGGGGAGTCCTCGTCATGCCCACGCACAGCTACGCGGGATCGCTCGTCATGGCTGCCGAACTCGCGGCCAAGGGCATCCTTGAGCTGCGGACCGTTGATATTGCCGACACGGACGCCGTGAAAGCGCAGCTCGCCCCTGCGGACGGAAAGCCCGCAAACATGTTGTGGATTGAAAGCCCCACCAACCCGATGCTCGGCATCGCCGATGTCCAGGCCTTGAGCACCGCGGCCCATGAGGCCGGCGCCATCGTTGTCACGGACAACACCTTTTCCACGCCGCTCGTGCAGCAGCCCCTCCGCCTGGGCTCGGACGTCGTGCTCCACTCCGTCACCAAATACCTGGCCGGCCACTCCGACGTCGTCCTTGGCGCTTTGGTGACATCCAATCCTGAGCTGCGCGCGGAACTCCTCCACCACCGCATCATCCACGGCGGCATTGCGGGTCCTTTCGAGGCCTGGCTCGCGCTCCGGGGGCTGCGCACCCTGGCACTGCGGATCGAACGCTCCCAGGCGTCTGCCGCGACGCTGGCCGAGAGGTTGAGTACCCACCCGCGGGTCGAGTCGATCCGCTTCCCGGGCCTCCCCACCGATCCTGGCCATGAGCGGGCCAAGTCCCAAATGAAAGGCTTCGGTTCCATCCTGTGTATCCAGCTGGCGGGAGACCGGACCCGCAGCGGAGCCGACGCCGCCGATCAGCTGGTCCGTGCATTGAAGTTGTGGCTCCCCGCTACGTCGCTGGGCGGAGTCGAGTCCCTCATCGAACGCCGACGCCGGCACACGGCCGAGCCTCTCAGCGTGCCGGACAATCTGGTCAGGATGAGCGTCGGGATCGAGAACGTCGAAGACCTCTGGGCGGACCTTGAGCAAGCGCTCAAGGCGCTTGACGGCTAGGCTGGGGGACGTGGACGGAAAAGTTTTGATTTCATACATCCAGAATGGGATTTACTTCCTTCTGGGACTGGTTGCCTTTGCGTTGGAGCTTTGGGCGCTGGTGGATTGCTTGCGCCACAAACCCTCCTCCTTCGAAGCCGCATCCAAGCGTACTAAGACCTTCTGGCTGGCCCTGACCTGCATTGCAGCGGTCATCGGCGGCTCTTCCGTCCTCACGGGCGGCGGTGGCTTGGGTCTCTTCGGCATCGCTGCCGTGACCGCGGCGTGTGTCTACCTGGCGGACGTCCGCCCCGCGGTGAAGGAAATCGGCAACAGCGGCCGCAACCAAGGTCCGTACGGTCCCTGGTGACCCGACTCCTGCTGGCCAACTAGGCCGGAGCCACAGCGGCCCAGTCGACGGTAAGTTCCCCCAAGCGCCAACGCGATGGTCCGTCCTGAAGGGGCCATCCGGCGTCGCGCGTTGATTGGCACATGGCCGTCCACCGCTGTTTGTTGCCAAACGACGCAAGTGGTGCCGCCTCCAGCCAGGCCTGGTCCAAGGCATTCAAGAAAGTGTGGATCCGTTCTCCCGGGACATTGCGGTGGATGAGAGCCTTCGGCAGGCGTTCTGCAACGTCGGAGGGCAGCTCGAAACCGCCGAACCGCATGGATAGGCTCAGGCTCAACGGCCCGTCCGGATCCAGCGCAACCCACGTCACCCGGCGACCGATTTCATCGCAGGTTCCGTCGATAAACAACCCGTGCGGCGCCAAGCGCGACTGTACCAACGCCCAGATCCCGGCCACGTCCGATTCCTCATATTGCCTCAGCACGTTGAAGGCACGAACCAGCACGGGATTGCCTGGAACAGGAACCTCGAATCCGCCCACATGGAAGCTGAGCCCGGGCCTTTCCAAGGACTTGGCGATCCGGACGCGCTCGGGTTCGATCTCGATCCCGCATACACGAACGTCCGGGCGCACGGCCTGCAGCCTTTCGAAGAGTTCGACCGCGGTGGCCGGGGAAGCGCCATAGCCCAGGTCCACTACCAAAGGGTCGACGGCGGAGCGCAGCCGCCAAGCC
This sequence comes from Arthrobacter methylotrophus, assembly GCF_039539965.1. Classification (NCBI taxonomy): domain Bacteria; kingdom Bacillati; phylum Actinomycetota; class Actinomycetes; order Micrococcales; family Micrococcaceae; genus Arthrobacter; species Arthrobacter methylotrophus. The sequence goes on along the minus strand of NZ_BAABED010000001.1, from coordinate 3,825,694 downwards.
TGCGGTCCCGCCAGCCAGCGGTCCAGGCGGCGCATGCGGTTGGGATTGGTGGTGCCCCTTGTGATGTTGCCGACGGGTTTGCCGCGTCTTCCTTGCACCCGCTCCGCTTTTTGCACCACGGTTCCACTTTATCCTCCTACGCGGGGTCACTTACGGCCCATCCGACGTACAAACATCGGCGCTAAGTGACCCCGCGTTGCGGTGAAAGGGTAGTGGCGTAACGCCCGGCAACGGCACGGCCGGATCGCTTAGGATAAAAGTCATGACTTACAAGCTGATTCTGCTGCGCCACGGCCACAGCGACTGGAACGCCAAGAACCTGTTCACCGGCTGGGTGGACGTCGACCTGAACGAGCAAGGGCGCGAGGAAGCCGCCCGCGGCGGAGAGCTTCTGGTCGAGAACAACGTTCTCCCAGACATCCTGTATACCTCCTTGCTCAAGCGGGCCATCAACACGGCGAACATCGCCTTGGATAAAGCCGACCGCGGCTGGATCCCGGTCAAGCGTGACTGGCGCCTCAACGAGCGCCACTACGGTGCCCTGCAGGGCAAGGACAAAGCCCAGACCCTCGCCGAATTCGGCGAAGAGCAGTTCATGGAATGGCGTCGCAGCTACGACACCCCGCCGCCGCCCCTCTCCGATGACAGCGAGTTCTCCCAAGCCAACGATCCCCGTTACGCGGACCTCGGCGACGCCCTCCCGCGCACCGAGTGCCTCAAGGACGTCCTCGTGCGTCTTCTGCCGTACTGGGAATCGGACATCAAGGAAGACCTCAAAGCGGGCAAGACTGTCCTGGTCACTGCGCACGGCAACTCCCTGCGCGCGCTCGTCAAGCACCTCGACGGCATCAGCGACGAGGACATCGCGGGCCTGAACATCCCCACGGGCATCCCGCTGGTCTACGAGCTGGATGACAACTTCCAGCCGATCAACCCCGGTGGAACCTACCTCGATCCCGAGGCTGCAGCGGAGTCCATCAAGGCTGTTGCAGCGCAGGGCAAGAAGTAGGCTTTCGCAGCCGAAGAACGCGCTGCGCTCCCGTTAATCGACGACGCCGGCCGCCCCACCTTGCGAGGTGTGGCGGCCGGCGTCGTTGTTTAAGGTTTAAACCCGTTGTTGGCGGGGGCTAGAAGCCTTCGGGCTGCCATTCGCCGGTGACCAAGTAGGTCACTTTTCGGGCGACCGAGACGCCGTGGTCGGCGAAGCGCTCGAAGTAGCGGCTGGCGAGGGCCACATCCACGGTGGTGGCCGCGTTCTCGGCCCAGGAGGGATCCGCGACGGCCCGGAAGACACTCAAGTGGAGGTCGTCGACGTGGATGTTGAGTTTGAGGATGTCCCGGGCAACTTCCAAGTCGCGGGTCTCCAGCAACAGGGTCACTTTCTGGCTGATCTCGAGGTCGAGCCGGGCCATGTCCTTGAATGTTGCCGTCAATTGCTCGGGAATGACCGTCGAGGGGTAGCGCAGGCGGGCCAGTTGGGCCACGTGCCTGGCGAGGTCACCCATGCGCTCCAGTGATGCGCTCATCCGCAGGGAGCCGACAATCATCCGGAGGTCGCTGGCCACGGGGCCTTGGAGGGCAAGGATGTCGATGGCCCGCTCGTCGAGGCCGTTCTGCAGGAAATCGATGCGGGCGTCAGCGGCAATGACGTCCTGGGCGAGATCGACGTCCGCGCCTTCAAAGGCGGTGGTCGCATTCTGGATCGCCTCAGTGACCAGTTTTGAGATCTCGATGAGGTCCTCACCGACTTGGGTGAGCTCCTCCTGAAAAACCTTGCGCACGGTGGCGTCCTCTCCTTGGAAATCTTCTCCGCACCCCTCTGACGGCGCGGAAATCATCGCGGCTTAACTATGGTCCAACTAGCAACGATCGCAGTGGTCCGTGAACGGTTGCGCATCTTTAGGTGAACGTTAGCTGAATCGGGGCCGATTGGTGACCGTTCCATATTTTGCAGTGTTTTCAGCGCATAAGCTAGATCCGTGGATCCAGTGCTCATCGGTGTCATCGCAGGTCTCGTCGGCCTGTCGTGCGGCGTCTTTGGCGTGCTCGCGTTCAGGCTCAGTGAACGGCAGCGACGGATCGCGGACCTGGACGTCGCCGAACCGATTCTTCCGGAGGGCGCAGCGGAGGTGCTGTCCGTCGTCGGGCGCGCTTTCGTCGTGGTGGACGCGATCGACGGCGTCGTCCGCGCCAGTCCAGCGGCCTACGCGTACGGCCTCGTCAGGGGCCACACCGTGGTGCATAAGCAGTTGCTGGACATGACCGCGAAGGTGCGGCGCGACGGCGTGATCCTGGAGGAGACTTTCGAGTTGCCCCGCGGTCCGCTGGGCAAGGGCACTATCGTGGTGCAGGTGCGGGCAGCCATGCTCGGACAGGAATATATCGTCCTGTTGGCCGATGACCGCACGGAAATCACCCGTACCGAAGAGATCCGCAACGACTTCGTCGCAAACGTTTCGCACGAACTCAAGACCCCGGTAGGCGCCATCTCCCTGCTGGCCGAGGCGCTCGAGGCCAGCCCGGACGACGAAGAAGCCGTCCGCCGTTTCGCCAAGCGCATGCACAAGGAATCGACACGACTCGCCGCTCTGGTGCAAGACATCATAGAGCTGTCCCGCCTCCAGGGCGCCAACGTGGCGCAGCAGGGGCACGCGGTGGATATCAACACGGTAATTGCCGAAGCCGTGGATCGCTCGCAGCTCCCGGCCGAGCTCAAGAACATCAAGATCGTGGTCGGCGGCCGGACGGAAACCATGGTGTTCGGCGATCAGGACTTGTTGGTCACTGCCTTGCGGAACCTGATCGACAACGCGATCCGCTATTCGCCCGAAAACACCCGGGTGGGAGTAGGTGTCCGCGCCAAAGAGGGCGTGGTGGCTATCTCCGTCACAGACCAGGGTGAGGGGCTTAGCCCGGAAGACCAAGAGCGGATCTTCGAACGTTTTTACCGCGTGGACGCGGCCAGGTCCCGCCAGACCGGGGGTACAGGCTTGGGTCTGAGTATTGTCAAGCACGTGGTGTCCAACCACGGCGGCGAGGTCACCGTCTGGTCCCAGACCGGCCAGGGTTCAACTTTCACCATCCGCCTTCCGGAAATGGAAGGCCAGGAGGCTGACCACGCCGGGGCGAAGCCCCGAAGCGTGATTCAAACGACGGGTGCGGTACGCGCCCAAGAGCAAGGAGCTGGCGCTTGAGCAGGATTCTGATCGTGGAGGACGAGGAGTCCTTCAGCGACCCTCTGTCCTATCTATTGGGCAAGGAAGGCTTCGATGTCCAGGTGGTGGACAACGGAAGCGACGCCTTGGTGGAGTTCGACCGCAACGGGGCAGACCTGGTGCTGCTGGACCTGCAGCTGCCGGGGACACCTGGCACGGAGGTTTGCCGGCAACTGCGTCAACGTTCCAGCGTTCCGGTGATCATGCTGACCGCCAAGGACTCTGAAATCGACAAGGTGGTCGGCCTTGAGCTCGGCGCGGACGACTACGTCACCAAGCCGTACTCTTCGAGGGAACTTGTGGCTCGCGTGCGTGCTGTGTTGCGCAGGCAAGGCGAGCCCGAGGAACTCATCACGTCCACCGTGCAGGCCGGTCCGGTCCGGATGGACATTGAGCGGCATGTGGTGAGCGTCAACGGCGAACAAGTATCGCTTCCGCTCAAGGAGTTCGAACTCCTGGAGATGCTCCTTCGCAATTCGGGCAGGGTCCTTACCCGTGGGCAGTTGATCGACCGCGTCTGGGGTTCGGACTATGTGGGTGACACCAAGACCTTGGATGTCCACGTGAAGCGTTTGCGCAGCAAGATCGAGCCCGACCCCTCGGTTCCCCGCTACCTCGTGACGGTGCGGGGCCTCGGCTACAAGTTCGAGCCGTAGGAACCGCATGCCCTGAGCGGCCGGAACGGCCTCGCAGGGCAAACACATAGCAACGGCAAAGGAAGGGCTCCCTGGTGGGAGCCCTTCCTTTGTGGTTTCGTGGGCGGCCGAGCTTTGCAGGCTCGGGCCCTTGCCGCCTTAGTGGCCGGTGCTGCTGGCGCTCGACGTCGGGCTCGCGCTGCTGCTCGACGAGGTGGAACCGTTGCTCGGGGTGGCGGAACCGCTGGCTGAGGGGCTCGGTGAAGCGGACGCGGTGGGGAGGTACTGCTGGTATTCCTTCAACGAAGCATCCAGGACCGGGAACTGCACGGTGCGGGAATCGGAGCCGTTCTTGATGGTGACGGAAGCCATGGAGCCAGGGTTTCCGCCGCTGGTGCTCAGAATGACGGCGTCGGTGGTTTCGTTGAGGTACGTCTCGGATTTTGCCTTCACAGGAACGGTCGCCTGTGACCCGCCGGCGCCGCTGAGGGTGAGGGTGGCATCGCTCGAGGAGGTGTTGAACACGGCGCCAATGACGCGGCCCGGCTTGTTGGCATCCGTGGAGATGATGAGCATGTTGCGCAGCTGAAGCGAACCGAGGTCTTCCCTCACGCCGTCAGACGGAGAATACTGCTGGTTGGTCTGCTGGGGATTGATGTAGGCACAGCCAGTCACGGACAAGAGACCGATGGCGACAGCGGCCGACGCCATCGCCAGCTTGCCGCGCTGGACGCGGTTCATCGCAGTAATGCGCACGACACGTACTCCTCTAAGAGTCATTGGAACACTTTTCAGGCATAGCCTATCGGCAAACTAGCAGGAACACGGCTTTCGATCACCATTGTGGCGGCCCTCCGAGAGGAGTAGGGTCGTCCGGGACGCTGTGTCCCATGCACTTTTATGCCCTCCCGTCAAGGGGGTGCTGGAGGGCCGAAAAGGCCATTTTCCGCGTATTTACAGGCCTCGGGGCCCCTCTCCATGCCAATCGTATGCCTTAAGCGTGATAAACTGGTCTGCGGGAAAGGGGAAAGTCCACATGGTTTTTGAGGTCGGCGAGACAGTAGTTTACCCTCACCACGGTGCAGCAAAAATTGAAGAAATCAAGATGCGCACTATCAAGGGCGAAGAGAAAATGTATCTCAAGCTCAAGGTGGCTCAGGGTGATCTGACCATTGAAGTTCCAGCAGAAAACGTAGACCTTGTTGGGGTTCGGGACGTGGTGGGCAAGGAAGGCTTGGAACACGTGTTCGACGTGCTCCGTGCCGAGTTCACTGAAGAGCCCACCAACTGGTCCCGTCGCTACAAGGCAAACCTGGAGAAGCTTGCTTCCGGCGATGTCATCAAGGTTGCAGAGGTCGTCCGCGATCTTTGGCGCCGTGATCACGATCGCGGCCTTTCCGCAGGTGAAAAGCGAATGCTGGCCAAAGCCCGTCAGATTCTGATTTCAGAACTGGCACTGGCTGAGAAGACCGACGAAGAGAAGGCTGCAAGCGTTCTCGACGAAGTTCTGGCTTCCTAACAAGATTCAAAGTTTTGAACCCCGGTGGCAATCTGCCACCGGGGTTTCCTTTTGCATGAATCCCCGGTGCCAGCCAACTTCCCCAACTAGCTCGCATTTGTTGTCGTTATGAGCCCTGTAAACGACATCAAATGCGAGCTAGTTGGGCGGGTGGGCACCACGTAGGCTTGGGCGCATGACTACACCATCCAATCGTGAGGCCACTGCCGTCGTCGTCGTTGCGGCAGGCTCTGGCGAGCGGCTCGGCTACGGTATGCCCAAGGCAAGAGTGCCGCTGGGCGGCGAAGCGATCCTCACCCATGCCCTTCGCGGCGTCGCTGCGGCAGATGTCGCGCGCCAGATCTGCGTTGCCCTCCCCGCGGGGGACCTGGAGCTGCGCGCGATTTGTGAGGAATTCCGGCAAGAGCTCGGCACTGACGGCCCCCTGGTCACAGTGGTCGACGGCGGCCCCACTCGGGCCGATTCGGTCCGTGCTGCCCTTGAGGCCGTGCTTGAAGGGACGAACGCTGTGCTGGTCCATGACGCCGCGCGAGCCCTTACGCCCGATCGGGTCTTCCACCGCGTGGCTGTTGCGCTTTCGTCAGGCGCCAAGGCAGTCATCCCCGCCATTCCGGTGGTGGACACCGTCAAAATGGTCGCCGAAACTGACGGGGACGACGCCGGAATCGCGCCGGAGATCGTCACAGGCACCGCGCCGAGGGAGCAACTCCGTGCCGTGCAGACACCGCAGGGATTCGACTATGAGACTTTGCTGCGTGCCCACGCGGCGGCCGCACACTTCGACGACACCCAATCAGCTGCAATCACGGATGATGCCATGCTGGTCGAACTACTGGGCGTACGCGTCCACGCGGTGCGGGGCGCCAGTCAATCGCTGAAGATCACCACGCCGTTGGACCTCATCATTGCCGAAGGCCTGTTGGAAGGGCCGCTCGGAGTCCGATGGGTGGAAGGCTGATGGGCCCTGCGCCCGGGAATGCCGCCATGATCCTGCCGCGGACGGGCATCGGTGTGGACGTGCACGCCTATGCGCCGGAGGACGAACCGCAACCGCTTTGGCTGGGCGGGCTGTTTTGGGAGGGGGAACGCGGGCTTTCAGGACATTCCGACGGCGATTGCGTCGCCCATGCAGCTGCGGATGCCCTCTTCTCTGCTTGTGGCATTGGTGACCTGGGTACGCATTTCGGTACGGACCGTCCCGAATTCGCCGGTGCTTCCGGAGTGAAGTTGCTGGGCGAAGCGGCCAGAATTGTGCGGGATGCCGGTTTTGAAATTGGGAACGTGGCAGTGCAGTTCGTTGCCAACAGGCCCAAATTCGGCCCGCGGCGCGAAGAATCGCAGCGTGTCCTCAGCGCTGCCGCGGGGGCTTCTGTGAGCGTTACGGCGACCACCAGCGATGGCTTGGGCTTCACAGGGCGGGGCGAGGGCATCTCCGCCGTCGCGACCGCCCTCGTTTACGCCGTGCCGGCGACAGTCCGCGGCGAGGGTGCCTGAACGCCGGTAGGTGCTGCGACGAAGGCAAATGGTGTGCATCCGCTAATCTGGAGCGGTGACCCTGCGCTTTTACGACACTGCATCCGCCGAAGTCCGCGACTTCGTTCCCCTTGAAGCCGGGAAGACCAGCGTTTACTACTGTGGTGCCACGGTACAGGGGATGCCTCACGTTGGACATGTCCGTTCAGCGATCGCGTTCGACCAGTTGACACGCTGGCTGACATACCGCGGGTTGCGTGTCACGGTAGTCCGCAATGTCACGGACATCGACGACAAGATTCTCGCCAAGTCGGCGCAGTCGTTCGGGCCGGACTGGGCCGAAGAAGCCACAGCCAAGGCCGAGGAGGAATGGTGGGCCTTGGCCTACCGCTACGAGCAGGAATTCGAGCAGGCCTACGATACCCTCGGTGTCTCCCGCCCCACCTACGAGCCCCGAGCTACGGGCCACATCCCCGAGATGCACGCTCTCATCCAACGCCTCATCGACCGTGGGCACGCCTATCCTGCGCTGGACGGCTCCGGGGATGTCTACTTCGACGTCCGCTCCTGGAGCAAGTACGGCTCGCTGACCCGCCAGAACATCGACGACATGCAGGGAGCCGCCGACGTCGAGCCTCAATTCAGTAACAGGAAGCGCGACCCACGCGACTTTGCGCTGTGGAAGGGCTTCAAAGACGGAGAGCCGACGACGGCGAGCTGGGTTTCGCCGTGGGGAACCGGGCGGCCGGGTTGGCATCTTGAATGCTCCGCCATGGCTACAAAGTACTTGGGCCAGCAGTTCGACATTCATGGCGGCGGATTGGACCTCCGCTTCCCGCACCACGAGAACGAGATGGCCCAGTCCCAGGCCGCCGGTGACGGCTTCGCCAACGTCTGGTTGCACAACGGCATGGTCACCTACGAGGGCGAAAAGATGTCCAAGTCGGTGGGAAACACGGTGAGCCCCCAGGAAATGCTGGAGCTCGCCAGTCCGCGGGTAGTTCGTTACTACCTCGGCCAGGCACAGTACCGCTCCGTCTTGGACTATCGGCCCACGTCGCTGCAGGAGGCCGCGGCCGCCGTGGACCGCATCTACGGTTTCATCGCGAAGGCTTCCAAGAAGTTCGGCGGCGGCTTCGCCGCGCATCCCGAGTCCAGCCCTGTCCCGGACGCTTTTGCTGCCGCCATGGATGATGATCTCAACGTGCCACAGGCTCTGGGCGCCCTGCACGAAACAGTCCGCGCGGGCAACACGGCGCTGGCATCAGGGGACGATGCCGTGGCCAAGGAAGCGCTTCAAGCCGTCCGGGCCATGACCACTGTGCTTGGACTGAACGATGTCCGTGGCGAAGTCCAGGAGAACTCCGAGACCGTCCAAGCCCTTGAGGTCCTGGTGGAGGCACAGTTGCAGGCCCGCGCCGAAGCACGGGCCAGTAAGGACTGGGCAGCCTCCGACGCGATCCGGGACACTCTGGCCGCGGCTGGAATCGCCGTCGAGGATGGCCCTGATGGTGCCAGCTGGAGCCTGAAAAGGGACTGAATCTGCGCCGTCGGCCCGATTTAAGTTGATTCAGTAGACTTGATTGCAGACGTACTCAACACAATCAAGGGTGGAATTCATGGCCAACAACGGTCGTCGGGCTGTCAAGAAGAAGAAGGGCCCCTCCACTGGAACCGGTGGCCACGGTCGAAAGGCCTTGGAAGGCAGGGGTCCAACCCCCAAAGCCGAGGACCGTGAATACCACAAGGCTTATAAGAGCAAGCAGCTGGCCGAACGCTCGGCAGCCAAGCGTGCCGCCGGGGGAGCCAGCCGCTCCAATCCCGGCGCCCGCTCGGGTCCGAAGGGCCGCGCTACTGAGGAAGTAGTCACTGGACGCAACTCCGTGGTGGAAGCCCTGCGCGCCGGCATCCCCGCGAAGGCGTTGCACGTTGCCATCCGGATCGAGATGGACGATCGCGTCAAGGAGTCCCTCAAGCTCGCTGCGGAACGTGGTATCCCGCTGCTGGAAACCGGTAAGCCGGAACTGGACCGCATGACCGAGGACGCCGTCCACCAGGGCCTCGTGCTGCAGATCCCGCCGTACGAGTACCAGGACGCCTACGATCTCGCCGAGGAAACGGTTGGCAAGTGGAAGAAGGGGTACATCGCCAACGCGCCCCTCTTCGTCGCCCTTGACGGCATCACGGATCCCCGAAACCTGGGCGCCATCATCCGCTCCGTCTCCGCTTTCAGTGGACACGGCGTGATTGTGCCTGAGCGCCGCTCCGTCGGTGTTACGGCCTCTGCGTGGAAGACCAGCGCCGGCGCGGCAGTCCGCGTCCCCGTGGCCCGGGCGGCCAACCTCAACAACGCCCTCAAGCAGTTCAAGGAGATGGGCATCTTCGTGCTGGGCCTGGACGGCGACGGCGACGTCTCGTTGCCGGATCTCGCCCTGGCCACCGATCCCGTATGCATTGTGGTGGGTTCCGAGGGCAAGGGCCTGAGCCGATTGGTCCGGGAAAACTGCGACCAGATCATCTCCATCCCGATCGACTCCGCCATGGAATCGCTCAACGCCTCCATGGCCGTGGGGATCTCCCTGTACGAAGTCTCAAGGCAGCGCGCAGCCAAGTAGCCAACGCTCGCTCACCTTTTTGACGTTTCCAACGGACGCTCGCTCACTAGATGTGAGCGGGCGTCCGTCGTTTTCCCGTGATATGTGAGAGAGCGTCGCTTTCTGCCCGAAAAGTCGCCTTAGAAGTCGCGGCGGTTCGCCAAGACCGGGAGCTTGATTCGGGCGTCCTCGACGACGGCGGCATCCAGCTCCGCGAACAACAGGCCGGGTTCGGCGTCGAGCTCTTCCAATACCGTTCCCAGGGGTGACACGACGACGGAGTGCCCCACTCCGGTGGGCGCGGCACCCTTGGGCTCGCGGCCTTCGCTCGCGGGATCGCCCTGGCCGCAGGCGAGTACGAAGGTTGTGGTATCGATCGCCCTGGCCCGGGCGAGCAGCGTCCATTGCTCCGCCTTGCCCGGCCCGGCTCCCCAGGATGCGGACACGATATTCACGTCGGCTCCGCGGACAGCGTTGGCCGTAAAGAGAGCCGGGAACCGGATGTCGTAGCAGGTGGCCAGGCCAAAGGTGAGGCCGCCGGCGTCGAACGTTACTGGATCCGTGCCGCCATCAACGGTGTCCGATTCCGCAAAACCGAAGGCGTCGAAGAGGTGGATCTTGTCGTAGCTGGCTTCCACGCCGGGTCCCGTGGCTATCAAGGTGTTCCTCACCTTGCCGTTGCTGCTGCCGTCGGACGCAAACCCGGGGGTGAACATGCCGGCCACGATCACGATCCTAAGTTCCTGGGCGATCTCCCGCACCCGGCTGGCCCACGGGCCATCCAGGGGCTGGGCGATGTCGATCAGGGAATTCCCGAACGCCCGCATGGTCGCCTCCGGGAACACCACCAGCTCGGCACCGCCGTCCTTGGCCCGGCGCGCGTAGGCCTCCAACAGGATCAGGTTGTCTGCCAGTTCGCGGCCGCTGATGAGTTGAGCAAGGGCGATTCGCACAATTACCTCCATATGGTCTATAGGCAAAGTATGCAACGACCACGGGGAGGAATCGAACTCATCCGCGGGCCGGCAGGCTATCCGGCCCCTTGACACAATCAGCGCACACGTCCGGTTTCGGGAGACGCCCCAGGAACCGGGTGATAGGACGTTTCAGCAGGTGAGCGGCCTGTTTGCACCCGCTGGGGCCGTCGGTCCGGCCCCGACCGCCGGCCATCGACACTGTCATATGAGCAGCGGACAACAGAGATTTGGCATCGAAGACTAAACTCTCAATCAATGGTTATGCCGATTTTTGACACAGCATCAACAACGGGCGCCTCGCGGCCGTCGCCGCTTGGGCTGAGTGTTCCGCGGCCTGGAGCGTCCGACGGCGATGCCCACTCTCCTGACCGGGTCAACGTTGCCGTGTGGGCACCCGGGATCACCCGAATCGAGCTCGCCTACAAGGCCCCCGGCGATTCCTGGAAAGTCCAGATACTGCCCAACATAGATGACGGAGTGCACCACGGAATCGTGGACGGGCTGCCACCTGGCAGCCGGTACGGCTTCCGTGCCGCCGTCCTTGAGGACGCAGTCCCGCTGTCCGTTCCCGCTCCGGACTTTGACGCCGACGACGCCGAGCAATTGTTGCTGGATCCCTACGGCCGGGCGGTGCACCAGCGCGGGGAGTTGTTGACCTCCGTCCGCATGGAGTCGGCCTTCGATTGGGGTGAAGACCACCGGCCGCTTCGCACGCCGTGGCGGGACAGCATCATCTACGAGGCACATGTCCGGGGCCAAAGCATGCAGCATCCGGATATCCCGGAGCACCTCCGTGGAACCTACGCGGGCATGGCTCATCCCGCCATGATCGAGCACTTCCACTCGCTCGGTGTGTCAGCCGTTCAATTGCTGCCCGTGCATTTCCACATGGACGAGCAGCACTTGCAGTACCTGGGCCTGACCAACTATTGGGGATACAACACAGCTGCGTTCTTCGCCCCGCATGCGGACTACGCAACCCAGGCAGCCCAGCAGGCGGGTCCCCAAGCCGTCCAAGACGAGTTCAAGGGCATGGTGAAGTTGCTGCATGCCGCGGGGATCGAAGTGATCCTCGACGTCGTCTATAACCACACGGCGGAAGGCGGTCCCGACGGCGATACCTTCAGTTTCCGGGGCCTGGGGGAGCGGGAGTACTACCGCCACGATGCCCACGGCCGCTACCTTGATACGACCGGTTGCGGCAACACCCTCAACTTCGCCGAACCCCGGGTAGTTGACCTGGCCATCGACTCGCTGCGCTATTGGGTGGATGAATTCCACATTGACGGCTTCCGCTTCGACCTTGCCGTGACGCTGTGCCGCAATGCGGGTAACGAATTCGATCCCGAGCATCCTTTCCTGAAGCGCATCGCGGAGGATCCGGTGCTGTCCAAGGCCAAGCTCATTTCCGAACCCTGGGACGTGGGGTACGGCGGCTGGCAGACCGGTCGGTTCCCCAAGGGATGGGTGGACTGGAACGATCACTTCCGGGACGGCGTACGCCGTTTCTGGCTCTCGGACCGCGGATCCGTGGAAGGCGGGATGTCCGGCAGCACCATGGGAGATCTCGCCGACGCCTTGACGGGCTCGGCCCGGGTTTTTGAACCATCCGGACGTTCCAGGCTCGCTTCGCTCAACTTCGTCACGGCCCACGACGGCTTCACCCTGACAGATCTGGTGTCCTACGACCGCAAACACAACGAGGCCAACGGCGAGCAAAACCGGGACGGGCAGACCCACAGCCTCAGCTGCAACCACGGATTCGAAGGCCGCACGGAAAACGAGACGATCCTCTCGGCGCGCGCCCTTTCCAAGCGGAACCTCATGACCACGTTGATGATCTCCCTTGGCGTACCCATGATCACGGCTGGCGATGAGCTTGGACGAACGCAGCAGGGGAACAACAACGCCTACTGCCAGGACAACCCACTGACGTGGATCGACTGGACCCAGACACCCGAATCCCATGAGATGCTGCGGAGCACCAAACGGGTGATCCGGCTCCGCAAAGAGTTCATGAAGGCCCAAGGCGCCGGTTTCCCGGACAGCGGCACGGGCTTGGAGTGGTTTGATGAAAAGGGCCAGCCCATGACGGAGGCCCGGTGGCACGATTCCTCCTTGCGGATTGTCCAGTTGCTGATGAGCTCGGAAGGTGGCGCCTTCCGCGGACTGATCGTGATCAACGGCAACAAGGATGACCACAAGGTCGTCCTCCCTAAATTGATGGCCGAATCCGGCACGGGAAGCCGTATGTTCGAGCTACGCCTGACGACGTCCGAGCTCAATGACCGCAGGCAGGGAGCACTGGTTGCAGCAGGCGAGCGGGAAGTGGTCCAAGGCAACACCATCAACATCTACCGCACCTAGGGACGCCATGAAGATCTATTCCGCTGATACCTGGACGCTGGAAGAACTGCAAGAACAAGTGTCCGACGCCGGCCGCCGCACGGTGATGGTTCCCCCGGCAGCAAGTAAGCAGGCGGTCCTGGAGGTCTTCGGCCAAGTGCTCGATTTCCCCGAGTACTACGGCGTGGACCTGGACGCCCTCAACGATTCACTCCACGATTTCGCAGACACCGTGTCCGAGGACGGCCAGCCGCCCGTCACGCTGATTTGGCAGGTCCCGGCGGCCTACCGCACGGACCGGTCCTTCGGAGTGGTGTGTGAAATCCTCCAGGACGCAGAAAGCTACTCCGGACGGGACCTCGCCGTCATCGCGGTCTTCCAGCAGTAGCATACGGGCCGGGCGGGCCAGAGCCCGCCCGGCAGGCAGTTTGACCGCTATGCGTTGACGATCAGCCCTAGCTCCGCCTTCGAAGCCAGGGAGGAATGTTTCGGGAAGACCCGGACGGTATAGCCGAAGGAACCGGAGCGGTTGATCAGAATGGAGCCGGTGAACAGGTGCCGGCCGTTGCCCAGATCCTCGAAGGAGTTCAGCTCGGCCACGGTGATGTCCTCCAGCTCGTCAGTTTCCTCGGCCCGCCCATAAGCCACCTCGACGCTGACGTCCGCCGGCGTCAGGGTGTGGAGGGCGATGTATGCATTGACGCGGAGCGTGTCGCCGACCTGGGGTTCCTCGGAGACGCCTACGGAATCGACGTGCTCCACGACCAGTTGCGGCCAGGCGCCGCGGACCTTGGTGATCCAGGACGCCAATTCCTTCGCTTCCTTGAAGGAACCGGTCCCCGCACGCCGCCCCGACTCTGCGGCTGGACGGTACAAGGTATTGACGTAGTCCTGGAGCATGCGTTCGGCCGAGACCGCCGGGCCGAGGTGGGCCAAGGTGTGCTTGATCATGGAGACCCAGTGCGTCGGGACGGTTTCTGGAGGGGACTGCGAGGGACCTGCGGCGCCGGCGTCCGCGGACACTGTGGAACCGTAGAAGCGTGGGGCCACCTGGGTCTCCAAGAGCTCGTACAGGGCTGCGGCCTCGATGTCGTCGCGTTCGGTCGGAGACGCGTCGTTGTTGGCGGTGGGGATCGCCCAGCCGTTCTCGCCGTCGTACATCTCATCCCACCAGCCATCCAGGACGGACAGGTTCAGGGAACCGTTGATGGCCGCCTTCATGCCGGAGGTGCCGCAGGCTTCCAAGGGACGGAGCGGGTTGTTCAGCCATACGTCGCAGCCCGGGAAGAGCGTGCGGGCCATGGCGATGTCGTAGTTGGGCAGGAACACGATCCGGTGCCGCACCGAGGGGTCGTCGGTGAATTTCACCAGGTCCTGGATCATTTTCTTGCCGGCGTCGTCCGCGGGGTGTGACTTACCGGCGATAACCAGCTGGATGGGGTGCTTGGGATCAAGCAGCAGTGCCTTCAGGCGTGCGGGGTCCCGGAGCATGAGTGTGAGGCGCTTGTAGGTCGGCACGCGCCGGGCGAAGCCGATCGTCAGTACGTCCGGGTCCAGGACGGCGTCGGTCCAGCCCAGTTCCGCATCGGCGGCACCGCGCTTCTTCCACGCTGCGCGGAGCCGGCGCCGCACGTCCTCCACGAGGGACACGCGAAGTTGCCGGCGCAGCTTCCAGACGTCCTCGTCGCTGACGTTGTAGGCGAGGTCCCAACGGCCCACGGCTTCGGCTTCGGTTCCGAACTGCTCGCGGGCCAAAGAAGAGATACGCGGATCCACCCAGGAGGGCACGTGGACCCCGTTGGTGACCGAGGTGATCGGGATTTCGGAGTGGTCGAAGCCAGGCCAAAGCCCGGAGAACATCTCGCGCGACACTACACCGTGCAGTTTGGCCACGCCGTTGGCCCGCTGCGCCAGGCGCAATCCCATGACAGCCATGTTGAAGACTGCGGGGTTGCCACCCTCGTAGTTTTCCCTGCCGAGTTCCAGGACCCTGTCCACGGGAACGTCCGGTGCCAGCCCTGCGTCGAAGAAGTGCCGAATCTGCACGGCCTCGAAGCGGTCGATCCCGGCCGGAACCGGGGTATGCGTGGTGAAGACGGTGGACGCCCGCCCGGCCGCGAGAGCCTCGGACCACGAGAGCGGGTCCTCGGTGGACATGAGCTCCTGGATGCGTTCGATACCCAGGAAACCTGCGTGGCCCTCGTTGGTGTGGAACACTTCCGGGGCCGGGGTGCCCGTGAGGCGCTGGTAGACCCGCAGCGCCTTCACTCCGCCCATGCCAAGCAGGAGTTCCTGCTGCAGACGGTGGTCGCCACCGCCACCGTAGAGGCGATCCGTGATGCCGCGCGCGGCGTCGTCGTTGCCGGGAACGTTCGAATCGAGCAGCAGGAGGGGCACGCGTCCGACGTCGGCCCGCCAGATGTGCGCATTGAGCTTGCGTCCATTGGGCAGCGGCAGCGAAATCGTCACTGGCTTGCCGGGGCCGTCGTCGGACGGTTCACGGAGCAGCGTCAGCGGGAGTCCGTCCGGGTCGAGCACCGGGTAGGTTTCCTGCTGCCAGGCGTCCCGCGAAAGGGACTGCTTGAAGTAGCCCGCCTGGTAGAGCAGTCCGACGCCGATCAACGGCACGCCCAGGTCCGAAGCGGCCTTCAGATGGTCACCGGCCAGGATGCCCAGGCCACCCGAGTACTGCGGAAGCACTTCCGTGATACCGAACTCAGGTGAGAAGTAGGCGATGCACGCCGGAGCGTCCGGCCCTAGCCCCTGGTACCAGCGCGGTTCACTCAGGTACCGGTCAAGATCCGCCGCGGCCTGTTGGACACGTTCAACAAGATCATTGTTGGAGGCAAGTTGGTCCAATTGATCGCGGCTGATTGATCCCAGAAGGCTGATGGGATCATGGCGGTTCTCCTGCCACAATTCCTGGTCGAGGCTTGCAAAGAGCTCGCGGGTGGGGCGGTGCCACGACCAACGCAGGTTGGTTGCGAGACGTGCCAGCGGCTGGATCGGCTCAGGGAGCAGAGTACGGACTGTAAACCTTCGAATTGCCTTCACTAGCGCCACACTAATCCACTCGATGTACAGCAGGAACAGCTTTCGGTTTCTTTTAGGTAAATGACACATTGCGCCGAGGAGTCTGGGGGCACCCCTTAGCAAAATGTGATTTTTCTCGCTAACGTCGAGGTTGTGACGACTACTGCAACACCGCGATCCAGCTCAGCATCCAAGTCCAAGCAGAAGACAGGCATCACCGAAGGTCTCAGATTCGGCAGATTCCCCATTACGGCCGTGCAACCCGTGATCGAAGAAGGCCGGTTCCCGGCCAAGGCGTTGCCCGGCGAAGACCTGGTGGTAGGCGCCATGGTCTTCCGTGAGGGCCATGACCAGCTTGGCGTGAGTGCCATCCTTTTGGACCCCAAAGGCAAAGAGCGTCAACGTGTCCGGCTCGCACCCGCACCGGGCGAGCGCGGAAAGGGAACCGACCGTTGGGAAGGCCTGCTGACCCCGACGGCGCCAGGAGCCTGGACGTTCGCGATCGAAGCCTGGCACGATCGCTACGGAACGTGGCACCACAACGCCGAAGTCAAGGTAGAGGCCGGTATCGACGTCGAGCTGATGCTCGCCGAAGGCGTCGCCCTCCTCGCGGAAGCCGCCGGTGAGAGCGCTCGCAGCGCGGCAGACAAGCGCACCCTTCGCGCCGCTTCTGAAGCGTTGGCTGATACGTCTAAGACTGCCGAGGAGCGCCTCGCCGCCGGTTTCAGCGCAGAGGTTGCCGCCGTCGTCGAGCTCCAGCCGATCCGTGAACTGGTGACCGTCTCGGAACAGTACCCGCTGCTGGTGGAGCGTGACCTTGCCGGCCGCGGAGCCTGGTACGAATTCTTCCCGCGTTCCGAGGGGGCCGTTTTCGATCCCGCCGACGGAACATGGACCTCAGGAAACTTTACGACGGCGGCGAAGCGGCTCGACGCTGTTGCGGACATGGGCTTTGATGTCATCTACCTGCCGCCGATCCACCCGATTGGTTTCCAACACCGCAAGGGCCGCAACAACTCCCTGACCCCGGGCCCGCAAGATCCCGGCTCGCCGTGGGCTATCGGCTCCAAGGACGGCGGGCACGACGCCATCCACCCGGAACTCGGATCGTTCGAAGATTTTGACGCCTTCGTAACCCGCGCCAACGAGCTGGGGCTGGAAGTAGCGCTCGACTTGGCGTTGCAGGCCGCCCCTGACCATCCCTGGGTGAAGACAAACCCGGAATGGTTTACCACCCGTGTGGACGGCAGCATCGCCTACGCGGAAAACCCGCCCAAGAAGTACCAGGACATCTACCCGCTGAATTTCGACAACGATCCCGCCGGGCTGTCCAAGGAAGTCCTGCGGATTGTCTTCCTGTGGGTCAGCCACGGCGTGAAGATCTTCCGTGTGGACAACCCGCACACCAAACCGGTGTGGTTCTGGGAGTGGCTGATAGGCAAGGTCAACAAGAAGTACCCCGACGTCGTTTTCCTCGCCGAGGCGTTCACCCGCCCCGCGATGATGCACGCCCTCGGCCGGGCAGGCTTCCAACAGTCGTACACCTACTTCACTTGGCGGAACACGAAGAGCGAACTGGAGTCCTACTTCCACGAGGTCAGCCACGTGTCCCCGGCATATTTCAGGCCCAACTTCTTCGTCAACACCCCGGACATCCTCACGGAATACCTCCAGTACGGCGGTCCGGCCGCATTCCGCATCCGTGCCGCCCTGGCTGCCACCGCCAGCCCGCTGTGGGGTGTCTATGCCGGATTCGAACTATACGAGCACGTGGCACGTCCGGGTGCCGAGGAGTATATCGACAACGAGAAATACGAGTTCAAGGACCGCAACTGGGATGCCGCAGCTGCCTCGGGGCACAGTCTCGCCCCCTACATCACACGGCTGAACGCCATTCGGAAGGCCCACCCCGCCTTGCGCGATCTGCAGAACCTGACGCTGCACCACAGCACGGATGACGCCACCATCGTGTTCTCCAAGCACAAGACCCTGCCCGACGGCAGCAAGGACACCTTGATCATCGTGGTCAACGTCGATCCCCACGGCACCAGGGAAAGCACTGTGACCCTGGATCTCTCCGCTCTTTCGCTGGATCCATCCGACTTCACCGCCAACGGACGATTCTGGGTGGATGATTTGGTCAGCGGCGAAAGCTGGGAATGGGGCGAGTACAACTACGTCCGACTGGACGCCCATGTAGAACCGGCACACATTCTCAACATCCGGAGGTAGCCTTAGTGAGCTTTAATCCGCAGGGCCAGAGCCAGTACTTCACGCCGAAGAACACTTTCGAGCTGAACGCCCCGGGCCTTCAGCATGACCCTCACTGGTATCGGAAGGCGGTTTTCTACGAGGTGCTGGTGAGGGCCTTCGCGGATGCCAATGGTGACGGTTCCGGCGATTTTCACGGCCTGATCGACAAACTGGACTATCTGCAATGGCTCGGGGTGGACTGCTTGTGGCTGCCGCCATTCTTCGATTCGCCCCTGCGCGACGGCGGCTACGACATTTCCGATTACACCTCCGTCCTGGACGAGTTCGGCACCATCAGCGATTTCAAACGGCTTGTGGCCGAGGCCCATGCGAGGGGCGTCCGGGTCATCATCGACCTCCCCCTGAACCACACCTCGGACCAACACCCGTGGTTCCAGGAGTCGCGCAAGAATCCAGATGGTCCTTATGGCGACTTCTACGTGTGGAGTGACACCGACGAAAAGTACCAGGACGCCCGCATCATCTTCGTGGATACGGAAGAGTCGAACTGGACCTTCGATCCGATCCGCAGGCAGTTCTTCTGGCACCGCTTCTTCAGCCACCAACCTGACCTGAACTTCGAAAACCCCAAGGTGATCGAGGCCGTCCACGACGTCGTCCGGTTCTGGCTGGACCAAGGCATTGACGGATTTCGGGCGGATGCCATCCCGTACCTCTTCGAAGCGGAGGGCACGAATTGCGAAAACCTGCCGGCCACCCACGGGTTCCTGCGGGAACTTCGCAAAATGGTGGACGAGAACTACCCCGGTCGCGTGATCATCGCCGAAGCCAACCAACCACCGCACGACGTCGTGGAGTACTTCGGCACCGTGGAAGAACCGGAGTGCCACATGGCCTTCCACTTCCCGATCATGCCGCGCTTGTACTACGCGCTCCGCGACCAGAAAGCCGCCCCGATCATCGAAACCCTGCGCGACACCCCGGGCATTCCCGCCGGGGCGCAATGGGGCACCTTCCTGCGCAACCACGACGAGCTGACCTTGGAAATGGTCACGGCCGACGAACGCGCCGCCATGCTCGGCTGGTATGCGCCGGACCCCCGGATGCGCGCCAACATCGGAATCCGGCGCAGGCTTGCCTCGCTGCTGGACAACTCCCGCTCCGAGATCGAGCTCATCAATGCGTTGTTGCTGTCCCTCCCCGGCAGTCCTTTCCTCTACTACGGGGATGAAATCGGGATGGGTGACAACATCTGGCTCGACGATCGCGACGCCGTCCGCACGCCGATGCAATGGAACCCGGACCGCAATGCAGGTTTCTCCAACGCCGATCCCGGAAAGCTCTACCTGCCCGTCATCCAGTCGTTGGTCTACAACTACAGCATGGCGAACGTCGAAGCCGAAGCAGCCCATTCCGGGTCGCTCCTGCGTTGGACCCGGCAGATCCTGAGCGTCCGGAAGAACCACGCGGCCTTTGGACTAGGCGAATTCCGGCACGTCCCGGCAGACCACGAGGTGGTGCTCGCCTACATGCGCGATCTCCGCGAAGGCAATCCGGAAGGCGAGGATGCCGAGTCCATCCTGTGCGTTTTCAACCTGTCCCAGCATCCGGTGGCCACCACTTTGGATATCCCTGAATACGCCGGTAGGGGCTTGAGGGATGTGTTCGGCGGCCAGCCATTCCCGGGGATTGGGGCCGACGGCTCCCTGACCCTCACGCTCGGCAGCCACGACTTCTTCTGGCTCCGGGTACGCTCGGCGGGATCCACCGGATCCTCGCCGTACACCCAAGCCATCCCAGTGCTCTCCATCGAAGGCTGATATGAGTCTCTTGGCGCCCGCCACGGTCCTGGCACCCCTACTCAACGAATGGCTGCCCCGGCAGCGCTGGTTTCCGGTCAAGGCGGGGTCATTCGACCTCGACTTCGTCGGCGCCTTCAGGCTTGCTGACCCCGCCGCGGGTGCAGGCTTGGAGGTCCGGCTACTGTCCATCCGTTACGCAACGGCCGACGGCGGGATGCAGACTGACATCATCCAGGTTCCGCTCAGTTACCGTTCCGCTCCGCTGCCGGCTTTGTCCGCTGCCCTAGTGGGCCAGATCAGCGGAACGGTCGACGGCGACGAGCCAGTCTGGGTCTACGACGCGCCCCACGATCCCGCCTTCGTGACTGCTTGGCTGGATCTCATCAGGGAGGAGGCCTCGGTGAAACCCGGAGAGGGGGAGTGCGCAGCGAGCGGCCATTCGGTGCCTGGCAGCCTGCGCCTGCCCACTGCCGATGGATCCGTGCGTGTCTCTTCCGGTGAGCAGTCCAACACTTCGGTGATCGTCGACGACGGCGTGTCCGCGGCGATCGTGAAGATCTTTCGTGTCCTGTCGATAGGCAAGAACCCGGAGGTCGAGGTCGGCGCCGCCTTGACCGCGGCAGGAACCCAGGAAGTGCCATCCACGCTCGGCTGGATTACCGGAACATGGGAAGTGCGGACACCTCTGGGCCGGCACGGTACGGCCTCCGCGGACCTCGCGGTGGCCCACGAGTTCCTCGCGGGCGGGCAGGACGCTTGGCGCCTCGCGGTCAACGCCGCCGCAACCGGCACGGACTTTAGGGCCGAGGCCCGGGAGATGGGCCGGGCGACAGCCACCGTGCACCTGCGTCTTGCGGAGAGCCTTGGGACTGCCGGGGAACGGGTTCCAGGCCAGGACATCGCGCCCGAAGTAGTCCGGCGCGTCCGCCAGTCGTGGGCTGAAGCGGGCACCGCCGTCGGGCCCCATGAGCAGCAGCTCGAGGCCCTCATGACTCAACTCGACGGCAAAGAGTCCGGGACACTGCAGCGCGTCCACGGCGACCTTCACCTGGGCCAGATCCTCTTGGTGCCCGGCGCCGCCGGAGAACCGGGCCGGTGGGCGATCCTGGACTTTGAGGGCGAGCCACTGAGGCCGATCGAACACCGTAACATCCCCGACGTTCCCTTGCGCGACGTCGTCGGAATGCTGAGGTCGTTCGACTATGCGGCCGGCGCGGCGGCCCGCGAGAATCCTGGCGCGGTGGTGCCCGACACATGGGTTGATGACTGCGCCGAAGCGTTCCTGGCCGGCTACGGCGACATCACACCTGGAACGATTGACCGCCGTTCACCGCTGTTTGTGGCATTGTGGCTGGACAAGGCCTTGTACGAGGTGATCTACGAGTTGCGGAACAGGCCGGATTGGTTGCCTATTCCGGTCAACGCCTCGCGGCAGCTCCTCGGCAATACGAGCCCCGGCACGGATGCCGCGGCGACATCGGAAGGTAAGGAAATGACAGGCTCAGCACGTACCGAACGGCCCCGGGTCCCGCTGTATGTGGACGCCGCCACCTTGGGCCGGGTGGCCGCTGGTGCGCACCACGCCCCGCACTCGGTGTTGGGCGCACACCTCGACGACCACGGCCACGTCACCATCCGAACGGTCAAGCATCTCGCGGCTTCGGCCACGGTGGTCACCGAAGCCGGTTCCACGCCGATGACCCACGAGAGCGACGGCGTTTGGGTGGCGGTCCTCGAGCCGGTGCAGCCCGGCCACGTGCCGGATTACCGCCTGGAGGTGGTGTACGGCGATTCCGATCCCGTGACCATCAATGATCCCTACCACTACCTCCCGACCGTCGGTGAAGTGGACCTGCACCTCATCGGCGAAGGCCGGCACGAACGGCTCTGGGACACGCTGGGCTCCCACGTCCAGCACTACCGCTCCCCGCTCGGCGATGTGGACGGTGTCTCTTTCGCCGTCTGGGCGCCTAACGCGCAGGCAGTCCGCGTCAAGGGCGACTTCAACTCCTGGGACGGGCGTGAACACGCTTTGCGCTCCCTCGGCTCCTCAGGAGTCTGGGAAGTCTTCATTCCGGGCGTTGTAGCAGGGGCGCGTTACAAATTCGAGTTGCTCACCAAGGCCGGACATTGGGTAGAGAAAGCGGACCCGCTTGCCTTCGGCACCGAAGTACCACCCTTGACCGCTTCACGCGTGGTGGAGTCCAGCTACCGATTCAAGGACGACGCCTGGATGACGGCGCGTGCCAACAAGGATCCGCACAACTCGCCCATGAGCGTGTATGAAGTCCACCTTGGTTCCTGGCGCCTTGGTCTCGGGTACAAAGAGTTGGCCAAGGACCTCGTGGAATACGTGAAGTGGCTTGGCTTCACCCATGTCGAGTTCATGCCGGTAGCCGAGCATCCCTTTGGTGGTTCATGGGGTTACCAGGTCACGTCCTATTTTGCTCCGACCTCCCGCTTCGGGCATCCGGATGAGTTCCGATTCCTGGTCGATTCGCTGCACCAGGCGGGCATCGGCGTCATTCTGGACTGGGTCCCCGCACACTTCCCGAAGGACGCGTGGGCACTTGCCCGCTTCGACGGCGAACCGCTGTACGAGCACTCCGATCCCCGGCTTGGCGAGCACCCGGACTGGGGCACGCTCATCTTCGACTTCGGACGCACCGAGGTGCGCAACTTCCTGGTCGCGAACGCCCTGTACTGGCTTGAGGAATTCCACATTGATGGGCTTCGGGTGGACGCTGTGGCGTCCATGCTCTACCGGGACTACTCACGCGAGGAAGGAGAATGGTTCCCCAACATCCACGGCGGACGGGAGAACCTGGAAGCCATTTCCTTCCTCCAAGAGGTCAACGCCACGATCTACAAGACCCACCCCGGCGCAGTGACCATTGCCGAGGAATCCACGGCGTTTCCCGGTGTTACCGCGCCGACCAATCATGGTGGCCTGGGATTCGGCCTCAAATGGAACATGGGCTGGATGCACGATTCCCTCAAATACATCTCCGAAAACCCGATCAACCGTCGCTGGCACCACGGTACGTTGACGTTCTCTATGGTCTACGCCTTCACGGAGAACTTCCTGCTGCCCGTCAGCCATGATGAGGTAGTGCATGGCAAGGGATCCATGCTGCGTAAGATGCCCGGTGATCGATGGCAACAGCTCGCGAACCTGAGGGCCTTCCTGGCGTACCAGTGGGCCCACCCGGGCAAGCAGCTCATCTTCATGGGCACCGAATTCGGCCAGGAAGCCGAATGGTCCGAGCAGCACGGCCTCGACTGGTTCCTTGCCGACATCCCCTCGCACCGGGGGCTGCAGCTGCTCACCCGCGAGTTGAACACTTTGTACAGCTCGACGCCGGCCTTGCACGTTCGAGACAACGAACCCGGCGGCTTCCAATGGATCAACGGTGCAGACGCAGATCGCAATGTGCTGACATTCATCCGGTGGGACCACGACGGCAATCCCTTGGTATGCGCCGTGAATTTCTCGGGCGGCCCGCACAAGGACTATGTGCTTGGTGTCCCATCTGCCGGGGCATGGCAGGAAGTGCTTAACACTGACGCCGAGGTGTACGGAGGCTCAGATGCGATCAACAGCGGTGAGCTGGTTGCTACCGCGCCTGGCGCGGAAGGACTGCCTGCGGCACTGACTGTCACCTTGCCGCCGCTCGGAGCGTCCTGGTTCACGCCCTTGGCCTAGTTACCGTTGCCTGGCTGAACTTGGGCCTGGAAGCCGCGCGTTTCCGGGCCCTAGCCTCTTGCGTTTAGAACCTCGCCCGGACGCAGGAGCTAGGGCGAGGAGCTTTTGCCTCCCCGGGGAAGTGGTGGTATAGTTAGTACCCGCGCTGCTCCCCAGTGGAGATCGGTGAAGTTGACTAAGTTCCTCGTGAATGTCAAGTCAAGAACGCCGATTTGACTAGGAGGTATGCAGCCGGTAACTTTGTGAAGTTGCTCCGGAGCGATCTTGGACCGTGTGGTTTGGGTGGTGTCGGGTGTGTCTGTTGTTTGAGAACTCAATAGTGTGCCAAGTTTGTTGATACCGATTTTTTATTGAATTGGTTGTTTTGGCTGGTCTTGTGTCACTTTTTGTGGTGTGGGGCTGGTTTTTACGGCTGGTTTCAAATTTTGTGCAGCCCTGTCGCCGTTATTTCCGGTGGTGGTGGTTGTGTCTGTTTTTGTTTTACTTCAACGGAGAGTTTGATCCTGGCTCAGGATGAACGCTGGCGGCGTGCTTAACACATGCAAGTCGAACGATGATCCTCAGCTTGCTGGGGGGATTAGTGGCGAACGGGTGAGTAACACGTGAGTAACCTGCCCTTGACTCTGGGATAAGCCTGGGAAACTGGGTCTAATACCGGATATGACCGATCGCCGCATGGTGTGTTGGTGGAAAGCTTTTGCGGTTTTGGATGGACTCGCGGCCTATCAGCTTGTTGGTGGGGTAATGGCCTACCAAGGCGACGACGGGTAGCCGGCCTGAGAGGGTGACCGGCCACACTGGGACTGAGACACGGCCCAGACTCCTACGGGAGGCAGCAGTGGGGAATATTGCACAATGGGCGAAAGCCTGATGCAGCGACGCCGCGTGAGGGATGACGGCCTTCGGGTTGTAAACCTCTTTCAGTAGGGAAGAAGCGAAAGTGACGGTACCTGCAGAAGAAGCGCCGGCTAACTACGTGCCAGCAGCCGCGGTAATACGTAGGGCGCAAGCGTTATCCGGAATTATTGGGCGTAAAGAGCTCGTAGGCGGTTTGTCGCGTCTGCTGTGAAAGACCGGGGCTCAACTCCGGTTCTGCAGTGGGTACGGGCAGACTAGAGTGATGTAGGGGAGACTGGAATTCCTGGTGTAGCGGTGAAATGCGCAGATATCAGGAGGAACACCGATGGCGAAGGCAGGTCTCTGGGCATTAACTGACGCTGAGGAGCGAAAGCATGGGGAGCGAACAGGATTAGATACCCTGGTAGTCCATGCCGTAAACGTTGGGCACTAGGTGTGGGGGACATTCCACGTTTTCCGCGCCGTAGCTAACGCATTAAGTGCCCCGCCTGGGGAGTACGGCCGCAAGGCTAAAACTCAAAGGAATTGACGGGGGCCCGCACAAGCGGCGGAGCATGCGGATTAATTCGATGCAACGCGAAGAACCTTACCAAGGCTTGACATGGACTAGTAAAGCGCAGAGATGCGTTCCCCTCTTGAGGCTGGTTCACAGGTGGTGCATGGTTGTCGTCAGCTCGTGTCGTGAGATGTTGGGTTAAGTCCCGCAACGAGCGCAACCCTCGTTCTATGTTGCCAGCGCGTGATGGCGGGGACTCATAGGAGACTGCCGGGGTCAACTCGGAGGAAGGTGGGGACGACGTCAAATCATCATGCCCCTTATGTCTTGGGCTTCACGCATGCTACAATGGCCGGTACAAAGGGTTGCGATACTGTGAGGTGGAGCTAATCCCAAAAAGCCGGTCTCAGTTCGGATTGGGGTCTGCAACTCGACCCCATGAAGTCGGAGTCGCTAGTAATCGCAGATCAGCAACGCTGCGGTGAATACGTTCCCGGGCCTTGTACACACCGCCCGTCAAGTCACGAAAGTTGGTAACACCCGAAGCCGGTGGCCTAACCCCTTGTGGGAGGGAGCTGTCGAAGGTGGGACCGGCGATTGGGACTAAGTCGTAACAAGGTAGCCGTACCGGAAGGTGCGGCTGGATCACCTCCTTTCTAAGGAGCACCATTATTGCCCCTGTGCTGTCTGCATGGATGGTTCGGGGGTGTGTGGAAGCAAAGCCCATTGCGCAGGCGTTCGTTCTGCGGTGGGTGCTCATGGGTGGAATTTCAGCAGATAGCGGCCGGTGTTTTTTCTGTGCTTAGTACGGTTGTCTCTCGTTTTGCGGGGGGTGGTCTGGAAGGGTGCGGGGAGGGTGTTGGTGTTCGTGTTTGGCACACTGTTGGGTCCTGAGGCAACAGGGTCGGGAGGGGTTGCGTGGCCTGTGAGGGTTGCGTGGTTTGTTCCGGGTTTGTTTGTTTCTGGTTTCCTGGCTGCATGGTTCGTGCGTGTGGTTTCCTGTTCCTGGTGTTTTTTGTGGGGGTGGGGGCTGGTGCGGGGTGTGTGGTACGGGGTTGTTGTTTGAGAACTACATAGTGGACGCGAGCATCTAGGCACGGGCGGGCTTTCGGGTTTGGTCCGTGTCTTACAGCAATTTCTTTTTTATGAACCCGGCCATTTTGGTGGTTTGGTTCTTTCGAGAGTTTTTGATCTTTGTGTGGTCAAGTTTTTAAGGGCACACGGTGGATGCCTTGGCATTAGGAGCCGAAGAAGGACGTAGGAATCTGCGATAAGCCTGGGGGAGTCGATAACCGGACTGTGATCCCAGGATGTCCGAATGGGGAAACCCCGCCAGGGGCGTTTAGGCGTGATCTGGTGACCCGCATCTGAACACATAGGGTGTGTGGAGGGAACGCGGGGAAGTGAAACATCTCAGTACCCGCAGGAAGAGAAAACAAGAGTGATTCCGTTAGTAGTGGCGAGCGAACGCGGATGAGGCCAAACCGTTCCATGTGTGATAGCCGGCGGGCGTTGCATGGGCGGGGTTGTGGGACTTTCCGTACTGGTTCTGCCGGACCGGTGGGGTGTGGGTGCAGGCATAGGTGAACGGTCTTGAAAGGCCGGCCGGAGAGGGTGTTAGCCCCGTAACCGTAATGTTGTGTACCGCCTGGAGAGGATCCCAAGTAGCACGGGGCCCGAGAAATCCCGTGTGAATCTGTCAGGACCACCTGATAAGCCTAAATACTTCCTAATGACCGATAGCGGACCAGTACCGTGAGGGAAAGGTGAAAAGT
Organism: Arthrobacter methylotrophus; assembly: GCF_039539965.1. Taxonomy (NCBI): domain Bacteria; kingdom Bacillati; phylum Actinomycetota; class Actinomycetes; order Micrococcales; family Micrococcaceae; genus Arthrobacter; species Arthrobacter methylotrophus. The sequence continues at coordinate 3,799,051 of NZ_BAABED010000001.1, read as the reverse complement.
ACCCCGGGAGGGGAGTGAAACAGTACCTGAAACCGTGTGCTTACAATCCGTCGGAGCAGCCTTGTAGTTGTGACGGCGTGCCTTTTGAAGAATGAGCCTGCGAGTTAGTGTTACGTCGCGAGGTTAACCCGTGTGGGGTAGCCGTAGCGAAAGCGAGTCTGAATAGGGCGAGTTAGTGGCGTGATCTAGACCCGAAGCGGAGTGATCTACCCATGGCCAGGTTGAAGCGACGGTAAGACGTCGTGGAGGACCGAACCCACTTCAGTTGAAAATGGAGGGGATGAGCTGTGGGTAGGGGTGAAAGGCCAATCAAACTCCGTGATAGCTGGTTCTCCCCGAAATGCATTTAGGTGCAGCGTTGCGTGTTTCTTGCCGGAGGTAGAGCTACTGGATGGCCGATGGGCCCTACAAGGTTACTGACGTCAGCCAAACTCCGAATGCCGGTAAGTGAGAGCGCAGCAGTGAGACTGTGGGGGATAAGCTTCATAGTCGAGAGGGAAACAGCCCAGACCACCAACTAAGGCCCCTAAGCGTGTGCTAAGTGGGAAAGGATGTGGAGTTGCGAAGACAACCAGGAGGTTGGCTTAGAAGCAGCCATCCTTGAAAGAGTGCGTAATAGCTCACTGGTCAAGTGATTCCGCGCCGACAATGTAGCGGGGCTCAAGTACACCGCCGAAGTTGTGGATTTCAGATAGTAGACAAGCCTTCGTGGTTCAGTCGTCTGGAGTGGTAGGGGAGCGTCGTGTGGGCGGTGAAGTCGCGGTGTAAACCAGCGGTGGAGCCTACACGAGTGAGAATGCAGGCATGAGTAGCGAAAGACGGGTGAGAAACCCGTCCGCCGAATGATCAAGGGTTCCAGGGTCAAGCTAATCTGCCCTGGGTAAGTCGGGACCTAAGGCGAGGCCGACAGGCGTAGTCGATGGACAACGGGTTGATATTCCCGTACCGGCGAAGGACCGCCCATGCCAAGCGGGGGATACTAACCGCCCGGAGCCTGCCCTATCACCCTTGTGGTGTGCGGGTTTTGGCCGAGCGCGGGATCTGATCCCGGGAGGTAAGCGTATTAACAGGTGTGACGCAGGAAGGTAGCCGGGCCGGGCGATGGTTGCCCCGGTCTAAGGATGTAGGGTCAGCGATAGGCAAATCCGTCGCTGTGTCTTTGATGACGTTCCTGAGATCTGATGGGACCCCCGTTCGGGGGGATCCGGTGATCCTATGCTGCCTAGAAAAGCATCGACGCGAGGTTCTAGTCGCCCGTACCCCAAACCGACACAGGTGATCAGGTAGAGAATACCAAGGCGATCGAGAGAATTATGGTTAAGGAACTCGGCAAAATGCCCCCGTAACTTCGGGAGAAGGGGGGCCCCTACCTTGAACACCACTTGCTGGTGGGAGGGGATCGGGGCCGCAGAGACCAGGGGGAAGCGACTGTTTACTAAAAACACAGGTCCGTGCGAAGTCGCAAGACGATGTATACGGACTGACTCCTGCCCGGTGCTGGAAGGTTAAGAGGACCGGTTAGCCGCAAGGCGAAGCTGAGAATTTAAGCCCCAGTAAACGGCGGTGGTAACTATAACCATCCTAAGGTAGCGAAATTCCTTGTCGGGTAAGTTCCGACCTGCACGAATGGAGTAACGACTTCCCCGCTGTCTCAACCATAAACTCGGCGAAATTGCAGTACGAGTAAAGATGCTCGTTACGCGCAGCAGGACGGAAAGACCCCGAGACCTTTACTATAGTTTGGTATTGGTGTTCGGAGTGGCTTGTGTAGGATAGGTGGGAGACGTTGAAGCCCGGACGCCAGTTCGGGTGGAGTCATCGTTGAAATACCACTCTGGTCACTTTGGACATCTAACTTCGGCCCGTGATCCGGGTCAGGGACAGTGCCTGATGGGTAGTTTAACTGGGGCGGTTGCCTCCTAAAAAGTAACGGAGGCGCCCAAAGGTTCCCTCAGCCTGGTTGGCAATCAGGTGTCGAGTGTAAGTGCACAAGGGAGCTTGACTGTGAGAGAGACATCTCAAGCAGGGACGAAAGTCGGGACTAGTGATCCGGCGGTACATTGTGGAATGGCCGTCGCTCAACGGATAAAAGGTACCTCGGGGATAACAGGCTGATCTTGCCCAAGAGTCCATATCGACGGCATGGTTTGGCACCTCGATGTCGGCTCGTCGCATCCTGGGGCTGGAGTAGGTCCCAAGGGTTGGGCTGTTCGCCCATTAAAGCGGTACGCGAGCTGGGTTTAGAACGTCGTGAGACAGTTCGGTCCCTATCCGCTGCGCGCGCAGGAAATTTGAGAAGGGCTGTCCTTAGTACGAGAGGACCGGGACGGACGAACCTCTGGTGTGTCAGTTGTACTGCCAAGTGCACCGCTGATTAGCTACGTTCGGATGGGATAACCGCTGAAAGCATCTAAGCGGGAAGCTCGCTTCAAGATGAGATTTCCAAACACCTCGTGTGTGAGAGGCCCCCAGCCAGACCACTGGGTTGATAGGCCGGATGTGGAAGACAGGACTAAAGACTGTTGAAGCTGACCGGTACTAATAGGCCGATAACTTACACCACACAACCATTACTGCTTGCGTCCACTATGTGGTTCCCGAACAACAAAACCCGTTGCTCCAGGAACCAAACAACTGAATAACAACACCACCATGTTGTAACCACAGTCTTCCCACCCCCCGCCAACACGGGGGGACGGGTAACAGGGTTACGGCGGTCATAGCGTGGGGGAAACGCCCGGTCCCATTCCGAACCCGGAAGCTAAGACCCACAGCGCCGATGGTACTGCACCCGGGAGGGTGTGGGAGAGTAGGACACCGCCGGACAACCATTAACGTTCAGGCCCCGACCACGATGTCGGGGCCTGAACCATTTAACCAACCACCCACCCATACACAAGTGAGCGGGCGCCCGGACAGAACCCGGCATACGTGAGCGGGCGTCCGGACAGAACCCCAAACCCTCCATCACATATCAGGCGCTTCCCCCAAACCCTCCATCACCAATCCACCAGTTGCCAGCACCCCCCGCTCACGTACATGTGAGCGGGCGTCCGGCCGGAACCGCGCATAAGTGAGCGGGCGTCCGGCCCGAACCGCGCATACGTGAGCGGGCGTCCGGCCCGAACCGCGCATACGTGAGCGGGCGTCCGGACAGAACGCGGCATATGTGAGCGGGCGTCCGGCCGGAACCGCGCATAAGTGAGCGGGCGTCCGGCCCGAACCGCGCATAAGTGAGCGGGCGTCCGGCCCGAACCGCGCATACGTGAGCGGGCGTCCGGCCCGAACCGCGCATAAGTGAGCGAGCGTCGGGACCGGCGGCGATTGCTTTGCTGGACGGTAAAGTTGGTGCACATGGAGAGCCTTTTCAGTCATCTTGCGCCGGATCCCGAACCTCAGCCAGAGGAGCCCGGTGAGCTGGACGCGGTAGTTTGCACCGTCGTCGTGCCTTCACCGGTGGCGCACGCCTTCATGGGCTTTACTGATCACCCGCATCTGTGGTGGCCTATGGAAGACCACAGCGTTTACGGGGCGGGCTCGCACGTTGAGTTCGAGGAGAACCTCATCCTGGAGACGGCTGACGACGGCCGTACGGCGGTATGGGCGACGATCGACGATTGGCAGCCACCGTTGTCGTTCCATGCGAGCTGGTATCCGGGTAGTACTGCGATGTGGTCCACCGAGGTTCGTGTGGCGTTCCGGGCTGTGGATGGCGGCACAGAGGTGCGCCTGGTCCACGACGGTTGGGAAGGCGCCGAAGAGCCAGCGAAAGCCCGGGCGGACTACGCGGCCGATTGGCCGGGAGTCCTGGAGCGCTATGCGCGGTTCATGGGCGGCGGAAGTGAATAGAATCCGCCGTCTCCAGGCGGATGATTGGCGGTTGCTTCGCGAGGTGCGGCTGGAAATGCTCTCGGACACCCCCATGGCCTACGTGGAGAGCCTGGCGGCCGCCCGTCGCCAGACCGACACGCAATGGCAGGAACGCGCAGCCACGATGTCGGGTGACTCGAGCATCACCTTGGTGGCCGACGACGGTACTGACGGTAGTCGAATTATTGGACTGATGCGCGTGGTCGTGAATCAGCCACAGGAGCCCTCCCAAGCGCTGCAAGCTATGCTCATCAGCGTTTACGTTGCACCCGAGTACCGGGGTTTGGGCTTGGCCGCGCGATTGCTTGATGAAGCGTGCGCCGTAGCAGGTGCTGAGCTTGGTGCCGCGGTGATCGAGCTGGGCGTCCACGAGGAAAATGCCCGTGCCAGGACCTTCTATTCCCGGCACGGTTTTGAAGACACTGGGGCCAGCCGGCCCTATCCGCAAGACAAAACCAAGCGGGAAGTCATCATGGCCCGCCGCCTTCAGCCAGAAACCAACAGCACCAGCGAATTCATGGCCGAGCTGGCCGCTGTGCTCACTCCGGGGCAAGTCGCGGTTGACGAACCCATGCGCACCGCCTATGCCACGGACCAGGGGCCCGTCCTGGACCCGCAGCTGCCCTTGGCTGTGGTGTTTGCCGAATCCGTTGAAGACGTCCAGCATGTGGTTCTTAGCTGCGCGAAGCACAAGGTGCCGATTGTTGCCCGCGGCGCTGGAACCGGTGTTTCCGGTGGCGCCCACGCCAGCGCGGGGTGCATCGTGCTCAGTTTGGAACGCATGAACCGCATTCTGCAGCTCAACGTGGACGACGAGACCGCCGTCGTCGAACCTGGCGTGGTGAACGCCGATCTGAACGCTGCGGTGGCCGAACATGGCCTGATGTATGCTCCGGACCCGGCGAGCTACAAGATGTCCACGATTGGTGGCAATGTGGCCACGAACGCCGGCGGCCTGCGTTGCGCCAAATATGGTGTGACGAGGGACTCGGTGCTGGCGCTCGACGTCGTCCTGGCCGACGGATCGCTCATCCACACCGGACACCAGACCTTCAAAGGCGTGGCAGGCTATGACCTCACAGCTCTTTTGGTGGGCTCCGAGGGCACGTTGGGGATCGTCGTGGGCGTGACGGTGCGCTTGCGTTATCTTCCCCGGGACGTACAGACCGTGGCGGCCTTCTATCCGGATTTCCGGGCGGCTGCCGCAGGCGTCCTGGCGGTTGGCAAAGCGCGCGTCCAACCTGCCATCATGGAAATGCTCGACGCCGGGACGCTCGCGCAACTCGACGAGCTGTATGGTTCCGATCTGGGTGAACGTGGGCAGGCCTTGCTGTTGATCCAGACGGACGGATTCGGGGCCGCGGCGGAGGCTGCGTTGGTCCGGGAAGTCCTGGTGGCCGGCGGTGCCACGATGATGGCGGAAGCAAATGCTGAAGCCGAGCGCCTGGTCGAGATGCGGCGTTCGAGCCGCGGCGACGAAGTAGACAACGAATACCGGGTGGGTGAGGACGTCGCCGTCCCGAGGTCCCGACTCGTGGACTATGTGGCTGCGCTCGAAGCCATGGCCGCGACCCACAACGTCCAGCTCAAGGTGGTGGCCCATGCCGGCGACGGCAATCTGCACCCAACCTTCTGGGTGGACCGTGTGGATATGGAGGTGGACGCGGACGCGATGGCCCGCCTGAACATGGCCTTGGACGACTCCATCGACGCTGCGCTGGAGATGGGTGGAACCATCACAGGCGAGCACGGGGTGGGGCAGTACAAGCTGCGATGGCTGGGCCTGGAGCAGCCCGGGCCCGTCCGCGAGTTGGAGCATCGCATCAAGGAGCTTTTCGACCCAGCCGGGATCTTCAACCCGGGTAAAGCCATTTAGGCTTCTGGTATTCCAAAAACGAGACAGTAAACTCACCGTTGCACTGATCCTTGTCTCGATCAACCTTCGTCCGAGCACCACGACAATCGCGGGCACCTTGGGACAGCTGCAGCAAGCCTTTGACGGAAGCCGGCGCCACGAACGAAAGCGATGGGAATGGAAGGGTGGCCGAAGCCGGCTTCGTTGAAACGTTCGCTGCGCGCATGGCGGCCGTCCGCGTCGCGGCGTTCCACGCCGAAATCGTCCGGCTTTCCGGAAACCGGCTCCTCATCGAATCAGTCAAGCCGCTGTTTGGCCGCATGCGCTGGATCTTCGGGCTGGCACATAACCGCAGCAACGAACTCCAGCCCGACGAGCACGCGGAACTGTGCAAAGCCATCCTTGGCGGCAAAGCCGAGCTCGTGGACACCTTGGCGTACTCGCATATTGAACTCGGACGCGAAACCGTGCTTACGGGACTCGCGGAGACGCTGGAGCCCTAAAGGGCGCTAGTCGTCCGAATCCGGGTATTCGTCCTGGTCGTACCGGGATTCTTCGGTTTCCACTTCCAGGATCTTCAGCATTGCCGTGTCCGGATTGAGCATGATGGCTGCCTCGTCACGACGGTGGCGCAGCACGGTGTCCAGGTAGGACTGCACCGCTTCCGCCAAGGGAATGTGGCGGTCCTGCTTCTGGCTCATATACCAGCGGTGCTCAAGGACTTCGTGGACCACTTCCGCCGGCTCAAGCTTTCCTGCAAGGTCCCGGGGGATGGACCGGACAATGGGCTCGAAGATTTGGCTGACCCAAGTGTGTGCATTGATCTCTTCGTCGAGGCCCGGGTTGTTGTCCGCCCGGAACGAATCCATGTCGTTGAGCAGCCGGCGGGCTTGGTTCTCTTGGGCGTCCAGACCTGTGAGGCGAAGCAACCGACGCTGGTGGTGGCCGGCGTCGACCACCTTGGGCTGAAGCTGGATGGTGGAGCCGTCAGCGGTGGTCTTGATGGCATATTCCTCGACGTCGAAGCCGAGTTCGTTGAGGCGGCGGATGCGCGCGCCCACACGCCACCGTTCGCCCAGCTCGAACGACTCCTTTTCGGTGAGTTCGGCCCACAGCCGATGGTACGAGTCCATAATGAGCTCCGACGTAGCTACCGGGTCCACCTTCTCTTCGATTAGGCCGCCTTCAAGCAAGTCCATGAGTTCTCCGGCGATGTTGACCCGGGCGATCTCGAGATCGTATTCGCGCTGGCCCACGGAAAGATCGGGGTACAGCTCACCCGTCTCGGCGTCCACCAAGTATGCGGCGAAGGCCCCGGCGTCGCGGCGGAAAAGGGTATTCGACAACGAAACGTCGCCCCAGTAGAAACCGATCAGGTGCAGGCGAACCAGTAGCAGGGCTTGGGCGTCAATGAGCCTTGTCAGGGTGTCCCGGCGCAGCATCTGTGAGAAGAGCGCACGGTACGGCATGGAGAATTTGAGGTGCCGGGTGACCAGCACGGGGTTCAGTGGCTTGCCGTCAACGGTGGTGCGGCCGGTGATGACCGCCACGGGCTCGACGCAGGGTACATCCATCCGGGCCAGCTTGCGGAGCATGTGGTATTCGTGCCGGGCAACGTGCTCGGACGTTTCCTTGATGGCGATGACGGAACCGGCCAGGTGCGCGAAACGCACGATGTGCCTGGAAATGCCGCGGGGCAGGGCAGCCAGGTTCGCGGCTGGCCAGTCCTCGAGTGCGATGTGCCACGGCAGATCCAGGAGTTCCGGATCCGCGGCCGCGGCCGTGATGTTGAGTGAACCGATGACGCTCGCGGGCGGGGCGGTGTCATTGGCGCTGGCGGACTCGGTACGCGGAAGTTTACCGATCTGCGTGTAGTCGGTGGGTTCGTCATGCCACTTGGCACCGCTTTGCTCGGTCATGGGTCAATTCTTCCGTATGGAGATGGGGTTAACGACGACGGCGGCCCGTCCACTGGGATGGGCCGCCGTCGCTTCAATATTAGGGCCCACGCCGGCAGGGTTCCCTGGCCGAAGCGGAGCGAGGTTAGGGTGCCGGTGGGGACTAGTCGCCCAGGCGCAGGCCCGTCTTGGTGTCGAACAGGTGCACATGGCCCGACTGCGGACGAACGAAGATGGACTCGCCCTTCATCGGAGGACGGCGGCCGTCGACGCGGGCCACGATGTCGTGGCTCTTGCCATCAAGCGTGGTGTGGCCGTAGACGTAGGCGTCGGCGCCGAGCTCTTCGACGACGTCAACCTCAACTTCGAGGCCTTCGCCGGCACCGACAGTCTCGAGGTCTTCCGGACGGGAACCGAGCGTGACGGTCTTGCCCGTGGCGTCCTCGAGGACGTCGTGCTGGACCGGGTACACCGTGCCGCCGAACTGGACGCCGCCGTCGACGACGGGCAGTTCCAGCAGGTTCATAGCGGGGGAGCCGATGAAGCCGGCGACGAAGACGTTCTTCGGGCGGTCGTACAGGTTGCGGGGGGTGTCCACCTGCTGCAGCAGGCCGTCCTTGAGGACGGCAACGCGGTCACCCATGGTCATGGCCTCGACCTGGTCGTGCGTCACGTAGACCGTGGTGACGCCGAGGCGGCGGGTCAGGGATGCGATCTGGGTACGCGTCTGGACGCGGAGCTTGGCGTCCAAATTGGAAAGCGGCTCATCCATGAGGAAGACCTGCGGGTTACGGACGATTGCCCGGCCCATGGCAACACGCTGACGCTGACCACCGGAGAGTGCCTTCGGCTTGCGGTCCAGGTACTGCTCGAGGTCAAGAAGCTTGGCGGCTTCGCGGACACGCTCGGCGCGCTCTTCCTTGGAGACGCCGGCGATCTTGAGTGCGAAGCCCATGTTGTCCGCGACCGTCATATGCGGGTACAGGGCGTAGTTCTGGAAGACCATGGCGATGTCGCGGTCCTTCGGCGGGACGTCCGTGACGTCGCGGTCACCGATCAGAATGCGGCCGGAGTTCACATCCTCAAGACCTGCAAGCATGCGCAGGGAGGTGGACTTACCGCAACCGGAGGGTCCAACGAGGACCAGGAATTCGCCATCGGCGATGTCGATGTTGAGCTTATCGACGGCGGGCTTATCTGTGCCCGGGTACAGACGCGTAGCGTTATCAAAAGTAACTGTTGCCACAGTTATCAATCCCTTCACCGGCAGGTACGTGCCGGACGATCCGTAGTGAATGGTTCATGTTTATTCAGTTGGACCCCCTGCCCTGAGCCGGAGCCCAGGCAGGCGAGTTCGCGTGACGCCGCACGGTAACTGTGCGCCACATCACAACCAAGAGTATGGCAGTAGTTTCCGGTATTCGCGCAAATGTTACGCATGTCACATGTGAGATGTGTCTCCCGCGACTTCGCGACGCCGCTCGCGAAGGACCGTTTCCAGCAGTTCCGCAACGTAGAGAGGGGCTTCCACGCGGAATTCGGCCTGGGTGAAATCAAGCCCGACCTTCACCCCCACGTCCCCGGGACCCAACCTGGCAATCGCGTCTTCATCCGTCACATCGTCGCCCGCAAACAGAATCCCGGTAGCTGCAGTCGCCTGGCGCAGGAAGTCCACGGCCTCGCCTTTTGACGAATGCACAACAGACGTCTCAAAAACGCGCTTACCGTTCTTGAGGAAGACTCCCGGCCGGCCTTCAAGGACCGTCCGGGCTGCGGCGACGGCGTCCTCCGCTACATCATCCGCGGCTAGTCGCGTATGGAGTACGACGCCGGCCGGCTTGTCTTCGAGGACCGTACCCGGAGCTTCCTCCGAGATTCCGGCCAGGACCCCGCGGACTTCGGCGAGGAGCTCCCGTTGGGCGTCGTCGAGTCGGAGCTTCGCCGAACCGGGACCCATCCAGGCCTCAGCGCCGTGGCTGCCGATCAGCAGCGTGTCCTCAGACGGCGAGGCGACCGCGCGCAGACTGGCCAATGCCCGCCCCGAGATGAGCGCCGTCGTCGTCCTCGGAAGTTTGGCGAGTTCAGCAAGAGCGGCGGCTGAGCGCTGGAGCGGCCGGGCGTCGTCGGCGTGGTCCACCAGAGGCGAGATGGTTCCGTCAAAATCCATCGCCACCAAGAGATGATCAGTTCCCGCGATCCGCCGGACGGCGTCGAGCAGCTCCGGCGAGAGGCTCAGCGGGGGAGTGGCTGGTTCAGGAGTCATCGCGCACCACAGTTTCTGCCAAGGCCGAGAGGAAGTCAGCGGACCAATGATCGACGTCATGATCGAGGATTTGCTTGCGCATGGACCTCATCCGGCGGCGGGATTCGTTCGGAGACAGGTTCACTGCCCTCATGATGGTGCTCTTGAGTCCGTCGATGTCGTGCGGATTCATGAGGAGCGCCTGCTTGAGTTGATCGGCCGCGCCCGTGAACTCACTAAGGACCAGGGCGCCTGTGTTGTCGGTCCGGGCGGTGACATACTCCTTGGCCACCAGGTTCATGCCGTCGCGCAATGCCGTCACCAGCATGACGTCGGCCGCAAGGTAGAGGGCCACCATCTCCTCAACCGGGTAGCTGTGGTGGAGGTAACGCACCGCGGTGTTCTGCATCGTGTCGTAGGTGCCGTTGATGTGGCCCACCGTGCCTTCAATTTCCTCACGGAGCAGCCGGTACTGCCGCACACGCTCGCGACTGGGGCTCGCCACCTGAATCAGGGTGGCATCCTCCACCGTGAGCCGGCCTTCCTTGAGGAGCTCCTCAAAGGCCTTCAAGCGGTGGGGGATGCCCTTGGTGTAGTCCAGCCGGTCCACGCCCAGGAGAATGGTTTTGGGGTTGCCGAGATCTTGGCGGATCTGGCGGGCGCGTTCGATGATGTCCGGACGCTCGGCGAGTCCGCTGATCTGATCCACGGCGATGGAGATCGGGAAGGACTGGGCACGGGCATAGTGGGTGATCCGGCCGTCCGGCCCCTTGACGTGAATCTGCTGCTGCTTGACGCTGGCGCCGAGGAAGCGCCGTGCCGAGCGCATGAAGTTCGCCGCGTCACTGGGGCGCTGGAAGCCCACCAAGTCAGCGCCGAGCAAGCCTTCGATGATGGCCTGGCGCCACGGCAGCTGGGCAAAGATCTCCGGCGGCGGAAACGGAATATGGTTGAAGAATCCGATCCTCAGATCCGGGCGCGCCTGACGGAGCATGCTGGGCACGAGCTGGAGCTGGTAGTCCTGCACCCACACGGTGGCTCCGTGGGCCGCATGCTCAACGACGGCGTCGGCGAACCGCCGGTTGACCCGGCGATAACTATCCCACCAGGTGCGGTGGAATTCAGGTGGGGCAATGACGTCGTGGTAAAGCGGCCAGAGAGTCGCGTTGGAAAAGCCTTCGTAATACAGCTCAACATCGGTGGTACTGAGTTCCACGGGAACCAGGTCCATGCCGTCATGGCTGAAGGGCTCCAAAGCCTCGTCCGGGGCGCCGTGCCAGCCCACCCACGCGCCGTCGGTCTTGGTCATCATCGGTGCGAGGGCCGTCACCAGGCCCCCGGGAGAACGACGCCAACCGTCCTCACTGTTTTCCCCGTCCTCGGAGGGGTAGCGGTCCACCGGAAGGCGGTTGGACACCACCATGAAATCGTGTTTCCGGGCCTGTGGAGCCTGTTTGCCCTCGGACGCGGTGTCGATTATTTCGCTTGCCGGTTCTTGCATTGCTGCCCCCTGGGGTTACTTGTGACTCACCTTCCACCCTACCGGCGGGAATCATCAAGGACACTTGCTAGTTCCTCCGGCTGGAGTCGGCGACCGCAGCCCGTCTTGTCGGTCTTCTCCCGTAAACTGGCCTGGTTGCCATAGCTAGACCTACGCCGCCGATTAAGCACGAGGAACTGATGAGCCCCGCAAACGAACCACGCCTGTCCAAGGCAGAACGCACCGCCCAGGCCCGCGAAAAGGCCCGCGCGATCCGTGAAGCTCAGCTGAAGAAAGACAAGCGCAATAAGCTGCTCATCGGCTGGGGCATTGTGGTTGCCGTCGTGGCCATCCTCGCCGTCATTGCCCTGGTGGTCACCCAGAACATCGCGAACAACGCTCCGATTGCGGACCAGGGTCCGACGCCGGCCAACGCCAACGTGCACGGCGGCGTGACGCTGCTGAAGGGCACCGACGTGACGAAGTCGGCCGCTGCCACCGTTAGCCTGGCGTCCCTGCCGTCAGCCCCGGCCACGGCGCCCGCCGTCGTGACCGCCCCCGGCGCTGAAGCTGAGTCCGGAAAGCCGGTCAAGGTTGTGGCCTACATCGACTTCATCTGCCCCATTTGCAAGAACTTCGAGACCACCTACAACACTCAGTTAACACAGCTGCGCAACGACGGCAAGATCACCTTGGAGTACCGTCCGATCGGCTTCCTGGACGCCAGCTCCACCACCAACTACTCCTCGCGTGCCGCCAACGCCGCAGCGTGCGTGGCCAACACGTCGCCGGACAAGTACTCGGCACTCATCGACATGTTGTACGCACGCCAGCCTGCTGAGGGCAGTGCAGGTATTTCGGACAACGACCTCAAGAAATTGGCCACCGATGCGGGATCAGCGAACATCGACTCTTGCATCGACAACAAGACGTACAGACCATTCGTCAAGGTGGTCACCAAGGAGGCCTCGATTATCGGAGTCACAGGTACGCCCTCGGTCTTCGTCGACGGCCAGCAGTGGGACAACAAGACGGACTTCACGACAGTCCTGAACGCAGCTATCGCCGCGAAGAAGTAGTTCTCACTTAGGGATTTCCCCCCGGTGGCGGAGGATGCCTGCCGTCGCATGACGGCAGTGCCGCTCCGCCGGGTGGGCTGGGGTGTTTGGGGTGGTGCCGGGGTGTTGGGTGGTTGCCCGCTGGCCGTGGGAGTTGGGTGGTGCCGCGCCGACTGGCGGTGTTAGATGGGCGCCGCGCCGACTGGCGCCCGCGGAATTTCCGTGGGCGGGAGGTCTTGGGCTACCCTTATCTAGCGCTCGCGCGCACCAGCTCCGGTCCGCCGGGGCACCTAGCTCCGGTCCGCCGGGGCGCGCCTCCTTAGCTCAGTTGGCCAGAGCACCGCTCTTGTAAAGCGGGGGTCGTCGGTTCGAATCCGACAGGGGGCTCTTAGTTTGGCTCTGACCTGCGGTTTTAGTCAGGAGCCCATGACGCGCAGGACCAGATTCTATGTAGGACTCGGCAGGTTTTCGTCGGTTCTAATGCGTCCGCAGTGGCCGCAGAGGGCCCTGACCTGCGGTTTCAGTCACTTGGACGCCGCGCCCGAGTTGTCGATTGCCGCAAACTTCCGGCTCGGATCTTCGGTTCGAATGCTCCTGCCGACCAAATTGGGTTCTGACCTGCACGGTTACTTTCGAACACCGCTTGGAAGAAGCCCATTCCAGTCAGGGCTCACCATTAACTCACCTTAATCAGCGTCGCCGGACAGTTGTTAGCACGGTAAAGGCGAACCTGAACTACTTCAGGACCCGGCCGGTCGGCAGCATGTGGCCACGGGCGAAATCGGGTTGTGGCTCAAAGGTTGCCTGAGGCAGCCAGGTTGGACAAAGCGTCCACCTATCAGCGCGGTGCTCTCAGATTTGTACCAGCAGGGTTCAACGTAGGCCCTCCGTTTCCGCGACCTTCTCTCAGATTGAGATCTGAGACTCTTCAGCAGAGGAGTGCATGAAACACCTTCTGGATGCTAATCTAACCGTTTAAGTGATTGCCTGACGTCAGGTTGGGATGTGCCCCAACCTGAGCGATATCCTGGGCTCCTTCCGCTAGCGCGAATAGTTGGGTATCGAATATGTAGGCGTATCCGTAGGGTCTGCGGGTACGCCTGTCGTTTCAAACGTCCACCAACACTCGTCTGCTGGCGCACCTGCAGGCGCCCATGGTCTCTTGTCAGCCGGTAGACACACGGCATGGTCGGCACTCAAAGAGCCTTCGACTGCCCAGCGTTGGTAGGGTCGGGACATGAACGGTTGGGAATTTGTTGCAAGCTTGGCCTCATCGCTTTCTTGGCCCATCGTTATCGTCGTCATCATGTTCATGTTCAACAACCAGTTAAAAAGCCTGCTGGGAAACATTGCCGGACGGATTCCAACGGTCTCAGAGATCACTGGCCCGGGAAACTTTGCTTTGAAATTTGAGCAAGAGCTAAAGGAAGTGAAGGATGACCTTCCGCCTGAAGCTCAGAAGGCCTCCAACAACGAGGGGCACGGAGATGCAGGCGGCGATGATCCGGGGGCAGCCGTTTCCTTCCTGGCGAGGATAGACGCGTTGGCAGAAATCTCACCGCGGGCAGCAATCCTCGAAGCGTACCTGAGAGTGGAAACAGCGGCGGCAAAGGTAGTCGCTCAATATGCACCTCATGTAAGGCGAGGCTCCATTCCCCGCATGCTCGAGCGTGTGGAGGCGGTTCCTCTGTATCTTGTAGCAGCAGCGGGCGGCCTGAGCCGGCTCCGCACTGAGGCTGCTCACGCAGAGGAGTTCTCCATCCCAGTCGAAACTGTTCGAGAATACGCCGCTACGGCCTTGGACGTCAGTTGCGGCTTGGATGAGATGCTGGCACGGGCCTAGATGGATTCTGTTGGACGCTAATTCCAGCGCCGAATTTGATCCGCGGGTTCAGATTGTTGATGCGGCGACAGGGAGCGCTCGACCGGTCGAAGCTGACAAAGTGCAGGGGCTCGACGAATTCATCCATGCATGGGAACCGCAGGTAGATACTCCATCTCCACTCAGCTTCGAAGGGTGGCAGATGACTGACGACGACCACCCAAAGGGTGGTGGCAAGCCCGCATATCGGCTAGTCCACAAGACAATTCGGACAGTCGTGGCGCCATCTCTCAGCGTTGACATGGACACTTTGCGCCTCACCTTCGGAAATGGGGCGGTAACGCTCGGAGAACCAATATTTGAAGGAGCCCTTTCATCCAGGCGTCCTGGTCATTTTCTACTGCCCGAATGGGGGTCAATCGAGCACGAAGGTGGCTTTTTTCGTTACCAGTTCAAACCAAACGTAGGGATACACGTTCGGGCGCATCAAACAGACACCCCAGTAGGGAATTACGTAGAAATTCTCTACGCCATCGGTGAGAGCAGCGACAGCAGTTATGAGGGAATGGTGGCCGCCGGACGTGCCGGCGTAGCGCCGCTCTTGGTTATGCTGGATCTGATGTTCGGGGAGCGCATGCTCGGACCCCTCATTACAGAAGAAGTCGGCGAGGTCTTCGAGGACTGGCACTGGAACCGCATGTTAGGCGGTCGCACCGTCGCCTTAGAATCACAGGCGCGGCCAAACCTTCTTCCCGCCCAGGAAGTTTGGGGGCCGTTTGAACCCAAGATATCTGCGTACCTGGAACTTGATGACGCAAGTCGCCAGAGACTGAAGATTGCCGGACAGTGGTACTGGATAGCCGAATCGCAAGCAGATCGGGTGATGGGCTTCATCTCGTACTGGCTGGTCCTTGAATCACTTGAACTTGGCGAGAATGCGAACATTGCACCCCTGCGGCGTAGGTTGGCGGCAATACTTGATGTGGATGAACACCTGGTCAAGGAACCTGTTGGTCGGTTAAATGGCATCCGAAGTGGCCTCGTTCACGGGTCGGTTCGCTCCGTTGATGAGATGCAACTCGGCCGCGTTCGCACGCTGGCCACCGCAGTTCTCAGACACCACACCCTCGGTGGTTTGGCTGCTACCGATATCGAACAGCTCCGAGACGCGCTATTCCAGGGTCCCGACCACAGTTAAAACAAAAGCAGCATTCTGCACGGTCATCGGCTATCGAGGGCCTTGGAACGCTCACTGCGAAGGCCTGTCACTGCGAAGGCCACGAAGGCTGGCGTCGGAGAAGTCGTTAAGGGAGGTTCGCCCATTCAGGTTCCGGAGCCGGATGCTGAAGCGTGGGCCACTCGCCTTTGGCAATGTACCCGAAGGCTCGGTTGGTCTCGTGGAACAGCCACCGTTGCAGGTGTCCGAGGGACGTCATGCGGTTCTCGAAGTAGACCATTGGAGCCGGGCCAACCTGCCATAAGGCGGGCAGAGCCCCCTGAGGCAGGGGAGGGTTCATGCCGAACTGCATCCATGGCTCCTGCCACAAAGATTCGTCTTTTCCCGGTAGCGGATGGAGGCGGGGCGGATCGAGCCTCCCGGGAAGGATTATCAACCCCACGGTTGAACGGTGCTTGTCCATGTTGTCCAGTGCGGTGAGCAAAGATAATGCGTGCTTGGTAGGCGCAGCTGAGTGCCATGGCTGGACGTCTCGAATCCGCTCCAATAGCGTAGAAGGGATTGATCCGAGGTGCTCAGTTTTTTCCGCCCAATTCTCCTCGTTCTCCACAACGGGGAAGTACACCTTCCTGGGTTTCGCGGGAAAGCCACCGTCGATGTGGCACAGCTCGTACGCTAGTAAGTCCAAGGCGGCGCGAAGATTGTGGACTCCGTCGCCAAAACGGCCGCTCCACGCTAGGAGCGGAACAACAGGCGTTTCTGGACGGAAGAGTTCATACAAATCCGGGCCTAGAGCCCGGGCAGGAGCTAGCAGCGGGTTGTAATCGCCCCATTCGATAATCTCCCGTTCGAGAGCTTCGAAGTGTTTGCCTGCGTTGATGAGTTTCGTATAAGCCGGGCTGTCGTACTGCCTCGTGAAGTGTTCGACCACGCCCTGAGTGTAGCGGGAAGCTATGGTCTTGGCGTTTACTCAGGCCCTTGAACCCGCGCGAGCAGGAACCTGCATCGACGACGACACTTTGTACTTTCGTGTTGCTGCTACTCCCGGTGCAGGCTGCCAGAGCGGTCTATGACCAGATGCGCGCGTTGGGGTTCCACCGGTGGTGGTCTTCGGCGGTCCCGTCGAAGACTGGCTCCATGAAGATGAGGACTCGCTCCACCTGCGCGTCGAGGTCCTGTTCGCAGAGATCTTCCACCTTTAGTTTTCGGCGCCATGCAGCCCATTTCGCCTGCCCGATCGCACCATAGCCGGCCATCAGGGCACGGAGCGGTTCGAGCTCGGCTCCGCGGTGCGCAGCCACGCGTGCCGCTGCTTGCCGGAGGTCCCACGCGCTGAATTCGAACCGGTCAGACAGGACTGCCACGTCCAACAGGTCCCGCCATCGGGTGCTGGTGGTGCCGCGCTGGAGCATGGTGACGGTCTTCTCTGCGATCACGGTCACCAACGGGTGGCCCTGCATCTTTACCGATCCGCCGAGCAGAGACGGGAGGGCTATCTGCTCCGGTTCGGGCCAGATGGGGTCACCGGTACTGATGTCGAGCTTGATGGTGATTTTCGCCCGGCCAAGCAGTCCTGGAAGCGAGACGCGCAGGCCGCTGTACTCGTCTTCGTCCCGGATCTGTTCGATTTGCATGGACGCGAGGTCGAAGACCAGGCCGTCGTCCACGACGACGTCGCAGACTGCTTTCACGACTTTGTTGAGGTGATCTACGTCGAGTTGGAAGTCGAGAGCCTGCATGTCGATGTCGCGGGTCGGGCGGCGCAGCGCGTGGGCGGACAGCAGGACGCCGCCTTTGAGGCAGAAATCGTCCGCGTAAGCGGTGGCTGTCAGTCGGGCTAGGAACCGCTCGAGCCCGTACAAGGTGAAGATCTCATCGGCGGGACGTTTCCGGTCCCGGGCAACTTTCTGCAGTTGGAGGTAAATGGAGCCGGTCGCCGTCACAGGAGGACCTCCAGCGCTTGCCGGAGCGGGCCCTTGGACCGGGGGACCGACGAGGCGATCTCCATGAGCCTGGCCGGCTGGGATCCCGGGCGCTTGAGCCAGTTACGCAGCGCTTCGATTCCAGTTTCGTATCCCGTGGTACTACGAAGGCGAAAGGCGTCAACGATCGATCGTTCGGGGGAGTAAATACCAATCCTCGCCTCGTCGGTCCCTTCAACGGAGATGGTGGAGCGGCCGATCTCGAACGTGGCCTTGTCAAAGAGATGCCAGGTGACCGGGGCCAAAAGTAGCGGGGGAGTTCTACCGCGGGGTATGGCCAAGTCAATGCTGGCAGGGATCTCATCGATCAGTCCATGCCGGGCGAGAGCGCTGTTGAGACAGATCGTCGCCAAGGGGGCCTTGCGGGAAGCTTCAAGAAGGTCAATGTCGGCCTCCAGGCCGGTCCCGGTGACGTACAGCCCGGAGCCGATCCTTTCAACCAGACCGGCGCTCCGCATCCGGTACAGGCTCGTGTGGGAGACGCCGTGCTCTGCGGCGTCGGAGAGGCTGAAGGGGCCGCGGGGCAGCCGGTCCAATAGGGGGCTTTGGCGCTTCATGTTCATAGTCTACGACAGATAACTCCAGCTGTCGTGGAAAATGGCCGAGGTTACGATGATGATAACGCCGCCGGCGCCGGTGCTAGCTAGCAGTGATGGCGATAGCCGGCATGATCAGCAGTATGACCAGGTAGAGGCGTGTCGCGGCCGCTAGGAAGGTCCTCAGCCTGCGGTGACCGCGAGGGCAGCAAACGGTTCCGCTGCTCCAGGGCCCCGGTACGCACGATCACCGCATCCACCGCATCCGCCGGGAAACCCGTGTCAACACACCGAAGGAAATATGGTCAGTCAACCGTTCAGGACCCTCCGGGGTCACCCATCCACTACGCGCCATCCGGAAACATTAACACAACCGAGTTAAGTAAACGGCATTGCCTCTAGGTAGAGGGCTAGGCTCCATGGAGTTGCTGTGGGACCTCAAGTGTCACCGGTGGTTAGTACGATTAATTCAATAGAAACCATCGTTGGGGGAAGTATGTCAGTAAAGTCCGACGACATCACGTCGCGCATTAGCGATATCTTAGCCGAGCCATGGGTCATAGAAGATGGCCAGGTAGTTCCTAAGACAGAGAATGTCAGTCAGAAGAACGGGGGCAAGCGACTTGAAGCCACCTATCTGTATGCGGACTTGGCGGACTCCACTCTCCTGGCTAAGACCTATGTTCCAGAGTTCACCGCCAGAGTGATGCGGATGTACCTACGCGCAGCCGTAGACGCCATACGCTTCAAGGAAGGCCACATCCGCAGCTTCGACGGCGACAGAGTAATGGGGATCTTCATTGGTCCAAGGCGCCGGAATAACGCCGTCGAAGCCGCGCTCCACATCAATTGGGCGGTGAGCGAGGTCATCAATCCTCAGCTCGAGAAGCATCTCAAGAACTCGAAGACGACGTGGTCGCTCAGCCACCGTGTGGGCATTGATGACGGAAAAACGCTGATCGTCCGCGGCGGTGCACGTGACAACAGCGACTTGATCTCAATCGGGACGGCGCCAAATGTCGCCGCCAAACTGAGTGGCATCCGCAAGGAACCTGGAACCATTACGATCACGGATCGTGTCTACAGTCGCCTTAATCAAAAGAACAAGCTCATGGGCGAAAAGCCGGTGTGGAAGAACGCTGTCGATCGACAGGTCGGTCCCCACACTATCAAGACGTACAGCACGTCGGGTTGGAGAAAGCCGTGACAGGCACTTCTCCCTCCGTCTTCGTCCGGATGGAGACTCGTGTATCCGTCAATTGAATCTTCCGTTACCGAAATACTTCGCGAGACTTGGAACATCACCAACGGAACGAAGGTACCAACGACTGACGACGTCGTGATGAAAAACGGCGGCCGGCTCATTGATGCCACATACCTTTACGCTGACCTGGCCGGTTCAACAGCGATGGCCAACAGCCTAAAGAAGGAAACCACGGCCAAGATCATCCGGTCTTACATAAACACAGCTTCGCGCATTCTGAAGCACCAGGGGGGCGAGATCCGGAGCTTTGATGGTGACCGGGTGATGGCAATTTTCATGGGTGATGACAAGGAATCGAAGGCGGTTCGGGCTGCCTTTGCGATCAACTGGGCAGTCATCAAGGTCATACGTCCAGCGGTAGAGGCTGCTTGGTCGGACGGCAAAGACTTCTGCGATATCAACCATGGTATTGGGATAGACACTGGAGAGGCGCTGGTCGTCCGTGGCGGCGTTCGCAACGACAATGACCTCATCTCTATCGGCCGAGCGCCCAATCGCGCCGCCAAGCTCAGTGAGAAGCGCGATTCATATCCGATCACTATCACCCCTGATGTTTTCGAGGCTCTGTCCCCCGAGGTGACGATGTGGAAAGAGGATTCAAGTTTTTGGACTCGGGCACCGATGCAGAATGACGATGGATTCTTCGAAGATCTCTACCGCTCCTCAGGATGGTGGGAGCTGTGATGGACAATAAGGACGCCGTCGACACCGCGTGGAAGATCCACGCTGCTCATGTTGACTGGACAGGCAAAGTAGACACCAAAGCCACGTTTGCCTTCGCGTTTTGTTCAGCTGTTATTGGCATCGCGGTTGGCCTATCCGCCAAGGATCGTCTTTACTCGGGACTCGCCAATGGCACATCCATCACCTTCTACTGGATGGGTCTATTAGGGCTTCTGGCTGGTGCAATTTTCGCAATCACTGCCGTCATCCCCCGTCTGAAATCCGAAGGCCTCCAGAAGGCGTCAGCGGAAAACTTCATCTACTTTGGACACACCCAGCACTGGGAGCCCGAGGATCTGAAAGACGCCCTCACTAAGCGGGACATCTTGCCGGTCATCACTAGGCAGATCACGGTCATGGCCGACATCGCCTGGCAGAAGCACCGATGGGTTCAAATATCCATGTGGTGCGGGGCTAGCGGTGGCGCACTACTAGTAGCTAGCGGACTGATTCAATCGTTCCTGCGCTAGCTACTAGCTGAGACGCTTTACTTGCCCTTTGACGGCCTTGGCGTCGGCTGGGGCTGCGGCTTGCTTCCGCTCTTGGAGATACTCGTAAGCGTTGAAGGAATTTGAACCTTGGGCTTCGGGGTTTGTTGCGGCTGTTGCTTGGACATTGAAGTGCCTTTCTAGATGAACTCGAAGTAGTGCAGGGCGGAAAGGATAATGCTGGTCAACAAGGATGCAGCTAGAAGACCATAGCCAAAGCCAAGAGGCTTGCCGAGGTGATTTAGGTGCTCCCTGTCAGCGTCTAGTGAAGCCGCAGCATCGTCGACAATGCTCTTGTGGGCGTCGTAGAGATCGGCTTCCAACCGCTGCTCCATGGACTTAGACGCCATCGCGTCTGCCCCGTTCTGGGGTCGCAGCGAAAAGAGTCCGATTACCGCCGCACATACCCCCATGGCGACGCTGAGATATTGCCATCCGATGTCCGGCTGCTTGGCCTGGAGGACGCTAGCGATGCCCGACGCGGTAACCAGGATGGATGCCCTGGTGTGCATGCTGCCGATTCGCTGAAGAAGCAGGGGACGCTGACGGCCGATCTCATCATGGATCAACTTGAGTTGTTCCGCCGGTTCAACTTGGTCCGGTGTCTTGCCTGATCTCAGCCTCATGACTCAAAGCTTACGAGCGGTCCAGACGATGGCCTAGGGGGGACACGCTGGGGCAACTTTCTTGCTGCCCATGCACCGCAGGGTTGTGCTAGCGGTCTTCCCTGCGAGGCGTCACCAACGTATAGGGTGCAAAAACACGTCATCGCATCCGAGTTTTTAACGCCAGTAGAAGAATCGAATAAACGCCCTAGTTGGCACTGTTTAGAATCGTCATGTATATTCCCGAGATATCGAGATCATAACGCGCCGTACAACATTCTCTCTATGGCCTGAGAAATAGCTAAAGGCGTATAATGGTCCCAACTCCATCAACAAATCCGCGGGAGTCCTTTTCATTTGAAGGTGGGAATAATGGAGACGAATACTCCCCCTCTTCAGATGCCCTTCTTGAAGCCAGACCCGCACCATCTGGCTGGCATACCAATCATGACGGTGGACAACCGGTTCCTGGAGCAGCCAGCAGTGAGACAACGCCCAAAAAGGAAGCACCGCATCCGTCGATTCGTCTTCCTGCACGCCCCTCGCAATGAATGACTAGGTGGACCATCGAGGTCCCGCATAGAAGGGAGGAGGAAGCTAGACGGGCGCTGTGTCGATTGCAGGGTCTAACAGGCCGACACCAAGCCGGCCATTGCAACCGACTCACCTTTAACTCACCTGAATCAACGTCAAACAACAACTATTCATCAGTTGTCGCTGACCGCAAAAACCTCTAGATTCCGGGCATAATGGCACCTTTCCCGCCTGCCACCAGGCGTCTGGGGCTAAAGCGGGGGTCGTCGGTTCGAATCCGACAGGGGGCTCTTAGTTTGGCTCTGACGCGAAGATTTGATTCGCGTCAGAGTCCGCTGCTGTGGTCAGCTAACGCGGTCGAGGGTCACTTGGTAGCCCATGGTTTCGAGCTGGTGGACCGCCCGGCTCGTTGCCCGTTCCGGGTGTAAACGGGTGTAGAAATCGCTGCCGGGGTCCTCGTAGAGGGTCCCGTCCATGCCCATGTGCCATATCGAGACGAGCATTTTGTGCTGGATCGCGACGTTTGCCTTCTGCGGACCTCGCCGGGAAGCGATCCGCCGGTATCGGGCGCCGAGGTAGGTTGTCGGGTTCTGTGCACAGGCCATTGCCGCGGCGCCAAGGGCTCCTTGGAGGTAGGGGTTGCCTGGGCGGGTCCTGGTGGATTTGATCCGTCCAGCGGACTCGTTACTGCCCGGGGTCGTGCCGGCCCAGGATGCAAGATGGCCCGGTGTGGGGAACCTGGACGTGTCACCTCCGATTTCGGCGATGATCACATCGGCAGTCAAGACACCGATGCCGGGAATGGTGGTGTTCAGCTCTCGGAATCCGTGAAAGGGCTTGATCACCGCCTCGATCCGCGCGGTAATGTCCTCAATCGCGGCCGCGTGCCGGTCGATCAGGTCCAAATGGACCCGGGCGAGGAACGCGTGGTGCTCGCTGAACTGGCCCGTCAGCGCCTCGATCAGCTCCGGGATCTTCGAGCGCAGCCGTCGCTTGGCCAGGTCCGCGAGGACAGTGGGGTCGCGCTGGCCCTCGACCAAGGACTCGAGCATCAGCCGTCCGGAAACATCGGTGATGTCCGAGGCCACCGCAGAGAGTTTGATCCCGGCGTCTTCGAGGAGTTTCTCGAGGCGCTGGATCTCACGGCCTCGTTCACGGGTGATCGCGGTCCGGGCCCTGGTCAGGTCCCGCAATCTACGGATCGGCTCCGGTGGAACAAACGAACCACGCACCAGGCCGTGCGCACCGAGTTGGGCTAGCCAGGTGGCGTCGGAGACATCGGTTTTGCGGCCTTGAAGATTCTTCACGTGCCGGGCGTTGACCAACATCACCTCGACGCCCGGCAGGTCTTCGAGCAGGTAGTAGAAGGGCTTCCAGTAGTCTCCGGTCGCTTCCATCACCACACAGGTGACCCCCTCAACGGCAAGGTGTTCTCGCAATGCGAGGATTTGGTTGGTCATCGAGGCCCAGGTCGTCACGGTCTCGATTGTTTTGCGACGTCCCGCCCCGGCGATCCGGACACAAACCTTTGCGTCCCTCTTGTAGATGTCGGGCCCGGCACAGCGGACATGGACGACTTCCATGGCTACTTCCTCCTCCATATCAAACAGGACCATCACTGATGTCCGTCGCGGGGAGGGCAGGGAGAAAAAGTAAGTCTGACGCTCGTGCTCGAAGGCAACAATCCACGGTTCCCGTGGAGCCCATCCACCACCATGCTGACCTACAGGCTCAGCGGCACTACAGAGCAATCGGGGTCGACCACGACGAACCCTTTCAGTGTGCGCCATGTAGGCGGGCAACGACCACAGACCAGCCGCTGCCAAGTCTTCGCGCACCACGGAGCGCCTAGGAACGAAGGCGCCGCATTGCTGACCTGCGGCTTTGGTTCTGGAAGGCTTGCCCAGGAGGTCTTATTCGAACCGGGCCCACCAGAAACTCACCATAATCGACCTCGGCGGCATCGTGGTTGGAATCTGTCACACCTCGTTGCCCTCTAGACCTCGATGCCTTGTGTCCCGGTACTGGTTGAGGAACCGGACGTTGCCTTTCGCGCAATGATTGCGGCTCCGTGGAGCCCTGCGTCGTCGCTGAGTTCGGCGTGCACTCACGCGGGACGGGGTAGCCGTCCCGCGTGAGTGAGTCTCCCAAAGCCTGCGTGAGGGGTCCCCAGAGAGGTTCGCCTGCCCGTGACACTCCGCCACCTAGCGCTATCAGTTCAGGGTCGATCATCCTCACCAGGTTGGCGAGGGCTTCCCCGATTCTGGTACGTAACCCAGCGTCTCGAAACGCTGCGGCTGTAGTCTGGCGGGTCGGAAGGCACGACTTCTACGAAACATTTCCCTTCCTAGATACAGCGGCGTGATCTCGGGTGAGACACCGAACGTTCACGGAATGCCTCCACCGGGCGGTCTAATCCACAGTTCCCACCTAACGGTGGGGCGCTAAATTCTCGCGCATCTACAGATCTGAAACACTGTCTCTGGTGGGTAACCGGAACGAGCTGATTCTAGTCAACAGGCTTTTGACTAGAATGTGTGTTGTAGTGTTCAAGTCAGCAAGAACCGCCTGAGATTGAAGGAAAGTATGGACGTCGAGAGGTTTCGCGAGAGCCCGATTGGAAGTTTGGTGCCTATCCGAGGCACAGATGGGCTGAAACGTGAGTACGACCATTTCGCGTACGTTCCCCATCCTTTGGGGAAGGAGCCGGAGCTTAGCAATTCCGCCTGGCACGCCGTGAGTCGGGCTAACAGAGCTCTCGGTGCACTAGACAAAGCCAGCCGACAAGTACCAAACCCAGCCCTCATCCGCATGCCGATGATCAGGCGTGAGGCTCAAAGCACGTCCGCTTTGGAGGGCACTTATGCTCCTCTTGACCGAGTGCTTGCGGTTGATGACACGTCTGATAAACCGCGAAGTGCGGAGCTAGACGAAATCATGAACTATGTCGAGGTCGCGGAAAGGGCCTTTGATTGGGTCCAAGCCGGCCGGCGGATAACCCCTGGCTTGCTTACTGACCTGCATCGAACTCTTGTGAAGGGGACTGCAGCAGACAACGCAGACGCTGGCGCTGCTAGGTCTGTGCAGGTCGTTATTGGAAGCCGCGGCGCTGATATCACGGACGCGCGTTTCATTCCCCAACCCCCAGGTATAGAGCTGGATGCGGCTGTCCGAGACCTGTTGGACTGGATAAACGAAGCCCCTGAAGGCGGGCGAGATCCTGTGATTGCTTCTGCCCTTGCGCATTACCAGTTTGAGACTATCCACCCTTTCAATGACGGGAACGGTCGCTTAGGCCGGCTCCTGATTGTTCTTGGTCTGATGCGAGACGGCGTTGTTACAGAACCGCTGCTCAGTGTCTCGCCTTGGTTTGAGGCCAGACGGGATGTTTATCAGGACCAGCTTGCCCGGCTAAGTGAGACAGGCGACTGGTCCGGATGGGTGGAGTTTTTTGCGGAGGGCATTGCCGCATCGGCTCAGGAGACTGCCACGCTCGTTGATGATCTCCTGGACGTCAGCCAGAAACACATGGATACGCTTCGAGGAGCTGGCGCGACCGGCGTGATACTCGATGTGGCCGGATCCCTCTTGGCGAGCCCGATTGTCACAAAGGCAAGGCTGGCCAAGAAGTTTGGAAAGAACTACCAGACCATCAGCAACGCCGTGGTGAAGTTGCAGCAGCTCGGGATCTTGGAAGACTACCCTTTCGAGGCTTCGCAGAACACCTACATAGCCTCGGACATTTTTGGCATTCTGACTCGGAGATGATTCGGACTCTAGTTGTAAGCGCTTCTACTGGAACACGCGAGGAAGTATTCAAGTGAACTTGAATCAACTCCTTATGGTTCTAGTGAACCGTCTGCTCACTAGAACGGATAAGAATGGATTCAATAAGAATCGAATGACGTGAGGATTCTTCTCTGGCCCAGTGATCACAGAGTGTGGGTGTCGCTTGCCACCACGAGAGGGCTCTCAACGGACGCTCAATCCACGGATGCCTTGTTCTGTGGCCTGCCATTGGGATGACGTCGGGGAAATCATGAACACTCGCCCGCCCTACACAATGAAGGACTGGATGGACCATCTAAGTCCACCTGCAGACGGGAGAGGAGGTAGACGGACCTGTGTCGTTTGCAGGGCCGACAGCAAGCGGGCCGTTGCAACCGACTCACCTTTAACTCACCTTAATCAGCGTCAACCAATGACAATTCATCACCCGTCGTTGCCTGCAAAAACCCCTAGATTCGGGGGAGAGCGACCATATTCAAGGCGCACATAGGCGTCTGAGGCTAAGGCGGGGGTCGCCGGTTCGAATCCGACAGGGGGCTCCAGATTGTGGCTTTGAGTTGCGGATTTAGTCGGGCCGGACTGGCGTTTTTGCAGCCTGACTTCTCGGGATGGAGATTCCTAGAACGGGAGCGATGCTCACAGGGTCGTGGCACAGAGCAATTTGAACATTGACCACGACACAGCCCCGCAAGTGCGGGCCGGAGTCGGGTTAGCTGCGTCGGCAGCTCGCAGCAAGAACACCCGCCTCCTAGCGAAACAGGCCTGGATCGCCTCCCGCCATGGTGCCAAGTGCCCAGATCGGCCGCGCTTTCAATCCTCGTCAGCGTCTACTACATGTTGGAACGCAATGAGCCCTACCGCGATCTCGGATCCAACTGGCTGCAACACCGGCGCGACGAGGCCCATACCCGACGGCTGGTAGCCAAGCTCGAACATCTTGGTCACACCGTCGTCATCGACCCGGCTGTCTGATTTCCAGACCCGCCTATTGTCCGGAGCGATACCTCCGGTGTGGTCGCCTATGCCCTGCTCGGGCTATTCACGGGTCTGTGCCGTTGTAGGGTCACATGGCATGCTCAACGGTCAGCGCCTGAATGGCGGCGCGGGTTTCTGCACCGACCGTTCTTTCCATTATCAGGGCTCCTTCGAGACGGTGGTCATCACCCCGAACCCGGTCATCCATTCCTGCGCCGGCCAGTACCACCGGTTCGTGACGGTGGAGTCTCCGGCCACCGCGGCCTAGGAGGCAGCCCGCTTCCGGATTTCGTGGGCCGAGTGACCGCCCTCCTTCTCCAACCATTCGTTGGTCCAGGCATCCTGGCTGACACGTCGCCGCCGGCCAGGGGCAGCCCGACGGCGTTGATAAGGATCGGCGCCATCGGGTTCTTGTAGCCCGTACCAAGAAGGAATTCCAGCTGCTGGGAAATCCCGTGGTCATCGTGCATGTTCTCGGACTGTGCGACGTCAACGCCCGCGTCCAGCACCACCGCAGCCAGAGCCTAGGCCGCGGTCCTGTCCACCGGCAGCGGACCGGGATCGGTGCCCCAGCCCGGTGGCCTTGAAGATGCCGATATATGCCAAGTTTGGCGCGATTACCTCGTCCGAAGGTCAACAAGGCTGAAGATCCAGTTGGGGTATGGCGTCTAGGGTGCGAGGAATCCGGTTGCATGAAGCACGCTGTCCAGCCAAGGTACGCGGTCGGCAAAGCGCTTGACCTTGCCTGGCGCTGTCCAGCGGTATGAATCATGCTCCCAGTCGATTTCGAGCCGGCGCTGGGATGTGACGGCGGTGAAGGTGTGGACAAGCCACGGCCTCCCGTCATCGTCATGAATCACCAGGACAGGCCCAGATCGGAAGTCGAGCAAGTTTGTTGCGAGTATGCCCGTTTCCTCGAAGAGCTCCTCGAGAGCCTGTTGCCGGGGCGTCGCTCCGCGTTCGAGGTAGCCGGAGATACAATGCCACAGGCCTCGGTCGTGGTCGAGAAGCTGACTTCGCTTCAACATTGCGATCTGTCCCCGACACTCGATGACAATCGCTACCACGGCGTGCGCTGAGGGAATTGTTGACGTCTGCACCGGAGCTACGCCGAAGCCCAGTGATACGTTTTCGATGCACATGATCCATCCTTCGCGTGCCTGTATCCCGAAAGATCGTTGGCTGGCTGAAAGTCGATTCGAGTCAACGGCGAGGGACGTGAGTGGCATTTGTTCGTCGTTGTAGCCGGTTCCTGTTGCAGGATGTCGGCGTATCGGTGGTGTGATGGGGCTGATGACAAAGACCTTGTGGCTCCTATCTGGTCTCCGTGGCAGGACCGGGCAGATTGGCGTCGCTCCGACCCGTGACGTCGCAGCGGGACCGTGCCCGCGGCGACGTCACTCGGTCCCCGGAGACCGAACTGATCAGCGGACGAGCGGCCTCCCGAGGGGCAGTCCACGGCCACCGGTCTGGCTCCACATCACGTCGATGTAGAAATAGATGGCCACTGCAACAAAAGCGAAGGTAAACCAACCTCCAAGGTTGATCATGCCGGCGTTGCCTTGCACGGTGCCGATGAGGAGCAGGACGAGGGCGATGTCGACGAACACGAGCATGAGGGCGTTACCCCAGGGCAGACGCAACGTCACAAGTGTGAGCATCACGAAAATGACCAGCCAGCATGTCAGCCAGAGTGTTTGAGCGTTCACCACCTGATTCGAGGGAATGCCAAGCCATCCATTGATGAGTCCTAGCGACAGCGTGCCATAAGTGGCAAAGAAACCGAAGAACAACACGAAGATGCCAGCTGATACGTTCTGCCCGAGCGCACAGGCCCAGACGGCTGCCAGCAGCAGGCCAACGGCAGAGGCCGCGATCACTGTGGGTAATGCAGCGGCAGCTGCGCCGGCGGGCACAAACCCGGTGTTGACCAGGCCCAGACCAAATGCTCCGGCGATCGCCATAGGGAGTCCGACTATGCCGGGCGCGCCCTCCAGCGGGCCGCTTAACGGAGCCGATGGGGCTGCGGGCGCTTGGGAGGCAAGGGGCGGGTTGTCGATAAGAGAGGTGCTGGACATGGCAGAGGAACTCCTATGGCTGTAGTTAAATGTGCGAGATTCGGACCAGGCGGTGGTTAGCGCTGACGGGTCTGGGCGGGTGTTGGCCCTGAGCAAGGCCGCGGGACGCCACCAGAGACGGGGGGTTAGATGATGGCGGCGCGCAGTGCCTTGGCTGCCAGGGCCGGGTCGGCTGCACCGTAGATCGCGCCGCCGGCGACGGCGACATCAGCGCCGGCCTGCTGCACGGCGGCGATGGTGGACAGGTTCACGCCACCGGCCACGGAGAACGGAACACGGGCTTCGGCTCCGGCGCTGAGCAGACCGTTCAGGTCGTAACCGGGCTGAGCCTGCTCGTCCAGGCCCGCGTGCATCTCGACGAACTTCGCACCCAGCGCACGGACTTCCTTCGCACGGCTAACCTTGTCGGCCACACCGATAAGGTCAACCACGATGCCCTTGTTGTGGGCCTTGGCTGCCTTGACCGCACCGGCAATGGTGGAGTCATCAGCGCTACCCAGCACGGTAACCAGGTCCGCGCCGGCCTTGAAAGCGATATCGGCTTCAAGTTCTCCCGCGTCCATGGTCTTCATGTCAGCGAAAACGATCTTGTCCGGGTGGGCTTCCTTCACAGCAGTGACGACAGCAAGCCCGGCAGCCTTGATCAACGGGGTACCCAACTCGATGATGTCCACGTACTCGGCGACCTTGCCGGCCAGTTCGAGAGCGTCTTCGGTCGTGAGGAGGTCCACGGCAACTTGGAGTTTCATGATGATTTTATCTTTCTGTAGGGAACTGCAGAGATGGTGATGGAAAAAACGGGGGCCCCGCTAAACCAGGGACCAGTAACCCGGGGCCAGCCAGACCGGGGCCGGTAACCCGGGGGTGGTTATTCGAGGTTGGCGTGCCTGAGCCACAGCTGTTCAGCCGGTTCGTCGGCGTTTTCCCACAGCGACTGGAACAAAGCCTCGGTAGCCAGGAACAACACCTGCTCGAACAGGGAACCGGAGTACTGGCGCGAAACACTCGAACCATGATCGGTCTTCTGCGCGGCAGGAATGATCACCAACGCGTCGGCCAGCCCGGCCAGCGGCGATTCCCGATTAGTGGTGAACGCGGCAATACGCGCCCCGGCCTTCGCCGCGGTCTCCGCGGACTTGACCACACCCGAGGTCGTTCCCGACCCCGAAGCCACCAAGAGCAGGTCCCCGGACGCGATTGCCGGAGTAGTGGTATCCCCGGCAATATGGACCGTCAAACCCAAATGCATCAGCCTCATCCCGGCCATGCGCAACACCAGACCGCTCCGGCCCGCCCCGGCGACGAACACCCGGCCCGGCTGGCCAAGATGCCCCGCAAGACCAGCCAACTCCTGCACATCAATCTTGGCCGCCGTGTCCGCGATCTCATCCCTGACAAGCGCCAAATTACGCACAATATCACTCGTAGTGCTATACACCGCACGCGTCGCGTTAGCTGTCGGATTCACGATTTGGTCCCTTCGATTCGGCAAACGGCCATAAAGGCCGAATGGGTCCTTCTGATTGATATCCATGATCTCGAAGCAAACTTGTAGGGGTAACGCCACCCTGCCCGGATGGCTTAGGTGCCCATGGCCCTCAAGGTCCATTCGACGGAAGAATTTGGCGCCCCCGGCTCATCGAGAGCCAGCGCGGATCCAACAGTTTCAGATTCAGGATCCACAACATTTCCCTTCCAGTGTGGGATGAGTCACAGACATGGTGCATCCGTGGTCATCACGGATTTCTACACGGAACCCAGTACGGATTGACCCGGATGCGTATAACCGTGATTCTGTTGGGACACCTTCCCCAAGCTGAATTGGCTCAGAGCAAGAGAAGTTCAAGCGGACGGTCTGGGCTTGGGGCGCGGGTGACAACCACGGGACCGGCGACACCTACTACAAGAAAGGTCAGACATGACCCTGAACCAAACCCGCACCCGGCCCGTTGTCGGACAAACCGCCCAGCTGTCACGAACGATCACGGACAGCGACATCGGGCTATTTACCGAGATCAGCGGTGACCATAATCCCCTCCACTATGACCCGCAGGCGGCAAAGGCCTCCCGGTTTGGGGAAATAGTGGTTCAAGGCGGAGTCACCAGCGCCATCTTGAACGCCGTTGTGGCGGAAGAGCTGCCTGGTCCCGGTACAGTTTTTTTGAATGTTAACTGGGACTTCAAGGCACCCGTCCGTCCCGGAGACGTAATAACGGGGCACGTATTAGTCATGGAAGCGCGCGAGGACAAGCCGATTACCAAGCTTAGGACTTGGGTTGTCCGCGACGACGGGACGATCGTCCTTGAAGGCACGGCTGTGTGCTACACAATGGACCTTTCCGGAAAGGGCGAGTGACGAGGAGCAGCTGCCCATACGCCCACTCCGGTCTCAGCCGTCCGCACTCCGCGTACGGTGTCGGCACCGCCATTTTCACCTGCCTGTGAATAACGTGTCACAGATATCGAGGTCCTCGTTCGGGCTGCGAGGGGTCCGCGTCGAGGCCGCCCGCCGGCTCCGCTACGCCCTCGTGGCTACCGTGACCGGGTCGGGAGGACAGGCGCTGTGGCTTCCTCCTCGTTCGGTGCCTCATGGTGGCGGTCAAGCGGGCTCTGGACTCCGCGACCCTGACAACGCCAAACGTTGATGCCTCGCCACGGATGAGCACCGTCGTCGATCTGGACGCCGGACAGGTGCTCGGGATCGTGGACGGCCGCTACAGTGAGGGGCGCGTCGGAGACTGGCTCTTCGCCCGGCCGCTCCACAATGGGACCGGGCGTACAGGTCGTCGCGATCGACCCCTCAGCGGCGTTCCGCAAGGCAATGCGGATGTGGCTCCCGCGCACCGCAGTCTCGGTCGATGCGTTCCACCTGGTCAAGCTAGGCAAGGACATGCTCACCGAAGTCCGGGAACGGCTCGCCCAGCAGGTCCATGGCCGGCGGGGACGCTCCATCGATCCGGTGTGGGCCAACCGCCGACTGCTCCTGCGGGGCGGCGACACCCTCTCGGACCGGGCACGGAACAGGCTTAGCACCGTGTTGGGGACCGACGGATGCCACCTTGAAGCTGCAGACCGCGTGGCGCATCAAGTAGCCGCTCCGGATGCTGTTCGCCACAGGGTCCCTCGCCGACCCGGTTACGGCGAAAGACAGTATTTCTCGACCGGTCACATGGACTAGCTCTGTGCCTGTGGAAATCCGACAGTGGGGCAATTGTTGAGTATTTTCCACGGAAGTTGCAACGTCTCCTGCGCGAGGCGTCTGGTCCTGACGGGATCGGAAGCGGGCGATTGGTCCTCTTTATTCCTCACCGAGGTAGCCGCCCAAGCCGGCTTGCGCAGCCCAACTGCGAACACGTGCAACGTCGTCCT
The DNA here is from genome assembly GCF_039539965.1 of Arthrobacter methylotrophus. Classification (NCBI taxonomy): domain Bacteria; kingdom Bacillati; phylum Actinomycetota; class Actinomycetes; order Micrococcales; family Micrococcaceae; genus Arthrobacter; species Arthrobacter methylotrophus. Next base: position 3,767,306 of record NZ_BAABED010000001.1, on the reverse strand, counting down.
GGATCTGATCCACGAGCTCAGACGTGCCGGCGAATTTGCGTTGTGAACGGATCAGGGTGTGCAGCGTCACCACGAGGCTCTGCCCGTAAAGATCGCCGGTGTAGTCCAGAAGGTTCGCCTCCAGCAGACTTTGACCTCTTGAGTAGTAGGTCGGCCGGTCGCCGACTGATATAGCCGCAACATAGAGCGAGCGGTCAAGTTGAGAGCCAAGGTGAACTGTGCCCGCCCAGACGCCATTGCTCAAGTTATTTGGCGGTATAGCGATATTGGCCGTCGGAAAGCCGAGCAGCCGTCCACGATGGTCTCCATGACCAACCACGCCGGTGATCTGGAAATAGCCGTTCGGACCCGCTTGGGACTGCGGGGTACGTGAAGAATTACATCTTGTTGGGTCTTTTTTCAATTGAAACTCCTCGACAAATGACTAAGTGTTGTTTCGGCGTAAGCCTGACTTCCGATGGTGCGGTTTAAAGACTCACCTCACGTCCCGTTGAGGTGCGGGTTCCTTGGAACCTCACACGAACGTGCGGCGTCGGCGCCGCTGGCAAGTCAGAAGCGTCTGCAGTTCATCAATGGCCAGTGTCGGCGAATCCCGGCAATCTGCTCGCAGTCTGGTTCGGTTCCAAGTCCAGATCACAGATCGCAACATGACGAGGCATCGTGAGCTTCATGTATGTAGCACGAGCGTCTCGCAGATACGACTTTGCCCGCTCGGACGATGATTTTTCACCACTTTGAAGAAGCATCTTTCCGTGAAACCTCAACGTATGGGCGCGCTCCACAACATGGGGAATGCTCTCAGCATCCTGAAGAGCTTCACGGAAGTACCGTTCTGCGCGAGTCCAGTCACCAGCGGCCGCGGCGGCAATCGCAGCGGAACGTTTGACCAGGCGACCGGCTCGGAATTCAATGCACACAACGCCGGTACGCTCGATACATTGTTCGATAGCAGGAAGCAATTCGGCGGCCTGCTTCAGCTCTCCCAAAACTACTAGACCTTCTACGGCTGTAAGCGCCGCCACCCATGAGCCGCATGTGTTGGCCTTATCCAGCTGCGGAAAGGTGTTTCGATTCTTTTCAAGCAAACTCATCGCGGCCTGAGAATCTCCCATGTATGCGAGCAACTCAAACAGGGCAGACCATCCCCACCCGACCATGCCTGTCTCCGCTTCTGTCTCAAGAGCGGCTGAGTATGCCTCCTTTGCCTCCTCCCATTCGCCGGCGAGAAATTTGGCTAACCCAAGCCATGCAAGCGAATGCTCCGGCGTTGCTAGACCAACGGCATGACAGAATGCGAGGTCCTTGCGCGCAAATCTCTCAAGGGCGGCCGGACTTCCGTTCTGAAAGAACTCGATCATGGCGTTCATACGTGTGTGTTGTTGTTGGGCGGCGTAATTGCCCACTCGAACCGCGATTGGGGCAAGTTCTGCGCCTATCGCGCGGGCTTCACCTAGGCGACCTAAACCAACAAGTGTGTAGTTCAAAAAGCCCAGCATGCTTGTCAATGTCCAGACATCACTGGAGTGGCGTAGTATCTCCAAAGCCTCGTATCCCGCTGCGACCGCCTCCGTGTGCTCGAGGAATGCAGGAAGCTGCATAGCTCGCATAGCCAAGCCATGTCCTCGAAGCTCCGTATCCTCGAGCCGGGACGCTATTTCCAACTCTCGACGGATATTATCCACACTTGACTCGTACTCACCGCTCCACGCCTGGGCAAATGACAATGCGCCAAGCAGCCTTCCTCGTTCTGCGCCCTCGTGACTGCCAAGCCTCTCGAGTCCATAAGCCGCCAAATCGCGAGCTTCTTTCATCCGGAAAAACCAAAACATAGTGTGAGTGGCCTCGCAACTCGTGCGGGAAATGGCTCTAACATCGCCCATTTCCGCGTAGATGTTCAGGGCGGTGCGCAGCGAGGCTACCGAGTCGGGCCAACGACCGATCATACGCAACGCCAAGCCTCGCTGGAACCACAATTCCGCACGGTCAGAGGCTTCGGCCGTATCCATAATCACCATGGCCTGATTCAGATAGCGAAGTCCCTCTTCTGCCGCGGAACTGCCCAGGGCGGCCCTGCCGGCCATCGTGAGATATCGCATAATATTTTGCCGGTCTGAAATCGGGCCCGCTTGAACCAAGTGCCGTGCGATCTCATCTGCCCGCTCTTCCAAGGCGTGCGAAAACAATTGCTCCAGTGCTGCAGCCGCTGCAGCGTGGATTCGACGCACCCGAGCAGGCGAGACGCTCTCAATTATTGCCTTACGCACGATGGCATGCACAAACTCATAGCGTTCAACAGCGCCTGGGGAAATCCCCGTGACATCGTACAAGAGCTGCGCTTGCGTTGCTTCCTCCACTCCCTCCAAGAGAGTCTGATCATCAACCTCGGCGAGTCGTTGGAGCACGCTTAGTTCAAATGCCTGGCCTAAAACAGCGGCCATCCCCAACATGGTTTGCGTCTCTTGCCTAAGTCGCCGAACGCGTGCCGCAACGATGTCCTTTACTCCGTGAGGTACATCTGCATTGCCTGCTGATCTCGGTCCGTTATCTTCCCCCAGACTACGGATCAGTTCTCCGGCATACAGAGGGTTTCCCCGTGTTTCAGAGAAGATGTCATAGGCCAAGCGTTCAGAGAAGATATCATCGCGGGACACTGCCGACCCCACATCTGCACCCAACAGTTGGGCTACCTCGAGCCGATGCAATCCGCCCAACTCAAGCTGAACCGGCATTGCATCGCGGCGCAGCTCACCTAGAAAGTCGATCAAGGCATCTGAAAAGTATCCCGGGCGAAGAGTGCAGACTATCAGCGTACGTTCAAGCATCCCCCTCTGCATGAGGTGCCTGAGCAGAAGGAGTGTTGGCTCAGGAGCCCAGTGCAAATCATCAACTACGAGTAGCACCGGAGAAGACGTCGATGCTTGACGGAAAACGCGGGTGACGGCATCGAACAGCCGAGAACGGATAAAGTGCGGATCTGAGTGCATCGCGTCAACGGGAACCCTTGGTAAACGAAGGCCGGAATTTGGAACAATCCGGCTCAATTCTTCAGCTAGATCACCAAGTTCCGCCGCCAAACGTCCCGGATCACAGGCACGGAGATAGGGGGCTAGGGCCTGGCCGAGAGCCTCGAAAGGGCCTGCCACGTCTTCATCGCAACGTCCATGCAGCACCACTGGATCATCAGTGACTGATATTTGTCGCGCGAACTCAGCAACCAGCCTGCTCTTTCCAATGCCTGCATCGCCCGAGATCAGCACAAGGCCCTGCGCGCCTCCCTGCACCTTGCCCCACTCATTGTGGAGCTGCCGGAGCTCTGGGCCCCGGCCCACGAACTCACCTGCGCTGGCCATGCGTAGCAATGACGGGGGAGCCTCCAGTCGCACTGGCTCAGCGTTTTGGTTAGCCTGCACAGCAGCCACCAACCCCGAGCGGTCAGTGACCTCGAACTTCGTCAAGAGATTCGAGACATGACTCTCCACGGTGCGTACGCTGATACTTAAGGCGGCAGCAATCTCGCCGTTCGTCAGGTGGTCAAGAACCGCCTGAAGCACCTCCCACTCCCTGGCGGTGATACCCCGGTCACGGAGCGACCCAGATTGCAGTTGCTTGGAGTCTGCCGGCATTGAATGGATTCCTCTCTGAACCCCCAAAGGTGTGGCAGTTAAACACTACACTCAACCGGAAGCCTTCAACCGGTCTCATGCGTAGTTCGAACTGATCGGACAAGAGTAGGCACGTGCGGAGCGGCCAACGTGCAGCCACCAACAATACGGGGCCTGTTGTGACACGTAGATTTCCGCGGGTGTTGGACTCACTCCGCTTGCGGAAATTGTGTAATTCCTGGATTAGAGCGACTGGCTCCGTGGCTAGAAACGCGCTCTCCCGAGCTGGCATGTGTCGAGTCTCATCGTAGAAGAATACTGCCCGGAAAGAGTGGCGGCCACCGATCCTCAAATCGGTGGCCGCCGGTAGCTTCGCCCTCAGGAAACCGGTGTGTAATTCAAAATGCCACACAATCCGACTTGCCTTGGGGCGGACTTGACTTCCTTGGAACCAGAGGTCGCCCCAATTAGTGTTTTGACTTTATCGGGAAACCGATGCCTCAGCGCCCACCCTGTAGCTGGCGCCAGCGTGTTCTGACGGGAGTCGAGAGTCACCTGTGAGACGTTCACGCATAGTCATGGGGGCGAGCGGTTCCTGCGGGACGTGACCTCGCTTGCGCAGTTCGGGAACGACAAGGTCCACGAAGTCCTTCATGGTCCCGGGTGCAATGACGCGGCCAAGGTTGAAGCCGTCGACATCGGCGATCTCCATCCATCGCTCCATCTCATCGACGATGGTTTTCGGCGATCCAACCACTGAAGCGCTAAATCCGCCGATGCACAGCCATTTCGCCAGCCGCTCCTTGGTCCAGACAATCTCACTGTCAACGCCGGTCAGCATTTCGATCATTGCCCGGATGGCGTCGCTCTCCATGCTCTCCAGGGGCTGATCTGCCGCCGCTGAAGACATATCGATGCCTGTCCAGCCGCCGAACAGGGTCAGTGCCGCGTCCATGTCTACGTACTGGTTGAAGTCCTCAAGTTTGGCCTGGGCTTCCTCATCCGTCGGTGCCGTGATCGGGGTCAACATCACGATGATCTTCACGCTGCGGGGGTCCCGGCCTGCCGCAGCGGCCTGCTGGCGCAGCTTGTCCACAGTGGGGCGCAGCTCTTCCGGGCTGGTGCCGATGACGAACACGGCCTCAGCGTGCTTCCCGGCGAACTCCATGCCCTTCTTGGATGTGCCCGCCTGGAACAGGAATGGAGTGCGCTGTGGACTCGGCTCCCCTAGGTGGGCACCGGGAACCTTGTAATACTTCCCCTCGTGGTTGATGCTATGGACTTTAGACGGATCCGTGAAGATACGGTTCTTCTTATCCCTAACCACGGCGTCGTCCTCCCACGACCCTTCCCAAAGCTTGTAACAAACCTCCATGAACTCGTCCGCCACCGCGTAACGCTCGTCATGCGGGATCTGCTTGACCAGCCCCAGGTTCTCGGCTGCGCTCGCTTGATACGACGTCACGATATTCCAGGCGACTCGGCCCTTTGTGATGTGGTCCAGAGTGGTCATCGTCTTAGCGAAAGAATACGGAAGTTCGTAAGTCAGTGACTTCGTAACCCCGAATCCCAGCCTTTCCGTCACAGCCGCCATCGCTGCCACCGGGATAGCCGGATCTCCGACAGGCGCCTGGGCTGCAGTGCGAAGTGCGGTGTCACGTGATCCGCCGTAAACATCGTAGAAGCCGAGGACATCTGCAATGAAGAGGCAGTCAAATCCCCCACGCTCAAGGAGTTTTGCCAAATCGGTCCAGTAGTCTACGTCCTTATAGCGGTGGGATTGATCATCAGGATGCGCCCACATCCCAGGGTTCTGATGCACCACGCAGTTCATGTCGAACGCGTTCAGGATCATGCGCTTCTTGGTGTTCTGCTCATTTGCCATGCTTACATCCTTTTACTAGTAAGGGGTATCGATGAAAAACGATTTCGAGATCGGGGTTACTTGAAGGCCAAGACATCAACAGGCTGGATCTCCGGCGGGGAGACGAGAAGCTCATGCGCCTTCGTCCCAAGGGCTATGGCCACCTTTCCGGCGAGATGCGCCTGACGACCTTCCTCACCGGGAAAAGTGTCATAAATTCCGAACTGGTTGGCATTGATCCTGAACGCATACCAGGTGGACGTGTCACGCTCATCAACAACGAGGGCCCGAGCAGACTTGAGGAACTCAGCCAGTTCGGCCTCCTTGCCCGATTTCGCTTCAAACGTGACTAACAATCCGACTGAACTCGACATGATCTGCCTCCATTATCTTCAGCGCATGTGACGCCGATCACTGTCCAACCTATGTTCAACAAGCACTGCTCTACATCCGTGCTCAACACTGAATTCACCACGGTCATTCACACTTACTCGTCGATGGTTTCCCATCAAACAGAACCAGCCGGCGATAAAGACAAGGTCCGGGAAGGGCCTGAAGAGTCCCTCTGCATGACGGACTAAAGGGCTGCCGCGCAAAAGATGCTTGAGGAAAATGCAGCCTGGCAGGTAGGCCCATCCGCAGCAGCGAGACCATCGATCCTGTGAGCCGGTGGGTGGGGCCGGATCGATTCAACGAAGCGGCGGATCTCACCGTCGGTCTTGTGTTCGGCGCGTCGGCGGTGGACGGAGGCAGGGTGTCGGGCTCGTGGACCATTCGGACCATCGCGATGACATTCAACCCCCGGTTGAGTTGCCTGTCTCCGCCACGGTTCAGTCGATGCTCACAGCGTCCGGTTCCTTTCCTTGCAGGGGTGAGGATCCGGTCGCTGACGACCGGCGCCGACCCGGAAAGGAATCACTTCGGGGCATACCTGTGATGAGCCACGACCCCGCGAGGTCGGGCATGCTTCTGATCAAGCCACTGAGGTGGCCGGGCAAGCGCCGGTCACCCTCCAGGAGCGGTGAGGCCTCGCTGACCTTTACTAGCTCGTCCAGCTGGTTCTCGTTGGCCGTGAGTTGTTTATCTAGCGCCAGGGCGTGTTTGGCCAGTCGTACGGCCTCAGCAGGGCGATGGACAAGGCAAGCTCTTCCTCGCGGGAACGTCACTTTGAGACCTCGTTGATCTGAGCGCCTGTGAGCTTCTGGCGGGCATCGATGCCCAGATCATTGCCGCGCACCAGTGCGTTGAGCGCGTTGACCGACCGGGTCCGGCCCTTGCCCATGGATCCCCTCGCCGTGACCAGGATCCGCACGCCCTGGCGGACCCCGGCATGAAGGCGTGGTCGGCGCAGCTTCTTCACCGGCAGGGGCAGCAGGGCCATGGCGATCTGGTGGACGTCCAGGGGATCGGACTTGCCCATGCCACGGCGCTTCTTGGCATCCATGCCCGGCGCTTCGGCGACTGGGAATCCGTGGGTTGCCACGGTGCCGGCGAGGATGGCGTAGACATGGTTTCGGGCGTGCGTGTCGACACCCACGACAAATGGATGGGCATGAGCAACGATCGACATGGCGGTCATTCCTACCTTCCTCTTCACGGATGTGGTCATGGCCGTCACCGGCCGGCGCCAGTCCAGGTAGAGGTCACCAAAGGAACAGCACTCTGATGGGTCACGCCCCGCAAGGGTGGACAATCTTCTGATCAAGCGACCGAGGTGGGCAGGTCGGCGGGCTGGATGAAAATGGCGACGGCCAGACCTGTCATGAAATCGCCCGGGAATCCGTCATTGAGGCGGGACACCGAGCGGGCGTTCTGGCGTGAGATCGTGACGGGGTGTATGAGCGAGCGGCGGCGCCTCGCCCTTGCGGGCCACATCAATAACATCCTGGCTGAACTCCGACCCATAAGGTGTGGGCATGGTCAACATCCTTCCACGAGCACTCGCTTGCTAGGTCAGGGAGTCAACAAAACCGGGGGAGTCCCTGATCTGCTCAACGACGACCCGACAGCTTCAGTACTGGCTCCAGTACTGGTTTCCGTGGAGAAATCCGTGATGGCCACGGATGAATAGTGTATGTGACGCATTCCACAATGAGAGGGAGAAGTTGTAGATCTCAAGGGCATGGCCAGTACCCCGCTGGCAGTACCCTTCCCGATAACTCACTACCTAGCGAGAAAGGCAGATCAATATGACGCGAGAAGAAGCCTACGCAGGTTGCACCCCGGATTCGTACGTGGAATTTTATGGCGGTCAATGGCTCGTAGTCCCATTTGCGCCCGTCCAGCAGCCTGCTTTTTTCACGTGTGTGCCCGGCATCGGCCGGGTCAACCATAATTAGCCGCTCAGTGGACCCACCGCGATCTCAATGCAACCCGGAATGGACCTAGTAGATACCCAAATTCGTGAACCTATTACCAGGATCAAATGACCGCCGTGAAAGCGGGGGGCACGAGTTGTCGAGGAGATCCCGGACAGGGGCCCCGTAGAACAGGGGTCTGCTGAAGGTAGACATCGGCCCCATCACGCAGACGATTATCCAGGAGTTCAAGGACGAGCTGTGCCGCGAGATGATCAACACGTCCAAACCGATCAACGTCGCCACCTCGTACGGTGTCGGCTCTGTGCGGTTTAAGGGCTGCTGAAGGAGACAGCCTTCTTCGCGAGGATATGCGGCCCTTCGCAGACGCGCTTCTTGGTGTCGAAGGCATCCACGTCTGCTCTGTCACGGCCGCCGACAGGTCCGGCTCCATGACGCACCCTGTTTCGGGCGGCCGGTGCGGCCGTTGTGGGACAAGCGTGTCTGGCGCTGCCCGGACCCTGACTGCCCCAGAACCACCTTCACCGAAGAACATGCGTTGGCCGGGCCCCGGGCGAGAAACTCACGGCCAGGGCCGTTGCGTGGGCGACCGCCGGCCTGCAGCGTTTTGACGCCTCGGTCTCCGCCCATGCCCTGTTGCCAGACCTCGTCCCGGTCCGGGAAAGCCTACGCTGACTGGCTCAAAGCCCGCGGCGAGGAATTCACCGCTGGCACCAAAGCGGCGGCGCTATATCCGTTCCGCGGCTACGCGAACGCGATCCGCGACGAACTGCCCGAAGCCATCACCATCCTGGACGCCTTCCATGTCGTGAAACTGGGATCAGCCATGGTCGATGAGGTCCGCCGCAGCGTGCAGCAGGAAACCCTCGAGCACCGCGGCCGCAAGGGCAACCCGCTCTACGGAATCCGCCGGACCCTGCGGATCGGCGTCGAACACCTCACCGAAAAACAATCCGCCCGGCGCGATGCGAAACTCGCTGCCGGAGACCCGAACCACGAAGTCAGCCTGGCCTGGCAGTGCTACCAGAAGCTCCGCAACATCTTACCACGCGGCCGGAACGGGGCTGGGAACTCGTCAGCCAGGTGATCTCCTCTTTCCCGTCCTGCCCGATCCCCGAGGTCTCCCGACTGGGCCGGACACGCAAACAATGGAAGTCCGCGATCCTGGCTTACTTTGACACCCACGGCGCCTCCAACGGACCCACCGAAACGATCAATGGCGGCGTCGAAACCACTCGCAGAATCGCCGACGGCTTCCGTAACTTCACCAACTACAGACTCAGATTCCATCGATTCCCCGTGGAATCACTGGCCGTCCAGGCCGTTGATGCCTACGTATTTAATCTGCTGGCCATCGCCCAGGCGGACGAGACTTCCTATCGGTCGACCTGTTCCGTGCCTCGGTCGGTGTTCCGAAGCTGCCGGACCCGGGAAATACGCTGATTAATGTGCCGGAAGCGCGCCTGCGGCTGGCAGGTTACCCACCAGCTGCGTGTTCGGTTTCTGGCACAGCTGTTGGTGGGCCTTAGCTTGCCGCGACGAGGGCAGGCCGGGCGCCAAGCGCAGCGATGATGTCCTGGAGCTGGGCGACCCCGGCTGTACGGTCTGTGAGGTGTAGGCGCAGGACCGGGCGGCCGTGGTTTTCCAGGACCTGGGCATCGCCGGCGGCCTGGGCCGTGATGAGCTGGCCGAAAGTGAATGGCCGTTCCGGGATGGCGATGTCGCCGTTCGCGGAAGCCGTTACCTGCAGGAATGAACCGATGGCGGGCCCGCCCTTGTGGAACTGTCCGGTGGAGTGCAGGAAGCGCGGACCCCAGCCGAAGGTGACCGGGCGGCCGCTGAGGCGGGCGAGTTCGTCACGGACACCCTCGAACCCGGCGTACGCGATCCGGTCGAAGTAGGCCTGGACGCTGAGGTAACTGTCGTCATCGAGCGTTCCCAAGAGGGCCCCGACGGCTTCCTCTGCGGTGGCTGCACCACGGAGCCAGTCACCGCCGCGTACTTCGATCGCGCCGTCGGTGAACGCGGCGGGGGTGGGTTCGGGACGGGCGTCCAGCAGGCCGCGCGCGGCGATCTTGGCCGCCTCGACGTCGGGCTGGTCGAAGGGGTTGATGCCCAGCAGGCGCCCTGCGACCGAGGTGGCGAATTCCCAGAGGAACATCTGCGTGGCCAGGCCACCGGCGATCGCCGCTTCGTTCTCACCGAGTTCGACGTCGGAGTCCGCACCGACCAGGCGGATCACCAGGACGTCGTCCGCGCCGCTGCTGACCTCGGGGGCGGAAGGACCGGCAACGACCGGCAGCACGCCCGTGCCGAGCTTGCCGGTGGACTCGGCGATGAGTTGTTCGGCCCAGTCCGCGAAACCGACAATGCCGGAGCCGTCTTCGACGATGAGGATCTTGTTGCGCAGCGGGGTGGTGCCGCCCAGGGCAGCGCCGAGCCGGAGCCCGATGTTTTCGGGGGAGTCCTCGTTCAGGATCTCCGCTGCTTCCTCGGCCTCGTCCAGGAATGCCTGGATATCGACTCCGGCGAGGCCGCTGGGGACCAGCCCGAAAGCCGTGAGCGCCGAGAACCGGCCGCCGACGTTCGGGTCCGCGTTGAAGACGGCCCGGTAGCCGGCTTCCCGGGAGGCCTTGTCCAACGGGGACCCCGGATCGGTCACGATGATGATGCGGCTCTTGGCATCGATGCCGGCCAAGGTGAAGGCCTGCTCGAACACCCGTCGCTGCGAGTCGGTTTCCACGGTAGAGCCGGACTTGGACGAGACCACGATAGCGGTCTGGGCCAGGCGGTCCGTCAGGGCGGCACCGAGCTGTTCGGGGTCGGTGCTGTCCAGCACGGTCAGCTCGACGCCGGCGGTGCCGGCAATGACCTCCGGAGCAAGCGAAGAACCGCCCATGCCACACAGGACAATGCGGGAGACACCTTCTGCCCTGAGGGCATCCCGGAGTTCCAGGATTCCTTCGACCAAGGACCGGGAAACGGTCGCCGCGTCCACCCATCCAAGACGGACGGCGGACTCGGACTCCGCATCGGGACCCCACAACGTGTGGTCCTTCGCGAAAATCCTGGTGGCAATCCGGTCTTCAACAAGGGCCGGGACGTGCTGCTCGATGGCCTGCTGCGCAGCACCGCTGGCGTCGTAGCTGATGAGCTTCTGCAGGCTGCCGCTGGAAAGACGTTCCCGTGAAAGGTCATCCAACCAGGTGGACACGCCGGCGGCGGAAAGCTGTGCGGTGGGTGTTGCATCGGTCATGGCTTCTGTTTCTTCCTTCGAAATTGGTGGCAGCTTGCGATGGCGCCGCGGAATGCCTTTCGGGCTGACGGAACGGCCGGCATCGTCGACGAATTCCTTCCAGCCCAGGGCAAAGCCTGCCTCGACCGAGACACGGGCAGCCATACCTTCAGTCTGGTCATACACCGCGACATGAGCTTCTACCGGCGAAGTCACCGGTTACGCCAAAGAGCACCAGGGAGGACGGGCCCGCCACCGGTGATAGCCGGCGGTCTCGGCCGTCGGAGCGGATTGTGCCCGGACCTCACACCCGCATCAAGGTAACTAACAGACATTGTTGCCTTATAGCTTGATACACGCGGTGCGGCCGTTGGCCGACGGTCATGAGAGGATCTGCTCGCGGGTCTCACCAAAGGGAACCGTGGCGCTGAGCGCGAGCGTGTATCGGCCAGGATGATGGCGGGTGACCAGGATACCGGCAGACTGTTGGGGCAGCGCTACTTGCCGGAGCGTGGCTTCTGCATCGTCGAGCAACTCGTAAAGCCGAGCAGGCTCTGTAACGAGGACTTCCAAATGCGCGGCGGTCTGACTACGCATGCTGAACAGCTTCCTTTCCAGGGATTAGGGTTCCCAAAGGTGTCAACCCCTCATATAGGGGTGTGGTGTGTCTTAGATCGAATACAGCGTGATGGGATCATCACGCATCATTTGCGTCCGCCCGCAAGCAGATGCGACGCTGGATCGCGCCTCAGCAGCCACATGGCCAGGCAGCCAAAGAGCGGACCTAGGGCGAGCATCGAGAATCCGATTCCCCATCCCAAATGGCTGACAACGAAGCCCATGGATTGGATCGTGACGAGGGTTAGTGCGAAGCCCATACAGATTTGGATGGTCAGCATGGTGCCCACTGACTCGGGGGGTGAGAGTTCTACGACGCATGCCGAGAATTGGGCAGAATCCGCAATGATCGAGATGCCCCAGATTACGGCCACGAAGAGGATGAGCAGAGGTGGCCCGCCAAAGAGCCATCCGACCGTCAGCGCGCATGCACCACTGATTGCCATGGAATAAATCGTGACAGCTGTGCGACCAAATCGGTCGGCTAAACGCCCCCCGATCATTGCCCCCAGAGCGCCCGCGGCAATGACGATGAAGGTGGCTGCGGCTGCAAGTCCTGGTTGGTTCATTCCCCTTGCATCCAAGGATGCCCGGAAGAACAGCCCGATCCAGGCCCACATTGCGTACAGTTCCCACATATGGCCGAGATACCCCAGGTTGGCCAGACGGACTGGCCGTTGGAGCCAAGCAGCTTTCGCGATGTTTGGGTCGAACTTTTGCGCCCGAGTGAAGGCTGGTCCGAGCTTCACAAGTTTGACCAGGCCTGCTGCCGACAGGGCAGCGATTGATGAGACGGCATAAACAAGTTTCCAGTCCCACGCTTCACCGATGGTGAAGAGATGGGGCAGTGCAGATCCTATGGTCAGTGCTCCGACCAGTAGGCCGACAAGTTTTCCCAGGTCATTGGTCGCCCAACTGGCCACCATACGCATACCCACGGGGTAGATCCCTGCCAGGGATATTCCGGTAAGGGCCCTGAGAATCAACGCTTCGGTTCCTACAGGAGACACCACAAGCAGGGCTGCCGTAGTCAGTGCTGCCACGGCCGCCGACACTGCAAAGAGATTCCGGGGGTCAAATCTGTCTGCCACATTGAGAAAAGCACTGACCAGAGCACCGATAACGAACCCTACCTGCAGCACACTGGTCATCAACGCCATTTGTGTCTCAGAAATGGATTCATGGACAGCGATGCTAGGTAACGCGGCAGTCGAGGCGAACCAGACGGCCAAGGTCAGGACCTGACACAGCAGAATCAGGCGAATAGACCTGGTGCGCCCTCGCACTACGGGCAGGGTTGCTTGTTTGAGTGTCATTCGTTTCCTTAACTCATTCGTCGGGACTTGCGTCTGGGGTTTCGCTTGATGGGGCTGAGACCATTCAGGCCAACAAGGCTTTGTTGCCGGCCGTGTCGTGGACCAACTCAGGCGATTTCGACGGCCTGGAAACGGCGGCCATAAGTACAGGTTCGAGCCAATCGGCGCCACCATCGAATCGTCCGATCCTCGACTTCTTGACCCATCTGTGAACCGAATACTCGGGTCCAAGGGCCAGCCGCCGGTGGTTGGTTTCGACCACGTAGATGACGTGGTCGGTGCTTTGCGAGCCGTGGACCAACTCGACAGTGGGGCCAGGCTGAATCGTGAGGATGTCGCGAACGGCGAGGCCGGTTTCCACATGGAGCAGTTGGATGCACTGCAGGAATCCCTCATCCGTAGCCCACCCACTGCCCGCATGGGCTACGGAGAGAAGTTCCCATGGGGTGCTCGCCGTTGAACCGTGCGCAGACTTCTTGAAGAGACCCACCCGACCCCTCCACGTCAGCAGAATGTCAAGCTGTCTTACGCTCGTCTTCGAGTCGACGACTCGCCTCGAGGGCTGACCAGCAGGCTTAATGCGTCGGACTTGGTCAGACGCAGTGGCTTGTACGTTCATCACGTGCAATGCTTTGACGGCAGCGACCGCCCCCAGACGGTGCACTGCTTGTCGTAGATCATGCTGCTTCCTTAAGCTCGATCATGGCCGGACATATGCTGTTATGCCGGTAGTCTGCGATGTTGCCTGCAGTGTGCAATACGAGCTGCTGGCCGCATTTGCTGCAGTGGACGGGTGGGCGCTTTTTCACCTCAACCTCCCTTCGATTTGTCCAAGGATCACGATGATCCAGGTGGCGGCGAGAACCCATTCATGATTCGTCGTCTTCCGGTACGGCTACTTATGGTTCTTCCGTTCGGGGGCTAAACGCGGTCCAAGCGGTCCAAGCGGCCCAATATCGAACGATGGAGCACCAGCGGCATGTGCAGGCTATGAGCCTGGAAATCTTCAATCTTCAGCAGGATGAGAATGTGATCGCCGGCGTCGACTTCCTGGTAAATCGAGCACGTAAGCCACAGGGGAGACCCGGATATGTAGATGTCGCCTAGGCCCCCGGAAACAGTCTCGACTCCGTTGAACCGCTTCGACTTATCACGTGAGGCGAGTTGACGACAGACAGGATTGTGGTCCTCACCCATTACTGACACGCCAATCAGGGGAGCTTCCTTGATCTTGGGCCAAGTGGACGAAGATTTCTGAACGGAGAACAAAACCAAGGACGGTTCATACGAAACTCCGACAGAGAATGAGGAGGCGACCATAACCTGCGGTTCGCCCTCGACCGTCGCCGACAGGGCGACCACGCCTGCAGGAAAATGTGAAAGAGCGTCCTGGAGGAGGAGGCTGTCGTTAGCAACTTGTGTAGTCACGATTTCTTCCTTTCATTTGTTTGGTAAGGACGGCGGCTTACGTAGCTACCCATTTGTCAGATGTTGGGCAACCAGCCCAACACGGGTGCTATGAACGGTGCTGTCACCCGCGGCTACGCCAGGCGCAAATTAACTCAGGGCCAGTCGAAGTTCACGGATACATAGGATTGAGACGTTCACAAAAGCCTCCGAAAGTTTCAGATTCAGGATCTACAACGCTTCCCCTTCAGTGTGGATTGGGTCACAGATACTGTGCATCCGTGGTCATCACGGATTTCTCCACGGGAGCCAGCACGGAGTGACCTGCATGCGTCCACTGCAACTTTGTTGGGGACACCTCACCCACGTTTGACGGTTTCAATTACCCAGAGGCTTCGCCCCGCATCGGGCATGGAATTATGTGCCGGGGCGGGCTCTGGTGGCGTGCCGGTTGCACGGAACAGACTTGGGAGTGTTTTCCGGTTGAACCGGGCCGTTTAGTGGTGCCGGTGAGCCCGTGCCCCCAACCTGGCGGCTGAGGGCACAGCGTGAGTTGGTCCCTATCCGGACAGTTTGCCTGGGCAGCGGGGACGCCCACCAATCCTTAAGGGTAGTTAGAACCGTCAGAAAATAGCGTTACTCCCACCCCTTTGCTTCTGGATCATGGATGTCAACCGGAAAGCACCCATTCGGCCTTTATGGCCGTTTGCCGAATCGAAGGGACCAAATCGTGAATCCGACAGCTAACGCGACGCGTGCGGTGTATAGCACTACGAGTGATATTGTGCGTAATTTGGCGCTTGTCAGGGATGAGATCGCGGACACGGCGGCCAAGATTGATGTGCAGGAGTTGGCTGGTCTTGCGGGGCATCTTGGCCAGCCGGGCCGGGTGTTCGTCGCCGGGGCGGGCCGGAGTGGTCTGGTGTTGCGCATGGCCGGGATGAGGCTGATGCATTTGGGTTTGACGGTCCATATTGCCGGGGATACCACTACTCCGGCAATCGCGTCCGGGGACCTGCTCTTGGTGGCTTCGGGGTCGGGAACGACCTCGGGTGTGGTCAAGTCCGCGGAGACCGCGGCGAAGGCCGGGGCGCGTATTGCCGCGTTCACCACTAATCGGGAATCGCCGCTGGCCGGGCTGGCCGACGCGTTGGTGATCATTCCTGCCGCGCAGAAGACCGATCATGGTTCGAGTGTTTCGCGCCAGTACTCCGGTTCCCTGTTCGAGCAGGTGTTGTTCCTGGCTACCGAGGCTTTGTTCCAGTCGCTGTGGGAAAACGCCGACGAACCGGCTGAACAGCTGTGGCTCAGGCACGCCAACCTCGAATAACCCCCCCTGTATAACCCCGGTAACCCGCCGGGTTACCGGCCCCGGTCTGGCTGGCCCCGGGTTACTGGTCCCTGGTTTAGCGGGGCCCCCGTTTTTTCCATCACCATCTCTGCAGTTCCCTACAGAAAGATAAAATCATCATGAAACTCCAAGTTGCCGTGGACCTCCTCACGACCGAAGACGCTCTCGAACTGGCCGGCAAGGTTGCCGAGTACGTGGACATCATTGAGTTGGGTACCCCGTTGATCAAGGCTGCCGGGCTTGCTGTCGTCACTGCTGTGAAGGAAGCCCACCCGGACAAGATCGTTTTCGCTGACATGAAGACCATGGACGCGGGGGAGCTTGAAGCCGATATCGCTTTCAAGGCCGGCGCGGACCTGGTTACGGTGCTGGGTAGCGCTGATGACTCCACCATTGCCGGTGCGGTCAAGGCAGCCAAGGCCCACAACAAGGGCATCGTGGTTGACCTTATCGGTGTGGCCGACAAGGTTAGCCGTGCGAAGGAAGTCCGTGCGCTGGGTGCGAAGTTCGTCGAGATGCACGCGGGCCTGGACGAGCAGGCTCAGCCCGGTTACGACCTGAACGGTCTGCTCAGTGCCGGAGCCGAAGCGCGTGTTCCGTTCTCCGTGGCCGGTGGCGTGAACCTGTCCACCATCGCCGCCGTGCAGCAGGCCGGCGCTGATGTCGCCGTCGCCGGTGGCGCGATCTACGGTGCAGCCGACCCGGCCCTGGCAGCCAAGGCACTGCGCGCCGCGATCGTCTAACCCCTCGGGCGTCACCTCCGAGGCGCAGCCCCTGTAACTTCAGGGACCCGCAGCCTCGGAGGTTCTGAGCTGTGCTGTCCACGGAGCTACATCACCGCGGGGCAGTACAAGCCCGGCGGAGGAACTGACGAATCAACAAACCCTGGGAATGCCCGGGGGAAGTCGCAGATTCTCTGTCCAGCAGCCTGTTCGCGGGTGGAATTCCCTGCAGTATGGCAACTGTGTTGAATTCGGGTCCAACGGTTCGTTCCTCTACGCCGCCTATATTGATGGCCGTGCCGACGACGGCCACCTGATCTGGGTCATCGAGAACGGCACCGGCTGCCGCCATCTGTTTGTTCGTGATGCCCCCATCACGCTGTATTCGATCTAAGACACAACACACCCTCATATGCGGGGTGGCATATTTGGGAACCCTAATCCCTGGGAAGGAAGCTGTTCAGCATGCGTAGTCAGACCGCCGAGCATTTGGAAGTCCTCGTTACAGAGCCTGCTCGGCTTTACGAGTTGCTCGACGATGCAGAAGCCATGCTCCGGCAAGTAGCGCTACCCCAACAGTCTGCCGGAATCTTGGTTACCCGCCATCATCCTGGCCGATATACGCTCGCGCTCAGCGCCGCGGTTCCCTTTGGTGAGACCCGCGAGCAGGTCCTCTCATGACCGCCGGTCAACGGCCGCACAAATCCTCTAGTGACGGTCGGTCGCCAGCTGTACTGACCGTCGAAAAGTTAGAAGGCAACAATGTCTGTTAGTTACCTTGATGCGGGTGTGAGGTCCGGGCATAACCCCCTCCGGGATCCGCGTGACCGCCGTCTGAACCGCATTGCCGGGCCGTCGTCGTTGGTGTTTTTCGGGGTCACCGGTGATCTTGCCCGTAAGAAGCTCATGCCCGCCGTGTATGACCTGGCCAACCGGGGGCTGTTGCCGCCGAGTTTCGCGTTGGTCGGTTTTGGCCGGCGCGACTGGAGTAGCGAGGACTTCGCCAACGAGGTCAGGGCGAACGTCAGGGCGTATTCCCGGACGCCGTTTGATGAGGTGGTGTGGGGCCAGCTTGCCGAGGGTATCCGTTTCGTGCGGGGGGAGTTCGACGACGACGACGCTTTTAGGCGGCTTGCCGAGACTCTGGATGAGCTGGATGAGACCCGGGGAACGCGGGGGAATCATGCGTTCTATCTCTCGATTCCGCCCAAGGCCTTCGAGCAGGTCTGCCGGCAGCTCTCCCGCCACGGTCTGGCCCAGGCCGGGGACGGGCAGTGGCGGCGGGTGGTGATCGAGAAGCCCTTCGGTCATGACCTGGAATCCGCCCGGCAGCTGAACGATATTGTGGAGTCCGTGTTCCCGCCGGACGCGGTGTTCCGTATCGATCATTACCTGGGCAAGGAAACGGTGCAGAACATCCTGGCACTGCGTTTCGCGAACCAGCTCTTCGAGCCTTTGTGGAACGCGAACTATGTGGACCATGTCCAGATCACGATGGCCGAGGACATCGGCACGGGGGGCCGTGCAGGGTATTACGACGGCGTCGGGGCGGCACGGGACGTGATCCAGAACCACCTGTTGCAGTTGCTCGCGTTGACGGCCATGGAAGAGCCGATTTCCTTCAACGCCGATGACCTGCGGGCCGAGAAGGAAAAGGTCCTGGCCGCGGTCAGGCTGCCCGAGGACCTGTCCACCCACTCGGCCCGGGGCCAGTTCACCGGCGGCTGGCAAGGCGGGGAACTGGTCCAGGGGTATTTGGACGAGGACGGCATCCCGGCCGATTCGAAGACCGAAACGTTCGCCGCGATCCGCCTGGATATCCATACCCGGCGCTGGGCCGGGGCACCGTTTTACCTGCGTGCCGGTAAACGCCTCGGGCGCCGGGTCACGGAGATCGCCGTGGTGTTCAAACGCGCACCGAACCTGCTCTTCCGCGGGCACGGGGAGGATGACTTCGGTCAGAACGCGGTGGTGATCCGGGTCCAGCCCGACGAGGGCGCCACGATCCGGTTCGGGTCCAAGGTCCCGGGCACGCAGATGGAAGTCCGCGACGTGACCATGGACTTCGGCTACGGGCACTCCTTCACCGAGTCCAGCCCCGAAGCGTACGAACGGCTCATCCTGGACGTGCTCCTGGGCGAACCCCCGCTGTTCCCGCGGCACGCCGAAGTCGAGGAGTCCTGGAAGATCCTTGACCCGTTCGAGGACTACTGGGCGTCCCTGGACGAACAACCCGAACCCTACGCTCCCGGCAGCTGGGGCCCGGCCTCGGCCGATGAGCTGCTTGCCCGCGACGGACGAACCTGGAGAAGGCCATGATCGTAGACCTGCCGGACACCACCACCTCCAAGATCTCCAAGAAGATCACCTCCCTGCGCGAGCAAGGAGGCGTGATCGCCCTCGGACGCGTCCTGACCCTGGTAGTGGTCACCAAATCCGGGCTGGAAGAAGAAGCCATCGAGGCAGCCAACGACGCCAGCCGCGAACACCCCTGCCGCATCATCGTCCTCGCGGACGCCGGCGCCCAGGCACCGACCCGCCTCGACGCCCAGATCCGGGTCGGCGGGGACGCCGGGGCCTCGGAAGTCATCGTGCTGCGCGGCTACGGGGAACTCGCCAAGGAAAGCGAATCCCTCGTCGCGGCCCTGCTCCTGCCCGACGCACCCATCGTGGCCTGGTGGCCGAACGGCGCCCCCGAGAACGCCTGCGAGACCTCCATCGGACGCATCGCGCACCGCCGGATCACCGACTCCGCCAACGAACCCGACCCCGCAGCAGCACTGGCCCGGATCCGGGAAACCTACCGGGCAGGAGACACCGACCTCGCCTGGACACGCCTGAGCAACTGGCGCATCCAACTCGCCGCCGCCCTGGACCAAGTAGATGCATGGTCCGTCACGGCGATCGAGGTCGAGGGCGCCTCCGATTCACCCAGCACCATCCTCCTCGCCGCCTGGCTCCACCGGGCCCTGGACGCCCCCGTCACCATCGTCGCGGACCCGGCCGGTATCGGCACCGGCATTCACGGCGTCCGGCTGACCCGCCCCGGTGGCGACATCCAGCTGGTCCGCTCCGGCCTGTCCATCGCCGAGTTGACCCAGCCCGGTCAGCCCGACCAGCGGATCTCCCTCCCGCGCCGCAGCCTGCGGGACTGCCTCGCCGAAGAACTGCGTCGCCTCGACCCCGACGAGGTCTTCGGCGACGTGCTCCAGCATTTACAACGGGAGATTCTTCCGAAATCTCTAGAACTACTATCTTTGGAGTTTTGATGTCAGCACACATCGGTGTCACCGGCCTCGCGGTGATGGGCGCCAATCTGGCCCGCAACTTGGCCCGCAACGGTTTCACCGTTGCTCTGCACAACCGTTCCGTTGAGAAGACCGACGCCCTGCTGGCTAAGCACGGCACGGATGGTGACTTCATCCGCACGGAAACCCTCCAGGAGCTCGTTGATTCCTTGGAGAAGCCCCGTCGTGTCCTGATCATGGTGAAGGCCGGCAAGCCGGTGGACGCTGTGATCGATCAGCTCGTTCCTTTGCTGGAGCCTGGTGACATTGTGATCGATGCCGGTAACTCGCATTTCGAGGACACCCGTCGCCGGGAAGCAGCATTGGCTGAGAAGGAGCTGCACTTCGTGGGCGTGGGTGTTTCCGGCGGCGAGGAGGGCGCGCTCAACGGCCCCTCGATCATGCCCGGTGGTTCCAAGGAGTCTTACGATGCTCTGGGTCCGTTGCTGGAGAAGATCTCTGCCAAGGTTGACGGGAAGCCGTGCTGTGCGTGGATCGGCACTGATGGTGCCGGTCACTTTGTCAAGATGGTTCACAACGGCATCGAGTACGCCGACATGCAGGTCATCGGTGAAGCGTTCGATCTCCTGCGCTCGGGTGCGGGCATCGAGCCGGCTGAGCAGTCCAGGATCTTTGCCGAGTGGAACAAGGGCGAACTCGCGTCGTTCCTGATCGAAATTTCCGCGGAGGTTCTGGGCCACGTTGATGCCAGGACGGGCAAGCCGTTCGTGGATGTCGTCGTGGACGCTGCCGGGCAGAAGGGTACGGGGCGCTGGACGGTCATCTCCGCCCTGGAGCTCGGTTCTCCGGTTTCGGGCATTGCGGAGTCGGTCTTCGCCCGGGCCCTGTCTTCCCAGGCGGAGCAGCGCAAGCTGGGTCAGGAGCTGCTTGCGGGTGAGGAAATCGCCGTCGAGGTTCCCGGGAACTTCGTCGAGGACGTCCGCCAGGCGCTGTACGCTTCCAAGCTCGTTTCGTACGCCCAGGGCCTGGACATGCTGACCTCGGCTGCGAAGGAGTACGGCTGGGACCTGAAGCTGGATGAAATCGCTTCGCTGTGGCGCGGTGGCTGCATCATCCGTGCCGAGCTGCTGAAGGAAATCACCAACGCCTACGCAGCCGAAGAGAAGCCGGCCAACCTGCTGTTCGCTCCGGCTTTCACCAAGGCGATTGCCGGTGCGCTGCCGGCATGGCGGCGCGTGGTGGCCACGGCTGTCCAGCTGGGCATCCCGGTTCCGGTGTTCTCCTCCTCGCTGGCCTATTACGACGGACTGCGCCGCAAGCGCCTCGCCGCGGCGGTCATCCAGGGACAGCGTGACCTCTTCGGTGCGCACACCTACGGCCGCGTCGACGCTGAAGGCACCTTCCACACCCTCTGGGGCGAAGACAAGTCCGAAATCTCGGCAGTCGACACCCACTAGGGCCGAAGTCACGCAGGCTGAAACGCCGGAATCCCCGTATGGGCGGGGATTCCGGCGTTTTTGGTGTGTGGGGTTCTGGCTACGCTGTGTGGGTGGCGGTGTGTGGTTGATCGGTGACGGTCTGGGGCGCCAGTGCTAGATGAGAGTCTTGCCGGCCCGGGAGCCCGCAGCGATTCGACCGCGTGTTCCGGCAGGGCCGCGAGGTTCGCCAGGGTCTCGTGCTTGACCTTCGCGCCCTCCCGGTAGGAGCGGCGCAAAAGCACCGAATTGACCCGCCGCGACCGCCTCCTCCGAAGCCGTTCCATTAAACTGCTGTGTTGACGGCCAGGCTGAGGCGGTCGACGCCGTGGATGGCGTCGGCGGCTCTGACCAGGGTCAGGTGTGAGAATGCTTGGGGAAAGTTGCCGGCCATCCGTCGTTCGTTCGTTGCGTATTCTTCGCTGAGC
Organism: Arthrobacter methylotrophus; assembly: GCF_039539965.1. Taxonomy (NCBI): domain Bacteria; kingdom Bacillati; phylum Actinomycetota; class Actinomycetes; order Micrococcales; family Micrococcaceae; genus Arthrobacter; species Arthrobacter methylotrophus. The sequence continues at coordinate 3,745,722 of NZ_BAABED010000001.1, read as the reverse complement.
AGGCCGAGCTCGTTGGCAAACCCGACGAGTTTGTCCATGAGCATTGTTGCCTCGTCCTGACGGCCTGTGCGGGCATATTGTTCCACGAGCCAGAAAGAGCATGCGAGGAAAGGATGTTCGCCCGGTTCCAGGCCGTCAACGCCGCTCTCTGTTCGATAGCGCAGCAAGAGACCGTCGTCGGTGAGGAGTTCTTTTTCCAGCCGTGCGACTGTGCCGAGCATGTGTTCATCGTTGTAGGGGAGAAAACCGACCTGTGGAATGACGAGTAACGCAGCGTCGGTTTGGCCTCCGCCGTAGGTCTGGGTAAAGGAGTTAATCCTCCGGTCGAATCCCTCGCGCATTATCTCTTCGCGCAACCGGCCACGCAGATGCTCCCACTTCGTTATATCTCCGGATAGTCCGTGGATCCGCACTGCCCGGATCCCGCTGTTGAAGGCGGCCCACATCATCACTCGTGAGTGGGTGAAGTACTGTGCCTGGCCGCGCATTTCCCAAAGGCCGAAGTCCTTGTCATCGAAGTGTCTTTCGACGAATCCCAAGAGGGCCCGCTGAAGGGCCCAGGAGAAATGGTCTTCTTTACCTCCGGCCATACGCAGTCTTTCCAATGCCACCATCACTTCGCCGACAACATCGGCCTGGAACTGTGAAGCGGCCGCATTTCCAATGCGAACAGGCTTGGAGTTCGCATATCCGGGGAGGTGGTTGAGCTCGCGTTCAGGAAGTTCCCGTTCTCCCCCGACCCCGTACATGATCTGAATTTGCTCGGGGTTGCCGGCCAGTGCCCGAAGGAGCCAGTTGCGCCACTGAAGCGCCTCCGTTTCATAACCGTGGGTCAGCATCGATTCCAGTGTCAGGGCCGCATCGCGCAACCAGCAATACCGGTAGTCCCAGTTCCGTGATCCGCCGAAATCCTCCGGGAGGGACGTCGTGGGAGCTGCGACAATGCCGCCGGTTTCAAAATGCGTCAGGGCCCGCAGTACTAACAACGAACGTTTCACCGCGCTCCCATAGGCGCCGTCTTGCCGGCAGTGGCTTCCCCAGCGGCTCCAGTACTCAGTGGCTTCTTCAAGAGCAGCATCAACGTCAACCGCTGCTGGCAGGGGGCGGTGGGAGGGGAACCACGTTAGTTCAAAATCCACCTTCTCGCCCTTTGAAATGAGGAATTTTCCCTCGTGCCCGTGCGCATGGGCTTGTGGAAGATGAGGTCCTCTTAGCGCCAGAGCATCCGGACCGGCCATGGCCAACAGGACCGGAGCCGCCGTCGGCGCATTGTCCCGGACACGACTCACCCAAGGCACGACCGTTGAATATCCCGGGCGGATCCGAAGTTCCTGATGCATCTCAACGCTGCCAGCCAAACCGGTAACCCGGCGGATAAGGGAAGAACCGTTATCCCCCAGCGGCATGAAATCGGTAACCAGGACGCTTCCGCCACCGGTCTCCCAGATGGTTTGGAGCACGAAGGTCGAGTCAAGATAGTGTCGATCGACAACCACAGCACCTGATTCGCTGGGAGCCAACAGCCAGCGGCCGTGCTCATCGGTGCCCACAATTCCACTGAACACGGACGGCGAATCGAAACGCGGGAAACAGAGCCAGTCCACACTGCCGTCCCGGGATATAAGAGGCCCGGTCTGAAGATCCGATAGCAACGCATAGTCCTCTATGAGTGCAGCCATGCTCCACTCAATCACAACTTCTCCACATTAGGTTAGGCCCGCCATATGCCCATCAACACGCAATCACCAGCCCGGTAGATTCCTGCTTCAGGTGATCACGCATTTCATTAGGGGGAGGCCCATTGATTCCGGCATCACGAGGGCGTTTGACCCGGTTCCGTTGAGCCGTAGCAAGCCCGCTGCCGTCGCCTCCGGATCCTTCAAGCGCTCAATCGTCGGTGTTGTTGACGGTGACGCCGCCGAAGGCGCCGCGGTAGCGCGCGGCCGGGTGGCGTTCATTGATCCGGTCCTGCCCGAAGAGCTTGTGGCGCAGCGTGCCTTCCGCATATTCCGTCTTGGCCAGCCCGCGCGGCGCTGCAGTGTCGGCAAGAGTTGTTCATTGAACTCCTGGTAACTGCCGGGCAGGCGCCAGTTGATGACGTTGATGCCGTCTGCGCCTGCCGCCTGCCAGTCGGCCAGGCGGTCTGCGATCGGGTCCGGGGTGCCCGCCACCTATCCGCGGCGCAGGCGGCCCTGGGCTAGGTCCGCTAGGGTGGGTTCGCGGTCCGGAGTGGCCGCGCGGAGCCAATCCACGTGCCCCTGGCCGCCGTTGTTCGGAACGTCCTTCAACGGTGTGTGGTCCGGAAGTCGCGTGCCGTCCGGCAGGATTCCCCTTCGCCTCTGGTCCGGGCAGCTGGGCAGAAGCCGACGCTGCCCGCACGGCTTAAGACTCCGGCATTGTGAGCGCCGGAGCATAGGCGCAACAGAGTGCACAGACTTTGAAAGGACACAATGACTGGCACTTGGCCGTCGCTGCGGTACGCGCCTTTAGCGCCCGCGATGACGCCGAACCCGTGCTGTTCTACAAAGGCGAATATGCAGGAGTCCGAACCTGGACAGTGGCGCTGGCATCCTCATAAGCCCGGTTGGACCCGTGGCGCTGGATTCGCCTCAACGTCACCTACCCTGGCCTGCTCGGACACACCGTACGCCTCATCCCGGAACCCAATCCGCAATATCAGAGCTAATACAGGCTTCGATGTGCCGAAGGTACCGTAAAGGAGAATTGATAGCGTCTCTCGCTACATTGGCAGTTTTGGACTTGCAAGAATCGCCTGAGATTGAAGGAAAGTAAGGACAGGCTGGAAAGTGAGCATGACCTTATCGCGTGCATTCTCCACCTTTAAGGAAGGAGCGGGAGCTTAGTAACTCCGCCTTGCACGCTGTGAATCGGGTTAACAGGGCTCTCGGTGCACAAGACACAGCCAGTCTTATCGGAGCATTGCGGTTCTGCCAGATAGACCAGCTTTCTTGTTGTTGCCCGGTCATCGACCGCCATTGTAACCTGCTGCGGAAATCATGTCAGCAAGTTGAGACCAGAACTTTGCACATGTCCATTGGCTTAACTCCGAGCGTCTGCATTCGGGCATCGAGATGTCCCGCAGATGAAGTATGCAACCAAGAATAAAAACATGCATTCTGTCATCGCAGGCTGCATAAAACGAGCGCCGGAGGCTTTTCGCCGCCCATGCCAGAAGAATTATAGGTCAAGGGCGGATTAAAACCGACACATTCCAAATCGATCTAAGTAATAGCTAGCCCCCCGGGAAAGAAATCAATACGATGACCGGCATGATCACTAAACGCCCGCGGGCAGTTGCTCTCATCACTTCTTTCTTGTTCATGATCGGTGTGGGAGCGGTTAGCACACTGCCAGCATCGGCGGCCACCGTTTCGGGTGGTGTCGCTGTCACCTGGACCAACACCAATGTCTGGACAACCGGATTCCAGTCCGAGGTTGGAGTGCGCAATACATCGTCCACCAAACTCAACCCATGGCAGATCTCCTTCGCGTATGGCAATCAGGTGAACACGCTGTGGAACGGAGTCCTGTCGCCCGCCGCGGGTGGCTTCGCCGTGGCGGCTCCCTCCTGGGCCACGACGCTGGCCGCCGGCACCTCCACATCGTTCGGCTTGACCTCCTTCAAGGTCGGAACCGCCGCATTGTTCCCCACGGCGTGCACCGTGATCGGTCTTCCAGCGGGGGCCCCAGCAATCCCGTGTTCCATTAATGGTTCGGCTCCGACGTCCACGCCGACCCCCACTCCCACGTCCACGCCGACTCCGACTCCCACGCCGACTCCGACGTCCACCCCGACTCCCACTCCGACGTCCACCCCGACTCCGACGCCCACTCCCACGTCCACGCCGACGCCGACTCCCACCCCGACGCCGGGCGCCGGTAACACCCTCGTCGCCCCCTACGTGGACATGGGAGTGTGGCCGACCGCAGATTTGTCGGCATTCTCTTCGGCTTCCGGCGTCAAGGCCATGACAGCGGCGTTCATCGTCGCTGACAGGTCCAGTGCTTGCAGCCCGACCTGGGCCGGGTACACCGCCTATACGATCGGCTCGACGGGTGACTCCTTGGCTGGGATCAGCGCTTTCCAAGCCAGTGGAGGGCGGTTCATCGCTTCGTTCGGTGGAGCGATCAACGACGAGCTCGCCCGTGTCTGTACCAACCCTGCTTCGTTGCTGAACGCGTATACGAAGGTTGTGACCCGATTCGGCCTGGACCGGATCGACTTCGACATTGAGGGCGCTGACGTCTCCGATTCAACCTCCAACCAGCGTCGCGCCACGGCGGTCGCGGCTCTCCAAGCGCAGCGCGCCGCAGCCGGTCATCCGCTGCAGGTCTCTCTGACCCTCCCGGTCATGCCTTACGGTCTTGTCGCGAGCGGTCTGCGCACGGTCCGGGAGTTTGCCGCTGCAGGAGTGACGTTGTCCGCCGTCAACGTCATGGCGATGGACTATGGCGACGGGACGACCGCCATGGGCGCGGCCGCGATCTCCGCAGCGAATGCGACGGCCGCCCAGCTGGCCACCGTACCCGCTTATGCCAGCCTCACCAGCGCACAGCGGCTGTCTCTGGTCGGCCTCACGCCGATGATTGGTGCGAACGACATCGCGGGGGAAATCTTCACACTGGCCGACGTGGCGACAGTTGGCGCATTTGCCAAGGCGAATTCGCTTGCCAACCTCGCTTGGTGGGAGATGACGCGAGACCAGCCGTGTGCAGCAGGCATCCCGACGTACATGTGCTCCGGCGTGAGCGACCCGCGATGGGCGTTCTCGAAGGCGTTCGTCGCTGCGAGTCGATAGTGAATCGCACCGGGTTTGATGGAGGCATTGATTGCCCGGAAGGATGATTCCCATGCCAGCACAAAGGGAAGTGCCCGATCGAGTTGCGTGGACGTGCGGACCGGATGGCCGTCGAGGTAAGAAGGGATCCGGCGACCAGGGCCGGAGCTTATGGCCGGATCGGAGAGCAGCTCGGAGTGCATCCTGAAGCGTTGCGGACCTGGTTCCAGCAGGCGGAGCTCGACCGCCCGCCCAGGTGATGTGCGACTTCGTCGACAAGCACCGCGACGAACACGGGGTCGAGCGGATCTGCAGGGAGCTGCGCGGCCGGGACATACCGGCCGCGCAGTGCGCGGTGGAACGGCTATGGGTCGCCGGCATGAAGTATGTCCGCACGTTCGCCGGCTGGGTCTACCCGCCATTCAACCTACCGAATACGAACATCTCCACGCCGGGCACCCGGCACCGGAACTACTGCCGTATCCGAACTAAAAACGTCTCCATCAAACCCGGGGCTTGACAGACTATTTAGTCAACGCGTAATAAACGACGACAGCCGTGGTGATCGCGAGCAGCCCCACCAGCACGTACGAGGCAATCTTGATTCGGCGGCTTCGCCGTTCCTTTTTTTCAAAATATCGGTATGACGGAGACTTTGTTTTCATCACCAGTAACTTCCTATACGACGTTATGGTCATCATTATATTTTTCTGATCCATGACAAAAACCGTCACGAATGATTTCGCACTATTTGCGAAATCATTCGCAGCAGGAGCGCAAAAGTTTGTGCTGATTACTCTTGATCTTTGACATGCTCGTCCCGAAGCTGGTTGAGGAAGAAACCTGGCCAGCGCCCCTCATTCCCTTTCGGAATAGTTACGGGGTCAGCCGGTAGCCCACGCCCCGGACGGTCTCCACCCAGCGCGGAGAGCGTGAGCTGTCTCCGAGGCGCTTGCGCAGGTTGCCTAGATGGACCTCGACTGTGCGTTCCTCGCTGGTGCTGACATGGGAGCCCGTGTTGAAGGGTTTGTTCCGCAGCCGGCGGACCAGGTCGGCTTTGGTCTGGACCACCCGTCCGTTCTCCATCAGGACCAGGAGAAGGTCGAACTGTGTCCTGGTCAGGTCAACGGGCACGCCGTTGATTGCGGCTGCACGGAATCCTTCATGGAGGGTCAATCCTCTGTGCTCGAAACCGCTGGAGGTCCCTTCGGTCTGCGGATTGAGCTGCGACCCGGCCGATGAAACGGAAGGAGAGGTTGGCGGTGCCGCGGTCAGAGGCTCGGGATGCGGCCGGTACCCGGTGCCTGCGGAGATGAGCGACGGCTTTGGGCTAAGTGACCGGGGCCGTCGGAGCATGGCGGTGATCCTGGCGCGCAGCTCGCGAGGACGGAACGGTTTCGTCAGGTAGTCGTCGGCGCCGGCTTCGAATCCCATCAGGGCATCGGCCTCCTCAACCCTTCCCGTGACGATGATGAGGTAGGCGTCGCTGAAGGTGCGGATCCGCCTGCAGGCCTCAATCCCGTCAAAATCAGGCAAACCTACATCGATGATAATGATGACGGGGTTGTGCTCCCTGACGGCCTCGACACCTTCGACCCCGGAGGATGACGCATGCACGGTAAAACCTGATTGCCGGAGTACGTCCTCCAGAATTCCCCTCACGTCTTCGTCGTCCTCCACAACGACGGCAATGCCCCGCCCGACCATTCGTCTATGCCCCCATAGCTCGTACTACAGCCGCAGCTGAACGGCCTCCGGCCTGAATCGGCGTCCACTCGGCCGGTGTGCCTTCGGCACACGATCTAAAGCTATTTCATTTTATATTCACTAATGCAAACCGCGCAGTTTTGTTTAGTTCATTTAGGAGGGTTGTCGGCCTTGGCGAAGCCACTCAGCGGAGATGGTTCCATTTCGAAAATTGTTGCTATTTTGAGGTGATCTTGAGGTTGCTGTAGTAGTACGTCTTTATTGAGATTGAGTTATCCGTAAAGAGATGTAATTGGTCTGGAGTGTTCCACTCCGCATGTGGCTGATGTTCGTCGGGTGCTCAATGGGGGGGCGCAAGCAGAAGCGTTTCCCTCCTTCATCCGCCTGGAGTCTCGCCCCGGGAGTGGCTGAGCTTTTGAGTCTTTCTGGCGGTGAGGTAAACACGGTGGGCGGTGATGACCAGGACCAGCCAGGCGGCGCCGAGGGTCCAGGCCGCCAGGACATCGGTTAACCAGTGGTGGCCCAGGAACACTCGGCTGAGGCCGATAGTCAGGGCGAAGATGGCCGCGGTGGTCACTGTCCAGGCGCGGGCCCGGCGGGAGCGGCAACGCAGGATGATCACGTAAGCGACGATTCCGGCGATCACGAACGAGTTTAGCGAGTGCCCGCTGGGAAACGAGGGGGAATACTCATAGGGAGGCACGGCGTCGCTAAGCGGGGGCCGGGCGCGGCCGATAAGCTGCTTGCCGGCGATGGTCATGAACAGGGAGCCGGCTGCGGCGGTCACGATGAGGATCCCCGGGGTCCAGGAGCGGCGGCGGAGGACCAGCACGGCCGTGGCGATCGCGGCCAGGATCGGCATCCCGATTCCTCCGCCCAGGTCGGTGTAGGCAGTGGCTGCGGCGTCCAGTGCGGGGCTGCGCAGGGCCTTCGCCGCCTCCAACGCCGGGTGGTCCAGGGCGGCCACGCCATCCGCTTCTGTCACAGCGTCGTAGACCCAGCCTGTCGTGAAGGCCAGCAGCGATGCGATGATCGCTCCGGCGGCAAGGGTCAGGATCAGCACACCGTATGGGCCGAGACGGGCGCTGAGCCGCTGTGCACGGGAGGCAAGCCACCTGCCTGCGGGGGTCTTCCATTGGGCCAGATCAGTGTCACCGACGAAGCGGTCTTCGCTGAGTTCGCCTTTGCCTCCCGCTGACCTGTCGTCTGATGTGCCTTGTGCGCCAACACCCATCGTTTTCCGCCTTACATTGCACAGATTTACATTGCACAGATATTTGATAAGTGACGTTATCTTCCATTATTGCGGGGTCGAATCGTGCACACTGCCCACGCGGGCCAGTCCACGCCCTAGTCTTTCACTGACCGGCACAGCCGTAGGCTATGTGAAGACCGGACACCAGCGGCCTGGCCTGGCCCCGAAAGGAGCACCGAGTGGACAGTGATGCTGGTACCTGGTTCCTGAGTCGCGCTGAGCGGGGGAATCTGGACACAGACGTGCACGCGGGAAGTGCCGGGTGTCCGTCGTGGTCTGAGGGCAACCTGGTTCGGCCCTTGATTCATGGAGCGAGCTACTTCACCCGACTATATGAGGAGCTGACTACTCTGCAGGCGGGGGACCGTGTATGGTTCACCGACTGGCGGGGCGACGCCGATGAGCGGCTGCTGGAGGATGGACCGTCGATCGGGGACGTGCTCGCGGGGTTGGCCCGCGCAGGGGTCGAAGTGCGGGGCCTTGTCTGGAGATCCCACGGAGAGCGAGTATCGGCCCCAATGAGCGGCCGGTCCAACGAGCTCCTGAGCCGTAAGATCAACGACGCCGGCGGAGAAGTGCTGTTGGATCAGCGTGTACGCCGGTTCGGCTCCCATCACCAGAAAATGTTGGTCATCCGCCGTCGTGACGATCCGGCGCGGGACATCGCATTCGTTGGCGGGCTCGACCTTTCCCACGGTCGTCGAGACGACGCCGACCACGCGGGAGACCCGCAAGCGGTGACCATGGATTCCCGGTACGGGAAACGACCCCCGTGGCACGACGCCGCCCTTGAACTGCGTGGCCCCGTGGTCGCAGATGTGCTGGCAGTGTTCGCCGAACGGTGGAATGACCCCCATCCCCTCGACCGACGCACCCCCTACCGGATGCTGCTGCAACGTCTGGCCCGTATGCCCCGGCACCCCAAACCGCTACCGGCCTCTGCACCGCCACCACCACCGGCAGGCCCTCATGCCGTGCAGCTGCTGCGCACCTATGGGGTGAAACGTCCCCCGTTTCCGTTCGCGCCGGCAGGGGAACGCAGCGTTGCCCGCGGCTATGCGAAAGCCTTCGCTCGTGCCCGCTCGCTGATTTACATCGAGGATCAGTATCTGTGGTCGACAGAGGTCGCAGCCGGAATCGCTGACGCCCTCGAGCGGAACCCCGACTTGAACGTGATCGCCGTCGTGCCCCGCTATCCCGACTCTGACGGCCCACTAGCGGGACTGCCTAGCCGAATCGGGCAATTGCGCGCCCTCGGAATGCTGCACCGGGTCGCGCCCGGCAGGGTCGGCGTGTTCGACCTGGAGAACAGCTCCGGAACTCCGATCTACGTCGACGCCAAGATCTGCATCATCGACGACACCTGGTTCACCTGCGGCTCAGACAATTTCAACCGCCGATCCTGGACTACCGACAGCGAGCTCACCTGCGCCGTACTCGACACCACCGCCGATAACCGGGAACCCCACGGAACGGACACCGGCCACGAGGCTTCCCGGCCGTTGGCCCGCGCGCTCCGGCTCCAACTCTGGGCAGAACACCTGGGCTTGGATGAGGACGATCCCCAACTCGGCGACCCGGCGGCTGGGCTCAACCTTTGGAACACCACTGCCGACACCCTCGACCACTGGCACGAAACCGGGCGCCGCCCGCCCCGCCCCACCGGACACGTGCGCCGCCACACTCCAGAACCGGTGCCGCCTCTCCAACGTTTCTGGGCGGATCTGATCGGCCGCCTCGTCGTCGACCCCGACGGCCGTCCGCGCCAGTTGCGCGGCACCACCCAGTTCTAGGGTGTGGGATCGTCCCCGGGCCCCTTCGTGGAGCTCTTAGAGAGTCAACGCGGCCTCTGGCAGCGGAGAGCCGACGGGCGTAGCGTCAATTAGTACGACGGCGGTGGCCGCCCCTCCCAGCCTGACCGGGGCTGGCCCGCCGCCGTACCGTGCCAATATCCGTTTGAGGAGCCGGAAATGGCTGGATGGAATGCCGATACGGCGGCCGGCCCGATGGGTGCCGGGACGATCACGTTGGTGGAAGGTTCGTCCTTCTGCATCTCCTTGCCGAACGGGGACATCCAACCCGAGCTGCCGCACGGGGTCTTCTTCCAGGACACGCGCATCCTGTCCCGCTGGAGCCTGACCGTCAATGGCCAGCAGCTGGAGCCGTTGGCAGCGGAAATGAAGGAACCCTACCGGGCGCTGTTCGCCGGCCGTGTTGCCCGTGCTGACGGGTATGCGGACAGCCCCCTGATTGTGGAGCGGCTGCGCGAGGTGGGAGCCGGCATCCTGGAGGAGATCACCGTCCGGAACTATTCGCTGGATCCGGTTGAATGTGTGGTCTCGCTCAGCATCGAAGCGGATTTTGCCGATCTGTTCGAGGTCAAGGAAGCGCGCATCCAGCGGCACTGGGACGAAACCCGGCAGCCGGACGCTGGTTCACTGACGATCAAGGCCGCCTGGCAGGATGCCCGCAAGGGGACCGTCATCCACGCCGACGGCGCCGATGTCGGGCCGGACGCCCTGACATATCGCACAGTTGTCCCGCCGCACGGCCACTGGAGCACCCTGTTGAGCGTGGTGCCGGCCGTGGACGGATCCGGTCCGGCGATACCGTTTGTTCGTCCGGAGCCAGGGGGCATGTCTCCTCGGGACCGGCGCCGGTTGGAGTGGGTGGCCAGGATCCCGGTGTTGCGGATGGGAAACCGTTCCATCGAACGCACCCTGCAACGCAGCTACGACGATCTGGGCGCGCTCAGGATCGAGGACCCCGACCATCCGGAGCGGGTGGTAGTCGCCGCCGGGGCGCCCTGGTTCATGACTCTGTTCGGCCGCGACTCACTCTGGGCCTCGGAAATGGCGCTGCCGGTGGACCCGTCCCTCGCCCTGGGCACGCTGCAGACCCTGGCCGACCGCCAAGGCCGGGTGTTTGACCCGGTGAGTGAGGAGGAGCCGGGCAAGATCCTGCACGAGGTCCGGCTCGGTGTCTCCAGCGGTCTGTCCCTGGGCGGTAAGCCAGAATATTATGGCAGCGTCGATGCGACCCCGCTCTTTGTGAGCGTGCTTGGAGCCGTCAGCCGCTGGGGGTTCGCCAAGGAGACCATTGCCGCCCTGCTGCCCAACGCGGATCGGGCACTGGACTGGATCCGCGACTACGGTGACCGTGACGGCGACGGCTTTGTCGAATATGAACGCTTGAATGATCGGGGGCTGATCAACCAGGGCTGGAAGGATTCCTGGGACGGGATCAACTTCGCGGACGGCACCCTGGCGGAACCGCCGATCGCCTTGTGCGAGGTCCAAGCCTACGTCTATTCGGCGTACATGGCGCGTGCGTGGATGGCCTACGACGCCGGCAACACGGCCTTGGCTGACGAGCTCACCGACCGGGCGGCACAGCTGAAGACACGGTTCAACGAACAGTTCTGGCTTCCCGATCGCGGCTACTACGCGATCGCGCTGGATAAGGACAAGCGCCCCGTCGATGCCTGTGCCTCTAATATGGGCCATTGCCTCTGGTTCGGTCTGGTGGATGAGGACAAGGCGCCGCTGGTAGCCGAGAAGCTAATGTCCCCTCAGATGTTCTCCGGCTGGGGCGTACGCACACTGGCTTCCGACATGGGAGCCTACAACCCGGCGAGCTACCATAACGGCTCGGTCTGGCCGCACGACAACGCCATTATTGCGGCGGGCCTGGTGCGCTATGGTTTCGTCGAAGAAGCGCAGCGGATCGCCACGGCCCTCCTGGAGGCCGCCGAGTACTCGGACGGCCGGCTGCCCGAGCTCTTCTGCGGCTTTGACCGGGAACGGTTTGGCCAGCCCGTGCCGTATCCGACGGCGTGCTCGCCGCAGGCCTGGTCCGCCACCGCGCCGGTCCTGCTTGTGACAAGCCTGATGCGGTACGACGCGCACGTATCTCTTGGTGGCGTGTGGCTAGACCCGGTGCTGCCGGAGTCCTACGGCGAGCTGCACGTCGCCAATGCGCCCATGGCAGGCGGCCGGATCTCCATCGACATTTCCGGTTCCACCGCCTCCGTCCGAGGGCTAACCGAGGGCATGGTGCTCCACCGAGGGCACCGGCCCTGGATGACCGAGCTGGTGGAGCAGGCCAAGTCGCGCAAGGACGCTTAGCAGGACGAGCGGGCCCGGCAGCTTCTTCCTGCATCTTAAAGTCGTCCGCACCGCGAGAACTCCCCGGGGTCCAGGGAATTCTCGCGGTGCGGATGGTGTTTGTGGTGCGGTTCGGCCTGTCAGTCTTTGCGGACCTTGCTGGGGTCGACGTTCCGGGCGGCAAAGATAAGCAGGCCGGAGGCCAGGATGGGGAGGACACCCCACCAAAGGGTGGCGTTGATCCAGCCGCCGCCGGAGGCGAGAGTGGCGGTGATCAGCAGCCCGCCGATGATCGCTCCGACCTGGCCGGAGGCGTTGATGATGGAGCTGCCCGTTGCCCGGGTGTGGACGGGGAAGCTCTCGCCAGTGAAGAACAGCAGGGCGGAGAAGGGGCCGATGAGGAAGAACAGCCCGGCACTGTACAGCCCGATGATGAGCGGGAAGTTCCCGTTCGGTGCCTGGAGCATGATGAAGAAGGAGACGGCACATAGGATCCAGCCGATCCCGATCGCGTTGCGGCGCCCGATCCGGTCGCCCAACCAGCCGTGGAACAGGTAGCCGGCGAAGGCCGTGGCATTGGAGATGACCAGGACCAGCAGCGCGTTGTCGAACTCGATGTTCTTGCCGTCCGGTGCCGTAAGCAGCGAGGTGCCAAGGATCGCGAATGCAAGGACGCCCAGCCAGTTCAGGAGGAAGGCCCCGCCGATCGTCAGGGTGGACCTCAGCGATTCCCCGCGGAAGACCGAAACGAGGGGGCTGGCCTTCTCGGAGACGTCGATTCCGTATTTGTTTCCGAGCTGCTGCGCCTCTTCCACCCGGCCGTGCTTGATCATCTTGTCAATTTGGTGACGGTGGCCGAACTGGGGACTCTCCTTCAGCCAGCGTCCGGCGATGACGATGAAGACGGCGGGGATGGCGGCTACGGCGAAGCAGAGCGCCCACCCGCCGATGGGGAACAGCAGGTAGACGGACCCGGCAGCCAGTACGGAGCCGACCGGCCAGCCTGACTGGACGAGTGAGTAGATGAGACCGCGGCGGCGGGCCTTGGCGGGGTTGCTCTGGTGGGCGAACATTTCGTTAAGGTAGGCCGCGTTGATGGCCTGCTCGGCGTAGCCGAGACCAGCCAGTGAACGCACGAGGACCAGGAAGACGAGTCCAAGGCCGGCAGCAATGCCCGCAACCCAGCCGACAGTGGCGGTCAGTAGGGAAGCGACGGCGGCACCGGCGACCGCGATCAGGATGCCCTTGCGGCGGCCGATCCGGTCGACAATCGGGCCGATCGCGAAGGCCACGAGCGCAGTGCCGGCGGTCACCCAGGTATTTATCCCCGTGGACTGGGCAGCGCTCCAGCCGAGGTCTGAGGCCAGTTTCGGAAGGAGGTTGCCGAACAGGACGAAGTCATAGACGGCGAAGGTCCAGGCGAAGAAGCAGATCCAGGTGGCGAGCCGGACGTCCTTGGGCCGGACATCAGACTCGACAAATTGAAAGGTTGAGGCAGTGGACATAGCGGTTCCTAATTCACGGGGGTAGGTGGGCAATGTGATAAATCCGGAACGAAGGGGGCGGCCTGGTCGCTGACTGGCTCCAGGCCGCCTCCTCACTGCTGCTTCTGGCTCAGGTCGCGGAACTGAACTCCGAGACCAAAGCCTCGCGGCGTTCGGCGGTGGCCGCCAAGTCGACCGTCAGCTGGCCGTTGACCTCCCTGAGGACCACGCCGTAGTCCCGGGCTGCCGCCTCCGCGGTCGTGAAGCCGTCCAGCACGTCCTCCAGGACCTTCAGCGGGTCCCTTCGATGCGGGTCGCCGAAGCCTCCACCGCTGGGCACGGTGATCTGGAGGGAGTCTCCTGCCAGCAGCTGGCGGCCGGTGACCTTGGAGGGCCAGGACTCTTCGCCCGCCCGGCCGGGGTTTTTCACGAGCGATCCGTTGAGGCCCTCATGCCCGCCGAAGGCGCCCCACGGTACATCCGACTCGTGGCGTTCACCCTCGCAGGTGATCGCGGTGTCGGTCAGGAACGTGTTCTCGCGGATGATGCCAATGCCGCCGCGGAACTCCCCGGCCGCTGCCGGCTCGGAACGCAGTTCATAGCGGTCGGTGCGCATCGGGAACCTCCACTCGAGCTCCTCGATCGGGTTGTTGCGGGTGTTGGCGATGAGGTTGTCCACGGAGTCCGGCCCGTCGCTGGTGGCGCGTCCGCCGTAGGAGCCCTCGTTGACCTCGAGGTAAACCCAGTACTCGCCCTGCTTCTCGTCCCATCCGGAGTAGGAGATGAAGTGGATGTGGGCGGAGTTGCCGGCGGTGACCCGTTCGGGGATAACGGGGGCGAGGGCCCGCAGGGCCAGGTCGACGGCGCGCTGCACTTGGGAGAACCGCGAGAAGGTCGCCGCCGGGTACTTCGGGTTGAAGATGGTGCCTTCCGGGGCGATCACCTTCAACGGCTTGAGCATGCCCTCGTTCTGGGGCACGAACACCGGGAAGGCGACCTCGTCCAGGAACATCATGCGGGTGATGAACGTGAACGCCGAGACGGTGGTGCCCTCGAAGGCGCAGTTGTAGGCGGTGGGTACTTGTTCGGACGATCCGGTCAGGTCGTAGGTGATCTCGTCACCCTCGATGATCACCTTCACGACGATCGGCAGCTTCTTGCCGTAGTTGCGGCCGTCGTCGTCCAGGTAGCCGACCTCTGTCTCGTAGACGCCGTCGGGGATCTTGGCGATCTCCTGGCGCAACATCCGCTCGGAGTAGTCGATCCAGCTCTGGCCGGCCTCGCGCACCGCGCCAAAACCGTAGCGCTCAATGAGGGCGGTGTAGCGGGTCTTGGCCAACTCGCAGGCGGCGATCATGGCCTGGAAATCGCCCTCGTTGGAGGTGGGTGTCCGGGTGTTGTTAAGGATGTGCCGGATCAGCGATTCCTGGCGTACGCCCTTCTCGGAGATCTTGACCGCCCGGAAAATGGTGCCCTCGGACTGGATGTCCTGGATGTCCACCATCAGCCCGGAGTACGCGCCGCCATTGTCGATCAGCTGGCCCGAGGCGCCGGCGAAGCCGACGAGCTCCCCGTCGTGGAAGATCGGTTCGATGATCGCCACATCGGGAGAGTGCGTGGCGCCCAGATACGGATCGTTGTGCAGGATGATGTCACCGTCGTGGATGTCGTCGCCGAGCACCGAGATCACGCCCTTGACGATCTTGGGCATGGAGCCCATGAACATTGGCGTGGAGTCGGACTCGGCCAGCACGTTGCCGTCCTTGTCGAACAGGCCTGCGCCGAGGTCCTCGGACTCGCGGATGATCGAGGAGTAAGCCATGCGGAACAGCACCGAGGCCATTTCCTTGGCCGCTGAGTTCAGGGCGCCGCCGATCACGCGCATCAGGATCGGGGTGGCCAGTTTCTCGGCGCTCTGGGCGGCGGCCGGGCAGTCGATGACGAGGTTGCCGGCTGCGTCCACCGTTCCGGAGAATCCCGGAGGAATAACCGTCGTGGAGTCGTACTGCTCGATGATGGCGGGGCCGGCGAAGGTGATTCCCACGCCCATCCTGTCGCGATCATAGAAGCCCGTGTCCAAGGTGACTGGCTTGCCATCCTGTTCAAAGGTCACCGGGCGTGTTTCCACCAGGGCATCTTTGAGGGAACCGGACTTCGTCGCTTCCGGCGTGGGCAGGTCATCCATCACCGCGCTGGCCTCGACCCGGATGTTAATGACCTCCACGGTGCCGTTCTTGAAGCGGTGGCCGTACTCCTCAAAGTGGGCGTCGTGGAAGGCTGCCTCGGCCTTTTCCAGCCAGACCTGATTGACCGGACCGGCGGGGGTGGTGAATCGGATCTCGTATCCTTGGCCCTCGTAGCGCGCATCGGCGAGCCATTCAAGCTTGCGCCGTTCGGCCGGGACGTCCTCGGCATCGAGCTGGGCGTTGGCGTCACGCTCCAACTGCTCGTAGGAGGCCTGGATGGCGGCAGGATCTGCGTTGGCGAAGGTGAACCGCCTGGTGGCGACGAACTCATATTTCTCGTCAGTGGCCAGCAGACCGGTGGCGGCGATGATGCCGGGGTGGGCCGGGATCAGAACCTTCGGGACCTCCAGTTCAGCTGCGATCTCGCAGGCGAACAGCGCTCCGGCACCCCCGGCGGCGACGAGGGTGAAGTCGCGAGGATCGTAGCCGCGGCGTACGGAGTTCTGTTCAATCGCCTGCGTCATGCCGAACTTCTGGATCTGCAGCGCGCCGAGGGCTGCCTGGTCCACGGACATGTTGAGCTTTTCTGCGAGCCCTTCCATCGCTTTTCGAGCGCCCTCGAGATCCAGATCCATGCCTGAGCCTGCCAGGACCCGGTCGGGACGCATGCGGCCCAGCAACATCTGGGCGTCGGTCGATGTCGGCTCCGTCCCGCCGCGGCCATAGCAAACGGGGCCCGGGACGGCGCCGGCCGACTGGGGACCGACCCGGAAGACCCCGCCTGCGTCGACGTAGGCGATGGAGCCGCCGCCGGCACCGATGGTGTCGATGTCCACCATGGGGACCATGGCCTGATGGTCGCCGATCTTGGTGTCCAAGAGGTGACGCATGCGCAGTTCACCCTGGTAGGCCACACCGATGTCCGCCGAGGTACCACCGATGTCCAGGGTCACAACGTTCTCGAAACCGGACTGACGACCGGCCCACATGCCGCCGATCAGGCCGCCGACGGGCCCGGACATCATCAGTGTGACGGGCCGCTTGGCAGCCTCCTTGATTGGAACCATACCGCCGGAGGACTGCATCAGCAGGATTTCGCGCTTGTAGCCCAGGCTTTCGGCCTGCTCCTGCAGGCGGTACAGGTAACGCGAGACCCGGGGGCCGACGTAAGCATTCAGCGCCGTGGTGGAGAACCGCTCGTATTCGCGGTACAAGGGTACGATCTCGCTGGAAAGGGACAAGTAAGCCTCGGGGAACTCCTCCGCGACGATCTCCCCGATCCGCTGCTCGTGGGCGGGGTTCAGATAGGAGTGCAGCAGGCAAACGGCGATGGCTTCGACGCCGGCCGCCTGCAGTTCGCGCACGCGCTCCCGGACCTCGTCCTCGTCCAGGGGAACCAGGACGTCGCCGTTCGGCGCGGTGATGCGCTCCTTGACGGTGAGCCGATGGCGGCGCTTGATCAGGGGCTTGGTCTGCCAAGGCAGATCCTGCTGGAGGGAGAAGTTGTACGGCTTCTTGTGACGGGCAATGTGCAGGATGTCCCGGAAACCCTCGGTAGTGATCATCCCGACCTCGGCGCCGGTGTGCGTCAGCGCGGTGTTCGTGGCGACCGTGGTCCCGTGCACCAGCTGGTCGATCTCCGAAAGCGAGACCCCGGCCTTCGCGCAGAGTTTTATGATGCCGTTGACCACGGCCTCGGACGGGTCGTGCGGGGTCGAGGGAACCTTTTCCACAACGGCGATGCGCTGATCGTCGTCCGAAAAATACAAGTCGGTGAAGGTGCCGCCGACGTCTACTCCGATGCGCTTCATAATGTGTCCTTTCGGAAGTGAGGCTCAGGACTGCGTTGAAGGGGAAAGCCTGGGTGGGCCTCTCGGCCATTAGGCGAGCCCCGGGTTGGAGTCCACTGGGGTTAGACCGCAAATCAATGTGCTGTAGGTCACAAAGTTGCTTACTAAGCAATGTAGTTCCCGTGGGAGCAACATGCAATGGTTGACCGATCTTTTTTTGAGGCACCCCCTTTGTACATTCAAGTCGGATGTGGGGAATTCCGAGCAATCCAAAAAAGGGATTGCATGTTGCACATTCAGCAACTACTGTGATGGCACAGCAACAAATTGCGGACGGGGGAAACCCGGTCCCGAGAGAGTGGAGACAGCCATGACAACAGAGACGTTCAACGACATCGAAGCCCGACTTGCAGCAGTGCTGGAGGAGGCGTTCGCAGCAGGCACGGACATCTACAACGAGCGAGGCTTCAGGCGTCGGATCGGCTACGGCAACCGCCCAGCCGTCATTCACATCGACCTCGCGAACGCTTGGACCCGTCCGGGCCACCCGTTCAGCTGCCCGGGCATGGAGACGATCATCCCGAACGTCCAGCGGATCAACGAGGCCGCGCGCGCCAAGGGTGTCCCGGTCTTCTACACCACCAACGTGTATCGCAACCGCGATGCCACCTCCGGGACGAACGACATGGGCCTGTGGTACTCGAAGATCCCCACGGAGACCCTTCCGGCGGATTCCTACTGGGCGCAGATCGACGACCGCATTGCGCCCGCGGAGGGCGAGGTCGTGATCGAGAAGAATCGCGCCTCGGCGTTCCCGGGGACGAACCTCGAGCTCTTCCTGACCTCCAACCGCATCGACACCCTGATCGTGACCGGTGCGACCGCGGCCGGGTGCGTGCGCCACACCGTCGAGGACGCCATCGCGAAGGGCTTCCGCCCGATCATCCCCCGGGAGACCATCGGCGACCGCGTCCCGGGGGTCGTGCAGTGGAACCTCTACGACATCGACAACAAGTTCGGTGACGTGGAGTCCACTGATTCGGTGGTGGAATACCTGAACGGCCTCCCGCAGTTCGAGGACACAGTCCCGAAGACCCTCTCGGATCCCCAGCCCGAGGTGGCGGCCCCCGCGGATCCGGCCTGAGCCGCACCGCACTCTCGGAGCCCCGCGGTCCGGCATCCGCGGCCTGATTGGATCCTCACACTACGGCGCGGTCCTGGATCTCCTGGATCGCGCCGTGGCGTGCACAAACACCTGGAGAGGGAGAACTCATGCTGGGCCTACAACCCACTCCTGACAAACCGCAAGGGGCGGCAGCATCGCTGCTCAACGGTCTGACGGTCCTCGAAGCCTTCTCCGTCGCCAAGCGATCGCTCCTTGGCGTCACGGAGATCTCCGAACTCGTCGGCCTGCACAAAAGCACCGTCTCCCGGATGCTCACCGGCCTGGACGAAGCCGGATACGTGCAGCGCGACGAAGACACCGGGCGATACCGCCTCGGACTCGGGATGATCGGCCTGGCGGGACCGCTGCTGGCCGAACTCGGCGTCCGCCGTGCCGCCTTGCCCCACCTCGAAGAACTCACCGAAGCCACCGGCGAGACGGCCGCGATCGCCGTCTGGAACGGCACCAACGCGATCGTTGTGGAACAGACGGCGAGCCCCCATCAGGTCAAGCACAGCGCGGCGATCGGCACGCGCTATAACAAGTTCGCCAGCTCTTCAGTCCGCGTGTTCCTCGCCGAACTGCCGCCCGAAGAGACGGACCGCCTTCTGGCTGGCCAGACCGTGCTGCGAGAAGGCTACCTCGGACTCGAGGACGCGGCCCATGAACAGCTGGCGGGCGTTCGGGAACAAGGCTTCGCCGTCAACGACGGCGAGACCACCTACGAGGAATACGGGGTGTCCGCCCCCGTGCGGGACTACCGTGGCGCCGTCGTCGGCTGCATCACGGCGAGCGCACCCCGGGCCCGGGTGCAGCATCAGCAGAGTCAGTTCCTCCTGCGCGAAGCCGTGCTAGAGGCCGCTCAGCGCGTGTCGACACGGCTAGGCAGCCGGCCGGGGGAAACAAGTCCAATGTGCTGACTGGCTCACGTCACATCCGGGGAAGCCTGCCAGCCCAAACGGCTGGATACTTCCGAGGCGGCATGTTGCACGGCTTGAACCACGGCGTCCCTGCTGGCGAGCTTGTGCACGCGGGAGCGGGGAGCGGATGCGGTGATGCAACCAACCACTTTGCCCCGGTAATCCCGAACCGGAGCAGAGACACCAAACTCCTCCTCGGTAGTGGAACCGTCGTTGACGGCGTAAGCCTGACGGGCGACTTCCTGCAGGTGGGTGGTGTGGTCCACTGGCAAACCGTCTCCCGCCGTGCGCAGTATCTTCCCGGATTCGATCAGTTCGGTCGCGAGGGCGGGCGCCAGCTCAGCCAGGAAGACCCGCACCGAAGAACTTTCGAATTTGTTGTACCGGGTTCCGATGGTGGCAGTGTGTTTGACCTGATAGGGGCTGGCAACCTGTTCCACGACGATCGCCTCGTAGCCGTTCCAGACGGAAATGGCGCTGGTCTCTTGGGTTTTTTCGGTCAACTGCTCCAAATACGGAAGCGCAGCACGGCGGACATCCAGGTCCGCCAGCAAAGGGCCGGACAAAGCAAGGAGACCGAGCCCGAGCCGATACCGTCCAGTCTCCTCATCCCGCTGCACATATCCAGCTTCTGCTAAACCGCTAAGAATGCGCGAGACCGTGCTCTTGTGGAGGCCAACGCGCTGAGCAACCTCAGTCACACCAAGAACCGGATTCTGAACGGAAAAGGCTTCCAGCACAGCAAGACCATTCAACAGCGACGCCGCCGCTCCCTGAACCTGCCCGTTGTCCTGCCTCGGCCTGCCTGCCATCTGCGTCCTTTCTCGCGACGTGACCATCCCGCCACTCCTTGGCCATCATATGACGCAGTCCAGGCGCAGACACGGAGGGGCGACGCCCCCTTGAGCCCCTTAGCGGACTCTACAAACTCACATAACTCCGCGGACCCAGCGGAATCATCGTGATGCTCGCCGAGAAACCGAAGGAAGACTGACGCCCGGCTCAGCCCAAGTAGCCCGTGTCGCTAGCCTCAAGCCGATGTGATGTACGATCGCGGCATGGTCGGCCCCGTTAACTTACAGACTGTTCGCCCGCGCATGCTGGCCGCCGTCCGGCGCGTGGTCGCGCCGGGTGAAGTTGGCTCGGCATGGGGACCGGCGGTGGGCAAGGTCTGGGACTTCGTTCGCAGTCAGCCGGGTCTGTGGACGGACGGCCACAACATCTTCGTCTACCACCACACAAACAAGCCCGATGCCCCCATTCTGTGCGAATTCGGCGTCGAAGTCACACGCGTCTTTGCGGCGATGGGCGAGGTATACGCGAGCGAAACGCCTGGCGGCGAGGCTGCCGTTGCAGTCCACCATGGGCCGTACCACCGCATGAATGAGGCATACATCGCTATCGAGGAGTGGATCGCGGCGAATCACCGGGAGTCTGCCGGGCACTCCTGGGAGATCTACGGCGATCCGACGCCCGATCCGGCCCACACCGAAATAACGGTCGTGCACCTGCTGAAGTAGTTCTTGGCCAAGGACATGTGCGAATTTACTTCCATGGGATGCGGCCGGGAACATATCCTTCCGAGTACCCGGGAACCCGCATTGGCTATGGGTACCTGAGCGGACTGCATAAGGAACAGTTTGTCGCCGCGGCACTCCAAGCGCAGGACGAAGGCTACGACGCCTACCTCATCGCGACGATTCCGGACACCGGGTACGAGGAGATCCGCTCACTGGTCGACATCCTGGGCATCGTTTTCCTCGCCGACCAGGGGATCTCCCGGGTGGACGACGTGCCGGTGATCGATTGGCTCGGTATCTGTTGCCTCGGAGCTGCAGAAACCGGATGACATCGTGCGCTGGCGAGCAGGATTCTTGTTCGGTTTCCGGAGAACCGGACAAGAAAGCGCCACGAGGATTTCCCGGCTGCCGGCATCGGCAAAGATCCAGGAGCCGTCATTCCAGTTCAAACCAGGGCTACTAGTAGATGCAGCCAACGCCACATTCAGGCTGAGGCACGTCAAGTGGCACTTGGAACAGCAACACCTTGACGGCGCAACCCACGTCGATATGACACAGCGCCCTGCTGCCTCTGGCTGCGCACGACGCCTTCGACCATCCCGAGGAACTGATGAGCCCCGTAAATAAATCCCGCCTGACCAAGGCTGAACGCACCGCCCAGGCACGGGAAAAAGCCCGCGCAATCCGCGAAGCACAGATAAAGAAGGACACACGCAAAAAGCTCCTTGTCGGTTGGGGCATCGTTGCGGCCGCTGTGGCAATCCTCACAGTCATCGCCCTCGTGGTGACCAGCAGCATCCAGCAAAACGCGCCTATCGCCGATCAAGGACCCACACCGGCCAACGCCAACGTGCACGGCGGCGTGACGCTGCTGGCGAAGACCGAAGTTGTGAAGTCAGAACCGGCCACCGTCAACGTGACCGATGTACCGGCCTCTGCGGCCACGAAACCCGCCACTGTGACGGTCCCCGGTGGCGAAGCCGAGGCTGGCAAGCCCGTCAAGGTCATCGCGTACATTGACTTCATCTGCCCAGCTTGCAAACAAATCGAAACCGCCAACCGTGAGTCGCTTACGAACCTACGCAATGAAGGGAGAATCTCCCTCGAGTTCCGCCCTGTCGGGTTCTTGGATCGAAGCTCCACCACCAACTACTCCTCCCGTGCAGCCAATGCGGCTGCTTGCGTGGTGAACTCCTCGCCGGAGAAATACGTCGACTTCTTCAACCTGCTCTTCGAACGCCAGCCGGCTGAAGGCGGATCGGGGATCCCCGACAAGGACCTCAAGGCCATGGCAAAGGAAGTCGGCGCAGCGAACATCGACTCCTGCGTCGACAGCAAACAATTCCGCCCCTGGGTCAATCACTCCACCCGGGCAGCCGCAGCAGCCGGCATCACAAGCACGCCCGCCGTATTCATCGAGGGCAAGCAATGGAACGGCAGGACCAACCTCACCACCGACATCCAAACAGCGATTGATGCAAAGAAGAAGGCCTCCTGAATTGATGGCGGGTTCCGGACGTTGCTTGTCGGCAACCCTGACTCCAGAGCCGTCCTCGTCTCCGTCATGATTCGGCCGCACTGCGCTACTAATTCATGACTGGCTGGCCTCGGCCATCGGATACTCCCGGGCCAGCCAGGCACCCACCTTTGTGTGGGTTCATCAGAAAGTGCTGGGGCCCGTCCTGTTTGGCGTGCAGACTAGGGCAACAACGGGCCCCAGCACCAACTGGTTAGCTAAGACCAGCCTTCACCCTGCTCGGGGAGCCAACCGCTCCGACGCTTCACGGTTCGGCATCGCTTGGTCCTTCCACTCTCGACAGGCAGGCATGACGACGCAGGAATCCATGCAGATGCCAGAGCGGGTTCATGGCGGTGCGGGCGGGGAAGGAGGGGCAGACGCGCGGGAAGGATCGCGCGCGATCTCGCGGCTGTCTTACGGGAAGTCGGTCGACAATCCCTGTGGCCAGGCGGCCAAGCCGAAATCATGGAATCACCGGGGGCCGAAGTGGAAGCGTTGATGCAAGAGCTCCAAAAAGCCCTTCTCGAACGTCCTAATGCCGACTGCTAAGGGTGTACAAGTGGCAGATATTATTCCCCCCGCGGACACCCAAACCCGGCCATATGGTCATCGGTACAGCATCGCACCCGCCAAGAGCCGGTGCCCAAACGGCAAGACTGCATGGATCCCCTCCGCTCGGGGATCATTTCGTTCATCAGCTGGATGCACGAATGCGCGGAGAGGTTGGGCTGCTCCGCGCATTCGTGGTGTTGCTGGTACCGCTGTTTATGCTGTCTGGTTCCGGTTCCTGCGGCGGTATAGGAAGGTGCCGCCCGCTGCCAGGCCGGCCGCGCCGATTATGCCTGCTGCGGCTGCGCCGACTTGCTCGTTGATCATGGGGACCGCAGCAATCACCGGGGTTTTGTACTGCAGGTTGGTCCGGCCGCCCTTGATGGTGTTGTTGTTCCCGGGGCTGTTGGTCATGTTGAAGTCGCCGTTGCTGTAAAGGGTGTTCTGTGCAGCCGAGGGATCAACAGCTACGGGGGTTGTGAACTTCACGGCGCTTCGCTGACCGTTACCGGCTGCGGGGATGGTGATGTTCCCGTTGCAGGTCATGTTCTTGTTCCCGTTGGACAACGTGCAGTTCGTGAACCGCGGGCTTGAGCCGGCTGATGGCACGCCCTGGATGATGTCAGTACCCCACACCTGGTTGCTGGTGAACGTTGAATTTGCCGGAGCGGTGAGATAAACCGTCACGTTGCCCGTTGCAGGGGTGCCCCACGCGTTCTCAACAGTGGCCCCCACATCGCCCGTCTGCGTCGGGGCAATAGTGTTGGCCGGGTTCACAGCAGGCGCCTCAGACTCCATCTTTGACACAACATTCACGTCCAGCGTGCCGTTGTTGATCGTGTAATTCGTGCCGCTCGCAGGGTCGGTGTACTGCATGGACGCTGCCGCAGACTGTGTTCCAGGGGCCGCGGTCGGACTCACATTGACCTGCGGAGTGAACCGCTCGATACGGCCGGAAGTCCAGCTCCAGTTCCCCGCAGTGTCCACTGCGTTGCAGCTGAGTGTGGTTCCGCCGCCACCCACCGTGCATCCGTTCAGGGCCCAAGGTGCTTGAACCTGGCTAAATGTAGTCCCGTCATCGGAGTAATACCACGGAACCGTGGACTGGGCAGGGAACGTGGTACCCGCCGGGGCGTTGAAGGTGATGGTGGCACCTGAAGCGGGGACGTTGCCAGCCCCTCCGGTGTTTTTGTACGTCCAGTTAAGCGTGGTCGTCTGGCCTTGGACGGCTTGTACAACCGTCGGCTGGTTCTGCCCGATAAATGTGACGGCGAATGCCGGTGATGCCATTGCAACAGACCCCGCGGCAAGGGACGCAACGGCAAGCAAGGGCCCCACCACCCGTCCAGCACGCCTTTTAGTGATACTTTTCATAATCTTCCCCCTGGTTTTGGCCGGGCCACCTCAGACCCGGCCCGTCTGATTCATTGATACCGATCCCCTGACGGGGCGGCCATTGGCTAGTAACCAGACGGAGCAGATTGTGACGGAGTCCGGCCACTGACCAGCACCGTTCACCATCAGAGAGAAATCGTGCGCAGACGGCGGGTCTGGACAGGTCAAGGGGCCGCGGATAATGCCGTAGCTGACCGGATAGGCATAGAACGGCCCCGTCTCCAGCGGAACGGCCCAATGGCTCTTCGGGGGGCGACGGCGGCTGCCCGGCCGTCCTTGATGGTCGGGTCGAAGGCGGCGCTGGAGGTGATCGACCCGCACGCAGATGCCGCTGCGCTGGCCGCCGCAGCAGTGCCGACCAGGCGCTGGGCAAGTACGTTGATTTCGGCCGTGGTGACGGTTCCGGGGGATTCGGCACGGTTGAATCCAGGGCGAACTGGTAGACACCGGGCACCGGCCAATGCGCGGATGGTCACCATTTACGGTCCCAACCACGAAGGTTGGAGTCGCACGCTTTCCGAATAATAGTGCGCCGTCGACCGGCTCTCCCGGTCCTGAGGTTTCTCGCCCGAGGAGTCCCCTTCCTCAATGGTCGTGCGAGATGTGGGCCGTCACACACTTAGTTGACAAATCAAGTATTAGTGCCAAGCTAAATGCATACGCATATATAAATGCGTATCACGGGAGCGTGGACACAACCGTGACCGCAATCGCTTACAGATTGGACTGACTCATGCAGCTCGAGAACAAGGTCGCATTCATCACCGGCGGCGGATCGGGGCTCGGTCTCGCCACCGCAAAGACCTTCATCGCGGAAGGTGCGAAGGTCATGATCTTCGACTTCAACCCCAAATCCCAGGAAGTCGCCGACGAGATCGGCGCGAAGTTCGTCCAGGGCGACGTTTCAAAGGCCGAGAGCGTCGAGGCCGCCGTCGCGAAGACGGTCGAGGAGTTTGGCAGCCTTCACATTGCCGTCGCCTCGGCGGGTGTCGGCGGCGAGGGCGACGTCGTCACCTCGACCGTCGAAAACTGGGAGCGCACCAATGGCATCGACTACTCAGGGGTGTTCTATACGAACAAGTACGTCATCGAGCAGCTCCTGAAACAGGGCGACGGCGGCGTGGTTGTCAACCTTGCTTCGATGTTCGGTCTCGTGGCCGTCTCGAACAACATTGCTTACTCGGCCTCGAAGGGCGGCGTTGTCAACATGACCCGCGCGGCCGGGACGATGTACGCCAAGGAGGGTATCCGGGTGAACGCGGTGGCTCCGGGCGTCATCCGTACCCCGCTCATTGACGAGCCGACCCTGGAGCAGTATGCAAACCTCCACCCGGCCGGTCGCGTTGGCGAGGCGCAGGAGGTCGCCGACCTCATCACGTTCCTCGCGAGCGACAAGGCGAAGTTCATCACCGGCGCGATCATTCCGATCGACGGCGGCTATACGGCCGTCTAATACGAAGCCAGCAGCATCTGGGCGCGCCCCCGCCATCTCAGGGGCGCGCCTCGTTTCCAGGAACTCGCTCGGCTTCGGGTGTCTGGTGATAATTGGAGATGCTGGCTATGTGCAGTGGGATGTTCACAAACCTCGCCCGATGCATGCCCCTGTGGCACCAGGCCCTCCCCAACGAAGGACACTTCGCGGCGGCACTGGAATGGGCAGAACCCGAGACCCCGGCGGCGCAAGACCTTTAGGGTCCAATCATGGACGGCCGGCATGGAAGGTTAAGCCATCTGAGTCATACGGAGTGCCTGTCAGGGCTTCATTTAGCAATCCCATCCGGCCCGGTGCAACTATGGAAAAGCTTATTTGTTGCGCCCAGTGACGGGCGCTGAGGTATAGGGAGTTGCAATGGACGCACGGCTTGAAGCCATCCGGGATACGGTGCTGGCACGAAATCCCGGCGAAGGGGAGTTCCACCAGACAGTCACTGAGGTCTTCGACAGCCTCGGCCCAGTGCACGACCGCCACCCGGAGTTCCTTGAAGGCGCAGTCCTCGAACGGCTCTGCGAGCCCGAACGCCAGATCATCTTCCGGGTGCCGTGGACGGACGATGCCGGCGGCTTCCAGATCAACCGTGGTTTCCGGGTGGAGTTCAATTCGGCGTTGGGACCCTACAAGGGTGGCCTGCGCTTCCACCCCTCGGTAAACCTAGGGATCATTAAGTTCCTCGGCTTCGAGCAGATCTTCAAGAACGCGCTGACCGGCATGCCGATCGGCGGTGGTAAGGGCGGGTCCGACTTCGACCCCAGAGGACGCTCGGACGCCGAGATCATGCGCTTCTGCCAGTCCTTCATGACCGAGCTGTACCGCCACATCGGCGAATACACCGACGTTCCGGCGGGGGACATCGGCGTCGGCGGCCGCGAAATCGGCTACCTCTTCGGACAGTACAAGCGGATCACCAACCGCTACGAATCCGGCGTCCTCACCGGTAAGGGCATCTCTTGGGGCGGTTCGCTGGTGCGGCCCGAAGCCACCGGTTACGGCACCGTGATCTTTACCGAGGAAATGCTCAAAACCCGCGGCCAGTCGTTTGAGGGCCAGCGCGTGGTGGTCTCCGGCTCCGGCAACGTCGCCATCAACGCGATCGCCAAGGCGCAGGCGCTCGGTGCCACGGTTGTGGCGTGCTCCGATTCCTCCGGCTACATCGTGGATGAGGCCGGGATCGACGTCGACCTCCTGCGCCAGATCAAAGAGATCGAGCGCGGACGGCTCAAGGACTACGAAGCCCGGCGCTCCGCCGTTTCCTATGTGGAGGGAGGCTCCGTCTGGGACATCGACGCGACGGTGGCGCTGCCGTGCGCCACGCAGAACGAACTCGATGGCGACGCTGCCGCCCGGCTGGTCCGCAACGGCCTGCTGGCGGTGGGGGAGGGCGCCAACATGCCCTCGACGCGAGACGCCGTCGTGGTCTTCCAAAAAGCCGGCATCCTGTTCGGCCCGGGCAAGGCCGCCAACGCCGGCGGGGTGGCGACGTCCGCGCTGGAGATGCAGCAGAACGCTAGCCGCGACTCCTGGTCCTTCGCGCACACCGAAGAACGGCTCACCGAGATTATGGTCGGGATCCACGAACGCTGCTCAGCCACCGCGGACGAGTACGGTGACCCGGGGAACTACGTACTGGGAGCGAACATCAGCGGCTTCGTGAAGGTTGCGGACGCGATGCTGGCCCAGGGACTCATTTAGCTTGCCGCGCGGAAAATAGCGGTCCAGGAAGGCCGGTTTCGTCAGATTTCAACTGGCGGCGCGGGTATTCGTGGGGCGGGAGTAGCCAGCGCCAAAGGCGCCGCCCAGCCTTGGGGCGTGACAGAACGAACACCTGACGAGTCTTGCTTGCTTGGATTGAATGATGTTCTACTCCTTAGGGGTAAACGCGCGTTCACCGTCCCCACAAGCCGCCCCTTAGCTGAAAGCAAGAGATGACTCGCTCCACTGCCCTGACAACAGGACGGCCGTCCTCGACCGCCATCACCGCGGTACTGGCCCTCAGCGGCACCCTTGTTGCCCTGATGCAAACACTTGTGGTTCCACTCCTCCCGGATTTCCCCGGAATCCTGGGAGTATCTGCCGACGACGCGTCCTGGCTTGTGACTGCCACCTTGCTCGCGAGCGCGGTGGCCACGCCCATCGTTTCCCGCAGTGCGGACATGTATGGGAAACGCAAGATGATGGTGGTGTGCCTGGCCATCATGGTGGCAGGCTCAGTGATGGCAGCGCTTGGGGCTTCGTTCGTGTGGCTGATCATCGGGCGGACGCTCCAGGGCTTCGCCACGGCCCTGATTCCCGTGGGTATCAGCATCATGCGCGATGAGCTGCCTAAGGAGAAGATGGGCTCCGCGGTTGCGTTGATGAGTGCCACCCTGGGAATCGGTAGTGCTTTGGGGTTGCCCCTCGCCGGAGTCCTGTACCAGAGCTTGGGGTGGGCCTCGATATTCTGGGTTTCCGCGGCCGCAGGCACACTGCTGCTCGTTGCGGTGGTTTTGGTAGTCCCCGAGTCCAAGGTCCGCACCCCGGGTCGCTTCGACTATGCCGGCGCGTTGGTGTTGTCCGCAGCGTTGGCCGCCCTGTTGCTGGCCATTTCCAAGGGAGGTTCCTGGGGCTGGCGTTCGGAGTCGGTTCTGCTGCTTTTCCTCACCGCCGCGATACTGCTGACCGTCTGGGTCCCCTATGAGCTTAAGGTCAGCCAGCCGATGGTTGACCTGCGCACCTCGGCCCGCCGGCCCGTGTTGATGACCAACGTGGCCTCGCTGCTGATCGGCTTCGCCATGTTCGCCAACATGCTCTTGACCACCCAGCAGCTGCAGCTGCCCGCCTCCACCGGCTATGGCTTCGAGCTGAGCGTGATCACTGCGGGCCTCTGCATGGTCCCGTCCGGCCTCGCGATGGTGATATTCGCACCCATTTCCGGGCGCATCATCCGGGTCTTCGGCGGAAAGACCGCGCTGATGGCCGGGGCAGCCGTCATGATTGCCGGCTACGTAGGCCGCGTCTTCTTCTACGATTCCATAGCTTCCGTGATCATCGGCTCAACGGTGGTGAGCGTGGGTACAGCCATTGCGTATGCTTCCATGCCGACACTCATCATGGGTGCCGTGCCCATTACCGAAACTGCCTCCGCCAACGGGTTGAACAGCCTCGTCCGGTCCATCGGTACGTCGACGTCCAGTGCGGCGGTTGCCGCCGTCCTCACCTCGGTCACCCTGACGGTCGGGTCCAAGAGACTCCCCGCATTCGATGCCTTCAAGGACGTCTTCTGGATGGCCGTGCTTGCGTCGGCCGCTTCCATTCTGGCGGCAGTCTTCATCCCACGCGCCGCCGCTGCCCTGCGTCCGCCCGCGGGCGCAGTCGAAGCCGGCGAGCTCGTGGTTCAGGGACGCGTACTGGCGCCCGACCACCGCCCCCTCACTCCCGCCGTCGTCACCGTTCTCCAG
The DNA here is from genome assembly GCF_039539965.1 of Arthrobacter methylotrophus. NCBI lineage: Bacteria > Bacillati > Actinomycetota > Actinomycetes > Micrococcales > Micrococcaceae > Arthrobacter > Arthrobacter methylotrophus. Next base: position 3,716,395 of record NZ_BAABED010000001.1, on the reverse strand, counting down.
ACCGGCGGCCAGCCGGTGGATTGGGGCCGCGTGGACACTGAGGGGAACTATTCCGTGGCCCTCCCCGGCGCAGGCAAATACCTCATGGTGGCCAATGCAGCCGGCTGGACACCCACGGCCGAAGTCTTTGAGTTCGACGGACGCACTCTCGAGCACAACGTCCTGCTGCGCGACCGGCTGACAATCGGCGGCGAAGTAAGCGTGGCCGGCGAGGGGATTGCCGGTGCCGTGGTGACCTTGCTCGAAGCCGGCGGCGGACACGTTGCCACCACCAGGACCGACGCTGACGGGATGTACGCCTTTCCGCTGCCCCCGGCAGGCCGCTACGTCGTGACCATGCTTCAGCCGTTGACGGAGCGGGCAATCGCTCAGAAGCTCGCGGTGGACAACCGCTCCGTCACCCTGGATCTCGCCGCGCCGCCCGTTGGGGAAATCTCCGAAGAACCGGTGGGAATGTGAGCATCACTAGCCACGAAGCGATCCTCCGCTCAGCTGCACACCTTTTTGGCGAGCGCGGCTACCGGGCCGTGACGGTGCGGGACATCGCCGCAAAGGCGGGCGTGTCGGCGGCCTTGGTCATAAAACAGTTTCTTAGCAAGGAAAGGCTCTATGCGGCCGTGCAACCGGACGAATCGGCGCTCGCCGAACTGGACGTCCCGACGTCGGAGCTCGGCAGGGCTCTCGTGTTCCGCGTGCTGATGCGTCGGGAACGCGGACACCAGGAACCCTGGGCCGCCATCCCGTTCGCGGTGCTGGACGCGCCCAGCACGGACGCCGCCCGGGCCGACATTCGTGAGCGCTACCTCTCCGCCATCGCCCGACTCATCGGCGACCGCTCAGCGGACCGCCGCTTCGCATCCACGGTGACTACCTTGATGATCGGCTTCGGCGAGGGCGTACGCACCCTGGGCCTGTTCGACGGCTGGAGTTTTGACGAACTGATGTCGCACTACGGAGCAATCGTCCAGGCCCAGATCGACGCATGCACGGCGGCAACGTAGGCATTGCTGATGTCTGGGTGTTGCCCTGCCGGTCGGATACCGGCAGGAATGCGCTAGAAGCGTTCTACGGCCCGTGTGCCGAAGAGACCCTTAGGACGGATGAGCAGTACCAGCAGCAAAACTATGAACGGCGTAACGGTGGCAAAACGACTTCCGAGATCCGGCCACAGCACGGGCTGTACGAGGGCGGTGAACTGCTGTACCAAACCGATGGCGAAACCTCCTACGATCGCGCCCACAGGGGAGTCGAGTCCGCCCAAAACGACGGCTGGCATGGTGGCAAACACCACCGAAGTCAGACCCAGTGTCACCCCGGATGATCCGGTGGCCAGCAGCGTTCCTGCGACCGCGCCGAGAGCGCCGGCGACAAACCACACGCCGTAAGTCACCCTGCGGGGGTTGATGCCAATCGATACCGCGGCCTCTTTGTCGCTTGCAGAGGCGCGCATCGACAGACCACCCCGGGTGTAGGTGAGGAACAGGAAGCAGGCGATGATGAGAGTCACGCTGATGGCGAGGGTCCAGATGTCACTGACGGAGATCGCTACCCCACCCATCGTGATCGTGTCCAGGCGCCAGGGATCGCCGAGGTTCTGGGACTTAACTCCCCAGATGGAACTTACGATGGCTTCGAAAATATAGAGCACCCCGATGGTGACCATGAGAACGCTGAACGTCGGGCGGTGTGCGAACCGCCGCATCACGAATCTTTCGGTGAGGATTGCAGTGAGGCCGCAGACGCCCACCGAACACAGCAGGCCACCAAAGAAGCCAAGGTTCCAGACGGCGCCGAACTGATAAGTAAGGTATGCGCCAAGTAGAACGAAGGCGCCCTGCGAGAAGTTCATGATCCGTGTCGCCGCGAAAACGATGACGAAGCCGAGGGCGACGAGGGCATAGGTACTGCCGAGGGCGAATCCGGAGACCGCGGTTTGCAGGATGTCGTTCCAGGTCACTGCTTTGCCTTTCCTAGGTACGCTTCGATCACCTTGGGGTCATTTTGAATCTCGCTCGGTGTCCCGGAGGCGATCATTGCACCGAAGTTGAGGACGACGATGCGGTGGGCCAGCGACAGCACGAACGGCATATCGTGTTCGACGAGGACGATGGAGATGCCGGTTTCTTCGTGCAGCTGTTTGATGTATCGACCGAATTCCGCCGTCTCTTCGCTGTTCATGCCCGCAGCGGGCTCATCCATGAGCAGCACTTTCGGCGACATGGCCACAGCACGGGCAAGTTCCACCCGCTTGCAGATGCCCTGTGGAAGTTCCCCCACAGCCTTATCGGCAAAGGGTTCGAGGCTCAGCGACGCGATCAGCCCATCAACGCGTTCCAGGAAGGCCTGCTCCTCCTTGCGCGTGCGTCGCGGACGAAGGCCTGCACTGACCATGCTTGTTCGCATGACGTAGTGGTAGCCGAGCATCAGATTTTCACGCACCGTCATCGAACCGAACAGAGCCAGGTTCTGGTACGTGCGGGCGACTCCATGGGCAACGATTTTCGAGGGCACCATCCCTATCAGGGAACGACCATCCGCAGTGATGCTGCCCGAGGTCGGCCGATGCTGGCCGGTGATGCAGTTGAAAAGAGTGGTCTTGCCGGCGCCATTCGGCCCGATCACGGCGAGGATTTCACCTTGGTCGAGAGTGATGCTGACATCGTTGAGGATGCGCAGGCCGCCGATCTTAACGTTCAGGCCCACGACCTCAAGTGGCTTGGCATGGGCATTCACGGATGGCGTAGCCGGGGTGGTCAAAGTGTCGGTCATTGGTGGCCTATTTCATGTCGGGGTAAACACTGTCGTTCACGACCGTGCTCACCGTCATGTCGGAGAGGCGTTGGAAGCGCTCGATGTTGGCGCTTTCCTCCATGACGCCGGAGGTGAGGCACACAAGGGAAAGTTCACGCGCGGGATCCACCCAGTACAGGGTTGATCCGGCACCGTAGTTACCAAAGGTGCCGGGCGAGGTGAGAGTTCCGAGGATGCTCGGGTGCATCCCTTCGCCTCGGATGAAGAATCCGAGGCCCAGATTTGCGGGCATGACGTCCCAGTTTCGACGCTGCGCCATCGGAATCCACCAGTTATTGATGAGGGTACCTGTGTGGTTCTTCGTAGCACGTTCCAGGATCGCGGGGGCAATGAGGCGGACTCCGTTGAGTTCGCCGCCCCGGCGTAGCATCTCGGCGAAGCGGAGCACATCGCCGGCCGACGACACTGCGCCGACCCACGGCATTTCTGCCTTCTCATCGAGCACTGTGTTAAGAATCTCGATATCGGCCGCGCTGAGCCATCCGGTGGCCTCGAAGCGTGCTTTCAGGGGAACAAGGCGGTCGGCCCAGGCCTTCGGGGCGCCGAGGGCGGTGTTGGTCATTCCCAGCGGTTCAAAGACATCGCGCTGCAGCAGCTCGCCAAATGACAACGAGTTGCCGTGGACCCGTCGCACCATTTCACCGAGGAGCGCGTGGTTGAAGGCAGGAGAATAGTCGACAGTATGGCCTGGGTCGCCGATGGCATCCATGGAGCAGATCGCCTCGATGGTTGCCTCCAGACTACCGAGCCGCTCGTACTCAACGGGCTCCGGCGTGGGTGGAAGTGCTGACCGGTGAGTGATGAGGTCGGTGACCGAAATACGGTCCTTACGCTTGTTGAGAAAGCGGTCCTTCGAGCGGAACTCAGGGATGACGTCCACGACTTTCGTCGTCATGGACAGCAGCCCCAGTTCAATCGCCTGGTAGACGAGGGTGTTGGTGAACGCCTTGGTCAGAGACAGAATGCGGAAAATATCATCCGTATGCGCGCGTCGTCCGGTGTCACGTTCGGCGTACCCGATTGCCTCGTGCGCGACAATCTCACCCTTGTGGGCGATGGCGATGACGGCTCCGTCATAGTCGCCAGCTTCGACGTCGAATTTGATGCGATCAGTAAGCCGTGACAGCGCCCTGTCGTCGATGCGCGTGGTGGTGGACTGTGTCATGGGTGGGACCTCGCTTCATTGTGGGTGCCAGCGGCGCGTAGTTGCAGATGATGTCGGCTGCGACGGCTCTGTTCAGATCCACCGTCATCTGCGCTCTCATTATGATTGAATTCAATCTTATTGGTGGATGCTAGCAGCAATCTCACCGGCAACAAACAGGCCTATACCGAAATTTCAGTGTCTATCAGGTTGCAACTGATGAAATATCTCGAGGTCGAGTAGTGAATCTCAATCCAAGATTTGCCAATTGGACAATATTGAATACAAAAGATATACATACTAGGTGACCCTGGTCACGGTGAACTTTTACCCGTGGCAACTGGCCTGCGGGAACTGTGAAGTCCCACCTTGAGGGAGCGGTGATTTGGTAAATCAAAAATACGAGGAGAGTGCAGCGGTGACCGTACTGCAGTCTCCGAAATCGAAGTCTGCTCCGAGGGCGGCAGCGCACCACCCGCGGGCAATCCCACGGATAGTTAAGTGGGCGGCTCTGCTTGTGGCGCTGATTGCGTACATCGGGAGCCCGTTGATGCTCGATGACGCACGCCTCGGGGTGTTGTCGCTTTGTGCCGTCTATGCGATCGCATCGATCGGGCTGACGCTTCTCACCGGCAAGACCGGCCAGGTCACCATGGCGATGCCGTTCTTCATGGGGGTTGGCGCCTACGGGGCCGCCTACTTCGGAGCTCAGCTGGGCCTTCCATTTGGGGCCTACACCCTTCTGGCTCTCGCCATCGGCGCCGGACTCGGCGCCCTGACCGGGTTCCTCTCCATCCGGCTGGGCGGGGACGAACTCGCTATCACGACCCTGGGTATCCTCATGGTCGGGCAATACGTATTCAACGAGTGGAAAACGGTGACCGGAGGGGAGTCCGGGATCAGTCTTCGGTCCGCGTCGATCGCGCTCGGGCCTGTCGATTTCGCCGCACTGGGAGACTTCACCCGATCACAGTCGATGTTCTGGCTCACTTGGGGCATCCTTGCTGTTGCTGCCTACTTGGCGGGGTCGATCGTGGTCTTCCGTCCCGGCCGTGCCATGCAGGCCATCCATGATTCAGAGAGATCGGCCGAGGCCGTGGGCGTCAACGTCCGTTCCTACAAAATTCAGGTTTCGGCGCTGGCAGGCGGGCTCGGTGCCCTCGCGGGAGTCCTTTACGCGGTGCTCCAGCAGTTCGTCTCGCCCACGGCCTTCGGTATTTCGACGTCCATCCTGCTGTTTGCCATGATCGTCATCGGCGGAATGGGGAGGGTCTCCGGCGCGATCCTCGGCGCCGTCGTAGTCTGGTCGGCCCAACAACTGATCGCCCAGGAATCCCAGGGCCCCGTGCTGAGCCTCTTCCTCAAAACAACCGAGAGCGGGCCGGGCCTCATGACGGTCGGCGCTTTCAACATCCTTGCCTATGGACTCATGATCGTCCTTCTCCTCATGTACGCCCCGAAGGGTCTCGTGAGCCTCTGGGATTTCGGGGTCGCCACATGGCGCCGCCGGGCGGGATAACGCACTTTCAACCATCAGCTTCACGGACGCAGCACAACTCAACCAAAGGAGATTGAGCATGAACAAGAGAACTACTTCTGCCGCACGAATGATGGGCATCGGACTGATCGCCCTGTCGATGACGGTTACGGCCACGGCATGTGGTCGGAGCGGGCCCGCGACAGCGCCCGCTGCGGAGGGCGGCCTCGCCAGCGCTCCCGGCTTTGACGGTAACAAAATCACTCTCGGCGTTCTTGGCGTAACTACGGGCGCCCTCGCGGAGCCGTCCGGAACCATTCTTGAGGGCATGCAGGCGTACTACAAGGCGCTCAACGACAAGGGCGGCATCGCCGGCAAGTACAAGGTCGACCTGCTCGTCCGCGACACGGCATACGACCCCGCAAAAGTCATCCAGGAGTACAACTCCAGCAAGGCCAACGTTTTGGCGTACACCCAGATTTTCGGGACCGCCATGACCAACGCGATTCTCCCGGACCTCAATGCCGACGGCATCATCGGCATCCCCAGCAGCGGTGACGGGACCTTGCTGCACCAGCCCTCAATCATGATGACAACTGCCCCCGCTGAGATCGACGTGATTAACGGAATCGAGTGGGCAACATCCCAACCGGGCCAGAAAAACGCGCGGGTCTGCTACGCCGCCCTTGAAGGGGCTCTCGGTGCGTCAAGCAAGGATGCCTTGTACTGGGGTGCCGGCAAGATGGGCCTGAACACTGGAACCTCCGTGACCCTGCCGCTCGACGGTGACTACACGCCCCAGATCCAGGAGCTGCGTCGAGACGGCTGCCAGATCATCATGACCAAGGGCTCTGGCGTCGTTCTCACGAAGCTGCTCAGCAAGGCAGCCGAAGTTGGCTTCGCACCGCAGTGGATGGCGCCGTCCTCCGACTGGATCCCGTCCATGAAGGCTTCCCCCCTCGCCGCGTACATGCAGGCGCATCTTCTGCTCGTGAAGGACGCCACCATTTACGGCGACACCAACGCAGCGGGTATGGCCGACATGATGGCCGCGCATGACAAGTACACCCCCAACGTGACGCCGGTGTGGCTTTACACCAACGGTTACTCTTCCGCGATGGCACTTACCTCCGTCATTGAGAAAGCCATAGCCAGTGGCGACCTATCCCGGAAGGGCATGATGGCGGCGTTCAATTCGACAACGGCACTCGATTTCAAGGGCCTTCAGGGCAATATGCCCTGGGGCGCACCAGCAGTCCGCGCGGCATCGAGCGTGTACTCCGTTATCGGCATCGACGTCTCCACCCAGACCGGCCAAAAGATCAAGGATTTCGGCGTCGAGGGTAAGACCTCAAAGGGATACACCTTCCAGAACAAGAAGTAGCAAATGTCAGGAAACTAATGTCGCAAACGCATACTGCGAGTGACTTGGTTGGTGCCGGGCATAACCGCCCGGCGTCAACCGCCCTCGCCATCAATGACCTCTCGGTCAGCTACGGCGCCCACGCGCCTGTACTCCACAACGTCTCCCTTAACGTGCCCGATGGTTCGGTTGTCACCCTCCTCGGCGCTAATGGCGCCGGCAAGTCAACCCTCGTCCGCGCGGCGACCGGCCTTCTTGACGTGCATCAGGCACGGGTCGTGTCGGGGAGCATCCTGCTCTACGGGCAGGATGTGACCGCCGCTTCAGCATCGGAGCGCGTGCGAAAGGGAATGTCCCAAGCCATGGAGGGCCGCCGCATCTTCACGCAGCTGTCCGTGGACGACAACCTCCGCGCAGGGGCGATCACCCGCCGGGGCGGAAACCAGATCCGGGCCGACCTGGAACGGGTCTTTGACCAATTTCCGGAGCTGAGGGAGCGCCGCTCGTCCAAGGCGGGTTTCCTATCCGGAGGCCAACAGCAGATGCTGGCGATCGGTCGCGCACTGATGGCCAAGCCTCGACTGCTCATTCTCGACGAGCCTTCCCTTGGGCTGGCGCCCAAGCTGATCGAGCGCGTCTTCGAGGTCGTCGCCGACATCAAAAGATCCGGCACGACGGTGCTCCTCATTGAACAAAACGTAGCTATGGCCCTCGAGGCCTCTGACCTGGCGTATGTCTTCGAATCCGGAGCTGTTGTCGCGTCAGGTCCTGCTGCGGAAGTCAAGAACGACGAGAGAGTCAAGGCCGCCTACCTCGGCGGCCACGCCGGATAGCACAACAACCGGTCTCGAAAGGGACGACCTTTGCGATCTTTTGAAGACTGGACGCTGCACAACATATTGCAAGCATGGCGGGGCATCTGCTCCCGCAGAAACGAAAGGACCTCCTCGTGACAGCAGCACGCTGCCCCGTCTCGCACACCTTCGATGCAATGGGAGATGACTACTTCCGTGACCCGGCATTGGCATTTGCCAACGTACGCGACGAAATGCCGACGTTCTTCTACCCCTACCTCAACGCCTGGGTCGTCACGGCCAAGGCCGATTGCGAATACGTGCTCAGCGACTGGAAGAAGTTCTCAAGCGGAGACAAAGGTGCCTCCATCGAGGTGCCAGAGCAGTTTCAGCACATCGTTCCGCAGGAACTGATTGCCAAGATTCTTGTGGGTTCCGATCCGACCGGTCACACTTTGTCCCGCAGCGTAGCTGGCCGAGCTTTCGTCAAACCCCGGATGGATGCCTTGCAGCCTGTCATTGAGGAGCGTGCGCACCGTATCCTCGACTCCTTCGCCGCCGAGGGAAGTACCAACCTCATGGAGGCCTATTGCCTCGAGCTGACTACGCAGACATTCATGGCCCTCGCCGGTCTTGACCATGAGGCCGAGCCGATGATGCGCCAACTGCGGGATGACCAGTTTGCTATTCTCGCCAGTGCTCTGGAGCCCATGGAGGAACCCCGTCGTTCGGAAGTGTGGGGCCGCTATGCCGCGGCGCAGACTTACCTGCGCGGGATCGTCCACGAGCGCATCGAGAACCCCGGCGATGACCTCATCTCGGAGATGGCAGGGGTCAGGGACCGCGAAGGCGCCATGGTGCTCTCGCCCGAGCAGATCGCCGTGCACGTCGGAGAGTTCTCGGGCGCCGCCACCGACACGACGGCGCAAGCGATGGCCAATGCGGTACTGTTTCTCACTGCAAACCCCGAGGCGCTTGAGGCCGCAATGGCCGACCCGCAGCTCTGGCCGCGCGTCTTCGACGAGACCGTCCGCCGCCGTCCGTCCGGCACGGCGACGCGGTGGGCCAAAGAAGATGTGATCCTCGGCGGTGCCGAGATCAAAAAGGGCGATGTGGTCTGGCTGGGTCTGGCCAGTGCGAATACGGACGCTTCATACTACGAGCGGCCGTTCGATTTTGACATTCACCGGGCGGACGTCGGCGATCATCTTGCATTCAGCAAGGGGCGACATACTTGCCTTGGGCAGCCATTGGCCCGGGTCCAAGGAGCGACGGGTCTGAAGGTGCTGTTCGAGCGCCTTCCGTCCCTGCGCGCTGATGCTGACACACCGCTGGATTTTGTGCAGATGGCACTCCTGCCGATCCGCAGGACCTTGCCCGTGCATTGGGACGTCACTGACGCAGCCCGTGCCCGTGAACTGATCTAAGAGAGAAAAATATGCAAACGGAAACCCGCATCCCCCTGACCGTCTCCGGGCGTCGCGATGAATCTGAGGGCGTAATATCGCTCCTGCTCGCCTCACCCGACGCCACACCCTTGCCAGCATGGGCCCCTGGCGCCCATATCGACGTCGTTCTGGACGACGAGACGGTCCGCCAGTATTCGCTGTGTTCACGTCCGGCTGACGCAGGTACCTGGCGGATCGCGGTGCTACGTGAGCCTGCCGGGCGGGGTGGATCTGCCCGCATCCATGACTCATTAAGGGCAGGCGCCAGCGTGACGGCCAGCGTTCCACGGAACAAATTCGCGCTCCACCGCGCCAGCCGCTATATCTTCATCGCCGGTGGTATTGGCATTACGCCGATCCTGCCGATGATCGAGCAGGCGGAGGCCGACGGCGCTGACTGGTCACTGCTCTACGGTGGCCGTACCCGGGGGTCCATGGCTTTCCTGGAGGAGCTGGGACGGTACGGCGATCGCGTCACCATCGCCCCGCAGGATGAAGTAGGGCTGCTGGATCTGAAGTCCCTGCTCGCTGTGCCCCAAACCGGCACCTTGATCTACGCCTGTGGCCCGGAGCCTTTACTGCTGGCAACCGAAGCGGCCAGCGCGCATTGGCCGAAGAACTCGTTGCGAGTGGAACGGTTCGCACCCAAGGTGGTCGAGACTGTCGGCGAAGACGAATCGTTCGAAGTCGAGTTCGCGGAAAGCGGGCTTGCCGCGATAGTTCCCCCGGGCACGACCATCCTTGAGGTTGCCGAGAAGATCGGTATTAACGTCTTCTCCTCATGCCAGGAAGGGACCTGTGGCACCTGTGAAACTTCGATCCTGGCGGGCCGCGCTGAGCACCGGGACTCCTTGCTCACCGATTCCGAGAAGGACGAGCAGTCCAGCATGATGATCTGTGTATCCCGCGCCGAACACGGGTGCCCCAAGCTTGTGCTCAAGCTCTGACGTCCGCAGACACAGGAGATCCTATGGATCACGTGACAAGTGTAGGACTGTCGAGATTGCATACAGACGGTCTAATATCAATCCCAACTGTCTTTGCGAACCCGTGCAATCGACGGTCCAAAGCCACGGTCAGGAGCAAAAGATCATGACTCATTCAGAACGGACGGAGTCAACCGAACCCCGGACGCCGGCTGATCCGGCGGCAAACTCGCTGCGGTCATTCCTTGTCGCCCCCGAGCATGGCAGCATGACGGATGCCGTCACTGATGCTCTGCGCGAGGCCATTCTCAGCGGGGTACTGGCACCTCCCGCCTGGCTGCGCGAGGATGACCTTGCGCAAACCTTGTGCGTCAGCCGGACACCGGTGAGGGAGGCTCTTCGCCGTTTGTCTGACGAGGGTCTCACCCAGCGCGTGGCCAACCGGGGGACCGTCGTCGCTCAAATGTCGATCGACGAAATCCTGGCTGTCTATGCCGTTCGCGAGAGCCTTGAAGGACTAGCGGCCCGCACCGCAGCCATCCGCAGGCCGGCAGGCCTGGTGGATGCACTTACCGCGGTGCACCGCGAGATGGAAGGACAGGTCAGCGACAGTAGGCGCTTGGCTGAGCTCAACCTGCAATTCCACCGTCTCATTCGGGACGCGAGCGGCAATCCATACCTCGAACGGTTTCTGACGCAGGTCGAACACGCTGTGCGCCGCTTTGGCCGTACGACGTATGACTCCGAGGGGCGTTCCGTCGAGAGCCTCAAGGAACACTATGCGATCCTTGAGGCCATTGCGGCCGGTGATGCCGATCGTGCCGAAGAGCAAGCAGTGGCCCATATGCGCCGCGCCCGCGAGGTGCGGGTGAAGCAGATGCTTGCGCGCTAAGCCGGCCGCCCGATTTCCTCGACTTGACAGAGAAGAGGCCAATCGGCATGGTTATTGCATGCAATGTGTGAACAATCTGCATATTTTTGTTGTGCGCAATCACACTCCTCAAAACGAAACACGTATCGCGTTATGAATCTTCAACGGAACAGGTGCACGAATGACTGATTACCGCATGCTGATCGGCGGGCAAAGAGTTGATGCCACCGCGCTCCGCCGCTTGCCGGTCACCAACCCTTACACCGGGCAGCAGATCGGCACGATTCCGGATGCGTCGGCCTCGGACGTCGATGATGCTATCGCCGCAGCGCGCCATGCTTTCGACAATGTGTGGTCCGAAGTTTCCGGGACGCGTCGCGCCGAGTTGATGAACCGGCTTGCCACCCTCATCGACGACCGCTCCGACGCTCTAGGCCTTCTCGAGTCGCAGGATAACGGCAAGCTTCTGCGGGAGACGACCGCACAGGCCCGGTTCTCAGCCCGCAATTACCGCTTTTTCGGCGGCTATGCCGACAAGCTCTATGGACGCACGATTCCCCTGGACACTCCCAACACGCTCGACTACACGCTGCGGCAGCCGGTGGGCGTCGCAGCGCTTGTGACTGCATGGAATTCGCCTATGCAGCTCCTGGCCAACAAGCTGGCACCAGCGTTGGCAGCGGGCAATACCGTCGTGATCAAACCGTCGGAACACGCCTCACTCACGACTCTGGTACTCGCCGACCTCGTCGAAGAGGCGGGCTTTCCTGCAGGCGTCATCAACATCGTTTCCGGCGGCATTGAGTGTGGCCGTGCCATCTCCGAACATCCTGGCCTCGACCGCATCAGTTTCACCGGAAGCGTGCCCACCGGGCAGGCGATTGCCGCGGCCGCCGCCCGCACATTGGTACCGGTCACTCTTGAGCTAGGGGGAAAATCCCCGAACATCATCTTCGAAGATGCCAATCTGAAGCGCGCCGTCACGGGGGCGCTCGTCGGAATTTTCTCCGCGGGTGGACAAACCTGCATCGCCGGCAGCCGGCTCCTGGTACAGGACAGCGTCTATGACCGCGTCGTCAGCGAAATCGCCATCCGGGCAGACGCCATCCGGCTTGGAAACCCCCTTGAGCCTGCTACCCATATGGGACCAGTCGCCAATGAACCGCAATTTGAGCGGATCACACGAATGATCCGTTCGGGCGTCGACGCCGGCGCGCGCATGGTGGCCGGCGGGGCGGTTCCGCACGCCACGGAGCTCTCCGAGGGACTCTTTATCCGGCCAACTGTCTTTGCTGACGTTGACAATGCTTCTTCGCTGGCTCAGGAAGAAATCTTCGGTCCCGTACTGTCGATCATCCCCTTCTCCGATGAATCGGAAGCAGTCGCGATTGCCAACGACAGCAGCTTCGGTCTGGCTTCCGGCATCTGGACTGACAATCTCGGCCGGGCACACCGTGTCGCCGAGAAGATCGTGGCGGGGACCGTGTGGGTGAACACCTACCGCTCAAGCGCAGCCCAGGCACCGTTCGGGGGCGTTGGAAAATCCGGCCACGGACGCGAACGAGGCGAAGAAGCCCTGGACGAGTACTTGCGAACCAAGAACGTCATGGTCGACCTCAGCGAAGAGACTATCGACCCTTTCGCCGCCGCACTCGGGGAGCCTCCGATCCACCTACAGGATTCAGATTCCACAAAGGAGAACCAACCGTGACTGACAACGCCACCACCGTAGCTCTGGTCGGGCTGGGCAACATGGGCGCCGCAGTCGCCTCACGGTTGGTTCGCGTCGGCCCGCTGACGGGATTCGACCTCAACGCGTCACGACGCGACGCCGCGTCAGCCATGGGCGTGACAGCCGTGGACGATCTAGCGGAGCTGGCTGACGCCGACGTCGTCCTCCTGTCTCTTCCTACGCCTGAGATCTCCCTCACGGTCGGACGCACCCTGGCCGAATATTTGCGCCCAGGCAGCATCATCGTTGAGACGAGTACCGTCAACCCCGCCGACATGGGACGCCTCGCCGACGCAGTGTCAAGCAGTGGCATCCGCGTGGTCGACGCCGCCATCCTCTCCGGCGTCGGGGGCATGGCCGCCGGTACCAGCGTGCTGCTCACCGGCGGCCGTTCCGAGGATCTCGACGCAGTGGCGCCGGTCTTGGAGGCAATGAGCGGCCGCATCATCCGTTACAGCGAGCTTGGTACCGGCATGGCGGCCAAGGTCATCAACAACGCCGTGGCACACGCCGTAATGGTCGTCCTTTCCGAGGCAGCATCCCTGGCCGTCGCCACCGGAGTCACCGTTGAACAGATCGCTGATCTGCTCCGCGACCCGGATGCCGGCCTGCTTCGCCCCCTCACCCACCGAATCGACGAGCGTGTTCGGCAGAGCAACTACGAGGGCGGCATGCCGACCGAGGCCGCCCGGAAGGATTCGGTGCTGGCCTTGCAGCTAGCGCAAGCCCATGACGTACCGCTGTTTGCCATCCAAGGCGCCCACAGCGTGTATGAACTGGCCCTTGCTGCAGGCCTTGCCCGTCACGACTATGCGTCCATCGCCACCCTGTGGGAAGGCTGGACGCACAGCCCATTATCCGATAGCACCCGGACCCACACGACTGCCGATTAGGCATCTAGGTATCCCGGCCAAAACCAACAGACTGAAATGGAACAACAGACATGACAGATGTGATACCCACCACCGAAGAATCCCAAATCGGAGACGAAGGGCACTACGACGTCGTTGTCGTCGGTGCCGGCAACGCCGGATTCAGTGCAGCCCACGCCGCGAGGGAGCTCGGAGCGTCCGTGCTTCTTCTGGAGAAAGCGCCGGTCGAGGATGCTGGAGGCAATAGCTTCTACACCGCTGGCGCCTATCGAATCGCGTTCAACGATATCTCTGACCTCGTTCCCCTGCTCGACGACGAAACTGTGAAGCGGTTGCCGCAGACCGTTGTCCCGGCGTATCCGGCCGTTGATTTTACCAGCGATATGAGCCGCATCACCGAAGGACGCAACGATGCGACCCTTACAGAGATCCTCGTCTCGCGCTCATACGACACGCTGCGCTGGCTGCACTCCAAGGGCCTGCAGTTCCGGCTGATGTACGAACGCCAGTCCTATGAAGACAACGGCGTGTTCACGTTCTACGGCAATCTCGTCGTCGGGTCCGTGGGAGGCGGCAAGGGGCTCATCGCCCAGCACACCGAGGCGGCTGTTTCCTCGGGTGTGAGCTTCCGCTACGGCGCCCGGGTAACCGGATTGCTCCGCGGTGACAACGGCGAAGTCACTGGAGTCCAGTACACCGATGCCGACGGCACCGCCCGAACAGTTTCGGCCGGAGCAGTCGTACTCGCAGCGGGTGGCTTCGAATCAGACCCCGAGCGACGGGAACGCTACCTTGGCGAAGGCTGGTCAAATGCCCTCGTGCGCGGCAATCCCGGCAACACAGGCGAGGTGCTCGACATGGCGCTCGAAGCCGGAGTACAGCGGTTCGGGGACTGGGGTAGCTGCCACAGCGTGGCATGGGATGCCGGCGGGCCGGCTAACGGAGGCAACCGCGAGCTGACCAACCAGATGACGCGGCAGAGCTATCCGCTCGGCATCGTTGTAAACCGTGAGGGCAAGCGATTCGTCGATGAGGGTGCGGACTACCGCAACTACACCTACGCGCGTTACGGGCGCGAAATACTCAAGCAGCCCGAAGGGATTGCGTTCCAGATTTTCGATGCAAAGACGCGCCCCATGCTGCGCACGGAAGAGTACGACTCCACGCCGATTTCGGGCGCCCAGGCCGACAGCATCGAGGAACTCGCCGAGAAGCTGGGGATAGCCGTCGACGACTTCCGGCGCACGGTGGATGAGTTCAACAACTCAATCGTCGACCAGCCATTCCACCCGTCCATTAAAGATGGTCGAGCCGCCGAAGTCGAGCCGCCCAAGTCGAACTGGGCCCTGGCTATCGATACCGCGCCCTTCTACGGCTACGCCGTGACCTGCGGTATCACCTTCACCTTCGGCGGGTTGAAAGTGAACGAGAACGCGCAGGCTGTCGATGAGTCGGGCACCCCGATCCCGGGACTGTACGCCGCAGGTGAGATGGTGGGCGGGCTCTTCTCCGGCAACTATCCTGGCGGATCAGGCCTGACATCCGGAGCGGTTTTCGGACGCCTAGCCGGATCCCATGCGGCTTCTCACACCCGTGCCGGTTTACTGGTGTCATGACCATCCAGGCAAACGCATTCGCCGTATACGCGATCCGCTTCGCTTCCCGGGACGCATCCCTTCGCAAGGAGCACTTCTACCGGGGTGATCCCTGTGGGGATGAAAGCCTGCCGATCGACTACTTCGTATGGGTGATCGTAGGCCGCGGAACAACCGTGTTGGTGGATGCCGGGTTCACCCGGGAAGTTGCCGAACGCCGGGGGAACAGGACCTTTCTGCAACCCCCGGCCGAGACGATGCGGCAGCTCGGCATCGCCACCGACAGTGTCAAGAACATCATCTTGACTCATCTCCACTACGACCACACGGGCCACCTTCCGGACTTTCCGTCGGCTCAGGTGCACCTGCAACGCACGGAGCTCGACTACTGGACCGGACCCTATGCCCGACGAGGAGAGAACCCCCACCTCATCGAACCGGGCGACCTGGCATATGTGAAGGAGCAGCTGAAGAACGGGAAGGTCACGCTCGTCGACGGCGACGCGGAGATTGTTCCTGGAGTGGAGGTGCACCGTGTTGGCGGCCATACCCAGGGTCTGCAGGTTGTTGCGGTGGCGACTGAAGGCGGCACGCTTGTCTTGGCCTCCGACGCCACCCACTTCTACGCCAACATAGACGAGGACCGTCCCTATTCAATCGTTGATCACCTTCCGTCGATGTACGACGCGTTTGACTGGATCAAAATGACAGCGAGCGTGCCCGAATTCATCATTCCGGGACACGATCCTCTGGTGCTCGAAAGATTCCCTGCAGTGCCTGGGCTTGAGGGCGTCGCTGTTCGTTTGGCGTAGGGGACTGTGCCCGTCAGGGACGGGCACAGTCTTGTCCTGTCAAAGTTGCATACAATACGAAAACAATTGATCTCCAGCAGGTGTGGGAATGAGAAGGAGAAACAGATGGTAGCTGTCAAAGAATTGACGGTATCCCCGGGGGCGATTGCGTCTCTGGAAGAGCAGCTGGAAGCCGCTGCTTCAGCGCGCATTGTGAAGAGCCCGCGCGGATATGAAATATTCCACTACGAAGACAGTCTGCAGGTGCTGCGTTCCCCCGATATCCGCCGGGCCAAGCTGTTCCTTTACCGGGCAGACAACATCGGCCTGACCGAGGGCTATGCCCGTGACTTCATGGAACGAATGCTCAATACCCAGGAGGGCGAGCAGCGCAAGCATCTACGGACTCCAATGGCACGGTTGCTGTCCCCGCGCAAGACCAAGACGCTCACTGAGGCCGTGCGCGACATCGTCAACACCCTGCTCGACGAGGTGCAGAATCCCGATGACGTCGATTTCCTTAAAGAAGTCTCCTGGCGTCTCCCTCCGGAAGTGTATTGCCATATGGTGTCGATTCCCCGTGAGCTGGCCCCGACAATCGGGCGGCTTTCCGACAGCCTGCTTGGCCCGCTCCTCACCGTGGATTCGAGCCGCAAGCAGGAAGTCATTGATGCGCACTATGAGGTGTTTTCCCTTGTCGAAGAACACATCGAGACCCGGCGCAAGAACCTCGACGATGATTTCACATCCGCTCTCATCGAGGAGGAAATGGCAGGCAACCTCAGTACGCAGGAACTTTATGACACGGGGGTGGGTCTGCTAGAGGCGAGCGTTGACAACACTGTTCACCAGAGCGCGATCATGATGGGAATGTTGCTCGAAGACGAGGGGCGGTGGCAGCAGCTCCTGGCCGAGCCCAGTCTCATGCCGAACGCGGTGGAGGAGACGCTCCGGGTCTACCCCCGCTTCCGAACGCATATGCGCTATGTTCCCGAAACCATGGACGTACTCGGTACGACCGTGCCCAAGGATGACCTCATTTTCATCCACGTTGAGGCCGCACAAAACGATCCGACGGTATTCGACAACCCGTCCGAGTTCGACATGACGCGCCCTATGGTTCCGGGTCCTCTTTTGTTCGGTCAAGGGCAGTATTCCTGCATCGGCCAGAATCTGGCACGGCTTGAAATGCACACACTGCTCACCGCCGTCATGGAGCGATTCCCGAAAGCGCGCTTGATCGAACCCTGGCAGCAGCATGAGGGTCCCTTCGTCCGCGAGGTCACCTCTCTGCGGATTTCACTTACCGGAAATTGACTTTTCACAAACCAACGATGGGAAGAATCTCATGACAGAAAAAACACGCTTCATTGGTAAGACGGTGGTCGTCACCGGCGCTTCGCGGGGGCAGGGCGCCGCAGAGGCACGCGCTCTGGCGTCAGAAGGTGCCACAGTCATTATTGCCGACGTGACGGACGCAGTGGGCCAGGCTTTGGCCGAAGAAATCTCAGCCGGTGGCGGACACGCAAGCTACCAGCATCTGGATGTCACCTCCGCGTCGGATTGGGCCAGCTTGCGCGAGACCCTCGTGGCCGCCGGCCGCGGGTTGGACGGGCTCGTCAATAACGCTGGAATCTCTGTTCCTGGGCGCCTGGCCAATGTCACCCTCGAGGCGTGGAACAATTCCTTCGCCGTCAACGTGACTGGAGCTATGCTCGGAATCCAGACCCTGAGTCCCATCATGAACCAGGGCGGTTCGATTGTGAATGTCGGCTCGATTGCGAGCCTGATCGCATACCACAATGTGGCATACAGCGCGGCGAAGTGGGCTCTCCGTGGCCTGTCGAAGACCGCCGCGGTTGAGCTGGCCCATCAGGGAATCAGGGTAAACATGATTCACCCGGGGTACATCAAGACGCCGATCAACGCCGACATGCCCGCCGCATTTCTCAACACTCAACTCGCTTTGACCCCGGCAGGCCGGGGAGGGCGCGTGGATGAAGTGGCGGATCTTGTCTTGTTCCTGCTGTCAGCGGACTCCAGCTTCATTAGCGGCAGCGAGATCCCGATCGACGGCGGATTTACCTCCCATGGAGGTAACAAGCCCATTTTCGACGCTATTGATGCTGCTGCGGCGAACTAGCGCGTGGACAAATGGTGACGGCTGAATTGCCCGCAGCGAAGGGGGCGCAAGCGGATGCGACGCTGAGTGAGCGGTTCGCACGATTCGTGGCTGGGCTTGTGTTTGCCGATCTGCCCCCTGCGGTGACGGAAAAGGCACGGATTTGTCTGCTCCATCAACTGGGGATGGGGCTGGCGGCGCACGGTATCGCGTGCGTTGGCCAGGCCGCCCACATCGCCGCCAGAGAGCAGGCGCGGCCGACGGCAACGATGCTGCACGGGGGAGAGCGCACCTCGGCCATGAACGCTGCCTTCGCCAATGGCGCCCTCTTCCACGCCCGGGTCCAGGACGACACGCACCATACCGCCCACCTTGGAACCGCAGTCATCTCCGCCGCGCTCGCCGTGGCTGAGGAACGTGGAGCAAACGGCGCTGATCTGCTCGCTGCCATGGTTGCCGGTTATGAGATTGCTGGTGGCCTCAGCCGTGAGTACACGGCGTTGACCACGCCCCGCGGAATCCGGGCAACCGGCGTTTTCGGTGTGATCGGCGCGGCCGCAGCCGCGGCTAAACTTATGGGCCTCAACGAGGCGGACACCGCTCACGCACTGGGAATCGCTGCGGGCTTTGCCTGTGGAACGAGCGAGCCTTTCGGCGCGGGCAGCCCGGAGTTCCACTTCAATAACGGGCAGGCCGCAAAGAACGGCATCCTCGCTGCCATCATGGCGGAGGAAGGTGTGACAGCGGCCAGCACGGCATTCGAGGGCGTGGCAGGCTATCTTCAGGCCTATGCGGGAGATCGCACCGAGCCGTTCCGGGCCGCTGCAGAGCTGGGGCAGACGTATGAAATTCTCAACGTGAACCTCAAACCACTCCCCGTGTGTGCCGGAAACCAAGTGCCGGTCAGGAACGCCAAGATCCTCGCCGAGCGGATCGGTGACATCTCGCAGGTGCAATCCATCCGGATCGAAATGAACCCGTATGAGGCTAACCACCCGGGAATCGCGGGATATGGGCCTTTCCGGAACCGGGTGAACACCCTGATGAGCACCCCGTTTTGTGTGGCGCTTGGACTCTTGGGGACCGATATCACGCTGGCAGCCATGGAAAGCTATGACGATCCGGGTGTGCGTCGCTTGGTGTGCCTTAGCAAGGTGGTTGCCGCTGACGATTTGCGGATGTTGCAGTCCCGCATCACAGTCCGGCTTCTGGATGGCAGCGAATTTGAGAATACGCTGGCGCTGGGGGAGCGGGACTGGCGTCCGTCCTTCGCCCAGGAGGCAGGGCTTCTGGCAGCCATGAATGCCGAAATGCCCATCGACGCCGAAAGGCTGAGCGATTTGGTGGAGCATGTGCAAAACATTGGCGAAGCCGCGTCGGTGGATCAGCTAGTGTGGCTCTGCGTGGCCTACCCGACAGAGCAATAGTTAGATCAAAGCGGCAGTCGACTCCCGTGGGGAGTTCCGCCTGGACTGGAGAGGCTACACCATTGAGTGACGACAAACGTACTGACGGCGGGATCCTCCGCTGGGGCATCAAGAAGAGTCTGCGTGAATACGTTGCCGGGCCCGCGGACGGTCAATTTACCGTCAATGGAAGCGTGGTGCCACTGGATGTTGAGTCTTTTGGTTTCCCTGCCACGGCGTCCGCTTATGACATCTCCACCGGGCTGGGAATGCTCCGATTCGAGGGCACAGTGGAATTCACGGGCCACCACGGCATGCGCGTGGCCACGGTGACCGATCCTTGGATTCAGATCACTCCGGAGGGTGCGGTTCTTAGCACTGTCCGGTGGCCCGGGCGTGCGGCCCGGATTGTCCTGGCCAACCTGGTCCTCGGACAGCCAACGCATGAGAACGGTCGTCTGGCTTGGCACAACGTGTCGGCGACACTCTCCACCGAGGGTGGAGAGATCTTCGGCGACGTCTACGCGGCCGGCGAGGCACTGGACCCCATCTCCATCGAAGTCCTGGCGAACTGAATTGCGCTCGATAAGGTGCCCGGTCCGCCGTCGGGCGCGTCTTCTACCGGAACGCGGGGACGCCGGTGAGTTTGTTGCCCAGGATGAGGGTGTGGACTTCGTCGGTCCCTTCATAGGTGCGTACTGATTCGAGGTTGTTGGCGTGACGCAGAGGTGAGTAGTCCAGCGTGATGCCGTTGCCGCCCAGGATCGTGCGGGCTTCGCGGGCGATTTTGATGGCTTCGCGGCAGTTGTTCAGTTTGCCGAAGGAGATCTGGTCCAGCGATAGTGTGCCGGCGTCCTTTTTGCGACCCAGATGCAGGGCGAGGAGGAATCCCTTGTTGATCTCAAGGGCCATGTCCACGAGCTTCTGTTGCGTCAGCTGGTAGCCCGCCAGGGGTTTGTCGAACTGCAGGCGTTCCTTGGAGTAGTCCAGAGCCGCTTCGAACGCGTCGCGGGCGGCGCCCATGGCGCCCCAGATGATCCCGTAACGGGCCTCGTTCAGGCAGGAGAACGGGCCTTTGAGTCCGACGACGTTCGGCAGCACCGCGGACTCGGGCAGCCGCACCTCGGTCAGTTCGATATCGCACTGGATGGAGGCACGCATGGAGAGTTTTGGTTCGATCGGGGTGGCCGTGAATCCCGGGGTTTCTGTCGGGACCAGGAAGCCCCGGATGCCGCCGTCGGCCTGGGCCCAGATGATGGCGACTTTGGCCACGGACGCCAGACCGATCCAGCGCTTGGAACCGTTGAGGACCCAGTCGCTGCCGTCGCGGCGGGCGAAAGTCTTCATGCCGCCCGGATCCGAGCCGGCAGTGGGCTCGGTCAGGCCGAAGCAACCGATCGCCTCGCCCTTGGCCATCGCCGGCAGCCACTCCTGCTTCTGCTCTTCCGAGCCATGCTTGTAGATGGCGTTCATCGCGAGAGAGCCCTGCACGGAAACGAAGGTGCGCAGCCCGGAGTCGCCGGCTTCCAGTTCCGCGCCGGCAAGTCCGTAGTCGACGGCGGATCGGCCCGCGCAGCCGTAGCCCTTCAGATGCATCCCGAGCAGGCCCAGCCGGCCCAGTTCCGGGACGATCTCCAGCGGAAAGACGGCCTTTTCATACCACTGGGCGATGTTCGGTTTAATCTCGCTGTCCACGAAGGAACGCACGGAATCGCGCAGAGCACGCTCGTCCGCGCTGAGGAGGGAATCGAAATCAATCAGATCGCTGATATCAGACATTTATTGGCCTTTCACGGTGGTGGTTGAGGGTTCCGAAGAGAAGATGGTGCCTTGGTGTTCGCCAAGGCTCGGAGGGACCTGCCGGTATTCCGGACCGGTTGCGGACAGGCGGATGGGGTTGGCCAGCTGCCGGGACTCCCGGCCGGTTGCGGGATCAGTGACAATGGTCGACGGGCCGAGTCCCAGGCTCTCTGCCAGTTCGAAAGCCTCGCCGACGCTGTTGACCTTGCCTGCGGGAACCCCGGCTGCGAGCAGTTTCTGTTGCCACTGCGCGGCCGTGTCGGCAAGCAGCGCCGTTTCGACAACAGCGCGCAGTTCCGTCCGGGAGGCCACCCGGCGTTCGTTGCTGAGGAACCTTGCCTCCTCCGCCAAACCCTCCAGGCCAAGGACCCGCGCCAAGGCTGCGAACTGCCGATCATTGCCGACGGCGACGGCGAGTGTGCCGCTCCCGGTGCGGAAGGTCTCATAAGGGGCGATGCTGGGGTGCGCGTTGCCCAATCGAGCGGGGGATTTCCCGGTGGCGAGGGTAGCCGTGCCTTGGTTCACCAGGGCGGCAAGAAGTGAAGAGAGCAGGTTGACCTGCACCTCCTGCCCCATCCCGGTAGCATCACGGACCCGCAGTGCCATCAAGATTCCGGCGAGTGCATTTTGTCCGGTCAGGACATCGACCAGGGCGACTCCCGCCTTGCTGGGTTCCCCTTCGGAGGGGCCGGTGATGCTCATCAGGCCGCCGAGGGCTTGGACCAGGAGGTCGTAGCCGGGCATGTCCGCGCCAGCTCCGGCACCGAAGCCCGAGATCGAGCAGTAAACGAGGTCCGGCCTGCTCTCGGACAGGGTCTGGTAATCCAGTCCGAATTTCGCCATCACGCCAGGACGGAAATTTTCGACGACGACGTCGCACTTAGCGATTAGGGTCCGGGCATATGCCAGCCCACGTTCCGTGGAGAGGTCTGCGACCACGGACTTCTTATTGCGGTTGACGCTGGCGAAGTATGTCCCCGTGCCGCTGGCATCCACGGGTGGAATCCATGCCCGGGTATCGTCCCCGGCCGGACTCTCAATCTTGATGACCTCGGCCCCATAATCGGCCAACATCATGGTGCACAGGGGGCCAGCAAGGACGCGGGAAAAATCCGCTACTCGGATTCCGGCCAGCGGCTGGCTGCTTGATGAAATGGGGGAGGGGGATGCCACAGCGCATCCTTTCTGGTACATGTTGCATGCTACAACTCGCATGTTGCATGCAACTGTAGAATAATTCTCTTCATATGTAAAGAGGCGGTGCCGGCAGAAGTGCGCCCGGGCAGGCCGCGCCCCACTTGGCCTGGCGAATACCGTCAGCTGGAGAACTTGGTCAGATGCTCAAGCTTCGCCAGGTATTCCTCGGCGGACAGTCCCGGTGTCTGGGCGCAAACCCCGGTAATAAGCAGCTGGGCCGTCCGGGTGACGTGGTCCCGGACGGCATCAGCCGCGGCGCGGGGGTCCCGGCGCTCCAGCGCTCGGAGGATCTCCTTGCGGTCGTTGGCCAGGTCCTGGCTGCTCCGGGCTGCCGGGATGGTGACAAGGCCATGTGCGAGCACCAGGTTGCGCAGTTCGCTGTCCAATGCAGTGAGCCGTGGGTTGCCGGCCAGTCCCATCAAGAAGAGATGGAAGTCCTTGTCCGCTTGGAGGGTGCCGGGGC